>CAMLDI010000024.1 GCA_946478845.1 uncultured Paenibacillaceae bacterium
CCTGCGGTTTTTGCTTTGTTGTCACTTCCGTTACCCCCATCTGCATATTTTTTGTCTTTTTTTACACTATAAGATTTTATAAAAATTTTATTCTTATAGTATAAGTGCAACTAGGTCTGCCGCCGTCACCTAAAGGCTTGACATCAGCCAAGTTTTCTTTATTATATAACAACTTGTTATAGTACAACTTTACCATACAATTCGACAGTTTGTACAGAGCAAACTTCTAAATATAAAGAATTTTTTATTATTTCTATTATTTCGTGCATATTCGACACCCTTTTTTCACCATAAAAAGGTTATTATCTACCCAAAAAAAACCTTTTATAAAAGTTGGGAAAATTCCTCATCCTATTAAACAAATCATGTAATAAAAGGGGAGTTTTCAATTGAAATCGCGCAGAATTGTGTTTGGTGCCCTCGCCTTAATGGTGGTTGCTGCTGTTTTTATGCTTAATCGCACGTTGCCACGCACCCAAATTCAAGGGGGAAAACCTACAAAAAACCAAAGCCTACACAAGGTCAAAGCTCCAACTTCTAAAATTAATAATATTCAGCAGGTCATTGATGCAAGAAAAAAACTTGAACAAAGCACTCGTATTGTTACGATTCATCATAATAGCCAGGATAAAAGCCATTACATGAAAAATGAAGTTGCCGTCAAGTTTAACCAACATCTAAGCAGTCAAGAATTGAAAACTCTCTCCTCAGCAATCAATGGAGAAGGTGCTATACATCATGACAAAATTTATATTTTTAAATCAAAAAATAGATCCACTCATTATTTAGTGGATTTCTTTTCTAAACGAAAAAATGTAGTATTTACTGAACCTCATTACCTCTTATTGCCAAATATAGTGCCTAACGACACTTTTTATCCCAGTTATCAATGGAATATGCCTATTATAGATATGGAAAAGGCATGGGATATCAGTAAAGGGAAGGATACTGTTAAAGTAGCGGTAATCGATACTGGAGTTGATTTAAGCCATCCTGAATTCAAAGGAAAATTAACCACAGGATACAATGTGTTAACAGGGTCTAGAAACGCAAATGATGACAATGGCCATGGTACCCATGTCACAGGAATTATCGCAGCCCATATAAATAACAAAGAAGGTATCGCTGGTATGACATGGTATAATCCAATCATTCCTATAAAAGGAATTGGTGCAGATGGAAGTGGTTCTTCCTTTGATATAGCCAAAGGAATTAAATGGGCTACAGACAACGGAGCCAAAGTCATTAATTTAAGTGTAGGAAATTATAACCCATCCCAGGTTCTTCATGATGCTATTAAATATGCTTATACAAAAGATGTAGTTATGATTGCTGCCACGGGAAATGATAATTCCAATCAACCCAGTTATCCGGCATCTTATCCTGAAGTGATTGGTGTTTCAGCCATTGATGGCAATAAAAACAGAGCATCTTTTTCAAACTACGGACAATCAGTGGACATTGTTGCCCCAGGAGTAGACATTCCCAGTACCTATATTGATCATGAATATGCACAGTTATCTGGCACTTCAATGGCATGTCCCCATGTTACAGGCCTTGCTACACTCATTCGTTCTGTGAATCCAAGTTTAAAAAATGATCAGGTCATGAGTATTATTAAATATTCTTCTCAGGATTTAGGAACAAAAGGTCGAGACGATTATTATGGGTATGGAATAATCAATGTTGCAAAAGCCCTGGAGTTAGCCAAAGCGGGTTATGTCCAACAATCAAGCCGTCATACTGCTCCTGTCCGCAATAAAGGATTTTTTCAACAACTAAGGGAAAGATTCTTTAATCAATTGTTTCATTAAAGGATGCAAAGAAGACAAAAAGGTTGCCGTAGACATTACGGCAACCTTTACTTATTTTACTTACTTGCTGACTTCATTCGTTTCATAGTCACATAATCTGTTTCGTAATATTGCAATTCATCACGAAGGTATTCGAAGGTTTTAGAGAGCCCCAGGGTTAAGGCTTTTAATTCCAGGGTAACTTCCTTACGGAATAGAATGGCATCCCGTCCTGTATAAGAATTCCGTCCATCCTCTTCATAAACTTCTCCTTTTGGATAGAAGAATAAATTGATGCAAGTATGATATACAAGATATAAATTCTCTTCAGCAAACTCTTTATTAAATTTAGCTCTTCTCAACGTAATGCCTAATCTCTCGTAAGCGTTTTCACTATTTACTAGCAAGTGTCTCAAGTCAGAAAGATAACTCTTATAATAAGGTTCATATTCCTCTTGTTGGGGCGATGCACTCAATAATTGAGGCAAAGTAGTACTGTTTAAAAACTTTTCTAGTTCCATACAAACTTTTTTTAAACGGTTGTAGGACTCCTCACATAGTTCTCTCAACTGAGTTTCAGTCATAAGGTACCCTCCTACCAAATAAGAAGTTTAAATGCTTATTCTAATTGTAACAAATTTGTTACAACTTAAATAGCAATAATTTTGTTTTATCTAATGTTCTAAAATTTGAAATTTTTTAACTTTCACACAATTTGTCATTGTTTGTCTGAAAAGATAAAATGGAAACTTCTCCATCCGAACTTCAATTTTAGCATTACTTCTTAGTTTGGTTTTATTTTTATTTTCTCTAAAGATTTTACCACAAAAATTCATTTATTATTTGTTAAATTGGAGGAATGAAAATAAACGGTTGCTATATGCAACCGTTTAAAAATCAGGATCTATTTTAGCCCCGTTTTTATCAAGGCCAACTTTTTGCAATTCATCTGTATTCAACATATCTCCCTTAACATCAAAGTTAAAAGATTTCGTTGTTTGTGTTTCACCAGATTTCACTTTAACATAGGCAGTCCATTCTCCACCCATAGGCAGTACTGCTTCCCCTTTATATACACCTGGCTCAGTCATCTTGCCGAGAAAACCATTTTTTCCATGATCCATTTCAACCATTTCCAGAGAAACAAGGATTTCAGCATTTTCTAATGGCTGATTATCTTTCATTATTTTCACTGTGTATTCTGTTATTTTACCTGAAGTGACCTGTTCTGGATGGATGAAATCTATTTGAAATCCATCTTTTGATGCCAGATCGCTATTTTCCCCTGTACAGGCTGTCAATCCAAGTAAAACCATTAGGAGAAGTAATACCATATATCCTTTTTTTCTATTCATAAGACTGCATCCCCTTTTTAATATATCTCCTTTACTAATAGTAAACAAAGGGGATGCAAAAGTCTAATGACACATTAGTGAATAAACTGTTTCAACTTATTATAGGTATCTTCAAGGACAGCTGGATCTAAATCCATGGTTAAAGCTGCAATTAAAGCAGTAAAATGATCAGATAAATCACTGGTTGTTCTTTCCTTCGCCTTCTCAATCTGGTCAATATACTCTTGGACATAATATGCCAACAGAATTTGTTTTGCATAATCCACATAAGTTTGTACAGGAGCCTGGAATTGTTCCTCCAGTTTTTGTCTCATTTGATCCTGTCCGCCCTGCTCAAAGAATTGTTTTGTTGATTTAAATATACTCAATGTCCCTTTAAAAGAGGTAACCATTTCTTTAGGAAGAGTACTTTCAAATTCAGGTGTAGCAAAAGTTTTGCTTTCCCATGGGTGCACATGGAAGTCATCCCGGTTAATATGGCGCTCTAATTTTTCGAGAAGTTGGGTGCCAGATTTCCCCATATACTTCTCTACCCGCAATGCAGTAGCTCTCATTTCCTGGGAAAGATCAAAGGAAATAAAATGAACCAATTCATCCAGGCATCCTTGCAGAATTTTTTGCATGCTGCGTCCATCATTTTTGATCGTCCCTGGATTGAAAGCATAACGAAACGCTTCTCTGAAACGTAACATAACCCGCTGTTTCACATAATAACATAACTCGTTGATTTCTTTTTCTAAGGTACGGCTTTCAATAGATGAATCCAATAATTGAATCAATTCCATTGATTTAACTTTTTCTTCCCGTGCCTGATTAGCCTGTTCTTCCCTTTGTTTAACATCTTGACGGGCCTTGAGAATCAATTCTCCCAGCAATCCAGTAGTCCGTTTCATTTCTTCCAAAGCTGAGTTAATGGAAATTTGGGTTAATTCATCAAGAGTAAAGGAAATAAATTCATCTTCAAAATGTTTTAGACCTGCAATACGCAATGTTTCCTCTGTTTCTGGGAAAGGTTGATCCTCTCCAAGGTGCAAACGATTACGTAAAGTCATTTCTGCAGATTCAAGCAAAGGTCCATTTTCCGCCATTCTGGCCAATAAAGCAGTTTGGCTGGATACAGGATAAATGCGTGGTTTAATAATGCTACAGGACTCCAGATTCTCTTTTACGTGAGTCACTACCCCATCTAACTCTTCCTGAGAATGGGCAAGATCCGCAGCATTTACTACGAAGAACATTTTATCTAATTCAAAAGCACTCTTTACCCGGCCCAATTGAATAAGGAACTCCCGATCCGCATGGGAAAAGGCATGATTGTAATAGGTAACGAAAATCACCGCATCTGAATTTTTAATATACTCAAAAGCCACTCCAGTATGACGGGCATTAATGGAGTCTGCCCCAGGGGTATCTACAAGAACAATTCCCTGGCGGGTCAATGGACAATCATAATACAATTCAATCCATTCAACAAAACAAGCCTTTTCTTCTTTAGCAACGAATTGTTGAAACTCTTCAATTCCAATAATTAAATCTATTCCCAAATGATTTTCAACATCTTGATATCCTTTTGCCACAGCTCGAAGGAAACTATAATGAGGTTTTGCTGCTGGCTGAATCTCAGAACGATCTATTTTTTCAATTTGTTTAATACCTTCTTCAATCGTTGCTGCTTTTTGTTCAAACACCTCTAAGGAAACAAATAAGTCATTTTCTACATCTTGTAAAGACTTTAATCTTACCCTTACGCTCCCATGTGGGTTTTCTGTATCAGGAGGCAAGATTTTATTAATGGCTGCCGTTGTGGGATTCGGCGAAACAGGCAGGATTAAGTCACCCATTAATGCATTTGCAAAAGAAGATTTCCCCGCACTAAAAGCCCCAAATAAAGCGACAGTAAAGCGACTTTGTTCCAATCGCTCAGCCCTTTGTTCCATGAGAAATGCTGAACCTCTTAACCCCGGAAGATCTTGAACAATTTGGGCACCTTTTTTTAGTTTTTCAGCAGTTTGTAAAAGCTCACCTTTATAATCCTTTTTAATGACCTTTTCAGAGGATTTTACATCCCCTTCATTGTCGGATTTATGCAAAGCAAGGGGCACTTTTTTCTCTTTTAAAGACATTGGTGTTCTAACATCTACAGGATCCATATAAGTTAAAACTTTTTTCTCCTCTTCATCTAAAAGAAAAGAAGGATCCTCATCGGTCGTGCCCACATTAAGGATTTCCTCTAATTTTCTTATGCTCATTTCTTCTTTAGCTGCCATGGATTGTAAAGCATTAACAGCATTTTTTAATGTTGTGGATGCTTCTACTTTCGCTTGTGCTCTGGCAATAGGTTCTGACAATTGATTTTTCATTCTTTGTAATGTTTCATCAAAAAGGGAAAGAACCTCTCTGCGATAAAGTAACTTAATTTTTTCAGACAACTCTTTTGTATAGTTGAGAATATAATCCCCATTTACCCTTGCACCAAGTTTCACACATCCCATTACTAAATCCTTGCCAAATGGAACAGAAAAAGAAACAGTTTTTTCCTGGTAAACAGCATCTTTAATATCGAATTTTTCCCCGATTTTTCGCAATAACTCTTTTACATGCCATTCAAGATTGACTGAAGCTTTTTCTGAAATGTCTTCATAAAATTGATCCAAACGGCGATTTTGTTCCTCTTTTGTTTTATTTCCAGAGAATAACAAACCAACCTTAAATCCATCCTGTTGACTTTCCAGAAACAATCGTGCATTTTCCCGTGTTGTTGCCGGAGTAAGGGGAGCATTATCCAATAAAGTTTGCAACCCCTTTTTCCCTTCATTTTCCAACATTTCAAAAGGTGTTAAAAGAGATTTTAAGTCTTTGCTTTGTTCGTGATATTGCAGAAGTGCCTCTTCTGGAGAAAGGTCACCTAATACCTGTTCATAAACAATTCTCTGTTCTAAATGGAGGGTATGCAAATATTTTCGATGGTCTTCAATTACATACCCGGCAGATTGTTGTACGCTATCTACAATTCCCTCGTTATTATTAAATATTTCACCCATTTTCTTTAATAACAAAGGCCATTGATTTTCCTTATGATTCATAACTTTTAAAGAAGTAAAAAACAATCCATCAGGTTCAATATGCCAATGATGGAAAGCATCAATAACACTCTGGCAATATTCAGAGAAAGGCAACTCAAATTCAACATGTTTATCAATCATATTCACAACCAGATAAATGTGCTTTCCTTTATCTTTTAATTCTTTTGTGAATTGGAAATTAACCTCAGATTGTACATGGTTATAATCCATAAGATAAAATATAGCATCAGCAAGGTGCATTGATGATTCTGTTGCAACTTTATGGGCATTGTCTGTAGAGTCAATACCTGGCGTATCCATGATACTAACAGGAACATTTAACAAATTAGAAGGATGATGCAATTCAATGGTTTCTACTTCATTACCATTTACTGCATACTTTTTCAGTTCATTTATATCATATTCTCCAATAAAATCAACGGATTCTCCTTCTTTTAAAAAGATACGAGCTCCCTTTTCCCCAGTTTTAATTTTTACAACATTTGCACTGGTAGGAATCGGGCTCGATGGGAGCACTTCACTCCCCATTAACGCATTAATCATACTGCTTTTTCCTGCAGAAAAATGTCCGCAAAAAGCAATGGTGATTTCATTTCCCTTTAGTTTCTCCTGTAACTGTGCAATCTTCTTCGCATTGCCAGTATCTCCCGCACGAAGCATTTCTCCGGCGAGTTTACCCAATCGTTGGTATAATACCCCTTTGGATAATGATGGTTGAACCACTGCTTCAATCATTCCACTCTCACCGCATCTCTCTATATTTGTGAATATTTTATGTCTTTAATCTAACACCCCTTGTCATTTGGTGCAATACCCTGCAGAATTATATATTTTGGATATCGAAAAATAGCATATAAAAAGGCCGCCCTTATGGACGGCCATTTCATATAAAATTTCCATTAAAATTCATAATTATCAGTATCAACATTGTTCCACTCTAACTGGGCACGGTCAATGGGAAACTTTAATTCATCGAGAATAAATAAAATAAATGGCTTATCTCCTTGATAACGTTCATGAAGGTTCCTTAAAGCATCTTCATTTACCTGGAGTTCGAGGAAATTTTCAATTTCCATTTTCACATTTTCTTCATGTTCTCTAAACCATTTTAATGTAGTTGGTCCAGATTGAGATAATCCGAATTTATCCACATATGCACGTACATTCCGTGGAACATATGCATATGCAAATTGGGATGCCATTGTTTGCAACTGTTTTTTCTCATCTAGTGGTGTAAGCCCTTCGGTAAGGTAAACATACTTTCCGCAATGATAACATTTCACTTCAAACTTCTGTTCACCTGCTACTGTTTTGCCACAATGGATACAAACGATTTGTTTCATATGGACACTCCCTTTCTTAAGAAAGAAAAAATTAACTAGCAGATTTCTTATCTTTTGTCATTAACATCTTAATGGCTAAAGAAATTAAATAGCTAAGAAGAGCAAATCCTACACCAATTAATATTACATATACCTGGAAATCTGAATAAAAAGAGATGAAAACAAACATTGGTAAAATAATAGCTGATGCTATCCAGGTTTTATTAGTAATCAAGTAAGCAATAGAGGCAATACTAGCAGTTACTAGTCCCCCAAAATAAATAAGCAATTGTAATGATTCCATCCACCATCATCCTTTTTCATAAAAATACCTGATTAATTTATTTTAACTTTAGTGACAATAACAATACAAGGTTAAAAACCTTTGTAACATTTTATAAAGGAGTGATTAATATGGCAAACTCTAATAATCTTATTGTACCTCAAGCAAATCAAGCTTTAGATCAAGTGAAGTACGAAATTGCAACCGAATTTGGAGTTCAACTTGGTGCAAATACCACCTCTCGCCAAAACGGATCTGTAGGTGGGGAAATTACAAAACGTTTAGTTAAAATGGCCCAACAACAACTTAGTGGCGGTCGCTAAACTTCATATCTTGGTTTAAAAAAGGCCAGGACGTTAGAAGTTCTGGCCTTTTTCTGTGCATAAGTGCAACTTTTATTAAATTTATTTTACCACTCAATCCTGATAAATTGGGTGATGACTTTGTGAACATTTTCACGATTTGTACTTGTCCATAGAAATGGAATCTTTATCTGATACCGCTAAAATTCCATGGGACACAACATCGAGCCCAATTTTTTCTTCCTCAGCAGAAACACGCAGAGGCACTATACGTGATATAATCTTGAGAAAAAAAACAGTGGAAAAATATCCCCATATACTAATCACAATTATGCCAAGGGTTTGAACACCTAATAAATGCAATCCTCCGCCATGGAATAATCCATTTTCATCGGCAAGCAAACCAACTGCCAGGGTCCCAATAATTCCTGAAACACCATGGACAGGAAATGCACCAACCGGGTCATCAATTCCCCATTTATCCAATAAATAGGTGGCTAACATCATTGCCAGCCCACAACTGGCTCCAATTATAATAGCTGCATCATTGCTTACAAAGGCACATCCAGCTGTAATGCCAACCAATCCTGCTAAAGACCCATTGATTACGGATGGCGCATCTGCCCTTTTATACCGAAAAAGAGTATATAATAAGGTGATTGCTCCTCCAGATGAAGCCGCTAACATCGTAGTCATGGCGATATGGCCAATTCGTCCATCGGTGGCACTTAATGTTGATCCAGCATTAAAACCAAACCAGCCAAACCAGAGAAGAAAAGTTCCTACAGAAGCCAGGGGAAGATTACTAGGTATTATAATTCGATTGCCAAAATTGCTTCCCATTTTTTCAATTCGGGGACCTAATATTTTAGCAGCTGCCAGGGCACTAAATCCACCCAGAGCATGAATAGCTGCAGAACCGGCAAAATCAAGAAATCCCAATTGGGCTAACCAGCCTCCCCCCCAAACCCAGTGGCCCGATATAGGATATATAATTCCTGTCATAGCAATAATAAAAAGAAGATAAGAACGAAAGTTTATTCTTTCTGCAACGGCACCAGACACAATGGATATAACCGCAATAACAAAAGCAGTTTGGAATACAAAAAAAGTTTCATGGCTAAATAAGTATGTTAAATGGCTTAGATCACCCTTTAAAGCAAAACCTGTCGTGCCAATCATGGAATACAAATCTTTTCCGTACATTAATGCAAAACCAATAAAATAAAATATAAGTGCACCAAAAGTAAGGTCTGCAAAAACCTTCATGATTATGCTTACAGAATTTTTCCTGCGGACAAACCCTGCTTCTAGTAATGCAAACCCGCCTTCCATTAATAAAATCATCGCAGCTGTTAACACAATCCAAATGGTATCCAGTCCAATACTTAATGTTTCCAATTTCATAACCCGAATTCATCCTTCCCATATTAGAAAACTTGAATCTGCATCCTCATGCATCCTTATTTGTGAAGTAAATCACTTCAGCCTTAAACTGAGGTAAGATTTCTTTTTTGTCGGCCATCCAGGCGATCAGACTAATCTCTCTGTTTAGTTTCTCAATTTCTTCCAAAGGTTGTTTTACATACACTAAGTATTCTACTGCCAAATGATGATCCGGGGTTCTTGCGGCTAATAATTTACGAAAGGCAGACATTTTGTGATAAGCCACTTGTTCCTGTACCTTTTTTTTCTCATAGATCTCTATTTTTTGGTTTAAATTCTTAATTAATTTTTCCCGTTTAAATCGCATTTGTTCTAAGACATTTAACAACGCAAGGGGGTTCAATGCACTTTGTTCCATTTCACTTTCATCATCTAATTTTGCATCCATCAGAAATGTCACCTCTCGTAACTAACTATGTAAGCTTAACTAACACGGTTATTATAGCATGGGATATATACAAAAAAAAGCTCTGAAAATAAAATTTTCAGAACCTTTTTCTTCCATAAATAATCATTCTGGCGCTATCTTTGGAGTAGGGTTTTAATTCGTAATCTCCGAATAAAATCATATCTATAACCCCTGCTTTTTCCAGAAAATTTTTCATAGTTGCAAAGGAATAAAGCCGAACTCTTTCTATTAATTTCTTCGTTACTTGAAAATCCTTATAAGTAATTTGTTTATAAACAAAAGAATCATCCACCCATCTTTTTTCCTCAATTTCAATTTCACCCACTTTCCTTTTCGAATGAGGAACTAAACAATCCTTTACAAAGTCAGGGTTTAAATAATCAATAACTACATATCCCCCGGGTTTAACGGAACAAACAATCCGTTGAATGGTCAATTCATTTTCTTCATCTGAAGAGAAATACCCAAAACTGGTAAATAAATTAAATGCGATGTCATATTCCCTATCATATGAAATGTTTCTTATATCACATTTTTCATAACAAATACGATTTTTAGGATCTTTTTTCCTGGCTATATCTAATAAATAGGAAGATAAATCCACACCAGTGACTTCATATCCTAATTCATCTAAAACCCTTGCGTGTCTTCCGCTTCCGCAACAAACATCAAGAACCTTGCCCCTTTTGGGCAAGTCCAAACCTTGAATAAGGGAATGAATTTCAGTACGGGCTGATAAATCATCCCTGTGTTGATACAAAACTTCATATTCCCTTTGAAAGGACTTTTCATACCACGGAGCATCAAACATGTTTTGTGCCCTCCCTTAAAAAGTATAGTTCTTACATTATAAAACCTTTAAAAAATTCAAACAATTATAAATGTGCTATTTTTTTTGTAATATGAATACCATTACTAAATGAGAACACAATAAGGTGGGACCAGTATGGTTGAACCCTTTCTTATTTATGCCCATCGGGGTTCCTCAACCAAATATCCTGAAAATACAATGTTGTCTTTCGAGAAAGCAATCCTCGCTGGCGCAAACGGAATTGAATTGGATGTTCAGTTGACCCTAGACAAGAGAGTTGTTATTTTTCACGATTGGCGTCTGGATCGCATTTTTAATAAACGAGGAAAAATAAGCAATTATACTTATGAAGAAATCAAAAAATGGGATGCAGGGATTTGGAAAGGAAAACAATTCAAAGGATTAGCTATTCCAACTCTTGAAGAGGTATTATCTTTCGCATCAAAAAAGAAGATCGCCTTAAATATTGAACTAAAAAATTTTTTCTCCGGAAATAACGGATTAGAACATCAGGTTATTCGCCTCATTAAAAAATATAATGTTGCAAATAAAACAGTGATTTCAACATTTAATCCTTTAAGCCTACAAATCATAAATGAGTTAGATTCAAGCATTCCATTAGCCCTTCTTTATTTTGGCTATTTAGATTCCCCCTGGGAATTCGCTGAAAAATATAATTGTACCTATATCCATCCCCCTGTCTCACAAGTGACAGAAAAAATGGTATTAACATCAAAGGAACACCACATGAAAGTCATCCCTTATCATGTAAATAATAAAGAAACCATTCAAAAAATGATTGAGATAGGTGTACAAGGAATCATTACTTCCCGTCCCAAAACAGCATCCAGAATACTAAAAGAGAAAAATGAAAATTGAGGAAGGTCATTGCAGGATATATTATCATTTGTTAAAATTAATTCGTATTTTCAAATTGGGGTTGAGTGGAGGTGACCGTCATGGCAAAAAACAAAGAACAACATGATGTTGTTGAATCTGCAGTAGGTATGGGTGCATCTTTCGGTATTTTAATGCTGATTTTCATTATTTTTTATATCATAGAAATTGTAAATGCCTAATAAAACCTACTTACAATACGACATAAAAAAATCTCATCAACTATTGATGGGGTTTTTTTATTTAAGAAAAATAAAAAAACACTTCTATATAATAGAAGTGTATCTCGAATAAATAATGGTTGCACCCCTTCGGGTACTCCACATCTCATTCTAACGAAGAAGTTAATTCGACGTAGAAAGATTGAATTTAATGGTTGCGGGGGCAGGACTTGAACCTGCGACCTTCGGGTTATGAGCCCGACGAGCTGCCAACTGCTCCACCCCGCGATAATTTATTAAAATGGTGGAGGATGACGGGATCGAACCGCCGACCCTCTGCTTGTAAGGCAGATGCTCTCCCAGCTGAGCTAATCCTCCAAATGGTGACCCGTAGGGGATTCGAACCCCTGAATGCATGCGTGAAAGGCATGTGAGTTAAGCCGCTTCTCCAACAGGCCACTTAAAGTCAACAAAACCTATTATAATAGATAGATTCATAGAAATCAATAGTTTATTAATCAAGAAAATTAATAAGTACGAAAAAGGGAGCTTTTTCAGCTCCCTAGTTTAATAATCGTATATTCTTTATTGCGCAATGCTTCCTGTATGTCACTTAGCATTTCCGTTATATAGGTTACTTCTTGTTTATTCCCATCTTTATCAGTTAAAAATAACGTTTCCGGTGACACCATAGCTCCGTAAATTAAACCATCTTGTTCCCCTAAATTGGAGTATAGGGTCTTTGCATATGAACCATATTCAGATTCAGGTATAATTGCAATTTGTAAAATTGGATAATGATACCTTTTTTCGAAAAAAAGAAGAGCTTTATATCCATCTTCATTTTTCTCCACAACTTTCACTTCATAATTATCGTTCCAGGATTTAGGGATTTTTAGAGAAAAACCTAACTCTTTATTTTCATATGTTCCTAAATTAGAGGCTTGTACCATAGCTACTGCAAACTGATAAGAAAAAAACAATCCAAAAACAACAGCAGCCACTAAAAGAGGTACAGTTCCCCTCCATCTAAACATAAAATATAAAGCCCCCTTTATTCCATTTTGTATTATTGGGCAATCAATTCATCGATTGGAGCGACAAGTTCATGACGTTCCACGAAAATTTGATGCCACACCATAAATACCAGTATGGTCCAAAGTTTACGGCTATAATCACCTTTTCCCTCTTTATGCATTTCTAACATGGCACGAACAGCATTCTTATTAATATAAGCATCTACTTGAGATGATTCAATGGTCTCTTTAGCCCATTGATAAAACTCATCCCGTAACCAAACCCGGATAGGAACAGGGAATCCGAGTTTCTTTCTCATTTTCACATCTGGAGGCAATAAATCTTTCATTGCTTCCCGTAAAGCATATTTGGTGGTCCCATTGGCAATTTTATATTTGGTTGGAATCGTTGCAGCAAACTCGAATACTTTAGGATCCACAAATGGCACCCTTAATTCTAAGGAATTAGCCATAGACATCTTATCTGCCTTCATCAGGATATCTCCCCGCAACCAGGTATGAATATCTACATATTGCATTTTGGTTACGTCATCATAACCCTTCGTTCGTTCATAAATAGGACGAGTAACATCCTGGGGAGTATCAAAGCGACCCACAGATAATAACTCTGAAGAAAGAATCTCCCTTTTTGCTTCTTCTGTAAAGATTTTCGCATTTCCGATAAAACGTTCCTCTACAGTCATGCTGCCCCGAATGAGATAATTTCTTCCCTTAATCCCTTCAGGAAGCATCGAACCCACCTGACCAAAGAATTTGCGCATCCACACGGGCATCATGTTGAACACCCGTAACGCCTGTGGTTCTCGATAAATATTATATCCACCAAAAAACTCATCGGCACCTTCGCCAGAAAAGGCGACTTTAACATGCTGGCTAGCCAAATAAGAAACAAAATATAACCCTACAGCTGCCGGGTCTGCTAGTGGCTCGTCCTGATGCCAGATTAATTTAGGTAAACTATTTAGATATGTTTTAGCATCCACCCGGATTTCATGATGGTCTGTTCCAAGATATTGTGCCGTACTTCTTGCCAGGTCTAATTCACTATACCCCTCTTTATCAAACCCTACAGAGAAGGTCTTCGTGGGTTCCAGTTCCTGCAATAACGCCACAAGGCTGCTAGAGTCAATTCCTCCAGAAAGAAAAGCTCCACGGGGAACGTCACTGATGCGATGTATTTTTACTGATTCTCTTAGAACTTCTCTAATTCCTTCCACGAAATATGAAAAGGGTTTGCTATTATCCGGGTTGAATTCGACAAAATAATAAGGTTGAATGGTTAATCGGTCGTTTTCAATCTTAAAGCAATGGCCTGCAGGAATCTTATGAACATATTTAAACATGGTTTCAGGCTCTGGTACATATTGGAAGGTTAGATAATGATAAAGAGATTGGCTATTCATTGTACGAGGAAGATCTTCATCTTCGAGGATACATTTAATTTCTGAACTAAAAACAAACTGGTTCGAGGTTTCAGTCCAATAAATGGGCTTAATCCCAAAGGGGTCACGAGCACCAAAAAGAATGTTTTTACGTCGATCCCAAATAGTAAACCCAAACATCCCCCGCAAATGGCGAGGGCAATCTTCCCCAACCTCCTCATACAAACGCAAAAGCACTTCTGTATCAGACGTCGTGTGGAAAACGTGCCCCTTTTCCTCTAACCATTTCTTTAATTCTAAATGATTATAGATTTCCCCATTAAATGTTAGCCAAATGTCTTTTGTATCATTTGGGAAAGGCTGGGCACCATGTTCTAAATCGATAATACTTAACCTGCGAAAGCCCATCCCCACCTGATTATGAACATAACAACCCGCATCATCTGGACCCCTATGAGTCATCACACGGGCCATTTTTTCTACATTTTCTTCACTAACAAGTGCACCTTTTTTCTTAAATAAAGTTATAAATCCACACATTGAACAATTTCTCCTTTAAAGAAACTTTAACGATAGGTAATCGCTTGTCTCCCCATCTGCTCCCATGCTTCTTGGAATGAAGCAATATTAATTTTTTTATTTTGGACGGAATCAATTGGGTCATTCACATAAACATAATTTTTACTATAACCCGTTATTAACACGGAATGCTCTTTAAATGTAGTGGTCACTTCACCATCTGGAGAGTCCCATGTAGTAAAAAATTCAGGCCCAAGTTTTTCGAATTCAACATTCACAATAACCCAGACAGGATATCCTTTATGTATTTGGTACAGGACATCTTCAAAATAAGCACCTGTCATATCAATGACTTGCCCAGGTAGATATTTTTCTGCTAAATCCTTAACAGGCTCATGATAAACTCCAAATCCCGGTCTGTCAAATGAATACATATCCCCCACAAAACCTTCATTGGGATTGCCAAAAAAGATATACTTCCCATTTTCTTTAACAGGAATGGCATGATCCTTACGCACTTTTTCAGCCAGGGTCATTTTATCGATATCAATTCCAGCATGGCGTAACATCATCGTTAAACTAGTAACTTCACAACCCCGGGGCAATTCAGGATTTTGTGGAATGGCAGGGATATTCAGAATAGAAAAGTTCTTTCTTTTTTCCTGAGACCAAACTAATTTGTTCCCCTTTTTCAAGTAAACCTCACTGCCTTTATGCTCTTTGGCATAAGCCACTGCATCAGTAAAAGAGGAAAAATCCACCACTTTATCCTCTTTAGTTACAACAAGATACTCTTCGTACATTCCCCATAATTTATTCCAGGCCACTTTTGGAATATCTTCTACTTTATCCATGACCTTAGAAACAGTCATTGCAGACAAATGATCATTATTTAAAAAAGTAAACATCAAAAAAATAGTAATAATACTAATGATGATCAATCTTATCATTGCAAAGAAACCTCAAATTCTATTTGTTTTTTAGTTATGTGGTATTTTCCCCAAAAGAAGTAGAAAAATACAACGACTTCACACGCTCAATAATTTCATGTTGATTATCAGGCACTTGAACAATAGAATACCCCATTAAATAAGGAGAACCTGGTGTACGCAAAATTACTTTTGCAGCAATTCCTTCTTCTAATCTATAAAAGAATATATTATAACTCTGATATTTTTTATTCATATGATTTAACAGATAATGAACAGCCACCTGAATATAATCTGCCATATGAGATAAAGCTGATAAATCCTTTAATACAATATTGAACTCAGTAAACCCAGAACGAGGGTAACGGGATAAATTAAATTGCACCCCTTCTTTTTCATCAATTACTAATCCCACGAAGTGATGGGGGTATACATGTTTTCGATAATTTATATTATTTAACCCGACAATCTGCATATGGGGATGAAACACAGAGCCACCGGAATGAACCCCATGGTTTTTAAAAAACACAACGGAACTATACTCGCCACTTTCTTCTGCTTCTTTCCAGCAACCAACTCCAAATTGCAATAATCGATGTAAATGCTCTTTATTATAATTGGATAAATCATGATCACAGGTTTCGCTTTCAATTAGCACCATTTGATATGCGTGTTCAAGGGTTTGAAACTTATTTTCCACAAGCATAAAAGGAAATTCTTCCCGAATCACTTTTCCTTCTTCGTATATGCTTATTCTATCACAAAATGGGCAATAATCTCCGGCACGGCTTACAGGTTTAATCCGGGCGATACTGGTGCGAAAAGACATATATATATCATCCAACAATCTCGACGTTCCTCCCAACCCCATAACTTAAATATAAAAATGATTATAGTACATAAAGAAAAAACAAGAAACCGTGATGTACCCGGTTTCTTGTTTTTTCTTTACTTTAATGCAATTGGGATTGCAATTGTGCTAAATGGGCTTGAGCCGTTTGAAATTGGTCCCTTGCCTGGCGAATGGCCAGTGGATTCTCAGTTAACTGAGCCTGTTGTAAGGAGCGCTGTGCCTTTTCCAAGGCGTTTTGCGCCTGGCGAATGGATTGTTCATTAGGATGTGAGTAAGCCTGAACAATTACATTTTCTGCTTTATCTACAGAACGTTGTGCCTGTGAAAGGGGACTTTGGGATTGTAAACTTGTTTGATTATCATCCATTATTTTTCCCTCCGTACTTCTTTTTTCCTGACTTAGATTGTACAATTTCCCTGGTTTTTAAACCCCATAAAAAAGAAAAAACCGTTGAATACTCAACGGTTAAAAGCCAAATTTTAATTCAGGCATTAATGATTTCATATGTTGTTCTATTTTTGTATAATACGTATCTTTCTCTCTCACATTGGCTAGAGGAGAAACATGATAATTTCCATTAACAAAGGTAGGAATAAAAGCAGGATCTTTTAATTGAATTTTCTTTTTATCCCCTGTTACTGTTTTCTCTACAGTAATTCTCATTATTCCACCGATATCCTTATAATCCCAACGCTGGCCAGAAATAAAGTTTCCTAAAGAATAGGCAACAAATACTTTTTCTCCATTACTGCGGGTTATCCAGGTAGCAGGTTGAAGAACATGGGGATGGTGGCCCATTATGATATCTGCTCCATTCTCAGCTAATTCTTTAACCAATGTTTTTTGTTCTTCAGAGGGTTGCCGTTGATATTCGTTGCCAAAATGAAGGCTTACAACAACCACATCAGATATCTTTCTCGCTTCAGATATATCTTTTTTAATTTGACTGCCATCCCCAATTAAGTTAACAAGATAGTCTTTTCCCTGGGGGACAGGAATGCCATTGGTGCCATAGGTGTATGAAAGAAAAGAAAATTTAATCCCATTTTTTTCAATGGTCCGAATAATGGCTCGATCATCCTGGGATCGGAATGCTCCCGTATAAGGCATGGCCAAACGGTCCCAATTGTCTGTGCCCTTTAATACCCCACGTTCCCCTTTATCCAGGGTATGATTATTGGCAATAGAAACAATATCAACACCACAGTCTTTTAAGGTTTCTCCAATTTCAATTGGACTATTAAAGGTTGGGTAAGAAGAAAGGCCAATTTCTACGCCTCCAACCAGGGATTCTTGATTGGCCATCGTGATATCTGATTTTCCAATTAAGTCCTTTACATTGGCAAAATGAGTAGTGAAATTGTATTTTTGATTCCCAACATGAGCATTTTCATACACCCTGTCATGAATTAAAATATCCCCAATTGCGGAAAGAGTGGCTGTGGTGGTTTTTGTTGTCTCAGTTTTTGACTCTTCAGCAATATTTTGCTCTTGTGAGGAACTGCTCCAGTTTTTAAATACAAAATATCCTGCAAATAATGCCACAAGAAACCCAAAAGAAATGATGATTAACCTAAATTTTTTCATTGTTCGTTTCCTTTTTTTTCTTTTAGCTTGTGATTTAGATCCCTGGTTATGTATAAAAGAATCAGGAATTTTATCCATAATTATCTAATTCCCCTCATTTCTATGTATCATTTTTACTTTATCTGAATTGTATCTGAAAAAAAGACCACTGATAAGTCATATTTACTAGATTTAAGTTATAAAATATAAAACTTTGGCGAAAAGTAAAAGTCCCCTTTCCGTGCTACTTCAAATAAACAAGACATATATTTTTTTATAACGCAAAATTAAATGAAGAGGTGATGATAATGAATTATCATTTTCAAGAAAGTCTTGTAGAAGTATTAAAAGAAATTAAATTAGAACTGAGAGCCATGAATAGTTCTTTACAGGCAATTTCCTTAAATAGCCGCCAAATACCACAAAACTTCACAGATATAATCAACAAATTAGAACAAATATCAAATGCCCTGGAGGAACGCCCTTTCCGAGAATAAAGAAAAAATTTTCGTGAAAAATAAGCGTAAATAGTTGAATTCATCTTAGAAGAGGAGGAATAAAATCTTATGAATCAATTAGAGGATGGCATTTATCATACTCTGGATGGCGGGAGCTTTGAAATTGTGCCTCAGGAAAACTTCGAATTTTCCTATTCCATTAAAAGAAAACATCCAGAAGGGCACGAAGAATTATTAAATTTAAACGCTGATTATCATTCTATTAAATTCTATTGTTTGTTAATGAGTGAAAACTACAATAGAGGATATAAAGCAGGAAAAAGATCTCATTAAAGAAATCCCCACTGTTTTCTTAAAGGGACAGTGGGGATCTTTTCTTAATTGCTTAATTTATTTGCCTGTTGAAAGGATTCTTTCGCTTTCGTTGAGTCTCCTTTCCCCTGGTAAGCCAACCCCTTTTCATAATAAGCCTTTGATTGTATATCCATTTCCTTGCTTAAATCCAGCGCCCGTTGTTCATTGAATAAAGCCTTATCATACTGTTTTTCCTGGTTATACAGTTTCCCAAGCAAGTAATAGCCATAAGCATTTTCTGAATCAATAGCAAGGCCTTTCTCCAAATTATTCTCTGCCTTTTGCAGGTTGAATTGTTTCCCTTTTCCTTCTAAATACATCCATCCTATTTCAATGTAAGCCCCAGAAAGAGATTTTTTATAATTTCCTTCATTAAATATCTTCCATTCCCCACCATCATTTACTACATACCGTTTATAGGTAGATGTATATTCCTTGTCCTCTGAATAGGAATACCATTTTTCTGTAACATCATATTCCGTAACATATTTATACCCAAATTGGTTGGAATACTCTTTTGCTTTTTTTGCTTCTAATCCAATGCATTTACTAATTTCATTATTTAATTGCTGCAATTGTAGATACTCATCCTGCGTTACTTCTTCTTGATCCTGGCTTGTTAACAAATCATATGCATTAACAAAATTGCCATCCATCACACTTTTATTATATGTATCAATGGCTTCCTTCGGATCCCCTTTAGGAATGCAACCTGATAAAAGTAAAATAACAACAACAGTGAAAAACAATAGGTACTTTTTCATACATTGACTCCTTAAATGATTTATGCACTAAAATTCGACATAATTTTTATAAATCCTGTTTTTAATTTTTTTGAAACTCATGGGAAATCCTTTTCGTTTAAAAAAGCAAAGGGGGAATCAATGATGGGCTTTTTTGATAGTTTAATGGGCAATGCATCAGAAATCAGTGTGGAACAAGTTGAGAAGGATTTTGCTCAGGTTCTGGCAACAAATGAACATGTGGAAAAGGCATATAAATTAATACGAGACCTTTTTGTTTTTACCAACAAACGATTAATTTTAGTGGATAAACAAGGCCTTACAGGGAAAAAAATGGACATCCATTCCATTCCATATAAAAGCATTACCCACTTCAGTATCGAAACCGCAGGAAACTTTGATATGGATGCTGAATTAAAAATTTGGATTTCCGGATTAAGCAATCCAATTGAAAAACAATTTAACAAAAGTTTGAATATATACCAGCTGCAAAGTGTTCTAGCAGAGTACGTTTTACCTGACTAAAAAAGGCTAAAAAAAAAATAAATTGACGCTTCCTATCCCCTTAGTATATAAAAGTCTTGTTGGGAATTAAGTTTCCTGGCAAGACTTATTTGCGATAGAAGGGATCATCTTGAGTACATCATCGACACGCGATTATTTTTTTGATAATGCCAAGTTTATACTAATTCTATTAGTTGTCATTGGCCATGCTATTGAACCTTTAATCGCAAAAAATCATATCCTCCATTCTTTGTATGTTTTTATTTACTTTTTTCATATGCCCGTCTTCATCCTGATTGGCGGCTATTTTACGAAAAAGAAAAAAAACATAGGAAAAATTATCCTTAAATTTTTAATCCCCTACGTGATTTTTGAACTGTTATATGCCCCTCTCTTTATTGGCGAGTACCAATTTTTGGTGACACCTTATTGGGTTTTATGGTTTATGTTAAGCTATATGTTCTGGAATTTAATGCTACCAGTTTTTACGCGAATGAAACATCCTATTGTTCTCGCTTTTATGATTGCCATTGGGGCAGGGTACATTAGTAGTCTTGGATTATTCCTAAGTATTTCCAGAACATTATACTTCTTCCCATTTTTTATACTGGGCCATTATTTAACAAAACAACATATCCAATGGATTTTCTCTCATATTAAAAAGGGATTGGCTGTTGGTATTCTTAGTTTAATGTTTGTAGCTCTCTTACTCTTTGATGTGGACATCATGCAAAAGTGGCTATACGGTGTTGATAGTTACAAAGAATTAGGCCATATAGAATGGTACGCAGGGAGTTATCGTCTGGGCATATATGGATTAACCGCCCTTTTATCCGTTTCTTTTCTGGCCTTAATTCCAAGAGAAAAAACATGGTATAGTGAATTAGGTACAAGAACCCTCTATGTGTATCTCCTTCATGTTTTTGTCGTTAAATTAATGGGTATTCTTCATATTTATGAGTTCATCGTGAATTCTTTTGAAGTGATTCTATTAATTGTATTCTCTATTCTAGTAACGATTCTTTTATCAAGTAAACCAGTCAAAGGCATAACTCAATATCTCATAGAACCTAAAATAGACCTGGTAAAATTACAAAAAATAAAATTAGATTAAATAAAGCTTGTTAGGGAACTGCTCCCTAACAAGCTTTTGTTCGTTTATCGGTCCAATAACCTGTTTAGAACCACAGCTAATTCCGCCCGGGAAAGAGCTCGATTAGGATAGAAATAACCATCTTCATCACCTACCATTAGCCCTTCCTGGATGACACGAATGATTTCCTTCTCGGCCCAGTGTCCAATATGGTCATTTCCTGGTTCTACCTTATATTCCATTATTTTTTCATATATAGTTAATATATCCTGACCATAAGTGGTTCCTGGTACTGCCCATTTTCCATTAAGAGCTTCCCATGTAGTCGCAATTTCACGTCTCACCAAATGGAAACGTGGGTCAACGATCGCTTCCCCAGTTGGTAAGGGATTCGTAGTACAGTACGCATATAGATGCTGAATGTGGGCAATAACCCCGTCTTCCATTGTACTAAAAGAAGCTCCAGATGAACCATCTCCTATTGCACCAATTCCTGCAAAATTATTTTGTTCTCTTCTTACATCTCCCCCAAATCGAAAGTACCCTGTTTCTTTTAACATTTGTGCAAAAGCAATGTCCCCTCGAATTCCATATCGTTTTCCAATTTCTAAATATAAAGGTGGAAGCTCTGCTGGAAAGTCCTGATTGATACTACGGGTAAAAGCAAGAAGTTGTTGAGAAGTTGCCCTTGATTCTCCAAGAATAGGCGTCCCCTCTGAAATAGGGGGATTTGTCGGTTCCTCCACATAAGTAATACCCAACCATTGGCACACGGCCCTGGCTACCCCGTCTGCCACTTGATTCTGGAATTGTTCTGTACTAATGATTTGTGCATCTCTGGCATTATCTATAAAACCAAGTTCTAAAAGAAGCGCTGGCATGTTTGTCCCCCTGAGGACGGCAAAATCAGCTGTTTTCATGCCACGATTGGGTATGCCTTTTACCGAAAAAATGTTCGCCACCTTTTCATGTACCAACTTTTGCAATCGTACAGTCTCAGGGTCATTTCCCATATATCTATAAGATTCAAAACCTGTTCCACCCCCTGCATTAATATGGAACGAGATATAAAATAAACCACCCTTTTCATTAGCATAATTACATCGATAAGCTAATTCCTCATTTCTATTGTTTGCACCGGTGTAATTTTTTTCCCGAGTAAAGTACATTTTCACCCCGCTACGTTCCATATTTCTGGCGAACTTAAGTCCAAAAAGCCAGGTTAAATCACATTCCCTCAAACCATTTCCCATTGCTCCCGGGTCAAATCCACCATGGCCCGGGTCAGTAATACCTATATGAGCCATTTTTCTCATCCCCTTCAGTAATAGATTATTTCTAACGAAAAAAGTTGTGTGTGTTTAGAAACAGTGATTGTGTATGTTTATGAAAATTTTATTTCCTACTATCATTCCATTTGCATGAAAAAAAAGGGACAAAAAAAGACCCCCATCGGGATCTTTTTAATTTAGCTTTTTTATTTCACGTAAGGTTTAATTGCATTTACCCAAATTTGATAGCCAGAAGATGTTAAATGGAGGCCATCATTTGTATATCTTTCAGCTAATTTCCCATCTTCCATAAGCAATGGATAAAGATCCACATAATTAACCTGGTACTTCATCGCTACTAATTTCAACCTTTTATTAAAATCCATAATATCTTTATTTTTTAATTTCACATTCCTGCGAATGGGTAACAAACTCTGAACATAAACCACTGTATTGGGAGATGATTTTGTTATTCTTTTTAAAATTAATTCATAGTTATCTATAACATCTTTACCTTTTTTACACTTCATTAAGTCATTAATTCCAATCATAAGAAATATTTTGTTTGGGTGAGTGCTGGTAATCCCATCCAACCTTTTTAATACACCTGAAGTTTGGTCTGCATTAATCCCTTTATTTACTATTACAGAATC
This sequence comes from uncultured Paenibacillaceae bacterium, assembly GCA_946478845.1. The sequence continues at coordinate 23,226 of CAMLDI010000024.1, forward strand.
AGGAAAATTATCCTGCCATTGATGGCGATATGTTAAGCTATCCCCCACAAAATATATAGATTCTCCGGTTTGGTGGCTTTGTTTTTTTTCTTTCACTATTCGATTTAAAACACCATATATAAAGGAGTTTTCCATACTATCTGATAAAGCTATAAAGAGGATCACGATACAAGTTATGATTAATAAAAACACCTTTTCAATAACCACAAGCAACACATCCTGGGAGTTGAGTAAAATGATTTTAATTATACTACATAAAATCATTGCCCAAACAAAAAGAAAATTGCATATTATCAACACTTTTTCATTAAAAAATGCTTTCTTCCCGATTAGCACCGAAAAGAAAGCATTTATATATTATCCAATGGTTTATTGCGCTTGCCGATCCATCTCCATAATGCCAAATAAGTTACCCTCTGTATCTTCACAATAAGCTAAATAACCAACGTCCTCAATGACTATCTTTGGTGCTACTACTTTTCCCCCATGCTCTACTATTTTTGTTATATAGTCATCAACTGAAGGAACATCAATGGTATTAATCGTTCCACTTCTGTTAGGTCCTGCTTGCATAATCCCACCATTGATTCCAGGTTCATCATTGAAACCTGTTGTGATTAACCAATAAGGTTCTGTGCCTTCCCATTTCTGTACTTCCCAGCCAAAAACCCGACAATAAAATTCCACGGCTCTTTCAGGTTGTTTTGCTCCTAATTCAAAATGGACCACTCTTGGCATTATAGCAGAACTCCTTTTAAAATAATTTCCTTACTTCGAATAAATTCAATGTCTATTCTAAATAGCCTTTTCCATTTGAAATCATTTACAAATATTTCACAAAAAATTACTTTTGGCTTTCCATCATTTGTTTCCACATATGAAAAGTCCGTTTAGCAGAATGATAATTTGCTTTCAGAGCATTTAATTCGACGCCTAACTTTTTACAATGCATATACTCATCTTTCAGGTGGAGAATTAACTGTGCCCTTTGTTGGCCTTCATTCTCCCCATTAATGATAGAAGAATTAATTAATTCTGCTTTTTTAAATTCTAAATCCATTTCCGCTTCAATCATTTTATTTGTGGCTTCATAAAACTTAAACTCAATGGAGTTTAAATTTTCATTAGCATGGAGAAGTTCATCATAAATTAGTTTTTTCAACATGCTCCAACCTCCTCCAAATTACAGACTTTAAAAATTATTTATTCAAAAATTAACTATAAAATACCTAATTTATCATGCAAAAAACGACACTCAAAAGGATAAGCCTGTTATATTAACAAAAAAAGATTAACTCTTTGTTCTACTAAAAGAAGTATTGAACGGTGGTTCTGTAGAAGTTTTTGCAAATGAAAATGATGCTAAATCAAGATATGAATATATTTCCAACATTGCTAAGGGTGCTCCAATATTCAATGAGTATGACTTCCGGTACGGAATGTAGTACTACGCATTTCAAAAAATTTAACACCAACACAAGGGATGTGGCAAGTTATCAAGGGTTAGAACATTTTCATCTTACGTCAGCCCGTAATCAGAAATCCCATCTTCTTATACACCTTTCCATTGCCCCCATCCACGAGCACCACTTCACCATCCTGCAAATAATTTGTCGCTACTTTTGTTCCCAGGATAGCCGGGATGCCATATTCCCTTGCCACAATAGCAGCATGGGATAAAGGTCCACCGGTATCCGACACCACTCCTGCCGCTAATCCAAACAATGGGGTCCAGGCTGGATCAGTATAGGGACAAACTAGAATATCTCCCTTTTTCAGCTTTCCGAAATCTTCGACACGTTGAATCACACAGACAGGACCTTCTGCAATTCCCGGGCTTCCCATGACCCCTTCGATGGAATCGGAATCCCCCTGGGGACCGGACAAATTGAAAAGATTCTGTTTCCAAATCTTTTGATTCGAGGAAACAATTTCTTTACGGATTTGTACTAAAACCTTAGAATCCTTCTCGAAAGGCTGGCCTTCCAAAAGCCTGTAAATCTCAGATTCTCGTAAATAGATAATATCTTCTTTATTCTCTAGCAAACCTTCCCTGACAAGGTTCTTACCGATTTCTTTCACTAGTCCTCTTCCTGCTGTAAACAGTTTTTCTAGATAAAAGACAGTATCTTCCCGTAGGACATAACTATCTCTTAATTGACGAATACTCCACCGGAACAACTTTCTCACAGGGCTTATCAGTTTCTTCTCTAAGTTCTCCATTCTCTGGTTGAACTCAACTCTACGTTCTTGCTCTCTTTGTTCTCGCAGGGTGAGGTACTCATCCTGTATGGTTGCCTTTAAAATGTTCAGGAAATAAAGGGGATCCTCCACCCAAGCTTTGCTGGTGAAGGGATGATACATTTTCTCTGTACGAGAACCATACTGACGCAGGAATTCGTGGAACCGGCACAGGAATTCTCTCCCTTCAGGCAACTGAGTTAATTGATTGACAAACCCCTGAAAATCAGTAAACTCCTCAATCAAAATTAATTCTTTAATCTCTGGCTTGCTATGGGCATAGACGGCCAACCTTTGTAGTTCCCGGTCAATCACAGCGGTTTTATAGTCCAGTCCAATGGTGAACGCTTCAATGGATGTGATATTGAGTTTGCGGGCAGTGGATCCTTTTAAAAGAGTAGAAAGAATGGTAATAGGCAAAAGGCTGGCCTCCAAAATATAAAAGAAGCGCAACTCATTTATTTCTTTAGCCTTTTGAAATAGTTCGCTCAAGATTTTACCCAGTTCTTTTGGGGTAGATTCTTTAGTCTTCATTCCTTCCACCCGGGAAAGAAGGGCATCAATTTTATCCCTTAGGGAATCCCATGGTGCAATGTTAGTCCGGGCACTTTTTATAATATGGAGGGGCATTTTTAACAAATTGAAAGTTGGTCTTATTTTTGGAGGGACTAAATGGATTCTCCCGTCCTCATAAAAACAGATGATTTCCTTCGCATTGGACATGTTCATCCCCCAACGATGGGCGCTGTCCAGCAAGGCCTGGTAACTAATGGTGACCACAGAATAATCCAGGGGTGTAGGTGCATCCGGGTAGTGTTCCAGCAAATCATCCAATATCCATTTTTGCAGACGGCTTAAGCGGTAGACATCCAGTGTTTCCTCTGTTTCCCCCTCTTTTTTCAAGGTAGTAATAGGCCGAGACTGTAACAAATACAAGTTTCCCCCGGCAAAAGTCCATTCGATATCCTGGGGGTTCTGGTAGTGGGCCTCCACCTTTTTGACCATTTGGTAAAGTTCCCCCAGTTGTCCTGGGGTTAAAGAAAAGGACCCCCGCAAGGATTCAGGAACCTCTTCAAGGATCGTTCCTCCCGTCGTTTGTTGAACAATTTGTTTTCCTTTTTCCCCCAGCTGTTGCTCACGAACCGTCCCTTTTCTTTTCTCCATTACAAAAGTATCCGGGGTGACCAAACCGGAGACGACCGATTCTCCTAATCCATAGGAAGAAGTAATCACCATTTCCTTCTCTTCTTGGTTCAGTGGGTTTACGGAAAATGCTACCCCAGACACCTCAGAAGGTATCATTTGTTGCACCACAACTGAAAGGAATACTCTATCATGGGCATAGTTTTGTTTTTGCCGGTAAGCCATAGCCCGGGCTGACCAGAGGGAAGCCCAGCATTTTTTCACATGAAGGAGCAACTCCTCTTCCCCTCGCACATACAAATAAGTTTCTTGTTGTCCGGCAAAACTAGCTTCCGGTAGATCCTCCGCCGTCGCCGAGGAACGAACAGCTACAGGGATTGATCCTACACCATCTCCCCTTTGTATCTTCCCATAGGCTTGAACAATTTCTTCCGCCAGGGCAACCGGAATGGTTTCTACCAAAAAGCTTTCCCTTATCTTCCGTGACTTTTCCTCAAGATCCACAGGGTTATCCCAACGGATTTCCTTTAATAAATTCTGAATCCTTTGCTGTAATTCCCCTTCTTTCATAAATTCCTGATAAGCCTGAACGTTTAGGCAAAATCCTGATGGAACCGGGAATCCTGCCCGGGTCATTTCTCCCAGATTGGCTCCTTTCCCCCCGACAAGGGCAACATCCTTTTTGCCGACCTGATGAAAAAATAAAACATATGCATTAGACATGTTGATTTCTCTCCCTTTCCGCATCAACTAAAACAGACCCTTTGATTTTCGTGCCGATGAGGGTTCCGATTCCCGCTAACAGGGCAAAAACGATAAAGACGAAGAAAAAAGATGAGACCATAAAACCGTTTTTTTCAGGAGTATCAAGGATGGCCGTGAAAATAGGAATACCTACGACGCCACCTATATTTCTACCGATTTGCACCATTCCTCCCATCGTTGCCCGCTGTGAGGGAAGGACGGCGTTTTGGCTAATCCCCATGAGTGTAGGCATAAGCATCCCAACTCCCAATCCAGAGACAAAAGTAAATAAACTTAAAAAAGTGTAGGATGGTGATATGCGGCTATAAACAGCAAGCAAGGCAAACCCGATTACTGCCAGAAACCAGCTTCCTACGGTAATGGTCGCATAACAAAACCGCTTCATCCCTTTACCGGCAACAATGCCTCCAGTCCCCACCGCTAGGGTAAAGGGCAAGAGAAGTGTCCCACCTGCTAGAGTTGTCCCAAACAGGAGAAAACCATACAGGGGCAGGACCATGAACACCCCGTACATAAGACTTCCTAACACAAAGAAACTACCTACAGAAAGAACCGCATTTCTATTTTTTAATAAGGAAGGTACCGGAGCCAATTTCCCCTCTGGTTCTTTTTGTACATCCGGACGAATACCGACAAAAACTAGGAAGAAAGCAAAAACACCAAAAGGAAGAATGCTATAAAAAGACCACTGCCATCCAAAATGATCTGTGATCCACCCTCCCATTAAAGGACCCAGAATATTGGCCAAAACCTGTACTCCCGTGAGAATTCCCATCATTTTTCCCCGTTCCTCTACAGGAAAGAGATCAGAGGTCATGGCAATGGCAGCCGGGGCCAGGGCTCCAGCTCCTATACCTTGAATCAAGCGGTAAAAGACAAGGGAAGGAATGGATTCAGCACTTCCACATAAAAGGGTCCCAATGAGAAAGAGCACCAATCCTCCCAGATAGAAAGACTTTCTCCCATATCGATCAGTCAATCTGGAAAAAACAGGGATGGTGAGCGTGGAGGTAATCATGTAACCGGTAAACACCCAGCTGTACCATTCTTGCCCTCCCATTTCCTTGGTAACATCAGGAAGAACCGTGGAGAGGATGCTCTGCATCAAAACAGAAGAAACCATGCCGAAAAGAATCCCAGAAAAAGTCAGGAATTTTGTTCTATATTTCTGATCCTGGGATTGATCAGATTCCATGGTTGAGCCCCTCCAATAAAATCTCCAGTTTTCCTTGTAACTCAGCTCCTAATGAACCCTCACCTGCTTCCCTTAGCCACTTAAATAAGGTAAAAAAGTACAGGGATACTAACAAGTCTGCTGCATAAGATGGATCTACATTGGATCGAAACTCTCCCTTTATCTTGCCTTCAATGATAATTCCTTGGAACATAAGCTTTAACTTTTCCTGGTTTTGTTGCTCTGCTTCCATTTCTGGATTTTGGATGATGGGAACCATTTGGCTCATCACTAGACGGGTAATTTCTTTGCTTTCTGTATTCATCTGACTTAACACAGCAAATACGGCAAATAATTGATCTTTACTAGTGGCAGCGGTTTGCAAGCTTTCCGACAATACCTCTTCCATATTGTTCAACCGCTGTTCCCCCAGGTAGATTAAGATTGCATTCTTGGTAGGGAAATGGGTAAAGAAGGTTCCTTTTGCCACATCGGCTTTATCTACAATCTCCTGTACCGTGGTTTCTACAAATCCTTTTTCTAAAAATAGAGAGAGCGCCGCATTAAAAATTTTTTCCTTGGTGATGAGTTTTCGTTTTTCGTAACGATTCTGAGTCAATGGTGTTAAACCTCCTTATAAGTAAAATGACCATGGTACAATATTGTACTATGGTCATTTTACTGCTGGTTCAGAGGGAAAGCAAGGGGATGGCATAAAAAACTATCCAGGTTAAAAAGATTCCTCCCGAATTAAGGGTAAATCTGTGACAACAAAAAAAGCCTTGAATATCAAGGCTTTACGTTCATTTTTATGGTGAACCCAGACAGATTCGAACTGCCGACCTCTACCATGTCAAGGTAGCGCTCTAACCAACTGAGCTATGGGTCCATTTTATGATATGGTGCGGTCGGCGAGACTCGAACTCGCACGATCAAGAATCACTACCCCCTCAAGATAGCGTGTCTGCCAATTCCACCACGACCGCTAGCTACAAAAAAACTATGGAGGGAGCACCCGGATTCGAACCGGGGGATAAAGGTTTTGCAGACCTGTGCCTTACCACTTGGCTATGCTCCCATTAACTAAAAATATGGCGACATTTATTATTTTAAAATGTCCTATTTAATTAGTCAAGATAATTATCCTGACCACTTTATACCTCTTTATTTCTTTTTTCATTACCCTTTAAAACAAATATTTCTCTAATAAATGCACCTACAGCCATAGATAAAACAATGATAACAAAAGTATTTAGCCCTCTTACAAATTTATAAGGACTAAAAACTACAGTAACCCCATCTAATACAATAATTATAGTGAAAATAAACGAAAATATAATTAAGCGCTTTTGTTCAGTCATTTAATCCAATCCCCTATTAATCGAACATGGAAAACAGATTATTTGTTTCCATATACATTTCTTCTATATATTGATTTCCGTCTTTCCCAGTCCAGGTAATTCGCACAAATTTTTTCCTTATTTCTTCGAATGGCTCCTGGTTTTCCTTTCCATAACCACCTCCACCCATTGAAATCGTTTCCGTACGAATCTGATGTTGGGCTCCTGATGCATAAGGTTGTTCATCTGACGCTTTATGAAAAATTTGATAACTAATCTTTGTAGGATATCTTTCATAATCACCAATATATGAAATCTTTCCACCACCTGATTCCCTTTTCTCAGGAGTAACAATGATTTTATAATCTGAAATTCTCCAGCTTTGGGACTCTCCATTCAGTGATAAATAATAATAGTATTCTTTCTTCGTTTCAGAATTAAAATACAACATCATAAATAAAATTGATGTTACTGCTAAAAGTATAATCACTATATTTTTTATCATAGAAAGCGCCTCAATATCTGTTTACTATTCTTTCTCCATTTCCCCTTTCACATTGACTTTCCTTTATATAAATATGGCAAATTAAGCAACTCCTATTGAACAAAAATGAAAAACCGTAATGAATAAATATTGACGTTCATTACGGCTTTTTATATAGCTTTCCGCTTCCTTTAAGCCCCTTTAAAAAATTTTAATTAATTCTTTCGATTAAAAATGTGGCTGCATGAGTATTCGGAGTGGAGGAATTAATATCTGGGACATTTCCAATTGTAGTTGTTATGTGATCATTTATGTTTTTTAGTTGAATTACTGTACCTCCTGTTGGAATTCTCAAAATTGCATCACCAAACAGTGGACTATAATTCATCCCTAAAGAAGAAAACCCAAAAGTACCAGCTGTATAAAGGACAGAGTTTTTTTCATCAACAAGCCCAAAGAGAGCAGGCCCTACGGATTTAACTCCAATTATAAATGAAAAGTGATAAGTCCCTTCACTTTGAATAATAATAGAATCATTTTTCATTGGCATCAGTTCGATCCCATCAGAGGAAAGTGAAGGACCATTAAAAGAGATAGCCTCCTGTCCCATATGGCCTATTTGTTGGTCACTAGACCCACTAGTGAAGTATGCATATTGTCGTATGGAGTGAATGTACTCAATACGTTGCTTAAGCTCTTCAACTTCTTCTTTTACATTAGAATACGCCTCGTTTAGGTTTACTTGTAAGTTACTTATTTCATTCTTAATGGTTTCCTCCATTGATTTTGCTCTTTCCACTTCAGCATTAATATTTGTTTGTAAAAACTCTTCAGCTTTTTTTGCTCTTTCTGTTTCATCGTTCAGACTTAAAATATGTTGATCTATTTTTTTCTCTATGTTCGTATTAGCAGCCTTTGCATTTTCCACTTGCACCTCAATCAATTTCTTTAAATTCATTTCTGCTTCCTGTGCTCTCGTTATTTCATTATTTAAAGAGAGGATAATTATATTTGCTTCCGTAGTGACAGTATTTATTTCTGTTGTAAGTACCGTAACCTTCGCGACCAAAGTTTTCTCCTCAGTGGTTGCTCGATCTATTTCTTGTTGCAGTAAGTTTTGTAGGTTTGAAATATCTACATGGGCTGAATCTATTTTTTCATTGATTGCCATCTGAAAACCATTATTAAGTGGGACCCAATCAGTTCCATTATCTAAATAAATCAATTCCTTACCCGGAGTTGTGACTAAAAATAATCTGCCTTTCGTTGAAGGATCAGGTCGTAAATTATCCATAGAGTCTTTGGATCCCACACGCATAGAACTAATCCCGCCCCCGTTTTTTACAAATGGAAAGTTCAATTGCATTTTTCAACCTCCCTTGATACCTACTAAATCAATCCTATGTAGAAAGAAGGTTGGCTTAAGACTGTTTTATACCGATGTTTTTTAAAACATTTGATATTTTAAAACAAAGTGTATATAATGAACATATACAGTATAAACGATAAGGGATGGAAAATGGATATTATCATTTTAAATTCATCAAATTTACCTATTTATCTTCAAATTAAGAACCAAATTATTGAGCAAATCTTAAAAGGTGAACTGGAAGAAGGAACCAAACTGCCATCAATAAGGCAACTGGCTAAAGAATTAAAAATAAGTGTCATTACTACAAAAAGGGCCTATGAAGAACTAGAAAATGAGGGATACATCGATACGGTTCTGGGGAAAGGATCCTTTGTATCCCTGAAAGAAAAAGACATTTTAAAACAAAAACAATTAGAAACCATCTCAAATCAATTAAAACAAATTACAAAAGATGCCCAAAAATATGGCATTTCATTGGAACAATTAATCCATTTGATTAAGGAATGGTACAAGGAGGGTTAAAAATGGAGAACATTTTAGAAATAGATTCTTTAAATAAAGTATTTAAGGATTTTGCCTTACAAAATGTAAGCTTTTCAGTAAAAAAAGGCTTTATTATGGGTTTTATAGGCCCCAATGGTTCAGGAAAAAGTACAACCATTCGCTGTATTATGGATTTAGTGCATATGGATAGCGGTTCAATAAAAATGTTTGGCCTCGATTATCACAAGAATATGCAAAGGTTAAAACAACGCATTGGATTTGTCTATGACCAGGATGTCTTTTTTGATGAGTTAACCGTAGAAAAAAACAAACGAATCATTTCATCTTTCTATGACCAATGGGATGATGAAGCATTTAACCGCTATATCAAAGACTTTGGCGTTCCTCTCAACAAACCTGTTAAGTCATTGTCTAAAGGAACGAAAATGAAGTTCGCTTTAGCCATTGCTTTATCCCATCATGCAGAATTAATCATAATGGATGAACCTACCTCAGGGCTTGACCCGGTTTTTAGAAAAGAATTGCTGGATATATTGCTGGAGATTATACAGGATGAAGATAAAGCAATTTTCTTTTCCACACATATAACAACGGATTTAGAACAGGTGGCTGATTACATTACTTTTATTTTTGATGGTAAAATCCTTTTTTCGAAAGAGACAGAGGCACTAATGGAAGATTTCGTTATTGTTAAAGGGGCAAAGAACAGCAAAGAAGAAGTGAAAGCCTGCCGCCCTCTCATAATCAAAGAATCCTCTCTAGGTTTCGAGGCATTCATGAAAAAAGAGGATACCAATAAAATCAAATCAGGCTCTAATCTTAACATGGACCGTCCAACGTTGGAAGAAATCATGTATTACTTGGTAAAATCCCAAAAGCAAATGGAAAGGAGATAACCATGCTTCATTTAGTATTAAAAGAATTTTACGTTCAAAGAAAAATAGCTTATTTTGTCCCCCTTTTTCTATTGCCTTATTTTCTTACATTAGGAAAAGAAATCCCTAATCAAAGTTACTGGATGCAAGTATTTTTCTACAGTATGAGTATTGGGTTCATCGCCTATTTAATAACAACCTATTCAAATTTTAATACAAATGAAGGTGAAAAAAATCAGAATCGGCTTTTGCTCAGCTTGCCCGTAAACAGACAAACAGTGATTAATGCGAAATACATTATGATTAGTGCATGGTGGCTTATCGCTTATATTGCTTATGTTGCTATTAAAATTCTTTTAAATATCCTGTTTGATTTTCAATTGACTACTTTAATTGATTACAGAGTCCTGGTGGGTTCCCTTTGTTTTACTTATTTGTTGGTCTCTCTTTTCTACCCACTCCATTTCAAATTCGGATTTCGTGTTGCCAGTTTAATTGGAGTCGGTGCATTTTTCCTGATTACCAGTAGTTTAGGAAAACTGCTGCCAACCAATAAAAATTCAACCGTTGTTTCTATAATAATGGAACATCCTATTGTTTCTTTTGCAATCATTACTCTTGTTATTGTTTTAATCTCTTATTCCCTTTCCCTACGGATTTTCACAAAAAGGGATTTTTAGTCTTAGGTCTAAGTCATGAAGAAGCAACATAACCAAATTTTTTCATTTATTATGGCTCTCATTTTTACTCTGGTTGCCGCAATACAATTCACAATAGATAAAAGTTCTTTAGCAGTATTTCCTTTGGCCTGTTCCATCTTCTTTTTCTATAAAAGCACTAAAGATAAGAAATAAGAAAAGGTTCTCACATGTTTGTGAGAACCATCTATATTTCGTAATGGTCGGAACGACAGGATTTGAACCTGCGACCTCACCCACCCCAATATGACCCTTAAAGAAATATTGATATATATGGGTTTATCGCCATCAAATCACCTTTAACCACTTCCTACTGCCTGTGGACAATTTTCATTATAAAGTGGTCAGGAAAATTATGCAAGTGGTTTTTAAACTCGACTACATTCTAATTCAATTAATCCAACTTTTATTTTATTTATCCCTGTTATCTTCCAATCAATTCCTGCTAAATTAAATGTTTTATTTATCGTATATTTTTGTGTATCAACATTATCCTGAACAGTTACAGTTATCTTTCCTTCAAGAATATTAATGGCTCCACCACTTGTAAATGACAATAAAATATTATCTACGATAGCATAAGAATCTGTATATATTGGAGTTGATTCACCGTATATAGGTCTGCCTAAACTGTCATATCCAGTGATTGTTCCTTGTTGCGTTCCAGTTTGAACATGTAAAAGGAAATTACACTTTCTCATAATACCCTTATATTTTGTGTATCGTTGTCCATTAACTTCTGAAATAATTAACCAATTTGAATTATTGTAAGTGATTAAATCACCACGTTTTATTTCAGTTATGGATGTAATATTTTTATCATCATACTTTTTATTTAAATCTGTATTAGTGATTAAAACCCGTCCATTTACACCATTCAATAAAATATCCTGCCCCATTTGATCGAGCAGGAATTGAAAATCATCTGTATTAGATTGAAATAAATTAAACAAATTTAGTACCCTCCTTTCACGTCCTAAGTTTAACTTAGTACGATTTTCGTATGAAGAAACAAACAACGAATATCGTCACCTGTTAAAAGGGAACAATGAATCATCTCCACCCTTCATACTATGAATACCCTTTAGGACAAATTTGTCTAAAAGTTATTCACTAAACAAATTAAAAAAGTTGCTATTCTGTGAAACATCATAATCATTTTTCATTTTCCGAATTTTTCTTTCTAATCCATCAATCCTGGCTAAAAGATTCTCATGAAATTTAGAAACTGAAATATCATCTTGCTTGTAATCTTTCATTGTCGATGGATTGTTAGCGATTGATTCAAGAATAGATAAAGCAGTTTCATAAATTTTAATTGTGATTTGTTTATCATTCGGATTATATGTATCAGTTGGTTGCAGTCCGTTTTCTTGTAAATAAACATTGGACTCATCGGCTGTAAGAGTGATTCCCTTGATTTCCATTAATAATCGGTCAGAGTTAAGCATTTAAACACCTCCTAAAATAAAAAAGCCACCTATAAAGGTGACTAATTGTTTAATTATTTTCATTTGAATCATCTTCAGAATAAATATTCACTTTAAATTCTATAGATTGATTTTCTATAAAATTTACAGTATCAACGTCTGGACTTACTTCTACTATTAACCCTTTGTGATTTTCTTCAATATTTTTTATCCGTATTTGCAAATCTTCTTTACTAGTAGCATAAATAGGCATAGAACTCAATATATTTATTTTCAATGTCATACACCCCAATCAACTAAATTTAGACAAATGATACCACATTTTTCTAGTTAATTGGATAAGTTTTCTAATTATTTGTTACGAATTTTCGCTTTTTCATCTGCTCTTTTAATAACAATACTCATGATTCCGTACCAACGATTAACCTGTTCCATAGCGTTAATATACTTTTCATCATTTTTACTAATTGGATAAACTTCATTTAAGAAATTAATAAAATATACAGGATTATCAAAATCATCTACAACTATTTTTAATTGGATTTTCTTTACTTTTGTATTTGTTGTACTACTAGCAGATAATCCACCAATAATAGCACCTACACCACCTGCCAATAAACCACCAACAATAGCCCCACCTAATTGACTGCCTCTTGATGTGGATGTAATTGACGATTCATCTTCTACAATTCCTATTTCCATTACTTCTTCAAAATCTAAAACATATAAATCAAAGTCACTTTGATTATTTTTAACGTCAAATTTATGTTCAATTATAGCCACTTCTTCTGTTTCTTCGCTAATGGCAATCAAATGTAAAAGATCAGGGGATACATATTTTTGAGATGGATAAAAATTTTCTAAATTTGCTAATGCTTCATTAAAAAATTCCTTAATTTCATTAGCCCTTTTTTCTTCTTGTACCATTCTTTTTTTATGTACATTAACCATTATTGCTATCGAACCTATAAAGATTATGAAAAATATAAATCCCATATCATTCATAGTAAATTATCCCCCAAATATTTATTTTGCCTATATTCTATCATGGGAGGATAAGCCAACCAATCTATTTTTATAAATTTTTCGTGTGTGAAAAAAGAGGTATGCTAGAGCCACATTTTTCCAATTAGGGGTATTGTACAATTTTATATTTATACACCAATATACACCACTATGTAACATAACTATGATTGTGTTACATATCAACGTCCGATAATTTACATTATAGTGACTAGCAGAAATTATTTCCAAATGGCTAAAACCATTGATATATAAGGACTTTTTACACTTTATTATCTATTTCAAAGGTTACATAATATTATTTTAGTGTTATACGTTCCATATTTTAGGTAATTTACCTCTAAAAATCGCTAAATCTATAAATATAAATGTATATAGTATACAAAGGAGAAGTAGCCCAAGATCAATAATTCCACCAATTTTAATTCTAACATTTGCATAGTGGAAAAATTTTTTTTGAAATCTTGGGCTAATTTTTTATTTTTAAATTTATTTAATTGTCAACCAATCGGCATGGAGTGGATAACATATACCCAAAAAGTAACATTTCCCTTTTCCCATTTTCCCTTGATATATCTACACTTTTATTTAACTATTATCATCATCTAATCGAGAATCATTATCATTATTCATATTGCTTTTATTATCACTATCCACTATACCCCCACCCGTATCTATACTATTTCTAATCCTATTTATTTCCTGTTGTACATCATGGGTATATGGACTATGTTCAACAATACTTTCTAAACTAATCCCTTTCATATCCGCTAAGGTTTTAAGATTATCAATAATTTCTTTTTCATTTGTAGGTCTAGCATACTGGAATACCATATCTAATGTATCAAAACTATCCTCACTAATCCTTTTCCCTTGTAATTGAAGGATTGTTTTAATTTTCTCAAAACGTTCCTCGAATCCTTCCCTTAAATATTGCTCATTTACCTTTGCTTTAATATCTGCTAGTGAGAAAAGGAGTTTGATACTGACTTCTGACAAATTCGAAATATCCGTTTTTGACATACTCACAGCAGGAACATTAGCAATATCAAGTAAAGCCCCTGTAAGCGTCTTATACAACGTCTGGAAGGACATATAATCCATTTGATTCCCTATCATTTTAAAATCTGAACCATCATCAAGGGTTAATCCACTTCCTACTATATGAGGATTAATGCCATCACCTTTTAATTGTTGTCCAATTACAACAGGAATAGGATTGATATGCCGATATAAAGCATCTGTATATTTGCTCAATAAATCCTCAATTGAATCAAGAATAGTAATCAGATCATCTAAATCACTTCTACCAAAACAATCATCTAATTCATTCTGCGTTTTATATACAATAGGTAATCCACTTAAATTAACCCATTCACCAGTTAATTTAATTTCATTCCCTTTATTTGTGAATTGTTGTACCTTATCTTCATAGTAAACTGTGTAATAGGTAATATAATCCAATGTTGTATAGGATTCAATGAAAGCAATATAATTTTTATTATCATCATAAATTGGATATGAATCCTCTGGGTTGATAATTTTACTTTTAATTACCTTATTATCATCCACATACACATATTCAAATACATCACCATATTTAAGGAGTTTATCAAGAATCTTTACATTTAAATTGTTATATTTCCCTTTTTTTGATACCCTTTGAAACTCCTTCACAATAGAATCACTACCTGTTAAGGTTAATGGATTTCCCAATAAATAATTAGTAGAAAAGTTTAAAATTGTCTTTGCATATTGAAGAACAATCTTCCTAGGACTAAACTCTTTCCCATTATACATTTCTACTGTTCTGTTTAAAATAGCGTGTTTACCTGACAGATATTCTTTAATATCTAAATATGAATCAATCCGTTGCTTATGATAAACTCGATTCACTTCTTCAATAAACCAATATGGATCATTACCATACAATTCATTGATATATTCATTAATTCCCACAATATCACCTCCGATAAAATAAAAATGGCTCCCCATAAATGAGGAACCAAAGTTTCATTATGAACCTGTCCTATAGATTTCACCCAAAATGGGGAAATGTAGTTTCAACCCCTCAAATATGGGGGATAAATTTTCAGTTGTCGTCAAACTGACGAATACTGAAATAGTTAAACTATCTTTGTTTTTTTTAACTCCGACATTATGTCGGTATTAAGATATTCCTAGACGTGAGAATATCTCACTTGTAAAATTAATAACTGTGTGACATATTGTCCCTCAGTCCAACTTTGGACTTTCCTATTATTGGAACACTAAATTTCATACTTACTTACATTATGTAAGTGTGTATATGGTCACTTTCTTAAAGGAAGTAACTTATTAGAAGTGACTATATGTCACGTCTTAGAATTAACTAACCGACAATATTTCGGTCAGTTGATACCAAATTGGTATACTCAACGCAAATTTGCGTTTGTGGTCGTTTCAATCGACAACAATTAATCTACATACCATTTACCCGTTTTCATCCCCTGGATAGCCAAGGCAGCCGAAATAACAAGGTCATCATGCAATTCATTTTTATTTTTATTTCCTAACTTTCCATTGGTTTCAATGAATATTTGCATTTGTGAAAGTGTTTCCTGGCAATGAATCAGAATCATATCTAACTCAAATTGTTCTTTGAAGTCGCTTATCAATATTGATTTATTTGTCGATGATGTTGTCCAACCTAACTGTAATTTCCTTTTTCCACGTTGATCGAATATCTTTTGCTTATACAGGTTTAGATAATTATAATCCTTCCTCAATCTCTCGATCAATGGCAGCCCATATGAGTTTCTTTCAATAGCCAAGAAAGCATAATTAAAATATTTGCCTAATCCATTCACTATTTCCGCAAATTTATATACTGGAACCTTATCATGATAAAAACTTGCAACCTGTTCACCATCACAATCGAAAATAGAAATGGTGGAATAGTCATTCCCTGTACCTCCAGAAACGTCCACTCCACCATAATATTTAATTCCTCTTTTTGGTTGCTTATATATGTACAATCCTCTGTTTATGTATGGTTTTAATACTTCTGGCAATGTATCATAAATTTCATTCGTTGTAATAGGCGGTAAAATGTAATTTGTCCGTTCCAATATCTTACCTTGTTCAAACACGCTATTATCTGTAGAAATAAATGATTCCATTGGTGTAGAAGGAAACTCTTGATAAAATTCTTGTAATGTCATATCTAACAATTTCCATCTACGCCACATTAATTGATACAATGTAGCCCCTTTTTCATATAAAACTAATTCATCTGGCTCTAGATCATTCTTGCCTAACCTTTTACCCTGGTTATTTTCTCTATACCATTTTTCCGCTTCATCATAATCATGTCTAAATTGTTTCTTATACAAACTAGCGTAAAAGGGAATAAAGAACGCTTTATACTTTGAATCAGATTTATATGCTTTCATAAATAATTGTTGATAATGATTAAATCCATTTGAAGTTGTTTCAATAACAACCATTGAATGAGGATTCTTGGCTAAACTTTGTTCTGCCGATAATAGAATTTTTTCTTGATTAACGTAAAAAGCAAACTCTGACAAATGGATATATTCATATGTAGAGCCACGACCAACATCTTTTAACCCTGCCACAGAACACTGAATCTTTGAACCATTGTCAAGGGAAAATATCCCCCTGTTATTGTGCTTTATTTTAGGAAATTGATATTTGTCATGCGGAAGGGTATCATACATATCTTTCAATTTTTCAAATAGTGATGTAGATGATTCCTGTTTATATGAAACTATAAGATAGTTTGTTTTTGGCTTTGTACAAGCATTAAATAAGCACAGGCCTAATGCTAAAGTAGAAAACCCACCTTGTCGTGCCTTTGCAATTATATTAAATTTCCCTTTATTATCGAGAAAATCTTTTTGTTGCTCATTTACATCAAAACTAATCTCATCCCCGTTATTGTCGATAATCTTAACAAAATTTTTCAACCATAGAATGGGATTGTCATTGATTATCTTTAACTTTTCATTTTTCGATAGTTTAGCCAATTAAAGTTTCACCTCACCTTAAAGAAAATAAAAAAGGATGCCCATATAACTGGACACCCCTTGTAAATATTTGAATATGTAATTTTAAAAAGTCGAGTGTTCTTTATGAACCATCGTCTTAGGTTCATTCTGAACCAGAGTTAAGTACACAATGTACCTAAGTGAAAGGGACACAATGTCCCCATCAATTTGCATGGTTCATAATGTACCTGGCAAACTCGGTCTTTGTGACGGACTTAAATTTCCAATTCGTCATCTTCTTCTTTTTCTTCATCTACAGTAAACGCTTTATTCGCTTGTTTAGCATGTTCATTTATTTCCTTTTGTAACAACAATAATAATTTAACACTCTTGTCATCGCCCTTTTGGGCATTATTTACGACTGCCGAATATACGTCTACT
This sequence comes from uncultured Paenibacillaceae bacterium, assembly GCA_946478845.1. The sequence goes on from CAMLDI010000024.1 coordinate 40,708, forward strand.
AGATCATTCGCTGTTTTAGATTGTAGATATAAGGCAACAAGGGCTTTATATTCATCCGATTTTTCCCATCGGTAATATGTATTCATAGTCTTTTTTCCAACAACTTTTAAAAATTCTTCTTCTGTTTTTTCGGGTAACGTCTTATCAAATCTAATATCTGGAAATTTATATTTAAAATATTCCTGCTTATCAAATGGAATCTTCTTCAATGCCGAATATATATTAATCATGATTCATCACCTTATTGTATAAATCGTCAATTCGTTTATGCAATTCATCACCTTTTAATTCTTCATCAGTAATACCCAATCTTTTACACATTCCATCTAAAATTACTAAGTTTTTTCTTAACTGACGAATATTATCTTCCATAAACTCCACAAATTCTTTATGATTGTAATTGTTTTCCATTATTAATCCCTCCAAAAGTTTTAATTGTAAAAAATAAAAAAAGAGTATCTGTCATTGACAGTACCCTTGGCATATTTACTATAAAAATACCCCTGCTTAACTTTCAGCCGTGAAAAATTTGCACATCCGAATTATTTTGTAATTTCCCATGAATCAGGAGAAATATAAATTTCTTCTTCTGGCTCAATATCCTCTATAGTTTTCCATCTACCATTTATCGGTCTATAGAATTCAATTTTTTTCTGTGATGGATTTTTTATTGATCTAACCTCAAAAGCATAATCCCCATACTCTGAAATGTAATAATGACCATACAAATAATACATGGTATCAACTTTCTGACCTTTATACTCTGAATAAGAAATAAATTCATCATTAACCCATAAAACTACATCATTAACTTTTCTGATTATTCCTTCCATCTCTTTTTTAATTTCTTCCTCATGTTTTCTATCAACTAAATAATCATATTCACTTTCAAATTTTTCAAAAGTAGCAACCTTAAACTTTTCAGATATAAATTTCATTGTATTGTCACATTGTTTAGTAAACTTCTCCTGGATTCCATTATCCTTACACAACCGATAAAGAGAATAATCATCATCATTAATTTTCTGTCCCTTTTTACCCCAATGACTATTTTTAATCTTATGTATAATTTCATCTTCTGTATAAGACTTATCAGTAAGAGGACAAACAATAGATTTACTTTCTTCTGGTTGCTCAACTTCTTCAATGACAACAGTTTGTTTAGTTTCCTTTTCCTCTACATCAGGGAAAGGAGTAATGTTATACAGATTAACTTCTTGTTTCATATCCTCTTTATAGGAACCTGATTTACGATAAATAATTTTTCTTTCACACATGGAGTTTATTAGTGTAAAAGCGGTCTTTTTACTACAATTTAGATATTCAGCCCATTTACCATATGACATTTTACAATCTACATTTCTCCAACGATATACAAAAGAGTAAACGTAAAATTCATTTGGATTAGAAAATAAATAAAAAGTATCTGTATCCATTTTCTCAAATCCTTCAATACCCATGTTAAAGGAAATTGTAAGTAAAGTATCATATTTAAAATTATCATTAATATCAAATCTTATTAAATCTATCTCACGTAAATGAAGAAGAATATCACGAATATACCCTTTGTTTTTGGCATCCCTTTTCTGATAGAATACAGGGAGTAATTGGTGTAATAAATCTATATTCGTATTAACTGTATCATTGTAATATTTTCTCTCATTGTAAAGGAAAGCATATACATACAATTGATCTGGACTCAACCTTACATTACTATTAATATCTATAGATTGATTATGTAAAGGGAAAAAATGTTTTTGCTCTTTATCTTTTAATGTTTTAGTCATTTAATGTTTTCCTCCTTAAAGTTTCACTCTACTACTATTTTACCTTTGTATATTATATTATTCTTTGAATCTATAGTATTCTTTGTATACTTGGTAAAAAAGGTACATATTTTTGTATTTTTTTACTATACCCTATGGTAATTTCGGTACACTTTTTGGTATTTTTTTACCATACCATATTGTAAAAATGGTACATATTTTTGTATTTTTTTACTATAGTAAATATATTTACGAATCTATGATGAAAAAGTTTCACTAAATTTCAACATTATGTAATTTTTTGTATTCTAAAATTGCCTCGCTTAATTCTTCATCTTGAAGAAAGCACCAAAATTTATCTAAACTGTATTCGTGTAGCCCACAGCACACATATTGAATCCCTCTATCGAAACGTAAAAATTTAAATAAGCGTTTGTTATAGCAAAAAAAGAATTGTGGTTTTTCCATTGTAATTCCCTCCAATAGTTTTAGTTAAAATAAAGATGGGTAGGTAAAGTACCCACCCCATTAAAATTTTGTATAGTTCATTTTGTTCGTGTTTCTCAAGGCAAACGAAAATAAATTTCCCGGCTTTTTATAAGGGTAATATAGATCAACGCTATTTTTAGATTGGCTAAATTCCTTTACAACTTTGAATTGTCCATCTGGTAAAAATATAGGAAAATCAGGAAAGTATTGTTGTAATTGTTTAAGTGGTAAATTTGTTTTTAAATATCCTTCCTTGTCCATGACAATCTTTCCACTAAGCCAATTTTTAACCTTGTCAAAGTTTTCCTTAGTTTCTTTCTCAATCCGATCAATCAGGACACCCATATCTAACATTTCAAGGAATTTCCTTTGAGTATCTTTATATCTAGGATTGAAGTGTCCGAGGTAGGCAGAATCAATGGCAAGTAATACCATTTGTTGCTCTCTCGATGTCTCTGAAATTTTAATATTATAGTAAGATATGATCTGCAAGAGTGTGCTTAATACCGCCTTATTTGTATAATTGCCACGATGGAACCCTAAAATGGAATTGATATTAGCAGAATTAGGATTTACTTTATCATGGGATTGTACCTTTACCACATGATTATCCCAACACTTACCAGATTCCAATGCAATATCAACACCAATGGCAGATTTATTACTTCTATTAATCATTGAATGAAACTTTTTAAAATCGTAAAAATGCTCTGTTTTGTAATCCTTTATGTATGTTAAAAGATTGCATGATAGTAAACTATCAATATCATCTGACATACAAAGCGAATAGATTTCATTTTCATCATTACAAAAATTCGGGTATTTCTCCATTAAGTTTTTATCCACAAAAAAAAGAGCGATTCCTGCAAAATAGAATCACCCTTGCACCGACAAATATATAATGGTCATGATAGATTTGACCTATGTATCTAAATTTAAAACAAAAATATAATTGTTTTTCTCCCTTTTATCCATATCGGCAAAGGGAAGAAACTATGTTTTACTGTGAATCACTCACTCACCTCCAGTATGTTTTAATATGTATTCCTTATACTTAAACAATTTTTCGTCGCTCATATCACAAGAATTAGTTTCCCATCGGGAAATGAGTGAAATTGAACAGTTCACAAAAAGAGCAATTTCTTTTAATCGGATACGATATTTCCGTCTTTTAATAACCCAATATTCCCTTTCATTCATCATTAAAAATCTCCCCTTTTATCCCTTTAAAATTAAAAAAAGGAGTAGGCAAAATAGCCCACCCCTTAAATCATTAAATTATTCAATTAAACAATAGTAAGCATTGCAAGGGCTTTAGATGAAAATACTTTCAGGCCCAAT
>CAMLDI010000025.1 GCA_946478845.1 uncultured Paenibacillaceae bacterium
GCTTGCTACTTCAACAGGCCATTTATATGGTGAAAAGTTAAATGATTTATTGAACGAAGAAACAGAACGTTTGAATAAGGTGAATGGGAAACGGAATCCCTACTATGTACTTGTAAGAAAATATGAAGCAGAAGGAAATTTGGAAACAGCGAACAGAATAAGAAAAAACAACTTAGGCAAGAAGAAATACAATAAACAAAAGAATAAACATGATACAACAGTTAAAAGTTACATTAACCATTCCTTAAATCAATTTCTTTTTATGGAAAAACCAAGTGATATTATTCAGGAAGATTTAACCTTCGTTTCTTGGGATGATAAGTTTCCCAAACACATAAAGCGTAAGCTTTCCCGTTGGATTAAAGGATACATTAAGGAACGATTAGAATACAAAGCAGAGCTTAATCATATCAAAATGCATAAAGTGAATGCGGCTTATACATCACAAATATGTCATAAATGTGGATGTTTTGGAAAAAGAAATGGGGATACATTTACTTGCGAACGCTGTGGTAAAATGCATGCCGATATAAATGCCAGTAACAATATTAAGCAACGAAAAGATGATAAAGAAATTACGCTATATACAAATTACAAAACAGTGAAAAAAATCCTCGAAAACAGAATGAAACTCACAGCAAGTTAATAAAAAAGACCTCCCTTTATCACAAGTGTAGCCAACCTCCTTCAGAGGCGTTGCACTTTACCGTAAGGGGGTAATGGGAGGTCTATTCTATCGTTTTATCTCAACGGTTGTGGGAAGAACAGGTGATGTTGTCGAGTATTTGGATTTACAGCTTGTTCACTGGCTCAATCAAGACCACAATGTTTGTGGAGCGAATGACTCAAATACCTAGATATTTTTACTATAATCCGTAAATTTATATAGGTTTTTGGGACCAGGTGAAAGGGGTTGATTCATATGCGTATATTGTTTGTATGTACCGGGAACACATGCCGCAGTCCTATTGCCGAGAAGATTTTTCGCAAAATCATAGCAGAAGAGGGGCTTAGTGAAAGTATCGAGATTCAGTCTGCGGGTACTTTTGCCTACAATGGAGTCACTGCTTCATCCAACGCCCTTCGCGTTCTTGAATCGAAAGGAATTACAGAGCCCCATACTTCCCAAATCGTCACTCCCGAATTGATGGAATGGTCGACCTTAATATTAACCATGACCAGATCCCATAAAGCATCTTTGTTACAGGCCTATCCCCACATGGCAGAAAAAATCTATACCTTAAAGGAATATGCGAACCCTGAGTCACCCACCGGTATTGAAATCAGTGATCCTTTTGGCGGTTCCCTTGAAATATATGAAGAGTGTGCCCGAGAAATTGAAGAATCCTTGCGGGAATTGCTAAAGAATATTAAAGGGCAACAAATGAACCCTCAGGGACAAGGATTGGAATCCCCTTGATTACAACGTTCCCCAGAACCCGGGGCAATGAGGATCCTATTGTCCTTGTTGCAGGTTTTACCGGTTGGGGCAGGGATGAGTTCGGCGGTTTTTTATACTGGGGAGGCACGAGTGACATTCAGGAGGAATTAACACAACAGGGTTATCCTACTTTTACAGCAGGAATAGGGCCCTATTCTTCCAATTGGGACAGGGCTTGTGAACTTTTTGCATTCATTAAAGGAGGGACGGCGGATTATGGGGAAGTCCATTCCAAACGTTTTGGACATGCCCGCTATGGACGGACCTTTCCTGGCCTTTTCCCCCAATGGAGCGAAGAAAATAAAATTCATATCATCGGCCATAGCATGGGTGGGCAAACAGCCCGGATGTTAGCCCAGTTGCTGGCAGAAGGCAATGAAGAAGAACAGCGAGGAACACCGCCGAAAGAACTTTCCCCCTTATTTAATGGGGAAGAAAAAAACTGGATAAAAACCATTAGTACGATTTCCACCCCTCATAACGGCTCAACTCTTGTGTATGGTTTTCAAAAATACATCCCCCGGATGAAACAAATTTTTAAGCTCTTTTCCTCGATTAATCAAGTAGGGAAAAAGTTTTATTATGATTTTAAATTGGATCAATGGGGACTGACCTCGAAAGAGAATGAAAGCTACAATGAATATTTAAAACGAGTATGGAAATTTAACACCATTGTAAAAACGACTGATTTTAGTGAATATGATTTAAGTGTAGAAGGGGCATATCATCTAAACCAATGGGTAAAGGCAAGGCCCAATATTTATTACTTTTCCATGGGGACCAAAAAGACCTTTTCTTCACCTTTAACCGGGTATCAAATCCCCCGGCTCAAAATGAACCCCCTTTTCACACCCTTTTCTTTATTTATGGGACGCTATACAGATCGGGACCATTTCCCTTCCATTAATGAAAACTGGTGGGAGAATGATGGAATTGTGAATACCTTTTCCATGAAAGGCCCCATTTATGGCTCTGAGGATCCTATCATCGTACCTGAAACAAAATATTTCCATCCTGCACCTGGAATTTGGCATTATCTTGGCACCATGGATGATTATGACCACATGGAAATTGTCAGTGTAGGCTTTAAAAAAGCCCGTGTGTTATATTCCCAACTGGCGAATCTCATCAGTTCGCTCAAATAGGAGGACAGGATCATGAAAAAAGTAGTTCTTTCCAATGGAGAAACTCTTTGTTACCGGGAAAGGCCAGGGGGAAATCGCCCCATGGTTCTTGTCCACGGAAACATGACTTCATCTGTGCACTGGGACCTATTAATTGAAAAATTGCCCGGGGAATTGAAAGTGTATGCTGTAGACATGCGGGGATTCGGCCAATCCACTTACCATCAGCCCATCCATAGGATCCGCGATTTTGCCACGGATATTAAAGAATGGGCAACAATCCTTGGCCTTTCCCCATTTATCCTTATGGGTTGGTCCTTGGGTGGGGCTGTTTCCATGGATTATGCTGCCCATTATCCTGAAGATGTGGAGAAACTCCTTCTCATGTGTTCAGGCAGTACCCGGGGGTTTCCTATTTTCAAAAAAGATGAAAGCGGCCTTCCTATAATGGATCAACCCTTGCATACCCGTGAGGAAATTGCCCAGGACCCTATTAAGGTATTGCCAATCCTCAATGCTTACCGGGAAAAAAATAAAGAAGTCTTAAAAGCCATTTGGAATTTATTAATTTATACTACAGAACAACCAAATGCCGAACAATACGGCAAGTACTTAGAGGATATGTTAACCCAAAGAAATCTGATAGACGTAGATTATGCCCTGGCCAATTTTAATATGAGCAGCCATCCTGCCCCAACAGGAGCGGGGACTGGCATGGCAAAACATCTCACTATGCCTATTCTTGTCTTATCGGGCAAAAAGGATCTGGTGATTTCTAAAACTATGACTGAGGAACTTCTTGCAGATTTACCCCAAAAGCCAATCCATATTGAACTGGATGCAGGCCATTCTCCCCTTATCGATGATTTAGAAAACCTGAATCAAGCCATTAAAACTTTTATTTCAGCATAAAAACCTCTTTAAATCCGAACGATTTTTCATATATAATAAAAAACGTACAGATTTTATATAAACCTTCGACAAAATACTCTCTTAACCTACACAAAATAGGGTATAATACAAAAAGGCATTAATTAGGAAACGGAGGAGAGTATTGTGAAAGTAGCAATTGCCGCCGATCATGGCGGGTATTCTCTTAAAGAAGAGATTAAACAATACCTGGAATCAGCAGGTATTGAATACCAGGATTTTGGTTGCCATAATGAAGATTCAGTGGATTATCCCGACTACGCTCTTCCCGTTGCGGAAAAAGTGGCAAAAGGGGAATTTGACCGGGGCATTTTAATTTGCGGTACCGGCATTGGCATGTCCATTGCAGCCAATAAAATAGACGGTGTACGCTGTGCCCTGGTCCACGACTGTTTTACAGCCAAAGCCACTAGAGAACATAATGATTCCAATGTCCTAGCCATGGGCGCCCGTGTCATCGGACCGGGACACGCATTAGAAGTGGCAAAAATTTGGTTAGGAACCGAATTTGAAGGTGGACGCCACCAACGCCGCATTGAAAAAATCCATCTGATTGAAAAAGGTGGAAGCAACCGTGCTTAATAAGCTACAACAAGACCTGAAAATCATGTTACAGGAATTGCAAGATGCAATGCCCAGAGGTCTAGGTAAAGGTCAAATCCTTGTTATTGGAACAAGTACCAGTGAAATTCTCGGCAAAAGAATTGGGACAGCAGGCAGTGACGATGTAGCGCAAACCCTTTACCAGGTATTTTCGGAAGAAAGCGAAAAAAGAGGATTTGCCCTTGCCTTCCAATGTTGCGAACATTTGAATCGCGCCCTGGTTATCGAAAGAACAATCGCCAACAATCAGGGATGGCCTGAGGTGCTGGCCGTTCCTATTTCAGGTGCAGGTGGCTCTATGGCCGCCTGTGCTTATGAACAAATGGAGGACCCCGTTCTTGTTGAAACCATTCAGGCAGATGCAGGAATCGATATTGGGGATACCTTCATCGGAATGCACCTAAAACATGTGGCTGTTCCCGTTCGGCCCAGTATTAATGAGTTAGGTGCTGCCCACGTCACAATGGCACGTACCCGTCCTAAACTAATAGGTGGCCCTCGTGCCGTTTATGAACGGACAAGTTTAAAAACGGATATGAAAAATTGCCGCTAATATAAGGAGGATTTATCCATGTTGGAAAATTTGAAGAAACAAGATCCACAAATTGCTGAAGCGATCCGTGCAGAACTTGGCCGCCAACGCAGCAAAATTGAATTAATCGCTTCCGAAAACTTCGTAAGTGAAGCAGTAATGGAAGCAATGGGTACTGTACTAACTAACAAATATGCTGAAGGTTATCCAGGCAAACGCTACTATGGCGGTTGCGAATGCGTTGACGTAGCAGAAGACCTTGCTCGCGATCGTGCAAAACAACTCTTCGGCGCTGAACATGCCAACGTACAACCACACTCCGGTGCCCAGGCGAACATGGCTGTATACTTCGCATTCTTAAAACCAGGAGACACTGTCCTTGGGATGAACCTTTCCCATGGGGGACACCTTACCCATGGCAGCCCTGTAAACTTCTCTGGAAGCATCTACAACTTCGTAGAATATGGCGTAAACGAAGAGACTCAAGTTCTTGACTATGAAGTCATCCGCAAATTAGCGGAAGAAAATAAACCAAAAATGATCGTAGCAGGTGCTAGTGCATATCCTCGAATCATCGATTTCCCTAAACTTCGTGAAATCGCTGATAGCGTAGGCGCATACCTCATGGTAGACATGGCTCATATTGCTGGCCTTGTAGCAACTGGCCTTCATCCAAGCCCAGTTCCATATGCAGACTTCACTACGACTACCACTCACAAAACCCTTCGCGGCCCTCGTGGCGGTATGATCCTTTGTAAAGAAGAATATGCAAAAGCTATTGATAAATCAGTATTCCCTGGCATTCAAGGCGGTCCATTAATGCACGTAATCGCTGCTAAAGCTGTTGCTTTTGGTGAAGCTCTCCAACCTTCTTTCAAAGAATATGCACAAAGAGTAGTGAACAACGCCCAAGCATTTGCAAAAACTTTACAAGAAGAAGGATTAACATTAATCTCCGGCGGTACTGACAACCACTTAGTCCTCGTTGACGTTCGCAACATGAACCTTACTGGGAAAGTGGCTGAACATCTTCTTGACGAAGTGGGTATCACTTGCAACAAAAACACCATTCCTTACGATCCAGCCAGCCCATTCGTAACCAGCGGCATCCGTTTAGGAACTCCTGCAATCACCAGCCGTGGATTTGACGAAGAAGCTATGCAAGAAGTTGCTCGCATCATCGCTCTTTGCTTGAAAAACCCAGAAGATGCAGCAAAACAAGAAGAAGCTGGCCAACGTGTTGCAGCACTTTGCGATAAATTCCCAATGTATCCTGGCATGGATATCTAATTTGAATATGTAACTATTCAAGCCCCCTCGTGCGGACCAACCCGTACCAGGGGGCTTTTTGCGCACTATATCGCCTTTATCCCCATAAGTCAGTAACAGCTCATAGAGCTGAGGATGAGGATCGAACACTACTTATATCGCCTTTATCCCCATAAGTCAGTAACAGCTCATAGAGTTAGAGATAGAAGGTCTAATTTTACAAATCCAATTATTTACATAAAGGAAAATGTTTGTTATACTAAATATACGAACATTAGTTCTTGTTAGGGGGGCGGAAACATGTTTGAAGAGCTGTTAAGTTTTGAGGTGTTTCAGGATCGGTTCAGTACTGAAGAGGAGTGTATGGACTACTTGTATCAGGCAAAATGGCCCCTGGGTTTCTTTTGTCCGGAATGTGGCCATTCCCACGCCTATGTGATCACTACGCGAAATCATCCTCTCTACGAGTGCAGCCATTGCCACCACCAAACATCTCTTACTGTTGGAACAATTCTTGAGGGAACTCGTACGGATTTGCGCAAATGGTTTATCGCTTTTTACCTCATTTCTACTCCAAAAAGCATCAGTGCCCTTAAACTTATGGATATCATTCATGTTACCTATAAAACTGCCTGGTCCATGTTGCACAAAATCCGTCACGCCATTAGCGCTGAGGATGCTTCATGCCCTTTGTCTGGCAGTGTCTTTGTAAACCAAAACATTCATGGCCGAATTCGTGGCATCGAAAGCCTGGAAAAGCAGGAGACCTTATATGTAGGAGCATCTTTAGACCAGGAGGATGAACCGAAATATTTAAAGATAAAATTATTGAATGATAAAATGGATCCTACTTTAAAGTTTCCCATTGAAAAAAACAGGCTCATTCGCAGGAATTTCTTGAGGGAACATGTGGAACCCCAGCCTGCATATTTGGATTTTTATTATAAATTTAGACATCATTCAGTGTTTAAGTTATTTAAAGAGGCCAAACAATGGATTTATAAGACTTTCAACGGCTTATGCCATAAGCGCATGCAGCCCTATTTAGATGAGGTTTGTTATCGGATCAATATGAAAATAAAGGAAGAGTCGATTTTCACCAACCTAGTGCAACTATGCATGAGTACGAAAAAGGAACCCAAAGGGGAAGTTTCTGACCCAGGGGTCCCACTTCTTCAATGGGGTTAATGCTAACAACCTTATCCACAGACTAAGGTTCCTTTCCTGTGGCTATATGTAAAGTTGTACTTTATAGCAGATGGCTGCTAGCTATTAAAAAAGCGGAATATCAGTGTTCAAGACATTTCTGTTAATATTCCCTGATTAGATGGGATAAAGGTGATAAGTAGCGTAGGAAGGGGAGTATTCCAACTCAGACTGATTAGATGGGATGCAGTATATTATTTTCACAAACATTTGGTATAATATGTTTAACTTAAACCGATACAAGGGGGAATCATCATGGGCCAGGTCATCATCTTTGATCATCCTTTAATTCAGCATAAAATGACTATTTTAAGGGATAAGAAAACGGGGATGAAGGAATTTCGTGAGCTTGTCTATGAAATTTCGCTATTAATGGCATATGAGGTTACCCGTGATTTACCCTTGAAGGATATAGAAATTGAAACCCCGGTTTCCCCCAGTTCGGGCAAAATACTGGCTAAAGGGGTAGGGATCATTCCAATTTTGCGGGCAGGTCTTGGATTTGTCAGTGGCATGCAAGAAGTAATGCCCACGGCAAAAGTAGGCCATATCGGGCTTTATCGCAATGAAGAAACCTTGGAACCTGTTGAATATTATGTAAAACTGCCAGTTGATTTTACCCAGAGGATTTTAATTGTGGTAGACCCTATGTTAGCGACAGGGGGTTCTGCTGCGGCAGCGATTTCCCTATTGAAAAAACGGGGCGCGCAAAATATTAAATTGATGTGCTTAATTGGGTCACCTGAAGGAATTCAATACATTCAAGAACAACATCCTGATGTAGACCTGTACTTAGGTGCCCTTGACCCTAAATTGAATGACCATGGTTATATCGTTCCCGGCCTTGGAGATGCTGGTGATCGTTTATTTGGAACCATATAGGAGGCAAAAATGTCAACGAAGAAAAAAATCATGACCGTATTTGGAACGAGGCCTGAAGCAATTAAAATGGCTCCCCTTGTTCATCAACTTCGCCAATACAATGAATTGGAGCCCTTTGTTTGTGTAACGGCACAACACCGGCAAATGCTTGATCAGGTTCTTGAGATATTCAAAATCACTCCTGATGCAGATTTAAATGTGATGAAAGATCGGCAAACCTTGATCCAAATTACCACCAGAGCTTTAGAAGGCCTGGATGAAGTGATGAAGAAAGAAAAACCGGATATGGTTCTGGTTCATGGGGATACCACGACCACTTTTGTAGCCAGCCTTGCAGCCTTCTATAACCAAATTCCTGTCGGGCATGTGGAAGCGGGCCTTCGCACTTGGAATAAATACTCCCCATTCCCAGAAGAAGTGAATCGCCAATTAACAGGAGTAATGGCGGAACTTCATTTTGCGCCAACTAGTCAGGCTTTTAATAACTTAACCCAGGAAAACAAGCCTGAAGACCGTATATATATCACAGGAAATACGGTGATCGATGCTTTGAAAACCACCGTCCGCAAGGATTATCACCACCCTGTTCTTGAGAAAATTGCCGGGAAAAAGCTGATTCTTATGACCGCCCACAGACGGGAAAACCTGGGCGAACCAATGGCTCGTATGTTCCGCGCCATCCGTCGCCTTGTAGATAAACATCCTGACATTGCTGTGGTTTACCCCGTTCATTTAAACCCGGCTGTTGTGGAAGCCTCAGAAAAATACTTGGGACAACACGACCGCATCCATTTGATTCAACCATTGGATGCTGTTGATTTCCATAACTTTATGTCCCGCGCCCACCTAATCCTCACTGATTCCGGTGGCGTGCAGGAAGAAGCGCCGGCTTTTGGCGTACCGGTTCTTGTGCTTCGGGATACCACAGAACGTCCTGAGGGAATTGCTGCCGGAACATTAAAATTGGCAGGAACAGAGGAAGAAACCATCTATCGTCTCGCTGATGAACTTCTCTCTAGCCAGGAAGCCTATGAAAAAATGGCGAAGTCCGCCAACCCCTATGGAGATGGGGAAGCTTCTCGCCGCATTTGTGAGGCCATTTTGTACTACTTTGATTTGCGCAAAGAAAAACCGGATGTCTTTGGCGTAGACATTCCAGTGTTGAAATAAGAAGGATTAGAAGAAGAGAGACCATCCTAGGATGGTCTTTTTCTGTAGTCTTGGGCCTATTGTCTGAGCAAAAGGGATAAAGGTGATAAGGAGTCGCTCACACCCCCCATATGTGCTATAATAAATTTTTAAATAGTTTTGACAAAAAGGATGGTACCATTAATGATCAGTACAAACGGTATTACTTTGCAGTTTGGCAAGAGAGCTCTTTTCTCTGATGTTAATATAAAATTCACCCCAGGAAATTGTTATGGTTTGATTGGTGCTAACGGTGCCGGAAAATCTACCTTTTTAAAGATTTTATCCGGTGAAATTGAACCTACTAGAGGGGAAGTTTTTATTACTCCGAGCAGCCGCCTTGCTGTCCTTAAGCAAAACCACTTTGAATATGATGAATTTCCGGTTTTGAAAACCGTCATCATGGGGCATCGCCGCCTTTATGAAATAATGGAGGAAAAGGATGCTCTCTATGCTAAGCCAGACTTTAGTGATGAGGATGGCATGAAGGCATCTGAATTAGAAGGGGAATTTGCTGAATTAAACGGTTGGTCTGCTGAAGCGGAAGCCGGAGAACTGTTAATTGGTCTTGGAATTCCAACTTCCCTCCATGATACCATGATGAAGGATTTAGAAGGGAACCAGAAAGTTCGCGTGTTGCTGGCACAGGCTTTATTTGGCAATCCGGACATTCTTCTTTTGGACGAGCCTACGAACCACTTGGACTATGAGTCCATTAAATGGCTAGAAAACTTCCTTATGAACTATGAAAATACGGTCATTATCGTATCCCATGACCGTCACTTCTTAAATAATGTATGTACCCATATTGCTGATTTGGATTTTGGAAAAATCCAGCTTTATGTAGGGAACTACGACTTCTGGTATGAGTCCAGCCAATTGGCTTTAAAACTTTCTAAAGATGCCAATAAGAAAAAAGAAGAGAAAATTAAAGAGCTAGAAGAATTTATTCGCCGCTTTAGTTCCAATAAGTCGAAAGCAAAACAGGCCACTTCCCGAAAAAAACAATTGGATAAAATTAGTTTGGAAGATATTCGCCCTTCTTCCCGCAGATATCCTTATGTTAACTTTAAGCCAGACCGTGAAGCGGGCAAAGACATCCTTCGCGTGGAAGGCATTAGCAAAACCATTGAAGGGGAAAAAGTCCTCAATAATGTGAGCTTTACTGTGAACAAAGGGGATAAAATTGCTTTAGTTGGCCCAAATGAATTGGCGAAAACCACCCTTATGCAAATTATAATGGGTGAAATAGAAGCGGATGAAGGTACTTACACCTGGGGTGTTACCACGTCCCAAACTTATTTTCCGAAAGATAACGCAGCATACTTTGATGGGGTAGAGCTTTCTCTTGTAGATTGGTTGCGTCAATACTCAAAAGATCAGGACGAAACCTTTGTCCGTGGTTTCCTGGGAAGAATGTTGTTCTCTGGGGAAGAAGCTTTGAAAAAAGCCAATGTTTTATCCGGTGGAGAAAAAGTCCGTTGCATGCTTTCTAAATCCATGTTAAGCGGTGCTAACGTGCTCCTATTAGATGAACCAACCAACCACCTGGATTTGGAATCCATCACAGCATTAAACAATGGGCTAATGGATTTTACAGGAACTCTGCTATTTGTATCCCATGACCATCAATTTGTGCAAACCATTGCCAATCGTATCATCGAAATCACACCAAACGGCCTCATTGACCGTCAAATGGAATTTGATGAGTACCTTGAAAATGCTGACATCAAAAAACTTCAAGAAAGTTTATATGCTTAATACAAAAAAACAAACACCTTCACATCAAGCTGAAGGTGTTTGTTTTTTTTATGATTCGTAACTAATATTTCTCAGTTAAAGATCTCACAATGAATATTTTTCTGGGAGATTTTCTGTGAGGCGATAAATTGTTCTGATCATAATCTGACATAAGGGGATAGAGATGTTAAAGATATAGCTGTGTTATATGCAACATATATATAGGAAAAAAGAGGGGGGAGAACATGAAAAAGTTTGCCTATTTTGTGGGAAGTCCTTTGTTGCAAAAAGGACTGATGGCCGCCATAGAGAAAATAGGCTACGAGACGAAGTTGTTTAATGTGAACGATGTTGGGGATATCACCAATTATGATAAAATTTATGATTTTATCATGAAACATATGGAGGCTTATCGTCCTGATTATATAGTGGTTGCCGGATATCATGAGGATCTGGCGGCAGGGGTTATTGACGCATCAAAAAAAATTGGGGCCATTTTTATTTATTGGGCTATTGAAGACCCCGTTGGGTTTGAGCGTATGCTGTGGCTAGCGAAGGGGGCGGACGTGGTTTTTACCACCTCTGTGGAATGTATCCCCCGTTATCGGCGAAATGGGATTAATGCTTACCTTCTTTTGTTTGGATGCAATCCGGAATACCATACTATTGGCAAATACAATCCAAATTATGATTTGGATTTTGCCGTTCAGGCAAACTGGTATAATTGGTTAAACAGGGTGAATGGCTATCATGTCCTCCTTAAACCCTTATTGCAAATGGACCTTAATTATAAAATTTGGGGAAGTTATTGGGATGCTGGTATTGGAAAGAGATTCCTTGGGGATTATGGAGACTTTCAAAACTTCCTGGGTCCATTGCCGAATACGGAGTTGCCTGACCTATGTGCCTCTGCCAAAATAGTACTGGGTTTTCAATGTGATGGCAGCAGCCTAACCCAAACTAGCATGCGAAATTATGAAGTGTTATCCTGTGGAGGTTTTTATTTATGCCACTATACCCCTGCCTCAGAACACCTTTTTGTCGAAGGGGAACATTTAGAACTTGCCCGTAGTGAGCAGGAAGCGGTAGAAAAAGCAAAATTCTATATACAAAATGAAACTGAACGGAAAAGAATCGCCAGAAAAGGACACGAATTCGTACGAAAATATCACACCTATGAACGTAGGGTGTTAGAAAACCTGATTCCTTTTATCTGAGTATCGATGTTATGCATCAAACCGAGCTAGTTCCTTGCCGACATTGATGTTATTTTCAGTTGTCTTTTGTATCGGCTCGTAAAACAGGCCCTTTTTTGATTCGATAGCATTTCCACCAATAGACCTTGCGGTCATTCTTTTATTAACTAGTAGACTACTGACTTAAAGGGATAAAGGCGATATAGAGTGTACAAAGTAGATCCCTATCGCTAACCTGACCAAAGGGGATAAAGGTGATAAGACACCACCAGTCACCAGCCCCACTCCATACATCTACACATTTCTACAAATTCCAACAAAATTCTAAAAACAGAAATTTTTTCAAATTTTTTTGCGACTAAAGGAGGAATCTGTGACAAATTATCGAATCATTATATTGTAACCTGCGACGGTTACAATTTACGCATAAAGTGAGGAGACCTGAAACAATGAGTAATCGAGATGTAGTAATTGTAAGTGCAGTACGTACAGCTATCGGAAGCTTCATGGGTACTTTAAGCAACATTCCTGCAACGGAACTTGGCGCAATTGCTATTAAAGCTGCTCTTGAGCGTGCCGGCATTTCCGGTGATCAGGTTGATGAAGTGATTATGGGGAATATTCTGCAAGCAGGGACTGGCCAAGGCCCAGCTCGTCAAGCTGCTATGAAAGCTGGTTTGCCTAAAGAAGTTACCTCCTTTGCTGTAAATAAATTATGTGGATCTGGTATGAAAGCTGTACATATTGGCGCACTATCTATCGCTAACGGTGATGCAGACATTATCGTAGCTGGCGGTATGGAAAACATGAGTGCTGCGCCTTACCTCTTACAAAAAGGGCGTACCGGCTACCGCATGGGCGATGGGAAAATCCTCGACTCTATGCTTGCTGATGGCCTAATCGATGCTTTCGAAGGATACCATATGGGTAACACTGCAGAAAACATTGCTGAACTCTATGGCCTTACTCGTGAAGAGCAAGATGAGTTCTCTGCTTGGAGCCAACAAAAAACTGAAGCAGCAATCAAAGAGGGCAGATTCAAAGATGAAATCGTTCCTGTTGTCATTCCACAACGCAAAGGGGATCCAATCGTATTCGATACTGATGAATTCCCACGCGCCGGCGTAACTGCTGAAGCACTTGCTAAATTAAAACCAGCATTCAAAAAAGACGGTACTGTAACTGCTGGTAACGCGTCTGGCATTAACGATGGAGCTGCAGCTCTTGTATTAATGAGCCGCGAACGTGCAGAACAATTAGGAATCAAACCTCTTGCAGTAATCAAAGCAACTGGTGCTGCAGGTTGTGATCCAGCAATCATGGGTATCGGACCAGTTCCTGCTACAAAACGTGCATTAGAAAAAGCTGGCTTAACTATCGATGACATCGAATTAGTTGAAGCTAACGAAGCTTTTGCTGCACAATCTTTAGCAGTAGGCCGTGACCTCAACATTCCTAGAGAAAAATTAAACGTAAATGGTGGAGCAGTAGCTCTTGGTCACCCAATCGGTGCTAGTGGCGCTCGTATCATCGTAACGCTTCTTCATGAAATGAAACGACGTGGAAACAAAATTGGTCTTGCTACCCTTTGCATTGGTGGCGGTCAAGGGATCTCCACAATTGTAGAATTGGAAAATAATTAAACACTGTCAACTATTGAAATGGGGTTTCGAAGAGAATTTGTCTAAATAATGACAAATCCGTTGCAACTTGTTGACAAAATGCCGTACCTTTAAGTACTATGGTTAGGGACAAAATAACGTTCCCTAACCATTCCTTATGTTTTTACGCATTTCCACAAAATATGTGGGGGAAACTAAAAATTGCCTTAAGGAAATAGGGGGGCGTTCATATGAAAAACGATAAAAATAGCAGCCCGATACGTGCAATCGCTTTAGTGGGTACGATCGGTGTAGAAATGGCAGTTTCTGTTATTTTCGGCTATTGGGTCGGAGCCAAACTGGATCAATGGCTACAGACAACACCATGGCTTATGCTGGTAGGTGTAATGGTAGGATTGGCAGTTGGGATTTACGGCATTACCCTCCTTATCAAACAATTTTTTGGAGACTGACAAGCTGGAGACCAGATATGGAAGAATTCGCATCATCCTTTCGAACTATCGCAAGATATTCTTTTTTTTCGCTTATAATTGTCGTATTTTTGTGGCTTATTTTGCCGCAGAAGGTCTTTTTGCAAGGTTTAATGTTAGGTATGGTCGCAAGCATTATCAATGGACTTATTCTGTATATTAAAACGATGCAGGCTGGAGATGCAGCCGTGGCCGGGAAAAGAGCTCGGGGCATTGGGATGTTGCAGCGATTATTGATAGCTGGTTTCGTAATTTACATGTCAGCTCGATTACCTCACATTTTCTCATTTTATGGCGTCTTAATAGGACTATTTTCACTCCAGTTAATTACCCTAATTTTTGCTATTTCCCAATATTTAATTTATAAAAAACAATAAATACAAATAGTTAATGAAAGGGGTGAGAGGGATGGAACACTTTTCTCCGTATGTTACAATTGCTGGGTTATCTTTTGACCTTCCTGTCGTACTTATGTCTACGATCACAGCTTTACTGGTCTTTTTGCTTGTTTTCTTTGCTTCCCGCAATATGACTGCCGGTGTTCCGAGAGGTTTACAAAACTTTTTTGAATGGGTTATCGAGTTTGTACGAGGCATTGCTGGCCAATTTATGGACGCAAAAACAGCCACCAAATTCGTACCCCTGGCACTTGCATTGATCCTGTATATATTCATCGGGAACCAATTAGGTGTCTTTGCGAACTTCACTGTGGCTTATACTGAACCAGCACCAGCGGTAGGTATTACACAAGAGATTTTTGACAAACAAGCACATGAAGTAACGCATGATGGTCACACCATTAAAGAGGTAAGTGTTGCATGGTTTAAATCTCCAACGGCTTCTCCAAGCGTAACGTTCGCAATGGCCTTCTTAGTTTTAATCTATGCACACATCTTAGGGATTCGCAAAGATCCCAAAGCGTACGTCAAACACTGGTTTGAGCCTAATCCAGTAATGTTTTTACTCCATGCAATGGAAGAATTTATCATTAAACCGTTAACGCTTCCTTTGCGTCTATTCGGTAACATTTTTGCTGGTGAAGTATTGATCGCATTTATGTTAGGAGCCCTAGCATTAGGATCTTACTTTGTAAGCTTACCGTTAATCGTATGGATCGGTTATTCCGTATTTGTTGGTGCGATTCAGGCGTACATTTTCGTTACGCTTACTCTGGTGTATATTTCCCAAAAAGTTGTGGATGAACATTAATCCATTACAACGCATTAAACCATATTTTTTATAAATAGTTTTAAAAACTAAACACACTCAACCTGAGGGAGGAAAAAAACAATGATGGATTTCGCAATTGCTGTAGGTTTAATCTTTGGTCTTGCTGCTGTTGGCGCAGGTATTGGTAACGGTCTTGTTGTTTCTAAAACAATTGAAGGTGTAGGTCGTAACCCTGAAGCACGTGGTAGCTTAATGGGTCTTATGTTCCTTGGTCTTGGTCTTGTAGAGGCACTTCCAATCATCGCTGTTGCTATCGGTTTCATGATCTTCGGTAACGCTCAATAAGATTTTTATAGGCCGGATTTCTTTATAAATAGCAGGCGAGGGCATTCCTTCGCCATTCCTTTTGTAAAATAAATATCTCCTGCACATATTCAGAAAGGAGTGACGCAGATTGTTAGACTTAGGTAGTATTCGCATTGAATGGGGCACAATGATATGGCAAATTGTATTGTTCATTATCTTAGTTGCTGCAGTTTCTAAATTTGCTTATAAACCTGCAATGGGCATCTTAACAAAACGCCAGGAGCACATTGAAGGTCAAATCGCTGCAGCGGAAAGAGCTAATGCTGAAGCCAATGCAGTTTTAGAAGAACAACGTGCTGAATTGAAAAAAGTTCGTGAAGAAGCATCATCTATTCTTGATCGTGCGAAAAAACAAGCTGAAATCGAAGCTTCTGAAATCCGTAATCAAAGCCAGGAAAGCGCTGCTCGTATGATTGAAGATGCGAAGCTTGAAATTAACCGTGAAAAAGAAAAAGCTCTCAGTTCTGTTCGTGACCAGGTTGCGGGTCTTTCCGTACTCTTAGCTTCTAAGATTATTGAGAAAGAAATGACTGAAGCAGAACAGCAACAAACGATTGAACAATTCATGAGACAGGTAGGCGAGCAAGCATGAGCGCAGTAGCAAAACGTTATGCCCGCGCCCTGTTCGAAGTAGCTAGCGAGAAAAATTTGATCGATGCTACAGAAAAAGAGTTGGTAGGAGTAGTACAAGTCATTTCTGATAACGAAGGACTTAGAAAACTTCTTAGCCATCCTAAAATTTCTGCTCAAGAGAAAAAGCAATTGCTTGAAACTCTTTTTGCTCGTGAAATTTCCGCTAACACTGGTAACTTCCTGAACATTGTCATTGAACGTGGCCGGGAAGGACAACTTCAAGAGATTGTCGATAATTTTATCGAAATGGCTAACGAAGTTCGTGGAATTGCCGACGCAACCGTAATTACCGCGAAAGCGTTAAGCGAACAAGAAGTAAAACAATTAGCAGACGCCTTCGGACGTCAGTTGAATAAAAAACTTCGGGTGAAAACTGAAGTGGATCCAGCCCTCATTGGTGGCCTTGTTGTTCGTATTGGCGACAGACTCTATGATGGCAGCATCCGCGGCAAATTAAGCCGGTTTTCTCAGCAAATTAAGCAAGCCCAAGTATGATAGATAGGGGTGAACGATAAGGTGAGTGCAATCAGACCTGATGAAATTAGTTCTCTGATTAAACAACAGATTGAAAAATATAAATCTGACATTCAAGTAGTGGATGTTGGTACTGTAATCCAAATCGGTGACGGTATCGCCCGTGTGCACGGCCTTGAAAACGTTATGGCTGGTGAGCTTCTCGAGTTCGCTAATGGGGTTATGGGTCTTGCCCAAAACCTTGAAGAAGATAACGTTGGGGTTGTTATCCTCGGACCTTACACCGAAATCCGTGAAGGTGACCAAGTTAAACGTACTGGACGTATCATGGAGGTTCCTGTTGGGGAAGCCATGCTTGGTCGCGTAGTTAACCCATTGGGACAACCTCTTGATGGTATGGGTCCAATCGAAACTACTCAATTCCGTCCAATTGAAAGCCCAGCTCCTGGCGTTATGGCTCGTAAATCTGTACACGAACCACTTCAAACTGGGATTAAAGCCATCGACTCCATGGTTCCAATCGGACGTGGACAACGTGAGTTAATCATCGGTGACCGCCAAACTGGTAAAACTGCAGTTGCAATCGATACAATCATCAACCAAAAAGGCAAAAACATGGTATGTATCTACGTTGCAATTGGCCAAAAACAATCCACTGTTGCTGGGGTAGTTGAAACTCTCCGTAAACATGGTGCTCTTGAATACACAATTGTCGTAGCTGCTACAGCTTCCGATCCAGCTCCATTGCTTTACCTCGCACCTTATGCTGGGGTTTCAATGGGTGAGTACTTCATGTACAATGGCGGACACGTTCTTTGCGTGTACGATGACCTTACAAAACAAGCTTCTGCATATCGGGAACTTTCCCTCTTGCTTAAACGTCCTCCAGGCCGTGAAGCATATCCAGGGGACGTATTCTATCTCCACAGCCGTCTCTTAGAGCGCGCTGCTAAACTTTCTGATGATCTTGGCGGCGGTTCTTTAACTGCACTTCCTTTCATCGAAACTCAAGCTGGGGACGTATCTGCATACATCCCAACCAACGTAATTTCTATTACGGACGGACAAATCTTCCTTGAATCCAGCCTTTTCCACTCCGGCCAACGTCCTGCGGTTAACGTAGGGATTTCCGTTTCCCGGGTAGGGGGTTCTGCACAAATTAAAGCAATGAAAAAGGTTGCAGGTTCCTTGAAACTTGACCTTGCTCAATATCGTGAATTACAAGCCTTCGCTCAATTCGGTTCTGATCTTGATAAAGCAACAGCAGCTGCTTTAAACCGTGGTGAACGTACCCTTGAGATCTTAAAACAAGGCATCATGGAACCAATGGATGTTGAAAAACAAGTTGTTTCCATTTACGCTGCAACGAAAGGATTCCTCGATGATATCCCTGTTGTTGACGTAAAACGTTTCGAGAAAGAACTCCATTCTTTCATCGAGCACAATAAAAAAGCTATTTTCGATACCATTGCCAATACAAAAGAATTACCGCCAGAAGCTGATTTGATCGCAGCTATTGAAGAGTTCAAAAAAGGCTTCGCTGTATCCGAGTAATCAACAGGTCATTGGACTAATTTTAAACGGAACAACAAAGGTGGTGAATGACATTGGCAGGTGGAGGAATTCGTGAGATAAAGCAACGCATTAAAAGCGTTCAAAGTACAAGTCAAATCACGAAAGCGATGAAGATGATCGCAGCAGCAAAGTTGCGTCGTTCTCAAGAGAGAGCTGAAGCTTCTCGTCCTTATGCAGAAAAAATGCGTGAAGTAGTAATGAGCATTGCAGCGGGTACTGGTGGTTCTAAACATCCTATGTTACAAGCTCGTCCAGTGAAAAAGACTGGATATGTAATCATTACATCTGACCGTGGTTTTGCCGGCGGTTACAACTCGAATTTACTTCGTATGTTAACTAATAATATTAAAGAACGTCATACCTCTAAAGACCAATACAGTATCATCGTACTTGGTGGCAAAGGGCATAACTTCCTTACTAAACGGGAGTACTCTGTTGCTGAATCAGAGGTAGGCCTTTCTGATTTTCCGAATTATGGAGATATCAAGAATGTTGCCCGGAAAGCTGTTAGTCTTTTCGCTGAGGGTGAAATTGACGAATTGTACCTGGTTTACAATAAATTTATAAGTGCGATTTCTCAAGAACCAACAGAAATACGCCTCTTGCCTTTAGCAAGTGTTGAGAAAGCTGAAAACGCTCCAACCTATGATTTCGAGCCATCAGCAGAAGAAGTTCTAGCTGATTTGCTTCCGAAATATGCAGAAACATTAATTTTCAGCGCCTTGTTAGATGCAAAAGCCAGTGAACAAGGTGCCCGGATGACTGCAATGGGCAGCGCAACAGACAACGCAACTGAAATGATTGAGAAATATACCTTAATCTATAACCGTGCTCGTCAAGCAGCCATCACGCAAGAAATCGCTGAAATTGTTGGCGGCGCAGCCGCTCTGGAATAAAAAAAATGTTGCACCATCGTTAGTTAGGAGGGAAATAAATGAACAAGGGACGCGTGATTCAAGTTATGGGTCCAGTTGTTGACGTACAATTTGAACGTGGCAACTTACCTGAAATTTATAACGCATGTACTATTAACCAAACCCTTGATAACGGTCAAGTTGTCAGCTTAACTCTTGAAGCAGCTCTCCACCTTGGAGATAACATTGTTCGTACGGTTGCTATGTCTTCTACCGATGGTCTCGTTCGCGGTACAGAAGTAGTAGATACAGGGAAACCGATTTCTGTACCAGTAGGGCCTGAAACCCTCGGTCGTGTATTCAACGTATTAGGTCAGCCAATCGACTTAAAAGATGCTCCTGCTGATGTTGAATACCACCCAATTCATCGTCAAGCACCATCTTTCGAAGACCAATCTACTGCTGATGAAGTTCTCGAAACTGGGATTAAAGTAGTAGACCTTCTTGCTCCTTATGCAAAAGGTGGTAAAATCGGTCTGTTCGGTGGTGCCGGTGTAGGTAAAACCGTATTAATTCAAGAATTGATCAACAACATCGCACAAGAACATGGTGGTTACTCCATTTTCGCAGGTGTTGGTGAACGTACTCGTGAAGGGAACGACCTTTACTGGGAAATGGTTGAGTCTGGCGTTATCGCTAAAACTTCCATGGTATTCGGACAAATGAATGAACCACCAGGGGCACGTCTTCGTATCGCTCTTACTGGTTTAACCATGGCTGAATACTTCCGTGATGTAGAAGGACGTGACGTACTTCTCTTCATCGATAACATCTTCCGTTTTACCCAAGCAGGTTCTGAGGTATCCGCTCTTCTCGGACGTATGCCTTCTGCCGTAGGTTACCAGCCTACTCTTGCTACTGAAATGGGTCAATTACAAGAACGGATTACCTCTACTAAAAAAGGTTCTGTAACTTCTATCCAAGCGATTTATGTACCTGCCGATGACTACACTGACCCGGCTCCAGCTACTACTTTCGCTCACTTAGATGCTACTACCAACTTAGACCGTGGTATTTCCGAACTTGGTATTTACCCAGCCGTTGACCCACTTGCATCTACTTCTCGTCTTTTGAGTCCTGAAATTGTTGGCCAAGAACACTATGAAGTAGCTCGTGGCGTACAAACTATTCTTCAACGCTACAAAGAATTACAAGATATCATCGCCATCCTTGGTATGGACGAGTTATCTGACGATGATAAACTTACAGTACAACGTGCTCGTAAAATTCAACGTTTTATGTCTCAACCGTTCCACGTTGCTGAACAATTTACTGGTTTCCCTGGTAAATATGTACCAGTTAAAGAAACGGTTCGCAGTTTCAAAGAAATCCTTGAAGGTAAACATGATGACTTACCGGAAGGCGCCTTCCTGTATGTTGGTACCATTGAGGAAGCAGTTGAAAAAGCGAAAACCATGATGTAGGGCAACCCTGATGAAGGGGAGGATTCGTAGATGAATACAATTGCGATCGAAGTCGTTACACCTGAACGCTTAGTTTACCGTGGAGATGCTCGCATTGTTGTCGCTCGTGGCATTGAAGGGGACCTTGGTATCCTTCCAAACCACATCCCTTTGGTAACTCCTTTAAAAATCGCTCCAGTGATCGTGAAAAAAGTGAACGAAGGCGAAGAGGAAACCATTGCGGTTAGCGGTGGCGTTATGGAAGTGCGCAAAGAAAAAATCACTATTCTTGCAGAAACTGCAGAATTACCAGAGAACATTGATGTAGACCGTGCTCTTCGTGCAAAAGAACGTGCTGAGCGCCGTATTGCCGAATCTGGTCAAGAGGATTTTGATTTCAAACGCGCACAACTCGCTTTACAACGTGCCATCATGCGTTTAAGCGTTGCTCAAAAAGGAAAATAAGAATTACACAAAAAAAGGAGTGTCGCAAAACTACTTTCTAAGTAGTTAGCGATACTCCCTTTTTTTATTATCGTATAAGATTGATCGCCGAAGGTGATTTTGGGCATAGAAGAAGAGATTTACTAATTCGCTCTTTCTGTATTTTTGCATGAAGTTTATTCACGTTAAATTAAAAAAAGAGGAAGTACAATGAGTTAGGAAAACAGAAAAATATTTATAAAAATCACAATGTATTGAATTTATTGGAAAAAATATCTATAATAAAATTTATAAAATCTTATTAGTTCTATGAAAGGAATTGTTAACCTATTTGTAGATAAAGTTTTGATAAAAGATACTTCTTAAAGGGGAGAATATGGTTAATAAAAAGAAGCTTACGTTTTTCTCATTTCTTTTTTTTATTGTTTTTACTATTATTGGGGATTCATATATTTATTATATAGATGGGAAGGTTTTTGAAAGTGATTTTAAGTATGTAACAGATATAAAGAATGTAGATTTAAAACAAGAATATGTTCAAGATTTGGAGAAATACAGTAAAGATTTCGATTTAAAAATTTATGTTATATCATCGGTAATTACTTCAAAAAATTCTGCTACATATACGGTATATTCTGTAGACGAAAACAAAGAATTTTTTAAAGAGCGAATACTTGTAAAAAAAGATGATTCAAAATTTATATCATTAGTTAATGGTGAAAGAGAAATTGTATTTAAGCCATTCAGTGATATTGTTAATACAGATGAAAAATACTTTTACATCTTTGGTACCAAAGAGAACGTGGATAAATTACGTTCAATAACCATTGACAAATACGGAATGAGTAAACCAGAAGAAAATAGCTATCCAAATGATGCCACATTTATGATTGCTGCAGCTTGGGTATTCATTTTTTTGATTATATTAATATATACAATTTTTGAAGTTAGTAACTTAAAAAAAGAGGTACTAATTAGATATCTAAATGGTACTGATAAAAAAAATGTAATTAGACCTTTAATAATTAAAAATTCTTTAACAATTTTATGTGGGGCAATAATAGGAATTTTAATTGGAATGATAATAACTGAATCATATAAGTTTATATTAATATCGGTTATAGTATTGATGTTAATTACTCTTTCTACGAATAGTGTCTATCTTATACTTTACAATTTGGATGTTAAAAAGACATTTGTAAAAAGCTATTACACATTGGGTTATAAAATATTGTCTTTTTTTGTATTATCTGTAATATCAATAACATTAATATTTACTTTGACATTTAATTTTAAGTCTATTTACGATGCTATATTAACTATTAATCAGAAAGATAATTGGGAGAACTTCTATGATTATGAAAATGTTTTCTTTTTCTTTAAAGAATATACTGAAAATACAAATATAGAAACGGATGAAGAGTATGCGGTAAAATTTTATAACGAAAATATTGATAAGTATCAAATTTACCTTTCTTTCGATTTTTCGAATAATGGTGGAATCTCGTCAAGTATTTTGAACGGGGATCAGTCTATCGTATATTTGAATAAATATGCAAAAAAGGAAATTGAAAATTTAGGGATTAATGTAGATGAACTTAAAAAGAATAGGTATTATATTATTTCTAGATATTCCGATAATGAATTGAAAGAAAAAGGCATATATGATAAAAAAAGCAGTGATGAAGTCAATTATTTATTAAACGTTGATGATGGCATTTTTGAAACAATTACTATTAATAATTCTTATGAATTATTGGTATATGATATTAATATGATAAATTTGGCTGATAATTATAAGAAAAATCCAATAATAATATTTGATACGCACAGTGTATTGCCTAGTAAAGAATTAAGTGGTTATGTATTTAACTCATTAGTTAAGTTTAATAATGCATATGATTTTAAAAATTTTATTAAAAGTATAGGATATCAGAATGAAGTATATTACAAAAATAATATTAAAGATATGTATATAAAAAAACAGGCAGAAAAAATATTAGTACTAATAATAAATATTATTATAAGTTCAATGATGATCATTCTATTTAATATCTCTTTATCAGCAATTTTAAAAATGGATTTTGATTCAAGGGCAGTTGAGATAGCTCTTGATAAGGTATTTGGTAAAACTCTATTAAAGAGATATAAAGGTGTATTCAGATTGTTAATTGGAGCTTTTACCATAGGTGTGATGATTGCATTAGTGGGAAAGTTGCTATTCAATAACTTCTATTTGCTGTATATAGTTTTTGCGAGTTTGATTGTGCTTATTAATACCATTGTTATTCTTTCATTGTTTATAAGTAAATATGAAAAGATTAGTATACCACGTGTATTAAAAGGCGGTATTTAAATGATACAAATTGAAAATATATCTAAAAAATTTGGTGAGCATGTTATATTTGAAAATTTTTCTTGTTCTATAAAGCAGGGGGATTTTGTAGTATTTAGTGGAAAAAGTGGAAGTGGGAAAACAACACTTTTAAATATGATAGGTGGAATAGAACAGTTTGATTCTGGCAGAATTATCGTTGATGATTTAAATTTGTCAAATAATAATGACATTATTAAACTATACAGGGAAAAAATAGGATTTCTTTTTCAAAACTTTGCTTTAGTAGAATATAAGACTGTTGAAGAAAATATTCTTATGATCGACAAGAAATATCGTAACAATGTAACAGTTTCGTCAGTATTGGGGAAAGTTGGATTAAGCGGGTATGAAAAACGAAAAATATTTACTTTATCTGGCGGTGAGCAGCAAAGAGTTGCCATTGCGCGGCTTTTTATGAAAAAATGTAGTATAGTTTTGGCAGATGAACCGACAGGAAGTTTAGATAGGAATAATGCTAATATTGTTATGAAATATATAAAAGAGTTAAATGAATTAGGAAAGACTATTATAATGGTTACACACGATGAAAAATTAAAAGAGTTGGGAGGGAATTTGATTGAATTATAAAATAATTATTATTAGAATCATAATTGGAATTGTTTTAGTTTTTTCTTTATATTTTTGTATTCATGTTTATGCCAATGGTAAAGTACTGAAAAATTATGCTGAAGGATTTGAAAAGAACCCTTTGGGCGATTATGCTAAAAATAAATCGAATATGGTACTCGCAGTATATGATGCTCCGTTATTCAAAACATTTACAAATTTGTCAGTAAGTAATAGTGCGGATAAGGTAGATTTAGTTATCTGGGTACCACTTTATGGTGGAGAGTTGTCATATGGTCTTGTGATAACAGATGACGAAAATGAAAAATTATATCAGATTGAAGTAAATGAACATTTAGAAACAGATGATGCAGATTATAAAAATATTCTTGAAAAGAATCATAATGGTATTAATGCAATAAAATCTGTAGTAAAAGAAGAGTGGAATATAGATTTATAAATTAAGTTATTTTGGATGTTTTTAGCGGGAATCTCTCGTGTTCGATTCCCCATTCCTCGCAGGCTTCTTCAAATGCTTTTGTGATAAATTGTGGACAATCCGTTGAATCGGTCACAACCATCCAATACTATTTGTATGTAAAAAATCGATTTTCATAGGCGATTCCATCCCCAGCGACCAACCATTAGCCATTCTACTGAGTATAATTGCAGATAAATTATAACATCGAGCAACTTCAACAACGATTCTTGATCCCTTTATTTCTTTGATAACCTGCTTTTTAAAATGAAGTAATATTTTTTTCCCATAATAAAAAATTTCCAACAATTGGTTACTAATAGTGCAATAGAAAAACATCCTTAGTATTCAACTTCTTTAGGGGGTTAAATAGATAAAGCCCTTGGACTCGACTTCTGGCGAGAACAAGGGCTATGTAGTCTTAGTCATAAAGTTTGACGAATTTCATTCCACAACATGAACTGCGTAAACGTACGGTACGTACTGTGGTATGAGAGGAGGGGGTTAGTCACCCCCTCCTACTCGATTATCAAGTTACTATGTGTGATTTGATGCTTACCTTTAATTTAAGTTGAATCACAACGAATATTACGCTTTCATCAAAAATAAAATCTAATTATTAGTAAGAATAACGATAGTAAACGGTACCTGAGTAATGTGTTATCTCAGCTTTTGCATAACTACCAGCGAAACCTTTTAAATTTTGTGCAGTACCTGTGTTTTTAACATATGCATAATGATTTATGGTCCTATGATAAGTATGTGTATAATCTTCGTTAATCAAAGATGTATTATACCCATACTTAAAGGTTTTATCTGCAGTATTTACTTTGGTTACAACCCAATCAGATGAGAAACTTTGTCCGCTTGAGTTAGCATCGTATACTGTTTCAGCATTTGCTGGAACAAAACCAAAAGACATTACAAGAGTTAATGCTAAAAGTACAGATTTTATTTTTTTCATAGAAATAACCTCCTTTTTTCTAATTGTTGCATAAGGTTACAAAACATGTCAATAAATATTTTAAATTTTATGAATAATTCGGAAAGTATAAATGGATGTTATACGAAAAAATATAATCACTTAATTACAGTTAGAATACTAGTTTAAAGTTAGGAAGATATAAGTAAGCAATATTGCTGATGAAACGGTTTCTGTCATAAAAACACAGTTATCTTCACCATGGAATAAATCCTAAAACAATAGCAATCGGACGGGTTTGCCAGCATACCTGAGGAAATTGGGAGGGCTTCGTAGGCCCTCTTTTATTTATTTTTAAAATTTACAAAAAATAGCTACCTATTGTTATGAATTGTCGTATTATTAAGACAAAGGAGGCGCTGCATGTCCAATACTACCATCTTTTTTTTGATTTCTGCATTTGCTTTACTTGTTCTAATTCCCATCCTTATTAAAAAAGATTTGAAAAAGGGGAAAAAAACAAAGGATATTTTCCTCGCACACTGTCTTATCTTCCTATTATTATTACTATGTATATCTGAGGTGATAAAAGGACTGATCCCCGTTGCACAGGTCCACTTTTTAAATCAGTTATTATTCTTGATTGTAGTTATATTATTCGGTATACCCTTACTAATTATTTTGTTCATGAACATTAAAAAAGATAGCCAAAAATGGAACAACCCTAAAAATTACAATTACTTATGGTTATATAAAATAAGATACATATTTTTCTTTTTCTTTATTGCCCTTTTACTCGGGGCTGTATATAAGTTCTATTTGATTTTTATTATTCTATTTTTTCAATAACCCTGGTGACTATGAAAATACTTAAATATATTGGAATCACGATCACAGTCTTACTTATACTAGCGGTTTTCTCCTATCAACAAAATAATAATGTACAAACGAACACCATAACCATTACTTCCGAAAAGATCCCCAAAAGCAATAAAGGGTTTCGGATTTTACAACTATCAGACCTTCATAATAAAACTTTTGGACAAAATCAGGAAATGTTAGTTAACGCGGTAAAGCAAACCAAACCGGATCTAATAGTGTTTACAGGTGATATGATTCACAATTCCGCCAGTGAAGAAAATGGCCTTCACTTAATGGAACAATTAAGAAAAATTGCCCCTGTGTATTTTGTGATGGGAAACCATGAAGGCTATCTATCTGATTTTAATCTTTTAGCAGAAAAATTGGCTCAATTAGGGGTTATTGTTTTGCGGAATGAATCCGTAACAATCCAAAATGGGATTCAACTAATTGGCGTTGATGATCCTACAGTTTCAGGTGAAGTTTATAGCGATGATACTCAAATTGTTGACCAGGAAATCCAACAAGCCTTACAAAAAGCAGAAAATCAAAAGGGGTACAAAATTCTCCTATCCCATCGTCCAGAATTACTGACCCTTTATGCCAGGCATAATATAGACTTAGTCCTTGCCGGGCATGCCCATGGAGGACAAGTTCGCATTCCTTTTGTAGGGGGGGTAGTAGCCCCAAATCAAGGTTTTTTTCCTGAATTTGATGCAGGGGAATTTCACCAGGACCAAACAACAATGATTGTTAATAGAGGATTGGGAAACAGCATTATACCCCAGCGCATGTTTAATCTGCCAGAAATTATTTTAATTGAACTAAAACCTATTTAATAGAAATAAAAAGTGCTAAACAAAAGAAACCATGTTTAGCACTTTATTTGTTTTTGTATTAAGTATAAATGAGGACTCCCTCCTGAATAAAGGGGATAAAGGTGATAAGACACAACAAGGGGAGGGCAGTCCCTCCCTCCTGATTAAAGGGGATAAAGGTGATTAGAATAAAAAACCAGGGACCATCCTAAAAAACTGATCCCTGATTTTTCTCCCAGGTACCTATGCCCTAGTAATACTTTTTGCCGTATCTTTTCCCGTATTTCTTGCTATACTTTTTCTTCTTCGTTTTGGTTTTGTATTTAGGGAATTTGATTTGTTGTTTTTGCAATACTTTTACGGTAAGGTCGAGAACCATTTTTTCTTCCACTTTAGTAAAGACAGATTCGGAATTATGTGCATCGTGGAATAATTTTTTCAACGGTTTTGCATCTATGGGTTCATCAATTTCCACTATTTCAGATTTAATAGGTTCGCAGAAGATGTCTTCATTAAAGAATTCTACACTTTGTTGATGGAATTCGTTGAAATCTACATGGTCGCAGCAGTCTTTTTTGTGGGAGAGGACTTCAGATTCACGGCGAATATTGAATTTGGGACCTACAGGGGAAGTCAAAAATTTGGGGACGATGGCAACTTTTTCGAAGGGAATTTCTACAGTAGTAGATAAGATTCTTGAGTTGATTTCACCATCTATAATATCCATTGGGGAAGCGTATTGAATATTTTTGCGGACAAAGCCGCTAATGAATAATTTGGCATGTTCTCCATGGGAAGGTTGTAAAAGACGACACTGGGTCACTTTTACATTTTTCTTAATTTGCTTGATTTCAAGGACAGGATGGTCGAATTTGATAATGCTGTGCATAGGAATTTGGACGAGTATTTCAGCTAAAACAACAGGGATTTTTACATGGGTTCCAAAGAATGGTGTTGTATCAGGTTTGATATTCACAGCGAGATCTTCGTTAACAGTAGCAGATTTGGTTAATTTAACTGACAATATAATCCCTCCTTTCTTTATTGTGATTAGTACATACTATGTGACAACCCTAAGGCTTGTTTAGACGTTTAAAAGGGAACAATCGCACTTTTTTTCGGACAAATCATACAAAAAAGGACTAAACCCTTAGGATTTAGCCCCTTCATGTTCCCGCAGAATATGGTTTAATAAATTTTCACAGCTTCGATAGATAATGTTGTATACTTCCTGGAAGGCATCTTCTCCACGTCCCCAGGGATCTGGTACATTGCCTGGGCCATGGGGATCGAAATCCCGCAGTCGATATAATTTCCCCTTAATTGCCTTATCCAATGTCAATAGGTTTTGTTTGTTGGATTCATCCATAACAATAATGTAATCCCATTTATTTAAATCTTCTC
This sequence comes from uncultured Paenibacillaceae bacterium, assembly GCA_946478845.1. The sequence continues at coordinate 28,610 of CAMLDI010000025.1, forward strand.
TGGTAAATTGTCTGCCTCGTTGGTCAATAATAGAGATGCCATGCCTTTCCGCTATTTGAATAGAGCCGGCATGGGGCCGTTCCCCCACATGGAAATCCGAGGTTCCTGCGGAGTCGATTTCAAACAAATGAGCTAAACCCATTTGAGTCACAAGATGGCGAAAAATCCCTTCCCCCAGGGGGGATCTGCATATATTTCCAAGGCATACAAATAACACGCCAATTTTCTTATCAAACAATTTCTTACCTCCATCCCTAAAAAAATCAGGTTTTTCCCCTATTTATCTTACAACAGAGTTGCAGAATTCACCACGAACAATTTCGGAATCTTCCAATATTACTCTTTATTAGACACCTTATATCGCATTTGTTATAATGATGTGGGTAATTCTATTCACATTTTTGTAACTTGTTTTCCCCAATAATTTTTATTTTTTGGAGGGAGAGTCAATGGCGGCACTTTATGCAAACAATTATCTTATTGTTGCCATCTTTCTGTTTCTCGGAATCCTTCTACCTGTAGGGGCCTTAACTTTTGGACGGCTGCTTCGTCCCCATAACCCTACAGAGGTTAAAAGGGAGACGTACGAAAGCGGGCTCGAGCCATTTGGCTCCAGTTGGGTTCAATTCAATGTCAAATACTATATTTATGCCATTATGTTCGTTGTATTTGATGTTGAGACCATCTTTTTGTATCCATGGGCAGTTGCCTATGATCAGCTGGGGTTATTTGCGCTGGTAGAAATGTTAATCTTCATTGTCTTGCTTGTTATCGGTCTTATCTATGCCTGGAAGAAGAAGGTGTTAGAATGGAATTAAACTTAGAAGGCTTTACGCCAGCAGAACAAAAAGAATTGGAACGCAGTGTCTTCTTAACAACGTTAGAAGAGTTAAAAGCCTGGGCACGGAGCAATTCCATGTGGCCCCTGACTTTTGGTCTGGCTTGTTGTGCCATTGAAATGATGGCCACTGGCGGTTCCGACTATGACACGGACCGTTTTGGTGTATTTTTCCGCGCTTCGCCACGCCAATCTGATTGCATGATAGTGTCTGGGACTGTAACGAAGAAAATGGCACCACTGGTACGTAGATTGTATGATCAAATGACGGAGCCTAAATGGGTGATTGCCATGGGTTCATGTGCAACTGCAGGGGGTCCTTATGTCAATTCTTATGCTGTTGTAAAAGGGGTTGACCAAATTATCCCTGTTGATGTGTACATCCCAGGATGTCCTCCTTCTCCGCCTGCATTAATTTATGGAATTAATAAATTACAAGAGAAAATTCGCATTGAAGCAAAAACCGGAAAGAAGGTGACCGGTGATGAGTAATGAGAACAATAATTTGACTCCAGAAGCAAAAGCTGTTGCCGCTGCGAAGGCAAAAGCTGCCGCTGCTGCTAAAGCCGCTGCTGCCACCACTGCGGAGGCTGGAAGCAGTGAAGCTCCGGAAGCACCTAAAGCACCAAACCCCAACCAACCTTTATTAGATACGATTTTGAAAGTGGTTACAAACCAGTTGGGACCTGATGTCATTGAAGAAGCGTTCATCAATGAAATGAGTGAAAACATACCAACTCTGGTGATTAAAAACGCAGCATTTCATGATGTAGCAAAAGTCATGAAGGAACATCCTGAACTGGCTTATGACTACATAGGATTAAGCCTTGGGGTTGACCAGGAAACCTATATGGAATCCATTAACTATTTATATTCCTACAAACATCGGAATCAAGCCTGCATGAAAGTCAAAGTGGACCGGGAAAAACCAACGGTATCATCTGTGATTGACCTATGGGCAGGGGCTGACTGGTTTGAACGGGAAACCTATGACTTGCTTGGAATCGAGTATGTTGGTCACCCCAACTTGAAACGGATTCTCCTTTCCGATGATTGGGTAGGTTATCCGTTGAGAAAAGATTATGTGCAGTATGATGAGGAGGGGTGAGGACAATGGGCGCAAGCAAAGAACTTAGAACTGAAGAAATGATGCTTAACGTCGGTCCTCAGCACCCGAGTACACACGGGGTGTTCCGTCTCGTGGTTAAAATCGACGGGGAAACCATAACCGAGGCTATACCTGTCGTTGGTTATCTTCACCGCGGTACGGAAAAGCTGGGGGAAAACCTGAATTACACCCAGATTATTCCATATACAGACAGAATGGATTATCTGGCTGGTATGACCAATAACTATATGATGGTACATACTGTTGAAACCATGATGGGGATTGAAGTTCCAGAGCGTGCGGAATACATCCGGGTTATTGCCATGGAATTGCAACGGGTTGCAAGCCACCAGGTATGGTTTGGCACTTATTTGCTTGATATCGGCGCATTGAGTCCCTTCTTGTTTGCCTTTAAGGACCGGGAAAAGATTCTTGGTTTATTGACTGAATTAAGCGGTGCTCGCCTTACCTATAACTACATGCGCATTGGCGGCGTGAAATGGGACATTCCTGAAGGCTGGCTTGACCGGGTCAAAGGTTTTGTGGAAGAGATGCGTGAATCTTTAGCAGGCTATCACCAATTAGTAAGCGGCAATGAAATCTTCTTAAACCGGGTCAAAGGAATCGGTGTCATTACTCCGGAAGAAGCCATTAATTACTCGTTAAGCGGTGTGCCTCTTCGCTCCACAGGGATCAAATGGGATTTGCGGAAAGACATGCCTTACTCCATATACGATCGTTTTACTTTTGAGGTTCCAACAGAAACCTCTGGTGACTGCCATGCACGTTACCTAATTCGTATGGAGGAAATGGCTCAATCTCTTAATATTATTGAGCAAGCGATTCAACAATTCCCACAGAGTGGGGAAATTATGGGGAAAGTTCCCCGCATGATTCGTCCTCCACAGGGGGAAGCATATACTCGCATTGAATCTCCCCGTGGGGAAATTGGAACCTATGTGATGAGTAAGGGCAAAGACAAACCATATCGGATTAAATTCCGCCGTCCTTCTTTTGTGAACCTCCAAATTCTTCCCAAATTGCTTAAAGGGGAAAGCATTGCGGACATGGTTGCCATCCTCGGAAGCATTGACATTGTGTTAGGGGAGGTTGACGGTTAATGGGTCAATATTTAGAACAACCCTTAAGCTGGACCAATGGATTGATTTTTGCTGGAGCCGCTGTTCTGCTCTTAGTGATTGTCCTTTTGTTCGTTATGTACGCCATCTTCTTCCAACGGAAAATTCTCGGTTGGATGCAATTACGTATTGGCCCGAACCGGGTAGGTCCTTGGGGTTTATTCCAAACCCTTGCTGACGTATTGAAACTGTTAATTAAAGAAGATACCATTCCGAAAAATGCGGACAAGGCGTTGTTTATCATTGCACCAGTGGTTGCTTTTATGCCGGCTTTTGGCGTACTGGCGATTATGCCTTTTACAAAAAACTGGCATTTCGCTGATATCGGTGCAGGCCTCCTATTCTACATTGCCCTTTCAAGCATTACGGTAATTGGGGTTATTACCGGGGGATGGGCTTCTAACAATAAATACGGCCTCATCGGCGCCATGCGCGGTGCAGCCCAAATGATTAGTTATGAAATTCCCCTCGTTTTATCATTAGTAGGGGTAATTCTGATCACTGGCAGTCTTAACCTGAACGACATCGTTGAAAAACAACAATCCATGGGTTTATGGTTTGCTATCGTCCAATTGCCGGCCTTCATTATTTTCATCATTGCACAATTAGCCGAATTAGGCCGTTCTCCTTTTGACTTGCTTGAAGCTGAATCAGAATTAATTTCAGGTTACCATGTTGAGTATTCCGGTTTCCGCTGGGCCTTCTTCATGTTAACAGAGTATGTTTATATCTTTGCTATGGCATCACTGACCACTGTACTGTTCCTGGGCGGCTGGTCACCAATGTTCGGACTTGATTTTATTCCGGGAATTGTTTGGTTTATCCTGAAATTCGCAGCCATCGTGTTCTTTATATTCTGGTTGCAAGCTACGATGCCACGGATTCGGATCGACCAATTGATGAAAATGGGATGGAAAGTGTTAATTCCACTTGCCCTTCTCAATATCTTTATCACCGCCATTGTGAAAACAGCTTTTATGTAAAGGGGTGATCGTATGCTAGGGTTTGCTAAAGGGTTAGCGTATACCTTAAAACAATTGACGAAGAAAAAGGTTACGAAGCAATACCCGGAGGAAAAAATTGAATGGCCGGAACGGTTCCGGGGCATTCAGCATTTCAATCCGGAAAAATGTATCGTGTGCAATCAATGCGCCCGCATTTGCCCCACTGGATGCATTAACTTAGTGGGCAAAAAGAGTGACGATCCCAATCGAAAAGGGAAAGTCATCGATACCTATGATATTAATTTTGAACTTTGTATTCTCTGCGATTTATGTACGGAAGTGTGCCCGACCGAAGCCATTGTGATGACCCGGAATTTCGAGCTTGCTACCTACAGCCGGGATAATTTATTGAAAGATCTGGAATGGTTATCCCAGAACAACACCAATGTACGGGGAGGGAAAGAAGCATGACCGGACAATATATTGCCTTCTTCATCCTCTCTCTCTTAACCATTAGTGGAGCAGTTTTCATGATTAGCTTTACCCGTGTTATTCACATGGTTGTTGCCCTTGCCTTTACCTTCTTAAGCATTGCTGGCCTTTTCATTCTATTAGAAGCAGAATTTGTAGGCCTAACCCAGGTAATGGTGTATTCCGGGGGGATTTCCGTGCTCATGCTCTTCGGGATCATGTTAACCCAACATGTGAAAAAAGAGCGTTCTGAGCAAAAAACAGGCTTCCGTATTTTCACCTTTGCCGGGATTTTGGTTTTCTTCGCAGCCGTATTCTATGGCATTCAGAAAACCCCATGGTCTCAAGAAGCCATGAATTATTCTAACGAGAATAATATTAAAGAAATTGGTCTTCAAATTTATAACAACTACGTTATTCCTTTTGAACTGGTGTCCGTCCTTCTGTTAGTAGCATTGATCGGCGGGATTATCCTGGCTAAAAAGGAGGCGGATGACGAATGATTCCAGTAAGTTCTTATTTGCTCGTTGGATTAATCTTGTTCTGTGTTGGCTTATATGGGGCTTTAACAAAACGCCATGCCATCGTAGTGCTATTGTCTATTGAGTTAATGTTTAATGCAGCAAATATTAATTTGGTCGCTTTCGCGAAGTATGGGTTATTTCCCAACATTTCAGGACAAATTTTCACCCTCTTCACAATTACATTGGCAGCGGCTGAGGCGGCCGTAGGGCTTGCCATCCTCATTTCGCTGTATCGCAACCGCAGTACAGTTAATGTGGATGAAATGGATTTGATGAAGCGATAGATAAGGAAAAGGACTGGTGACAGAATGGAAATTTTAGCGAATGCCTGGCTAATCCCGCTCTTTCCCCTCTTAGCTTTCGTGATCATACTTGCCTTCGGACGCCGCTTAAAAGAATCTGCCGCTTATGTGGGGATTCTTGCCAACGCCGCATCGTTAGTGATTGCATTGCTGGTCTTTTTTGAGCGGTTTGCTAAGGGAGCTGGGGATTACCTTAATTCTAGTTTCGATTGGTTAACCATTGCAGGACATTCTATTACAATGGGCTTTGAAGTTAACCAATTAAACGCAGTAATGCTTGTTGTCGTTACCCTTGTAAGTACCATGGTGAACATTTATTCCAAAGGATATATGCACGGGGATAATCGTTTGCATGTGTTTTATCAATATTTGGCCTTGTTCACATTCTCTATGTTAGGTGTTGTGCTTTCTCCAAACCTTCTTCAGTTGTACATCTTCTGGGAGTTGGTAGGGGTATGCTCCTTCTTGCTGATAGGTTTCTACTTCTATAAACTGGAAGCAAAAGCAGCAGCGAAAAAAGCCTTCATCGTTACCCGCATTGGGGACGTTGGATTATTCATCGCCATTGCCCTTCTTTACTGGTGGGTTGGCAGCTTCAATTACAGTGATATCTTTGCTGCAGTGAATTCCGGGGCATTGGAATCCTGGAAAATTACCCTTGTAGGCATCCTTGTTTTTGTTGGTGCTGTGGGTAAATCCGGTCAATTCCCTCTCCATACCTGGTTGCCAGATGCCATGGAAGGTCCGACACCGGTTTCAGCATTAATCCATGCCGCAACCATGGTTGCCGCTGGTGTATACTTAGTTGCCCGCATGTTTGAACTCTATCTTGGTTCTGACATTGCCACAAACGTAGTTGCTTATGTGGGTGGATTTACCGCCATTTTTGCTGCATCTATTGGCTTAACCCAGCGGGATATTAAACGTGTCCTTGCTTACTCTACTGTAAGCCAATTGGGTTACATGATGTTAGCCCTTGGTGCTGCCAGTGCAGCAGGTTACATTGCCGGTACATTCCATTTAATGACCCACGCATTTTTCAAGGCACTCCTGTTCCTTGCTGCAGGTAGCGTGATTCACGCATCCCAAACCCAGGACATTTTCGAAATGGGTGGCCTTGGCAAGAAAATGAAAACAACTATGATTGTTTTCGGCATTGGTTGTTTAGCCATTGCAGGGATTTTCCCCTTCGCCGGATTCTGGTCTAAAGAGGAAATTTTAGTTGCAACCCTTCAATCAGGCCGTGTTGATTTATTTATTGCAGCAGTCGTTGCAGCTTTCTTTACTGCTTTCTATATGTTCCGTTTATTCTTCCTGACCTTTACCGGTCCGGAAAAAGCACCACAGGGTGTCCATGTCCATGAGTCACCAAAAGTAATGACCTATCCAATGATTCTATTGGCTGTTCTTGCTGTGGTAGCCGGGTTTATTAATACCCCATGGAAACCGGTGCTTGGCGAATGGATGACAGAAGGAATGTCCTTTGCCCACGGCGGCCATGAAAGTGCCCCATTCTGGGTAACCATTGTGGCTTTAGGGATTTCTATCTTAGGCATTCTCCTTGCATGGTTGATGTATGGCAAACGTTCCATTTCCAACGAGAAAACCGCTCGTTCTTTTGGGCCGTTGTATACTTTGTCTTTCCGTAAATACTTTATTGATGAACTATACCATGCCATTGCGGTTGTGCCTCTTCGGGCAATTGGCAAAGTGGCAGATTTATTCGACCGTTACATCATTGACGGTTTGGTACGCCTCGTTGCAATCTTCACCTATGGGGTTGGCGCAGCGGGATCCCGCGTGCAAAATGGTCAGGTACAAACTTACGGCGCCTGGATGCTTGTAGGCCTCATTGTTCTCCTGATCACCGCACTGGTAGCAGGGGGGTTATTCGTATCATGACATCCGTATTAGCCTTATTAACCTTTGTTCCGTTGGTTGGGGTTTTATTCTTGCTCTTCTTGCCAAAATCCCAGCATAATATCATTCGCACCATAGGGATTATGACCACCATCATTCCCCTTGGTTTAGCCTTCATGTTGTATGCCGGTTTTGACCAAACCCAGGGGGGCATGCAATTTGTGCAACAAATGGAGTGGATTACCATTCCAGTAGGGCAAATGGCCATGGCCATTAACTTTGAGTTTGGGATTGATGGACTGTCCTTACCGTTGGTAGTATTAACTGCCGTTGTTGCATCTATGGCTTCCCTTGTCGGGTTGAAAGTGAAAGACCGTTTAAAAGAGTTTTACGCATTGCTGTTAGTCATGGAAATGGGGATGTTAGGGGTATTTACTTCTCTTAACTTATTCCAATTCTTCGTGTTCTTCGAATTCACGATTATTCCAATGTTCTTCTTTATGGGCATCTGGGGTTATGTGAATCGGGAAAAAGCGGCCCTGAAGTTCTTAATCTACAACGGGGTTGGCTCTGCGATTCTCTTAATTGTCTTTGCCATTCTCTTCGTGAATGTGTGGAGCTTGAATTTCCAGGAAATCACCCTGGCATTTACAGATCCTAATTCACCATTCAATATGCCTAATACTGCGGGATATTTAAGTGAAAACTTCCGCTTAGGTTTGTTTATCGCTTTACTGTTGGCCTTTGCCATTAAAATTCCAATTGCACCTTTCCATACCTGGATGTTGACTGCATACAAAGAATCCAATGCAGCGGCCATCATGATTTCCTCCGGGGTTCTCATTAAAATTGGGGGTTATGGCCTCATTCGTATGAATGCAGCCTTCTTCCCAGAGTGGATGGACAAACTAGGAACGGCGATTGCCATTTTAGGTGTAATTAACATTTTGTATGGTGCTGTACTGGCCCTCGTACAAAACGAATTAAAATTAATGCTGGCTTACTCCAGTTTGAGCCATATGGGGATCGTTCTTCTTGGCCTTGCAGCGATGAATGCAGAAGGGTTCCAGGGCGCTATCTTCCAAATGGTTTCCCACGGATTAATTGCCGCATTGCTCTTCTATATTATTGAGTTAATTAATGAACGCACAGGGACCACGGATATCCGTGAACTTGGCGGTCTGGCTAAATCTATGCCAATCATGTCTGGTGTGCTTCTTACTGTAACCCTGGCTGCCATTGGCCTGCCAGGCACATCTGGATTTGTCAGCGAATTTATCGCATATCTCGGGTTGTTTAATGCACACCCCATCATTGCAGCAGTTGGTACTCTCGGGATTATCATTACAGCGGTTTACCTGCTCCGGTCCATTCTTGGCACCACCTTTGGGCCTACCCGGGAACAACATGAATCACTCATTGACGCTCGCTCCTATGAACTTGTGCCAATGGTGGTAATTTTAGGCCTGGTAATCCTCATCGGGGTTTATCCAGCTATATTAAGTGGTCCAATGCAAGAGACGTTGATTAATATCGTGCCAAGGATAGGAGGGTAAACGATGAATGGTGATAGTAAATGGGGGGTACTTGGACAGTATGACTGGTCTATTATGGCCCCAGAATTGACCATACTTGTTTTTGCCACACTCCTTTCTATAATTGATTTGTTATTGCCGAAAAAGACAGATCGCCGCATTATTGGGGTTCTTGGATTAGTTGGGATTATCCTATCCCTGATTTTCACCTTATCAAATACAGGCATACAGCCTGCATCCATCATGGCTGATATGTATCGTTTAGATTCCTTTGCCGTTGCCTTTAAAGCAATTTTCCTGACTGGTGTTGCTTTTGCCTTCCTGATGTCCTTAGGGTCTTTGGACAAAAAAGAGGTAGTATACCAGGGCGAATATTATTACTTGATGTTAACGGCTTTATTAGGCGCCATGTTCATGGCATCTTCTGCAGATTTAATTACCCTTTTTATTGGCCTGGAACTTCTTTCTGTTTCCTCCTTTATTCTGGTTGGATTACGGAAAAAAAATATTCAGTCCAACGAATCTGCCTTTAAATATGCAGTCATTGGCGGGATTTCTGCAGCAGTGATCCTTTATGGCATGTCCTTTATCTACGGTTTAACAGGGACGACGAACCTGTATCTGATTGCTGAACGTCTTGGCAACGTATACCAGGGCGGATTTAGCTACATTGTATATGTGGCCTTCTTCTTAATGTTAGTAGGCCTAAGCTTCAAAATTTCCGCTGTGCCTAACCAAACCTGGGCACCGGACGTATATCAAGGCGCACCAACGCCAATCACTGCATTCTTATCAGTGGTTTCCAAAGCGGCTGGGTTCGCCATTATCTTGCGTGTGTTTATTATTATGCTCAGTAACGTGGTGGATATCGATATGACCACAGGGGAAATGAAATCCCTGCTGGTAGATAATCTTGCCCTCTACCTGGGAATCGTCGCTGCAGCTTCTATGATTATTGGGAACACCATGGCTCTTCGCCAGGTAAATATGAAACGGATGATGGCTTACTCCGGGATTGCCCAGGCAGGGTACTTGCTCGTACCATTTGCAACATTTACTGTTCTCCTGTTCGAGCAAACCTTGTTCTATCTCATTGCATACTTGTTTGCAAACATGGGGATCTTCGCTATTATGACCATTGTTGCCAAAGACCAGGGCCACGACGAAATTCGCGGCTTTGCCGGTCTGTTCCAACGGGCGCCATTATTAGCGATTTCCATGGCCATCTTCCTGCTTTCCTTAGCAGGTATTCCGATTACTGCAGGCTTCTTCGGGAAATTCTATATCTTCCTTAGCTCTATGGCTCGCCAAAACTATTGGTTAGCAGGAATCATGATTGCCACCAGTGTAGTATCCTATGTGTACTACTTCGGTGTAATGAAACAAATGTTCATGCGCACCAACGAAAATGGCGTCAACAAAATTAAAGTGCCGCCATGCATTGCCTTAGCAGTGCTGGTTTCTGTAGTTGTAACGGTCCTTGCTGGTATTTTCCCAGGAGATGTTATTGAATACCTTCATAACAATTATCTCTTCGAAAATATGGTGCAAGCCGTAGAACAAGTGGTAATGAAGTAAATAAGAGGAGAAGCGTAAGCTTCTTTGAAATGAATGAAAGGCTGTCGAGAGTGATCTCGGCAGCCTTTTTTTGCGTGGGTGGAAGGGATCCCCGGAGGGGATAGATGTAGTAGGTTAGGTGACTTATCATCTTTATCCCCTTTGCTCAGAATTGAGTATCAGAAGAAGAAAGTCAGTGACTTATCATCTTTATCCCTTTACCTCAGTAATTAAGCCAGCAGACAAACATAGTTCCCTTTATTGGTTAGATAATGGAGGAACTTTGGAAGACTCTATGGGTTTTAAAATTTTTCCTTTGAAAGGTGGAAGAAGCGTTTAATGACTCAATTTTATTATCTTTCTGCAAAAAGTCCTTTAGATACTGGAACGTTTGGTGAAAAAAAGGTACTTTCTAAAAAAGGAAATTATATATTTGAAACAGCGTTAGATGAGGTATCTATTACAATTAAAAAGATAGAAAATGATATGATTTCAAACTTATCTTATCCTTATCAATATGAGGTCACGACCCATTTAGGTGATTTCGGAGTAAACAAGGACAGATTAAATGAACTGGATCGAAAATGTTTACAAACTTTACTAGATTATTTGAAAGTGTCTATTCAAAAAAGTTTTGTAATAGAATTTTATACGGCATGGGCCGGGGAAGAATTGTTAGATGTTGAAAAAGCAAGAGTGATTTCAACAGATGAATTAAATGCTCCAATTCAATTAAAGCTGAGTAATATGGAAAAATTAAAGATTTTCCGCGAAAAATATACCTAAAATAAAATAGAGGGAGTGTCAGAAAAATGTTTTCTGACACTCCCTCTATCATTATAGTTCTCTATTAATTTTGTGGTTGAAACAAAAGAATCCAAGAAACCGTCTAAAAATTTGTGGACCATCTGTATAGAAAATTAATTGAATATATTTACTAATGTAAAATTAGTGAAAGGAGGTGATTAGATGTACTTTCGCCACTTTCTTATATCAGGTCTGATGGTTGGAGCCACCATGTTTTTAGGGAATATTGCTTTTGCGGAGATGAATGAAGTTAGTAAGAAGCAGATTCCTCCTCAAGCCATAGAAAAGGTGAATGGAACTGTTCCTGCCAATGAAAAAGCTCAGGTGCCTGAACAAGCGTTGGAGAATCAAGGGAAAGCCCAACAACAACCTGTAAAAGAGAAGCCTTTTGCTCCATCAAAAAGTTTGCCAGAACAGGCAAAAGGTGAAGGAATTAGGATAAATCCTGCTCTTGCAAAGAATAATGGGATAGGGAAAAATAAGCCCATTCCTATTATTGAGTCGGAAAAATCTAAAATAGATTCTATTCATCAATCTAAAAATGAAGGGAAAAACCAGGCTCAACAGCCAAGGTTCAGCTCCCCGGGCAAAGACCGCCCTTTGGTGAATCCTGTACAGGACCAACAAAACAAAGGGGATATCCCTTCCAAAAAGGATGAGATGCCACAGAGTCAAATGCCAAACCAAACACAGCGGACAAGCGCTAATGGGGGGAAATCCAATGATCGGAACAACCCGGATCTAAAGGATTTTGATTTTTTAGATCATTGGATGATATGGAATTTATTTTATGATATACAACTGCTTGTAAAACCCTATCATACTCATCAGCAAATTTGGATGAGTAATCAATGGATGAATGCTCCTCCATCACCACCGCCACAAGCCGCTCCTTTATTAGAAACCGTATCTATCAATTAAAATCTAATAACAGGAGCGAATAAAACATGAAACATTACCTTAACACTAAAAATATTGTTAAATATGTTGTACTTTCTGGAGCATTAGCATTTGGTATTTTTGCTGGAGGCCAATTAACCCAAGCTGCGGGCCCTGATATGGCTCAAAAAAACAAACCAGCCCAGGCACAAAATGCTAAAAATAATATTAAAGCAAACAACTCACAGGCCAGTGTACATGCCAGCGAAACTGCGAAAAAGCATGCTGCTCCTAACTCTGCTGTTCAAGGTAAAGTTAAACCTGCACCAGTGGTATCAGAAGATATTATTGCTGATGAAACGACAGATGAAGCTACTGAAGAAACTGTAAATGTGGACAATCCAACAGCAGAAGTAGATGTTACTGACCCAGATTCTGCTTCACAAGAAACATCTGATTCTATTGATGAGGCTGCAAAAACTGAAGATCTTCCAGCTACGAATGAAGATGGGAATCAAGATGACGAAGGCAGCAACGATGATGAAGATTCTGCTGTAAAAGTTGAAGATGAAGAGGGAGATGATAATTCCGATTCTGAACAACCTGTTTCTGATGACCCTATTTCTGACACTGATGCAGTAGTTAATACAACGAACAACAACAATAATAATAATGATGATGATGATGAATCTGATGATGATGAAGATTCTGATGATGATGCAGCAACTGACGAGGAAGCAGCAGCTGACGAAGAAGTTGCTAAAGTAAATCCATCTGCAGCAAATAAAGTAAATTCTCAAGCATTTGAACATGCAAGTGATAATGCAAAAGAACATGCAGCACCAAACTCTGCTGTACATGCTGATGGAGATGCCACTGATGAAGTAGTGGCAGACGAAGATGCAACTGAAGATGTAGTAGCAGATGAAGATGCAACTGAAGAAGTAGTAGCAGATGAAGCAACAACTGACGAGGAAGCAGCAGCTGACGAAGAAGTTGCTAAAGTGAATCCTTCTGCAGCAAATAAAGTAAATTCTCAAGCATTTGAACATGCAAGTGATAATGCAAAAGAACATGCAGCACCAAATTCTGCTGTACATGCTGAAGGAGATGCGACTGACGAAGTAGTAGTAGATGAAGATGCAACTGACGAAGAAGTAGTGGCAGACGAAGATGCAACTGAAGAAGTAGTAGCAGATGAAGATGCAACTGACGAAGAAGTAGTGGCAGACGAAGATGCAACTGAAGAA
>CAMLDI010000026.1 GCA_946478845.1 uncultured Paenibacillaceae bacterium
CTTACTTGGGTCGGACTTTCACCGACTAGCAATTAACGGCTTGCTGGGCACGCGGGATTTAAAAAGCCTTCGCAGATTTATTCCTGCGAAGGCTTTCCTTATATCTCAATCAATTTTCTCTATGATTTTTACAATCCCCTGCCCTCCATCCACGAACACCCGATCTCCCGTATGCAACTTTGCGGTAGCATCTCTACACCCTACCACCGCTGGAATGCCTAATTCACGGGCAACAATAGCGGCATGGGAAAGAGGTGCCCCCACATCGGTTACAATGGCAGCTGCCCTTGGGAACAGGGGAGTCCATGCTATATCTGTCTGGGAGGTAACTAAAATCTCACCTTTCATTAATTGTGCGCCCTCATCCGGGGAATCTACACGGCAAACCACTCCTTCAACCCGGCCTGCCGACCCTGCTGAACCTTTTATAATGGCATGATTGGTTTCGTCATTTGTATTATGAGGAACCCATTCAGTTAAAGCATGGCTATCGTAAACATCCTTACGGCAGTTGGGATCTGCTACCCATAAGAAAGGATCAAAGGCCCCACATATTACAGGGGGATAGGCAGGTAATGAGGCGTAACGATGATACATTTCTTTTCTGGCTGGAATATACTTAACTGCTGTATTATCACCTGAAAGAACAGAAAGGATCTCTTCAATAGACAGGTAGTATATGTCTTCTTGTAGCCCAGTTAATTGCCCTGCCTGAAGAACGAATGTACGGGCAACCCAACGGTCACGAACATATTCCGAACGAACAGCTTCCCGCATACGTGCCCTTGAGGCCAGTTGATCTAAACGCCTCCTAATGGATTTTACTTTCCCCGGATGTCTATTCTGCAAGCGGTTCCATGCATCTTTGAATTCTTTACGTTTTTTGCATAAAAGTTCTTCTACATCAACGGGAGATTTCTTATACATTTCTAATTGTTTATCAAGCCACTCTGGATTTTCCCCTGGCCGGGGAACAGACAGTTCAAATTCATTGGGCCCCCGATGGCCAAACTCTTTGATATATTCAGCACAATCGATCTCCCCTTTCGAAACCTTACCTATTCCTACAACTGGCCCAAGGCTGGCTAAAAGGCCCGAACCTTCTTTTACTGCTAAATTTGTGCTCAATCCTGAAAGTAAGGTATCTGCATCTTCAGGCCCAACCCATTCAATGAGTTCCCGGCGCAATTTCATGGCATAGTCTGAGAATTGAGATAAACTGCCCATTACACTCCAAACACTATTCTTTAAATGAGGAAAAATCTCATGGTTCCACAAAGAAATGAGCTGATCCTGATGATTGGTTTCCCTGATTTTTTGTTGCATCCTTCCGCACCACTTTGGGTTAGAAGCCAGGAAAACAGGAAATTCTCTAATCGCCTTCCTCTGTTTCATTTGCATGATCACGAGATTCTTTAATATAGAAAAAATCGACCACCCGGGCAAAGGAATTAGAGGAATCTCTATTTCTTTAGGAATTTTTGTATATAAGAGCCCCTCCAAAAAGTCATTAATGCCTTGTTTTGTTTTTCCCAAGACCTTCAATACAGAAGCATAGTTACTTAAGTTAAGATAAATGCGTCCACCTATATTGCCGCAAGATTGGACTCCAGGATGCAATTTCCACGTTTCAAAGATTTCCTTTTGCACCGACCAGGTAATAGGGGTCATTACTTCAGGAATGCCTTCACCAAAATTCACATTGGTCCACAAATAATCCCCTTTCAAACTATCATTCCATTCCCCTGTAGCTGGAGATGGATCTGAAAGAGTAGTAATAGGACGGGACTGTAATAGATAAAGATTCCCCTCCGCAATCGACCATTCAATATCCTGTGGACCGCCCAGATCCTGCTCTAATTGGCAGCCTAATTGGTATAGGTTATGGGCATATGGTTTTAAATCCGGAGGCCCGTCATATATCCCCTTTATTCCTATCCCATTCCGTTTTTCAAATGTAAAAGTGAAAGGGGTCACCTGTCCAGACACAAGTTTATCCCCTAGCCCTAAAATAAAATTGCCGACCATCCTATTTTGATCCTTGGAAATGGGGTCAACGGTAAACAGAACCCCTGACAATTCCCCAGGAACCATCATCTGAACAACAATAGCCATGCCATCAGACTGATTGATGCCTTTCACATTGCTGTATGCTTTTACTTCTTCTCGATAGTAGGATGCGTGAACCCGATCAATGGCCTGAAAGATTTCCTGTTCAGTACTTACATTTAAAATGGTATCAAACTGTCCGGCATAGGAAGCAGAATGGGAATCTTCACAAAGGGCGGAAGAACGTACAGCAAGGGAAAATCCTCTAGTTTCCTGCCTTAAATCCATTAAGCCCTTTTGAATTTGCAACATCGCTTCGGGAATTAATCGATCCTTGTCAAAGGCATTTGCCTGGATGACAAATCCATTTGGAACAGGATAGCCCTTCTGAAAAAGTCTAGCAAGGGTGGCCCCTTTTCCACCGGATCTATGTTTTTGTTCTTCCTTTAACTCATTGAAAAACCACACATATTTCGTCAATCCAATCCCTCCCTCTCTTCTGCTATATTTTGGATTAAAATATGCAAGGCCCAGTTTAGGGCATTCGCTGCTTCTGTCCCATTTAGACCAAACCTCCCTTTAAGAGTTGTCCATGTGAGAGAACTATAGAGATGAGAAATGACCGCTGACATTTCTCGAGCCCTTATTTGATCCAATTCCGGGTGTCTCTCTAACACAAGTTGTTCGATTCTTTGATCTCTTTCTTTTCTGCTTGAGGGCTGTATATTATTGGCCAATAAGGCAATTGTAAAAGCCTGTACTATCTTCCCTTGTTCCTCAAAAATACCCACCGTTTCCCTGGCCATCCTGGGTATCTCTTCAATGGATTGTAGGGATCCAGAAGATGTTTCAGCCATCATTTCCGAAGCTTTTTCATAAAGTGCCTCTAGTAGAGACTCCCGGGTTGGGAAGTGCCGATATACAGAACCATAAGAAACACCTGCTCGATCTGCCACTTCTTTAATACTAAATGCTAGAATCTTTCCTTCATTAATTATTTCTGCAACGGCTTGCAAAATGCGGTCCCGTGTATCCTCCTTCTGATGATGGCGCAAAGGGCTTGTGTAAGAACGGCGATTCGTTTTTCCATCGGTCATGCCACGATTTCCTCCGTTAAATAATTTCGATATAGACGTTATATATTTAATTATTAACTTCTTCTTCTAATTGTCAATCTAAGTTTAGTTTCATCACTCAAAATCTTCCAATATCCCTAACAAAATGTGAACATAAATTTTTTTTACAAAATACAAGGTAGCTATTATTCTATTTATAAAATGCGGGGATGTTGAGGGGAAAAAATGAACGATAGCTTGAACAACATAATATGTGGTTTTATGGTTAAGAAGTATTGCGTATTAACAGAAAATTTACAATTATATTGACAATTCGGATATTATCTGGGAAATTATTACTATAATCTAAATCCTAAAAGAAGGAGGGAAAATGTTAAATGAACGTATTAGAAAAAAGGACAATCAATAAAACGATGATGCGTATTCTTCCTTTCATCTTGATTCTCTACATTGTTGCCTATTTAGACCGGGTAAATTTAGGATACGCTGCCTTACAAATGAACGCGGATTTGGCCTTATCTTCAGAGGTATTCGGGTTACTTTCTGGCATTTTCTTTATAGGATACTTCTTTTTTGAAGTCCCAAGTAACATCATTATGCACAAGGTTGGGGCACGTATATGGATTGCCCGGATTATGATTACATGGGGCATCGTTATTATCTTTACGGGTTTTGTGCAAACGGCCATTCACTTATATATCCTTCGCTTCCTTTTAGGCATTGCCGAAGCCGGATTTTTTCCAGGTATCATTTTGTATTTTACATACTGGTTTAGAGCCAGTGAAAGAGGACGGGCAACTGCTTCCCTCCTTCTGGCATTGCCGGTAGGCGGATTAATTGGGGCACCCCTGTCCACCTGGATCATGGATAATATATCCTGGTTCAATCTTCAGGGATGGAGGTGGATGTTTATCCTGGAAGGGATTCCTGCCATTCTTTTGGGAATTCTTGCTTTATTTTTCTTGACCAATAAACCTTCTGAAGCAAAATGGTTATCCAAAGAAGAGAGCGATTGGTTAGAAAGGGAATTAGATCTAGAACGTCAACAAAAGGCACGAGTAAATAAAGCTTCTTTGCCGGAAATGCTGAAGGATTCAAAGATTTGGAAGCTATCCTTGTTGTATTTCTCTATGTATACAGGCATTTACGGATTGTCATTCTGGATTCCCACCATCATTAAATCCTTATCCGTAACGGCAACAACCAATTTACAAATCGGCTGGTTAGCCATGATTCCTTCTTTTGTGGGGATCCTAGCGATTCTATTCATTGGCTGGAATGCCGACCGAACCAATGCCTACAAAACCCATTTAATCTTTTGCTTTTTAATTGCTATTGTAGGATTTATTGGGTGTGGGTTATCAAGCAGCACCTTGTTCATGGTTATCATGTTTACAATTACATCCGCCGGATTATATGGATTCCTCGGGTGTTTCTTTGCCTATATGACCTTCTTCTTTACCGAATCCACCGCGCCTGTTGGAATTGCATTGATCAATTCCTTTGCAGCCTTAGGGGGATTTGTAGGACCAATGGTTCTCGGGATTGTCGCCTTAACTCAAGGCATGTTTATCCTGTCCGGGCTTCTCGTTATTGGTATCCTTACCCTATTTGCTTTAAAATTAACCTGGAAACAGGAACGTAACATTGTGAGGGAAGTTCAATCTACATTTAATGAAGCATAATAAAGAAAAATGGCCGGATCCATGGGGATTTCGGCCATTTTTAGTTAGTGATTAGGAAAAGTCCTGTCTTAGAAATGGAGCTCCTTGTCCGTACCTTTATGTTTAAAGCCATTGCCTTTTTATTTCAACCCATCCAATTCCCGCTTTTCTTTTAACAGCCTTTGAAACTCCCTTTCCAACTCTTCACTGGGTTCTATGCTTAATCGACTCAGAACTTCTGATAGTTTGGTTTCCAGGACTAGCCGTTGTTCTTCCGTAATATTTCGCTTTTTTTGAGGTTGATCCTGTTCCTGTTTATATTGTCGATAGCTTCCTTCAAATATTTCAATCTCTTTATTCCCAATGACCAAGATCCTTGTAGCAATGTTCTCGATAAATCGGCGGTCATGGGAGACGAAGATAATCGTTCCTTCATACTCTTTTAAGAGGGATTCCAGAGCACTGGCCGCTTCAATATCGAGGAAATTCGTGGGTTCATCGAGAATTAAAGTGTTAATATCGCTCAAAAATAATTTAGCAAGGGCGACTTTTACTCGTTCTCCTCCACTTAATACCCCTACTTTTTTGTAAACATCCTCTCGAAAGAAATGAAGTCTTGCCAGGACGGTGCGAATAAAGGTTTCATCCTGTTTGGAAGTGGTTTTCACATTGTCTAAAATAGAGGTTTCCACATCCAGGATGTTTAAATTTTGGCTAAAGTAGCCCATTTTCATGGAAGGAGAAATGGTGATTCCTTCCTCCTGATGGATAATCTTTTTAATAAGAGTGGTTTTCCCACTGCCATTGGGGCCGATGATGGCCAGTTTATCACAGCCACGTACATAGAAACTAGCTTTATTCCAGAGAACCCGTTTGCCAATAACCCCTTTCACATCCTGTACCCGAAGAATAATCCGGTCTTTAAAGCTATCAGCATGAGGCAAATCCATTTTTAGTGGAAGAGCTTCTTTTACTCTGTCTACCTTTTCTAGTTTTTCTAATCGGGTTTCAATGGCTTTGGCTGTTTTTTGCAACTTTTTTTGTTTTTTATTAAAGTAGGGTTTGGCCCCGGTGATTTTTGCTTCTGATGGGCTTACCTTTTTGGGAGCTTTGGTTGCCCGTTCCGCTTTTTGTTCTTTTAATTTCAATGCTTCTTCCAACTGTTTTTTCTTTGCCTGATATTGTTCATAAGCCGAATGTTGTTGCCGCTTCTCCACTTCTTTTTGTTCTTCATAGTCAGTATAGTTGCCTTTATACTCTTTGACCTGCCCTTCATGGATCTCCCATATGGTGGAGCAAAGGGCATCGAGAAAGGCCCGGTCATGGGAGACAATGACCAAAGCCCCTTTCCATTGCATGAGTTTCTTTTCCAGCCATTCAATATGTTCCGTATCCAAATTTGTGGTCGGCTCGTCTGCCAGTAGGATTTCTGGTGCCTTGATAATAGCATCATTAATGTACTCCTGGGTCACTTCTCCCCCGCTTTTTGTGGTATCTGTTCTTTTTAACTGTGGCAAAAGCTCACATTGGGCATGGCGGATCACCGTTCCTTGTTCCGGTGATAATGTTCCCTCCAATACATTCAACAAGGTGGTTTTTCCACTGCCGTTGCGGCCAACTAACCCGATTCGGTCGTGTTTATGAATTTCTAAATGTTCAACATCCAAAATTAAACGGTCTTTTACATAGTGCTTTATATTCAGTGCTTCTAACAACATTAAGTCATCATCCCCGTTTTCCATTTTTCGGGGCGAAAAAAATGCCCCCTATCTACATTCAGAATAGGAGGCATAGGTATGGTGAACACCAATAAAGGAGAGATTTCTCCCTTTCGGTGCAACAATAGACATCCCATCCTATTCTGAAAACGCTATTGAAGGCAACCAAAAGATAAGCAGAACTGTTTATCTGCGAAAAAATGCCTTCAATTTAAATGGTTTTCGTAAATAGGATTAAGAAATCATTGTCGTAGGTTCACCCTTCCGTTCATTTAATTAATTTTACTGTAAAGGAACTACGAAGAATTGTCAAAGGGATTGTGCCTTACCCCATACACAATACAACCACCCATTGTTATGTAGTACAGAAAAAGTCATACTTTCTTCAAATAATTATTACAAATTAATTTTGATTTTTGCATTTGCCACCTTGTATATCCAACGTTCCATTATACTAAAGGGTAAACATATAAAGAAAAAAATATATAGGAGCGGGGGAAATGAAATGGAGAAGAAGCTATGGGAAAAGATACTGAAAATACTCCCGGATTCAGAGTTAATCAATTTAGTAAAACAAACAAAAATCCCAATTCCACCAGGGTTTCGCGCAGATTCTTTACATCGCAATGTTAACATCATTCGTCCCAGGCTCATTCAAAATACGCTAAAGGATCTATCCTTTTTTAAAAGTATCTTATACTTTGAATTAAAAGTCTCGGAAAATGAAGAATGTGAGAAGATTAGGGGTAAAAAACGAGAAGTCATCCTGGCTGAAATGAAAGAAGTTGAAAATCCATATTTATTCATTATTTCATTAATCACTTCTTTGGAAGAGGAAGACCAAAAAAATGGGGAATTTCTATTAAATGAATATGAAAATCTTAAAAACAAACCATCCATAAATGAAAAATCCTTAGTCGTAGAAGAAAAAGAAAATACCAACCCCAAAAAAACAGAAGAACTAAAAAAAGAATTGGAGAAGAAAAATAAAAAAATTCAACAATTAGAACAAAATTTAGCCAATATAAAAAACTCATTTAACCAGGAATTTTCAAAATGGACAAAAGAGAAAAAAAAACTGCAAACTGAAAACAATGAAATAAAAAAAGAAACCCAGGAAAAAGAAACTCTTATGATAAAAATGCAAAAGGAACTAGAACAAATGCAAGAAACCCTATCTTCTTTTCAAACGGCAGTTTCGACGAATCAAATCATCCAGGAGGAAATTGAAACTGAGGAAGAAGAAAAAAATTTACCAAGAGTAGCATTAATCGGAAAGGAAGTTCTCCTCCCCTTTCTAGAGCAATATGATGTTACAATTATCCAATCTAATGAAATTGACCAATTCATCCACCATCATGACTATGGTGAAATCTGGATTTTAACTTTTGAAATGACGAGACTGCAACTATTTAAATTAAGAACGAATTTGCATGCCCAACGGGTCATTGAATTTCACACCATAAAAGAACTTGAAAAATACATCAATCAAGAAAGGAGGGTATCAATATGACAAGCAAATGGGACACTTTTCTAATAGGAACGCTAGCAGAAGATGATTTTGTAGAAAGCATCACCGGTAGATATAAATCATCCGTTTTCGTCAACACACACAATGTGATTCAATTTTCCATAAAACTAATCTCTCAACCACCGGATAACTTTCCAAATGAACAATTATTTACTAGCTTTTCACATGAATTAGAACAATATGGATTTCAAGACGCCTATAATGAACCCCTTCATATCCGAGAAGAACACTTTCGAAATTTCCTGGAAAACTATTTGATTGTGTTTATCCCTAATCGAAAAGTAAGGGCAAATCATGATGTATTTGTTGCTACTGAATTAAAATTAGTCAAAAAATCCGATCGTTTTAACGAAACAAATACACTTACTCCTTTTCCTATTTTCAGTTCTAAAATTCACAATTTAACCTTTGAAGAATTTATTATTAGATTAACCAATCGGAAATTCGTTGGAAAAATTAACAACTTATCCATAGAACCTAATGATACTCCTCCCTATCTGCTGTGGAAAAAAGAGGATGATACCTATTCCGTCATTGGCCCCTTTAGCAAACATATGCATGCCTATGGCGGGTTTAATTTTCTCTCTGAGGAACCATTGCGAATGATGGATTTCCCGATAGAGTGGTTGGATGAAACCTATGAGATTAATGAAATTTTATTCATTCACCAGGCAACATCGGCGAAAATAATAGACATGCTGCAAAAAATAGACACTCCCTTTGATGAATTCGTACCAGATGTTCAGGATGAAGTGGCACCTACAGTTGAAGTACAAAGCATTCCTCTCGCAACAACGGAGACTAAATTTATAGATCACCTGATTCAAGTTACTTTAGAAAGCGGTTTACTTTATGAAGAAAAAGATTTAATTAACTTCCATACAGCAATGAAAGTGTCTAATCTCGTTATTTTACAGGGCATGAGTGGAACAGGGAAGTCTCGATTAGTCCAGGCCTATGGGAAGGCTCTTGGCCTCACTGAACCACACATTACTTTTATTCCTGTACGCCCTTCCTGGCATGATGATGGGGATTTAATCGGTTATTTGGATTCCTTACACATGGTCTATCGGCCTGGAGAATCTGGCTTAATTAATATTTTAAAAAATGCAGAGGAAAACACAGATAAACTATATATTATTTGTTTTGATGAAATGAACTTAGCAAGAGTAGAACACTATTTTTCCCAGTTTTTATCTGTTTTAGAGATGGAGCACCACCGCAGATATTTGCGTCTATATAATGAAGATCTTGAATCTAGTATCTATAACTCATCCCAATATCCTTCACGGATTAAAATTGGGGATAATGTATTGTTCGTTGGCACTGTAAACATGGATGAATCCACGTTCCACTTTTCAGACAAAGTATTAGATCGGGCCAATATTATCACTTTAAAAGTGGTCCCCTATGAAAAACTCAAAACCCTTACATTAGGTAAGAAAAAAGGAGACTATATTCCTTTAAAAGGATTTACAGTATATGATGATTTCCGCAACAAGAATGAAACCATTGAATTAACGGATCAACAATTGCATTTATTATGGGATCTTCATCAAGAAATGCAGAAGGTCCATAAAAACCTGGGAATTGGCCAACGGATTATTCGGCAAATAGATGGGTACATGAAGAATATCCCAAATCACAAAAGTCTTACCAAAGAAGAGGCCTTTGATTTGCAACTGGTGCAACGGGTATTAACCAAACTAAGGGGTCCAGAGGAACTCCTTTCTCCCCTCATTGGTTGGTACGATATGAATGAAGGCGTATTAAAAAACGGGCGTTTTCTAGAAATCCTTGCTCAATATGATGATGTTTCTTCATTTGAAGAAGTAAAAGAGACCCTATTAACCAAAGGGAAAGAGTTGAAAATAAATGGATACACCTTCTAATGTTCTTCCATTTACTTTAACTTTCATGCAATTTGATAATGTGTACCCCTTTGCAGATGACCATTTCGTGAATCGGGAAGAAGAACTTCTTTCCGAAAGGTCTTTTGATCCCATATGTTTAAAAGAAAATAAATCTTTTTCCCTATTGTTTCAATCTCCAGATCCAAATGCACAATTCTATATGGACGGCCTGGACACCCTTCCTGCAGGAATCTTAAGAGAGAGCTTATCTGGCAATGTGTACTTGCCCTGTTCAAATGAGCCTTATACCCTATTTAGCAATGATTATTATCCATTAATACCAGGGTTTTACCGAATAAAAATAACAGCGAATGGGGCTGATTTTTATACTCTCATTCGAATTGTTCCCAAGCAAGTCACCATGGAACAATGGGAATGGATGAGGGATGAATTAGAAACCGCCTTGAGAGGATTAGCCCAGGATATCCTCCCACATCATCCAGAAGGTGGGTTTTCCGTTCATGATTCTTTGCCTATACAACAATTGCAGCCTTATCTCATCTTGAAAAAACGTTTCTCATCGATTATGACTGCCCTTCATGACCTGTTCACAAAAATTAATTATCGAATTGAAAAAAACTATCACATGGTTCCTGAGGATCGAGCCAAAAAAATTGATGAACAAACCATACGCTATCACCTACAACATCCAGAGGATATGAATTTTTTTAAAACACCCATCCATTCTGTCAAATATGATTTGCCTGAAAATAGGTGGGTAAAAAAAATCGTATTAGAGTTCATCAAGATGCTTACTGAATTTATTACGGTAACTGAAAATCATAAGATGAAATTAAGCAATGAGATCAATACATTGGGCGGGTACGCATCATTTCAAAACCACACCCAGGCTCTCTTAAAAGAAAAAGAAAATGTCTATCAGATAGCAAATGACCTTCAGGCCTCCGCAGAAAAAATGATACAGTCCTTAAAAATGGTACAAGCAGCAGAGTGGTTTCATGGGATATCCCCGGGAATCCCTTCGTCTTTGCCATCGGTAATGATTCTAGATTCCCGTTATAGAACCTTATATCAAACTTATCGAGAATGTAAAAATAATACCCTATCCATAAAACTAGATGAATCTTATTCATCTCAATGGAAAAGAACCGATCAATTATATGAACTATGGGGATTCTTGAAAATCACTCAACTGTTATATAAGGAACTTCATTATGAACCGAATGGGTGGATTTTTTCCCAGGGAAGCAATAGGAAGGAATTGCTGATTCCCACATTGCTTCCTGGGACAAAAATTTGCTATCAAAAGGAAGATGTGAAACTTCACCTGATCTATGACAGCAATCTTCCCTTTGTCAGTGATGAAACATCCCTCTTTGATACCCCCATCTTCACAGTGGCCAATCATAATCGGCCTGATGGTCGGATCGATGTTTATTATAAAGACGATTATTATGGAAGCCTGGTTTTTGACTTTAAGTACAGACCCAAAAAATATTTTTGGGATGAAACAAAGATCAATTCAAGACAAAAACCGGATACGATGCGTCAGTTAATTTCCTATAGTTCTGCCTGTAAATCCAAATTTTTATTTGGCGGTAAAATGCATGGGTTAGCCTTTCATATTAATCCTATACAAGAGGTGTGGGCCTTTTATCCCACTTCATCAGGCGTTGTTGAAGAACCTGAAAAAAAGGAAGATCATAACATCCGTATTTTTCAGTTAAGTCCCGGGATGGATTATCATCCTATTGTAAAGGATTTAGAAAAGGTTATTGATGAGATTATCCATCGATTTTGAGCCTTCGCAGGACATACCTACGAAGGCTTTCATTATCCTTCCCTCCCCCTCACCTGCATCGTAAACCCATCAGGCTTCAATGTCATGGTCTGCTTAATCTTCAACTGATAATTGGTGTGATCTATAAGTTCAAAGTGTTTCAGAATCATCCCCAGGACAAGGGTGGCTTCATGGAGGGCAAACTGCTGTCCAATGCAAGCCCGTTGCCCCTGGCCAAAGGGTTTATAGGACTCATGGGGAATTTGATGGGGATCGGTGAAGCGCTCTGGCTTGAACTCATCTGCATCCTCACCCCATGCCCCTTTGTCACGGTGAAGTTTAGGTAAGAGGATTGAGATTCGCTCCCCTTTTTTCACTTTATATTTTCCTCCAAGGAGAGTATCTTCTTTAGAAAATAAAGCAATAACCGGCGCCGTTGGCCATAAGCGCAGGGATTCATGGAGTACCATTCTTACATATTTAAGGTTCAGCACCTGTTGGAAGGTAGGTTGGGAATCCGTAAGAACCCGGTCTACTTCTTCATAGGCTTTTTGCAGTTTATCCTGATTTTTCAATAACAAATACAGAGCAAAGGAAAGCAAACCACTGGTGGTTTCATGGCCGGCAATCAAAAAAGTGATGATTTGAAAACGGATATTTTGATCATCTAATCCTTCCCCTGTTTCCGGGTCTTTGCCATACAGCATATGGGAAAGCAAATCATCCCCCTGAATGCCACTCTCCCTGCGTTCAACAATGATTTTGTCTACCAGCATAAACATGGCATTGATATCTTCATTAAATTGGCGTTTTTTTTGAATCATCAATTTGTCTTGAATGGGGGGCCGCAGGAACTTGCTCATGGCTTCACTTAAAGCACGAATCATGCTGATGATAAAGGGATGGGGTTGATCCCGATAAAAACTATTAAAACGATAATTAAATCCGCACAGTCCAATGGTATCTAAGGTCAAGCGGGTCATGTCTGCAGAAACGTCAATGCCTTCCCCTGGATTTAAGCGGGACCATTTTTGTATCAGTTGCTGCGCCAGGTCTAGCATCATGGGATGGTATCCTTTCATGGCACTTTGGCTAAAGCTGGGCATGAGGATATTATGGGCCTTCCGCCAATTGGATTCGTGGGTTTCTGCTGTAAACAAGCCATCCCCGCCAAAAGCACGGGCGAATTTTAAGGCTCCCCCTACTGATTTTTCAAAGCGGGTTTTATCACATACTTCCATTACATACTCTGGACTAGACACCACAAGCATAGATCTCCCCATGGCTTCAAAACGAAAGATTGGGCCATATTCGTCAGCCAATTTCACAAAAGATAAAGACGGAACATGTTTGTCGATAATAGGCAAGTTCCCCAGTGGGCCATATGTTTTTGGCTGAGGGATTGTACAATCCAGTTTCATCATCAACATCCTTTCTTCTCTAGTACACCTATTCTTACTAAACATAGTAAAGGATACTGGAAAATATGTACAGAAAATGAGGTCTAGCCAAAAACAAAAAGAAGGAGCGTAGTGGCTCCTTCTTTTTGCTGCTTTATATTTCGCAATTATGCACCTACAATATGAACCAATCCAATTACAATGGCTAAACCAATCAAAGCCGTATGTGTAGTGCGAAGGCTTTTCAGCTTTTTCTTTTTAAATAAGACAGCACCCATGATGCTGGCAATGGCCATCAATACAACGGATCCCAATCCAATCATCCCGTCTTTCTCCAATTCCCCTTCGCTTAAAAACATTGCAGCTCCATGGAAAATACTCAGAGCAAGAGCGATGACTCCAATCAATATATGATATTTCCCAAAAAACTTAGAAATAGAAATGAAAATGTTTTTTGATTCTGGAAAATTGGCTATAAGAGATTTTATTGACCTTCTCATGATGAAAATTACCCCTGCAGCACCCATGGCAATCACCGTTCCCCAGCCAAGGTTTTTCCCTACTTCCTCATAAGGGCCCTCTTCGCCCTTTCCTCCTTCTCGATGTTCACCATACCCCCCATAGTTTTCATACTTTTCATGATCATCAGCATAAACCAGATTGTTTCCTGTTATTGTAAAAGTAAGAGCAAAAACGAATAATAGTGGTAAAAAAACCATGTGCCAATTCTTCAAAATTAAAATCCCCTTTATGTAGTCATCTCATGTTTTAAAAATAATAGATAATCCTGAAAAATGTCTGAAATAAGTTAAATATTAGCAAGAAGCACCAAGTAAAAAACGACCCCCTTCAGGGCCGTTTGGTCTATTAAATAATATAATCTTCAGGAACAAGAAGGTTTTGGTTAGCGAAAAATTTATAGTATATTTTTCTGCGGAGGTTGATAAAGTCATGGCTATTACGGTCCCGGGGATAGCTTAATTTCACATTAATAATCTCCTGGATGGTTCCTGGCCGATTGCCCATAATCACTACTCGATCACCCAGGAGAACTGCTTCATCAATGTCATGGGTAACGAGGACCATAGTAACCTTCTCCTGTTCTCTAATTCTCAAGATTTCCTGTTGCATTTGAATTCGTGTCAATGCATCCAGGGCGCCAAAGGGTTCATCCAGCAAGATGATTTCCGGTTTATTGGCCAGGGTTCTGGCAATGGCCACTCGTTGGGCCATCCCACCAGAAAGCTGGTCGGGGCGAGCATTTTCAAATCCTTCGAGTCCCACCTGGTTGAGGTAGTGTTCCACAATAAGTTTCTTTTCTTTTAGGCTGGTATTTTCCAGGCCAAAGGCAATATTTTCTGCAACCGTCAGCCAGGGAAAGAGGCGAAGGTCCTGAAAAACCATGCCCCGGTCCTGGCCAATGCCGTTGATAGGCGTATTATTGATCCGTACCTCCCCGGTGAAGTCTTCATCTAAACCAGCTATGATGCGAAGAAGGGTACTTTTGCCGCAGCCGCTGGCTCCCACAATCGTTAGGAACTCCCCTTCTGCCACATCCAATTGAATATTGGAAAGAACCTGAAGGGTTTCTTTTTTCAATGGAAATGATTTTGATAATCCCTTAATGGAAATTTTCCTTTTCATTATTGCCTCCTAATGTTAATCTTTTATCCCTGAATGCCAGACCAACAGGCGGTTTTGCGCCAGTTTCAACAGACTATCCAGGGCAATTCCCACCAGGCCAATAACAATCATCCCTACAATAACTACATCAGGTTGGGACAATTCCCTCCCTTCCATGATGCGAAAGCCAATGCCTGAATTAGAGGCAATTAATTCAGCAGCAAGCATGGCCATCCAGGATACCCCTAACCCCAGGCGCAACCCTACAAAGATAGAGGGCAGAGCAGATGGAAGGATGACTTTATACAGGGTCTTCATGGGCCCCACCCCAAATAGGCGGGATACCTCAAGGAATCCTTTAGATGTATTTTCAATGCCATAAATGGTATTGATCAGGATGGGGAAGAAAGCGGCTTTAAAAATAATGACCACCTTGGAGGCTTCCCCAATGCCAAACCATAATATAACCAGGGGAATCCAGGCCAAGGGGGGAACCTGGCGAATGGCATTGAAGATGGGGCTAAAGAGTTTATCAATGGAAGAGGATAACCCAATCAATACCCCAAAGAGCAGGCCAAAAGCCACAGCCAAAAAATACCCCTGGATCATACGTTTGAAACTGGCCAGTAAGTCATCATAAATCACACCGTTTTTCAACAAATCAACAAAGGTGAACCATACGGTTTCAGGCAAGGGAAGAATGGCTGAAGGGAACCATTCATTCCTCGCCACAAAATCCCAGATAATGAGAATGAGTAATGGAATGATAAATGGAAAAATTATGTTTTTAATCCCTTTGCCAATCTTTTTTCTCATGAATGAATATCCCTCCCTATTCCTCTGTTTTCAGAATCCAATCGTCTAATTTAAACCCTTTTTTAATTAACTTTTGGTGATAGAGGAAGTTTTTCGTCCCTTCCAGGAGGGTAAGGCCTTTTTTCGGTAAGGGATCCGCCTGATAGGTATCTAAGGGATAACTGGCTTTCACAATACCAAGTTTGGTTTTAGATTTTTCAGCATGGAATTGATAATAGGCATCCGGGTTTTGTTTCAAATCCTTTAATCCTGCCTTGCGGATTTTTTCCCAAACTGCAGGAAAATCAGGATTGGCTTTTACGAAATCTTCCGTCACTACGGTGATGGATGAGCCGGGCAAATCATCATAGTTTCTCGCTTCATCCAGTAATGGATACCCTTTTTCCACCAGAAGGGGACCGCTTGTAGTGGGAGCAGCATAGGCAGCAATATCCCCACGGGCCAGGGCGGCTTCTGCGTCATTGGCCAATAAGTGGGTAATTGTCACCTCATTTTTCAGGCCTTTTTTCTCCAAAAGCCCGACCAGGTAACGATACATGTAGGAACCTTTGGAGGTAGCAACAGTTTTTCCTTTTAATTCTGCAATGGATTTGATTCCATTCTTGTTTCCCACCAGCCAAACATTCATGCCCACCTGGGCAAAGTTAATCAGTTTGGTTTTGTGGCCTCCTGCTTTTGCAACAATGGCCGGGGTATCCCCATATATGCCAAGGTCCAGTTCCCCTGCAGCCAGGGCTTCATTTAAATCCGGACCATTGGGAAAGGATACATAGGTGGTTTTCGTAAACCCGATTTTCTTTAACTCACTGTCAAGAATCCCTTTGTGCCGGGCCCAACCTTCCGGACCTACCAGGGATGGGTTATCTGGGGTTCCACCCACTGCGCTAATATAACCTACTCGAAGAGTTGTGGATGCCTTTTTTCCACTCACATCTTTTGAACCTCCTGAGCAGGCGGAAAAAGTAAAAATAATTGCAATAACTAGTAAGCTAAGTATGAGTTTGTATGTGTTGTTTGTTTTTTTCATGGAGATCCCCTTTTATGTTGTTATACTTTT
The DNA here is from genome assembly GCA_946478845.1 of uncultured Paenibacillaceae bacterium. Next base: position 16,589 of record CAMLDI010000026.1, read on the forward strand.
CTTAGCAATACATAGGAATGGTCTTTTTTTGCCGTATTTTCTTTTCCCTTCTCCCAGCCAATGGATGATTTATAGGAGCCAATTAACCCGGATTCAATCACCTTTTCTTCTTTTAATGAAAGAGAATCAAAGGCATTGGGGGCCACATAGAGGGCATTGGTCGGGCAATATAATTCGCACATATAGCAGGTTTGGCAATCGGATTGGCGGGCGATGACAGGGGATTCCCCTTTTACTTCTTTAAAGACATTGGCTGGGCAAACATTAACGCACTGGTTGCATTGAATGCAACGGGATTGGACAAGCAATTCAATCATTTTGGTTTCTCCCCTTTATGTTGTGTTAGCGATTTACTACGAGAGATTCCGGCCGAACCCAAATTTCATCCAGCCCTCCTGTAAGCAAACGATAATGCTGATTTGGATCCGGCCGGGGATGGTCTAATCGTTTATGCATCCCTCTTGTTTCTTTTCTTTCAATGGCTGAGGTATACATCCAGCGTGCAGTAGCCAGTAAGGCAGCAGCCTCCCTTGTTTTTTGCACATCACCATTATGCTCAATTAAATTACCCCGGGCATCTTTCCAGAGTTGGTTTAACCGATGTAAAGAAGTAGAGAGTTTTTCTTCTGTGCGGAACAAATTGATATCATAAGGATTTACCTGAGATTGGACATCCCTGATTACATCTCTACTATCTAAGGGATTTACAAAAGTATTGGTTGGTCGAAGCCCTGCGGTCCCTGTTCCAAAGGCATGCCGTCTTTTCCCTTCTTGATTTGTTTTTAAGGCATATTTCGCTGCTGCTTCTCCTGACCACCATCCAGAGGAAATAGCCCATCCTGCATTGTAGCTTCCTCCTCCAGTAAAGCCCCCGCAAATCAATTCCCGGGTCGCTGCATCTCCGGCAGCATATAGGCCTGGTATGGATGTGGCGCAGGTTTCATCCACAATTCGGATTCCACCGGTTCCCCGAACTGTCCCTTCTAAAATTAAGGTCACTTCAAAGCGCTGAGTGAAGGGATTAATCCCTGCCCGATCAAAAGTTAAAAAGAAATTAGGCTGGGCTAAGCGCATGGATTTTTGCATTTCTTCCGTAGCTTTATCCAATTGGGCAAAAACCTTTTGCCCCTGGGAAATGACCCGGGCAATCACCGAACGCCCCTTTTGTGAGCCTGCCCCTTCAATAATGCTTCCATCTTCATAAGTAAAGGTCGCCCAGTTATAAAACAAGGTTTTGGTATTGGAGGCAAAGACGGGGGTAATGGCATAAGCATTGGAGAATTCCATGCCAGACAGTTGGGCGCCTACTTCCCCGGCAAATAAATAGCCATCTCCTGTTAACACGTTGCAGCCCAGAGCTTTGCTAAGAAAAGCGCATCCACCTGTGGCAATCACAGTAGCACTGGCTTGAATGGCCCAGGTTTCATCCCGTTGTATGCGAGCACCTGCAGCTCCTGCTACACCATTTTCATCCACTAACAGTTCAAGTGCAGGGCTGTGATCTAAAATTTGCACCCCGGCTTTTACCACTTGCTTGCGCAATAACCGTAAATATTCGGGACCCTGGAGGCTGCGTTTATAAATTTTCCCTTCTGCATCTAAAGGAAATGGGTATCCCCATTGTTCTAAACGGTTGACGTTCTCATAAGTTTGATCCAGCACCCGTTTCATCCAGTTCCGATCAGCGAGATAACCACCAAGGGCTTCCCTGGCTTGCATCGCCTCTTCCCTTTTCTCTGGCTCTGGTGAAATATACCACACGCCATTTCCAGAAGGAGCCGTTGCTCCGCTTGTTCCACAATATCCCTTATCCACTAGCACAACTTTCGCCCCAGTGGCTGCTGCACGAATGGCAGCCCAGGCCCCTGCAGGGCCCCCTCCAAGAACAAGGACATCTGTTTTTAACTGAATATCGTATTTTTCTTTGGACAACCGATAGGATATTGATTCACTTTTTGCCATTCTTGAACACCTCCAATGTACTTAAAAACCCTAAAAGAATAAAAAAAGGCGCTATCCACCCCATGTATTTATCGGGTAAGACAGCGCCTCCGGTTTTCCCGGTCAGCCACCAGTTTATTATTTATACTATTCATATTAACATACTCGGAATATATCACCTTTCAATTCATGTGTCAATATTTTTTACTCAGTATCCATAATCTCAATTATAACAAAAGAATACAAAAAAGAAGGAGCATAGTGCCTCCTTCTTTTTTGTATTCTTTCAATCTTTTTTTCTAAGTACAATTTTTCTCTAGAACTGTCATTCCGCTCATCTTTGTTTCATTTGTGCTGCCACTTTAATTTCTTTTCGCAATAAGCTATGTTTATATCCATAAAGCATATAAACTACAATGCCAATCACAAACCAGACTCCGAAGCCAATCCAGGCAAAATGAGACAGGCTGATTAATAAATAGCCACAGAAAAGTACGGAAAGAACAGGAAGCCAGGGAACAAAAGGAACTTTAAAGGATCTTTTTAAATCAGGTTGGGTTTTTCGCAAAATAATAACCCCAATAGAAACAACAATAAAGGCAAATAAAGTACCTATGTTTGTTAGTTCAGCCAGTCGGGAAAGGGGAACAAACCCGGCAAAAATACTGGCAAGTAAAGCAGCCAACCAGGTTCCTCGCACCGGATTTGCCCTTTTTTTATGAATGGAAGAGAAAACAGGGGGCATCAACCCGTCCCGGCTCATGGAGAACAATAACCGGGTAATACCATACATCAAAACCAACAGTACTGTAGTGATGCCAATAATTGCACCAAGGGAGATTAATCCGGCAATGGCATCCTGGTGAATGTATTGCAGGGCGAAAGCCACAGGATTGTTTACTTCGAGTTGGTCATAAGGGACAATCCCAGTTAGAATCGCTGAAACAGTAATATACAAAAGGGTACAAATTAATAATGAAGCAATAATTCCAATAGGCAAATTTCTCTGGGGATTTCTCACTTCTTCTGCTGCCGTAGAAACAGCATCAAAACCAATATAGGCAAAGAAAACCGTGGCTGCTCCCGTCACCACGCCGGAAAAACCGAAGGGCATAAAAGGTGTCCAATTGGATGGTTTCACATACCAAACACCAACCCCTATGAAAAGAAGAACGATAGATACTTTTATAATAACCATGATATTATTAACGCGGGCAGATTCCTTTACCCCTCTTGTCAGTAAAAATGCGATAATTACAAGGATTCCAATTGCACAAACATCAACATAAGTTCCGTGAGCAGGATCATAAGCAGCAGTGAGGGCTTTAGGCAAATGAAGGCCAAGGCCGCCAATTAATCCTTGAAAATAGGCAGACCATCCGCTGGCAACTGCCGATGAGGCTAATCCATATTCAAGAATTAAGTCCCAACCTAAAACCCAGGCCATGATTTCCCCAAAAACCGCATAACTGTAAGTGTACGCACTACCAGAAACAGGAACAGTGGAAGAAAATTCTGCATAACAAAGGGCAGCAAAGATACAGGCTAGTCCAGAGATGACAAAAGAAATGATTAAGGCAGGCCCAGCATATTTTGCAGCAGCAATCCCAGTTAATACAAAGATTCCCGTACCAATAATGCATCCTATCCCTAACATAGTTAGGTCAAAAGCACCTAAAGCTTTTTTCAGGGAGGATGCTTTTGAATTCCCCTGGGCAAGTAAGGATTGAATCGACTTCTTCATAAACAAGTCCATGGTCACATCACTACTTTCAGCAGATAAGTTTTTTTCTATTATATTATAACGGGAACTATAGGGGTAAATTTTAAATGAACAAAACTAAACATTCCGATAAATTCCGTATAAAAAAGGAGATGAAATATTACCTATAAATATGGCTATCAATCAATAGAAGGATTTTCAAGAGCCTTTCCCTAATCAAGGACCATTTCCTGCTACACTTCAAGAGGCAGTAAAGAAAAAAGTTAAACGATAAACTTGGATAATATCAAAAAGGTTGGGGTTTCCTATAATTTTGACCCCAACCTTTTTTATGTGCTAATTATATTGTTATTTATTTACCCTTCTTTTCCTGGAAAACAGGCAATCCTTTCAGATATCCCACATACCCTGGATGTTGTGCACTTAGCATCAAGTAGGAATGTCCATTTAAATTATTGATATGTTGCAAGCCAGTGGCTTCCCCGCCTTCAGGTACAGAGGCAATCCGGGAAAGTTTTTTCGTATCAATACTGTAGGCCCATAAGAAGTTATTAGTATGCATGCCTGAATCTTCAGCAATGAACAGGGTTCTCATGTCTTCTGAAAAAACAATATTATCCGGGTTGGCGATTTTATTTTCGTTGGCTGTATTGCCCCTGCCATCCTTCGCTGCAAGGTCTTCACCGAACACTACCCCATCCATGGTCGAAGCCACATACTCACTGTTGATAGCCTGTCCATTTTTATCTTTTTGCTGGTTCGCCAGTTTCAGTTCATAAATTCCCCCAGCGGATACCTTTGGCAAATGAATGTCATCCACAGGATCCTGGCCATTGGCTTCCATGCCCCCTTTCACACCGGACATGGCTACATACACTTTATTGTCCTTTTTATTCAATTCAACAGCTTCCATTTTGTTAAATTCTGACGTTGCTCCCAGTAACGCTCCATAACGGCGGGATTCTAAGAAGGCGGCTGCTTTTTCCATGCCTGGTTTCAGTTTCAACCATTCTGCCTTTCCCCCACTGCTCTGGGTTATTACTTTTTTAAATCCATGGGATTGAGCATAGGCATCATCGGTTGTGGTTTCAAATATGTCACTGAATTTCAGGGTATTGGCTAATTCCTTGATTTCAGCGTCGGTAGCATGCCCTAATTGAATCCATTCTAAATGGGCAGAGCCTCCATTTTGTTCACTGGTTTGCTTCCATTTTGCGGCGTAAAGGCTTCCTGCAGAAAGGTCTCCTTCCCGGTCTGCTACATACATAAATAACATGGTATAGGCGCCATCATCCCCATAATACAAGGTACGATTGTCTGGCATTGTTACCACCCGTTCAAAGGAAAGGCGGCCCATGCTGTAGTGTTTTACTGCTGTTGTTTTCCCATTGGGGTGAACGGTGACCTCAGGCACATAACCAAAAGAATAGGGGTTCCCCATTTTGGCTGGGTCCTGGCTAAAGTTACGGGCAAATTGGGTAACGGAAGATTTCTCTGGATTTAATTCATGGGCTTTGGCATCTGGCTCATATTCTTCACTGCCCAGATGAGTGTTCCAGGGGGATAAAGACCCTGCACAGGGGGTCCAGATCCCGCCATAAGCAGAAAAATCGATGGGATTCATATCTGTTACCGTTAATTTTCCTGTTTTCTTATCTTGTTTCACCGTATTTAAAGCCATCGACTTGGGAAGTTCTCCAATATTGCTGCCGATTCCTTCGTAATGGTTCACTAGATAGAGATTGCCGCTCCTTCCCTTTACATTCATTAAACTGTTGCTGTCAGGGGCATCCGAAACATAAGGGGTAGGATTGTTAGGATCTGTTTTCATATCCATGATCACATTGCCATTGGCATCATATGTAGCTCCTGCAGTCTTGCCGTTAATAACATCTCCTGGTTTAAACAAGAGTTCATAGGATATAGGGAAGGTTTTAACGGAACCATCACTGTATACCACCTTAGCTGAAGCACTGGAATACATGTCATTTTGTTGTGCAGAAGTTTGGGGCGCTTCCATTCCTATAAACTCTACTTTCTCTATGGAAACAGGGACCTTTGGGGCAGCCAAAACATTGACAGCAGTGGGAAGCAGTACAGATAAGCTTAATAAAGGTACAATTAACTTTTTTACTTTCACCTTTCTCCCTCTTTTCTATTAAATATAACTACTATGGCAATTATAGAAAAAGAAGATTAAAAGGATTTTAACTCTGTATTAATTTCTATTAATTTTGTGTTATTTGAATATTTATGCCGGAATGCAGAACCTTTAATCAATCAGGGGAATAGATTCGACACCACACTCTATATTCTACTAAAATAACAAAATATTTACATACAGTTAAAAAGACGTTAATGGTTTATTTCCTATAATTGTTTAATAAAGGAGGGACTAGCTTATTTTTTAATTATTTTTCTGTAAATCTTTAGGAGAGGTGAAAATGATGAGTAAGAGACCTTTGCTGAGTATACGTGAAAAAGAAATTGCCATTCTGATTGCACAGGGTTATAAGGATGTAGAAATTGCTAGGAAACTATTAATCAGCAGACGTAGAGTTGGAGAGGTTATTGCGGCAATAAAATGGAAATGCCATATTTCCTCCAGAGTGAAAATCGGAATTCTTGCCTATCATTTAGGTTGGTTAAATTTCGAAGAAATCATGAGGGCGAATGAAAATGAAGAACAAAGTACCCTTTATTGAACAAATGGAACATAGTGAATGCGGGTTAGCCTGTCTTGCCATGATTTTAGGCTATCACGGATTCCATATTACCTTGCCAGAACTACGTGACCAATTCGGTACATCGAAAAAGGGCACTTCTCTTTATCACTTAGCAGAAATAGGGAAATACTACCATTTAAACAACAAAGTCTATCAGGGAAACTGCTCCCAACTCCATCAGGTATCCATGCCAGCAATTATCTTTTGGGAACAAAAACATTTTGTCGTTTTAGAGAAAATCCACAAACACCATATTTCTATCCTGGATCCTGCAAATGGCAGACAAAAAATCTCCCTTGATGCATTTAAAGAGTCCTATTCAGGATATATTATGGCTTTCCAGCCAGATCCCGCCTTTACCAAAAGAAAGAAAGAAAAAACGTTTAATTTTCTCTTAACCCATCTGGTTAAGCAAAAGAAAATACTGCTGGGTATCACCCTTGTTTCTATTCTTCTCCAGACACTGGGTTTACTCACGCCAAAATTGACTCAGTGGATCACAGATGAGGTCATCATGGCAAAAAACGAAGATCATCTTGCCATTATTGGTTTTATGATGATTGCCATCTACCTGTTTTATCAACTTTTTTCTGTTCTCCGTGTCTTTATGATTGGGAAATTGCAAACCCTGATGGATTCTTCCCTTATGTCCGCTTTTATTGCAAAATTATTTAGTTTACCTTACTCTTTCTTCGAAACCAGGACAAGCGGGGATTTAATCTACCGGGCCAATTCCAATGTTTTTATCAGAGAAATTCTCTCCTTCCGTGCCATTTCCCTGGTCATTGATACCCTTTTAATTATTGGGTATGGGATTATGTTGTTTTACCTCAACTGGCAGTTAAGTTTTATTGTGATTGCCCTTTGCAGTGTCATTGTTTTATCCATGGTGATTAGCACCCAGTGGGTAAAAAAACTGTCGGCCCAAACCCTCAGTGTTCAAGTGAAAACACAAAGCTATTTAACAGAAAGTATCCATGGAATCGGAGATATTAAAGTATTAGGGGCTGAACAAAAAGTATTCAAACAGTGGCAAACCCTCTTTCATAACCAATTGCATTTCGCCCAAAAACAAAATAATCTCACTGCTTTGTTGGAATCCTTTACTGTGGGAATCCAGTTTATCACGCCCCTTCTCCTTTTTTGGGTAGGAACCAATCTCCTGTTGCAGGGCGACTTCTCCTTAGGCCAACTTCTCGGTTTCAATGCCCTAGCAGCATCTTTCATGGTGCCTATTGTATCCATGGGGGGAACCTACTCCCAATTCCTCCTTTTAAGAAGTTATATACAGCGGCTAGAAGATGTGATGAATAGCCAATCTGAATCCAAGAACTACAAAAAAATTAAAAACTTTGCAGGTTCTATTGAACTGGAAAATCTTTCTTTCAAATATGATGCCTTTGGTAAAGAGAATCTATCATCTATTACGTTAACCATTAAACCTGGTGAAAAAATTGCCATTGTGGGAAAATCCGGTTCGGGCAAAAGTACACTGGCTAAATTGCTGTTAGGCCTCTATAGGCCAACACAAGGAACCATCCTTTTTGACGGTACGCCCCTTGAAGAATTGGATTTCCAGGATCTCCGCAACCACATTGGCGCTGTACTGCAAGAAACGCGATTATTCCATGGAAATGTACTGGAGAATATCCAGTTGTTAAATGAGCAAATTTCCCTGGAAAAAGTCATTCAGGCAGCGAAGATTGCAGATATTCATGAAGAGATTCTGAAACAACCCATGGGATATTACACCATGATTTCTGAGGGAGGGGGCAATTTCTCAGGAGGACAAAGGCAACGCCTTCTTTTAGCCCGTGCCCTAGTCAACAACCCGAAACTCTTAATTTTAGATGAAGCAACCTCTGCACTGGACAATCTCTCAGAATCCCTTGTCCAGGAACATTTGCAACAGTTAAATTGCACACAAATCATAATCGCCCATCGCTTATCTACCATTGTTCATGCCGACCGCATTCTCGTCCTCCAGGATGGAAAAATTGCGGAAATGGGAACCCATCATGAATTGTTGCTGAAAAAAGGATTCTATTACGACCTATATACCTCAAAAAAGGAGAATAAAAATGAAGAAATGGCTATTTAACGTAATCCTCGTCCCTTCCTTGATTGGGGTGATCACCCTTCCTGTTTTCCATGAAACGGGAATGGCCAAAAACCAACCGGCCAAAGAAATAATCCTGTTTAACAATGAAAAGATTCCTACACCGGTCCTTTCTTTATTGGAAAATAAGTATCCTCAGGTTAAGAAAACCCTCCTGCCTGAGATTGGATTATTGAAGCTGGATACTGAAAATCAGGCAGCCATAGAAGAAATAAAACAAAGCTTTCCAGAAAACATAGAGTTATTGGGCAGGGAAAGTACATTGACCATTCCAAAAAACCATGAATTAAACCCGGATTCTGTTAAATTGGCCCCCAATGCCCTTTCATCAGGACAAATTGAAGATGCATTGCTCTACCAAATCATAGGTTGGGATATGAAAAAAATTACAGAAGATGGACAAAGCTATCTCAAAGAAACAGGAAATCATGGAGTAAAAGTAGCTCTTATTGATAGCGGTATTGATTTCAATCATCCCGACTTAAAAGAAAATATTATTTCCAAAGGAAAATCCTTTGTTCCTAATGTTGCAGATACTCAAGATCGGATGGGCCATGGAACAATGACTGCTGGCACAATTGGGGCCAATGGTTTAATGCTGGGGGTTGGCCCTGATTTAGGCATTATCCCTTACAAAGTAATGGACAGCTGGGAAGAAGGAGCTGAATCCACATGGGTCACAGCAGCCATCATCCAGGCAGCAAAAGATGGCGTAGATGTCATTAATGTTAGCCTCGGCACCTACAAATCCTTAAAAAACCCGGAGGATCGTGCTATTGTCGAATCCTTTCAACGGGCTGTGAAATTTGCCCATAAAAAGGGAGCCATTGTGGTTGCCAGCGCAGGGAACGAAAACACCGACTTAAAGGAAGCCTTCACTCAGGATAAGAATGTCCATCTTCCAGGCGGGGGATCCTCCTTTATATTGAATGTTTCCGCGACAGATAAAGATAATAAGTTAGCTTCCTATTCTAATTATGGCAGGATTACTGTGGCAGCCCCTGGAGGTGATTATGGGGCCTACTGGGAAACAGAACAACTCCTCGACCCCCTTGCTATGACATTGACCACATATCCTACTGATTTACCTCAACCTTATTTAAGCCAACTCCTGGGCCTCCCCCCAGGCTATGTATTTACCATGGGAACCAGTGTGGCAGCGCCAAAAGTATCCGGTGCAGTGGGCATCCTCATTGCAGAACAAAGAGAGAAAGGGATAAAACCTTTATCATTCAATGATATCAACTATATTTTGAAAAAAAGTTCCCTTGATATTGGAGAAAAAGGGCAAGATTCTTATTTTGGATACGGTCTAATAAATATCAACAAAGCCTTAGATGAAATAAAATAAACCCTGGGTTTAAAACAATGGAAAGGGATCATGACCCCATCCATTGTTTTTTTTCATTCTTTTTGCGAAAGGCTATTATATTTCCCAACTTCACTTTATCGCTGTAATTCATAACTCCCTGAACATATACCTTGCTGGCAATATAGTTAATCACTCCGATACTGATCAGCAACAATCCAATGGATATACCCACTTCCACCAAACCCGCTTCACCGGATACAATTCTGGCAAAGGTTACAAAAGGGGAAAACAAGGGGATATAAGAACTGACGATCACATAGGTCCGGGTTGCATCAAACAAGGAAATTAAACCGATGAAAAAGCCGGCCATGACACAAATGATGATAGGCATAGAGATTGAACTCAAATCCTCTGTCCGACTGACCATGGATCCAATGGCTGCATAAATCATGGCATAAAGAAGGAAACCAAGAATGAAATAAATGATAAATGAAGCAATGACAAACAGGGATAAGTTTTGAAAATCTACGGCTAACCCAAATAAGGAAAATCCCTCTTTGTTTAACCATCCTAAGAGATAGCTGGTCAAGATGCCCAATCCAATGACAAAAAATTGGAACAGCCCTGCCACTAAAATGGAAAAGACCTTTGCATACATCAAATATATCGGTTTAACTTTGGAAATTACCACTTCCATCACCCGGGAAGATTTTTCGGAAACAATAGAACTGGCGATCATTTGCCCGAATATTGCGATAAAGAGATACATGAGAAAGACAAACACATATACAATGCCAAAGGTGGCTTTTGTATCTTTTAGCGCCTCTTTTTCCACTTGAAGGGGTGTTAACAGCTTTTGTGCTGTTTCCGGATTGATTTGGTTTTCTGAAATGGTTTGATTAATATAGGCTTGTTTAATGCTCTGGGAAAGGATAGCGATCATTTCTGTATCTTCTGAGGAGTTATAGATGTACTTTATTGTTGGATTTGTGTTGTTCTCCAGGAGGATAATTCCATCAAGCCGGCCTTCTTTTACATCTGTTTGTAATTTAGGCAAAGACCCTTCCTCTTCTTCTTGGAGAGTCACATGGCTGAGATTTTTCTTAATTTCTGCAAGTTGAATGGGAATGGGATTGCCAGTCTGGATCAAGGCCACATTATTTATTTCTTTTTTGTCTGAAGCCAATTGGCCAACTCCGAAAAAAGCTAGAATGATTCCATAGATTAAAATTGCTGAGATTAACGTGGATTTTGCCAGTAAGATTTCCTTCAAATAGAATGTGAATACAGCTATAAATTTTTTCATTCTTATTTCACCTTCTCAATAAAGATTTCGTTTAAAGAGGGTTCCTGCAATTTAAAGTTTCTGAATGAAATAAAATGTTCATGTAATTGATTGAGAAGTCTCATTGCATCATTCTGGGTTTCTACTTTCACTTCCACATCTTTATTTTTTTTATAATAGGATATTTTCATTTTTCGCAGCATTTTCTCAATCTCAGGTGATGCCGTGAAGGATAAGGTACGATAACTGTAATTCATTTTAATTTGATCAAGGGTACCCTGGAGAACAATTTGCCCTTTGTTTAAAATACATACCTGCTGACAAAACTTTTCGATTTGTTCCATCCGATGGCTTGATAATATAAGAGTCTTGCCTGCCTCAATTTGCTCTTCAATAATATCTGTAAAGATATTCGCATTCACAGGGTCTAATCCGCTAAAGGGTTCATCTAAAATGATGAATTCAGGATTATGCAATAAAGCAGAAATCAGCTGGACTTTTTGCTGGTTTCCTTTCGATAATTCACTTGCTTTTTTATACTTGTATTCGGAAATTTCCAGCCGATCTAACCAATAATCGATTTGTTTCTCAATGGTTTCTCGATTCATCCCTTCTAAATTTCCATAAAAGCGCAATTGGTGTGCAATTTTGCTTTTCCCATATAAGCCCCGTTCCTCCGGCAGGTACCCAATAGACACCTTAGAGGGATTAAAGGGCTTTCCTTCCCAGATGATTTCCCCCTGGTCTGGCGACAGCAACCCTAACAACATTTTTATGGTAGTGGTTTTGCCCGCCCCGTTTCGCCCCAGTAAACCAAGAACCTCTCCCTTATTTAACAACAAATTTAATCCATTCACTGCTTTACTCTCGCCAAAGAACTTATGCAATCCTATAATCTCCAGACTCACTTGAATTCCTCCAATCCATTAAATTCGTTTTTTCCAATAGGTATAGACTCCTCCAACAATACTTAAAGAAATATAAACATATAAGGAAATCATAATAAATTGATCAGATGTGATGAGGGAAAGCAAATGAAGGACAATTAAGAGAAGAAATGCTAAAGAAAAACTTCCGTACATAAAACTAGTTGTTTTGTAACGAATGTCTCTCCCCCTTTCATCCATTCCCTCTGGACTCCCCTGGAATCTGAACATATAAAGTTGCCCAACAACCGCTAAAATCAACAATACAGTTTGTAAAATCACCATTCTTTCATTCCTCCTTGTAAGAAAATACGTCAATCAATGATTTTCCAAAAACATTGGATAATTTAAAAGCCAGAATCAATGACGGATTATATTTATTTTTTTCTAAGGCTGCTATGGTTTGGCGGCTAACCCCCACCTGCTCAGCCAAGTCCTGTTGTGTCCATCCCTTTTCGGCACGACAAACGGTAATCCGATTGCTTAACACAATTGTTCACCTCCTATATTAAATGTAATATATTTTTATCAATATGTAAATTATTTTTAACATAAATAAATATAATTTTAACATTTTGTTAAAATGTTCCACAATCATCCCGTTTAATACAAAAAAATTAAGAAAGGCGCTTTTTTAAGCAAAAGCGCCTTTGAAAAAATTCTTATTGTATGGGTTTTTCCAGGGTAAGAACAGATGGAACCCCTTCGCCATGAGCCAGCCGCAATAATTGATAACCAATCCCGGAAACTCCTAAAAACAAACCAGGCACTTTCATTGATTGAGAATCTGCTCTTTCTTTAACCACATGGGAACCTATTCCCCTGGCCATTTTAATCCAGGCGGGATTACTCAGGGTTTTCCCTGCCTGTAAAAACAGTTCAGCATTTCCTAAATCCCCGTGGCATAAGGAATGGCTTCTGCCCATCCCCCGTTTTAAAGTAGTATTAATGGCTGTTTCAATCTCCTGTAATAGGAGAGGATCCTTCATATAGGATAAATAAAGGACCCTGCTTAAGCCAATGCCAGCGGCACCATGGCACCAATATGCAGGAAAATCACTAATTTTATGGGGGGTATACCGGATATCCTTCCAGTTTTCTTCCTCTCTATGGTAAAGGGAACGGTCATATTTTAAAGCCTCAATAGCTGTTTCAAAAAATTCATCCTCATGGGTTAAACGGGATAAACGGAACAAAGACCAGGCAATGCCGCTAGTGCCATGGGAAAATCCCCCAAGAGGCTTGTTGCCCATGGCATCAAGCCAGCCTATCCCCTGTCTCGTTTTATGTTTATTCTTCAATAAATGTATTCCATATAATCTGGCAATCCCAAGGGACTGTTCATCATGATATTGTTCGTATTCATTTAACAGAACCTGAATTATTCCTGCGCTGCCCCCAAGGAGATCAAACAATGTATCCGTCTCCACGTTCTTTCCGATTTCTTCAATGAGGCCTTTTCGATAGTTGGTCCATTTTTCATTTTCTCCATATAAAGCGATGAAATGGCTTAACACATATAAAATCGAAGCCTGGCCAAAAAAAGCGCTGGGGAAATTTCTGACATGGATAGGAGCCTGCAAGATGGATTCCATGGTTTGCAAACTCAGAGACATGAATTCCTTGTCACCAGTTACTTTTCCTAAGTAAGCTAGAAACAAAGCAATGCCGCTTAATCCATTGTATAGGCCCCGATCTAAGGAAGAAACCTGTTTCTGCCCATAATAGTTGGTCTCCAGGCCAATCCAGGTGGCATCATTTTTTTCCCCATAAATCGCCTTCTCCAGGAGTTGGGCCCCTATTTTTCTTGCTTCCCCTATAAATAAATCCCGGTTGTCCTCTGGCAAATCCATCTGATTAAAATTAATTTCTTTCACTTGCACCTTTTTCAAGGCATTGCTGCCAACGGATGCTGCAATCCAATCACATTGTTGTTCAATTTTCTCCATGGTTAGACCTTTAATGCGCGCCTCCGACAACTGATAGCTTGATGTTTTAAAGAAATGAGGGATTTTCTCACCTGTACTGGAAAACAAATCTGTACTTCCAGGTTTTGTGGTGAAAAAGGGAATATCCCCGTTAAATAAATCTTTCTTTTCATAGGGAATCTGGCGGGTATCCAAAACTGTAAACCATAAACGATCCAAAAGTTTGTCACGCTCCATCCCATCTCTCATATAATCAGGATGCTGGGACTCTAACACAAAGTTGCCATAGTATTGCGTAGGGCGAATAACAATGCGAATTTCATCCTCTTTAAACATGGCCAGAAGGCCTTTTTCCCCAAGAAGCTCCCCTTTATGTTGTAGAATGATTTGCGCAGCCCTTTGAAATCCCTCAATGATTGAATCCACATAAATGGCCCCTTCTGCTTGTTGGCCATTCCATTTGGGCACGTTTTTGCCATTGATTTTCATGATTGCTTTTTTGCGAACAAAACGCATTTCATCGGTTCCTTCATTCTCTACCTGTAATACAGGATTGGGAAGTTCTTGTTCTTTCCCACTAATCCCACTAATGTCCACTCCCCGGCCATCAGGACTCTTATAAAACAAATGAGGCAGCAAGGCTGTGCCTAATACAGAATGAACCACTTGCAACTTTGCTTTTACCTCTGCTGTTTGAGCAATCTTAAATTCCGGAATATGATGAAAAAGGGTCTCTAAATCAATAAGGGTGGGATATTCCCCATCCGCAATAATATTCTCATGATGGAAATCCGTTCCATTTAATAGATATAAGATAGCCAGGTAGCCTCCAAGGCGTTTATAGTAATTGGCCACTTGCTCCTCTGTTTTACATTCTTTGTCAATGACACACTGTTCCCATGCATAATCCCCACAATCAATGATTTCATATCCCCTTAACTTCGGGGTAAAACCCTGTTCATTCATCCAATGGAGAAACTGATGAAAATGAAGGGTAATTGCTAGAGATTTAGGCTTATATAAAAGTTCTTTTTGCGTAGAAAAGGTAAATCTCATAACCGTGTGCCCTTTTTGATGGGAATCACCCATTCCCGCTGATATCCCGATCAGTGGCAAATCTTCCTCTCCGATGAGATGATGCATCCTGGGAACATCATGATCAAAACGGATTAAGGCCTCAATAGCCATCTCCACATAATAGTTTGTGCGAATCATCAGAAGCCTTGCCAGTACTGGGTATTCCTTATAAATAAATTCTAAAGAATCAGGGTCCATTAATTTCTTTTTCACAAAAGATAGATACCTTTCCACAGGGGTTTCCCCCTCTAATTCTTTTAGTTTCCTGGCAATATACATCTCTAGGATAATGGTGCGAGCGCCAATATTCGTTAATTCTGAAGCCAAATGAAATAAAAGGGAGGAACGTAATAGTTTCCAATTTACCTTTGCAGCAAAGGAAGGATGGCTGCAATAAAATTCATGGAGCTTTTGTTTGGCCCACAGGGTAAAGGGGCGAAAAGCCAAACTAATATGTAATTGGCCCTTTTCCTCAACAAGGTGGGTACGGTTAAGCTGGAAGGCTTCTTCTAACCATTCCATCCACGCTGGCTTTTTTTCCTGCTGATAAGTATGTATCCAGTGAGGGTCTTTAGATATTGCAATGATTTTTCCAAAGATTTCTTCATCAAATTGTTCCATGACAAGGCGTTCTTTTAGGGCTTTGTCATTCATCAGGCTTTCTTCTTTCCAATGATGGAGGAAAGTTGCCACTTCTTGTTCCGATATTTTTATGTCATCAAGATCATTTATCCATTGTTTTCTTTCTTTCATTGATAATGCCCTCAAGAGGGATTTGGAGAATTCCGCCTTTTCTAACGTTTGATAATTGCCCATATTATTCACTCTCCCGCATTATATGAGGTGTGGCAATGTAGATAGGAATAAGCCATAGTGGTCATATTCCCCACTATGGCGTTTAAATGTAAGAGAACTATGTAAATCTCTTTATTCAAAAAAACTAGCAGAATAATTTAGAAAGAGCGATGCCTACAGCAATTCCACCGCCAACTGCACAAACGGTAGTGGTTTCTGGTTGTACATCGCCGCCGCCATAAACCATCATCAATTCTTCTTCAGATAACTCGACTAATTTCATTCCAGCTGGATGGTTTCCATTTAAAGATGCAAGCACTTCAGTTCTTGTCATTTGATTCACCTCATTTACATTTTTATTAGCATTTCCAGAGAGAAAGAGTGACACCAATGACAACCCCAGCAGTATAGGCACAGGGAGTTGTTGTTTCAGGTTGAACATCGCCGCCCCCATGAACCCGAACTAACTCTTCTTTAGAAACTTCCACTAACACTTCACCTGCTGGATGGTTTTCTTTTAATGCAGCCAATACTTGGTTCCTGGTCATTTGTTTCACCTCTTTTATTTTTTTGTTTATTGCTTAGCAATACATTTTAGAAAGTGTCCATCCAATGGTAATTCCACCAATAATACAAGCTGGTGATGTTTCAGCCTGAACATCCCCTCCACCAAACACACGCAACAATTCTTCTTCAGAAAGCTCGACTAATTTTGCGCCAGCAGGATGATTGCCTGCTAATTCGGCAAGAATCTCATAACGGTCCATTTATTTCACCTCCTTGATAATTGGTACAATTTAACTTTATCTTGATTTAAAAAACTTTTTTACTACGCAAATTTGCATTTTTTTTAAATATCAATGCCCCTTTTGTAACTACGAAACTTAAGCAAAAAAAAAAGAAAGAGGCGATTCCCTCCTTCTTTTATCCCTATCCTAAAAAAGGGCTTGGTTCTCCAACACTAAATAGCTCCAAATGATGCATCGCCCTGGTACAAGCAGTGTAAAATAATCTCCGCAAACTCTCATCACCGTATACTTGTGCCGAAGCATCATAAATGACGACGGCATCAAATTCAATGCCTTTGGCCAAATATGCAGGGAGGACCACAACCCCTTGCTCGTATTCAATGGAATGACTCTGCAGCAGTTTAATCTCTGCCACATTGGACAGGGCATGAAAGGCAGCAGCACTTTCTGCAGCAGATTTACAAATAATAGCAATGGAAGTATATCCATGCTTCTGCAAATCTGAGACTTTAGATGCAATAGAACGGTGGAGTTCAGCCCGATCAGACACTTGAGTTAACGCTGGCCACTCTCCATTCCGTTCAAAAGGTATAATCCCTTCTCCCCCGTGAATCAAATTACGGGTAAATTCTACGATTTGTTTTGTAGATCGATAGCTTTGTGTCAAGGTTATAGCATGGGTTTCATCAGATCCGTATAAGCCAGTAAGGGTATGAAAATCAATCATTTCCCTGGCATGGGCAAAGATGGCCTGATTAAAGTCACCCAAGACAGTCATTTTCGCAGATGGAAACAAACGTTTTAAAAACTCGAATTGAAAGGGAGAATAATCTTGTGCTTCATCGACAAGCACATGTTTAATAGAGACATTCGTCTGAAAGCCTTGAATCAATTCTTGCAAAAATAAATAGGGGGTCGCATCCTCATAAAACAGTTTACCTTCATCCAGCATTTTCACAGTTAACAGGCAAATATCCTCCCACACTTCGGATGTGAACCCCTCCAACCAGGGTCCCATCCCCTTTGCATCCGTAAAGAGTTTTCGATAGATGCCTTTCATGTCTATAAAACGTAGGCCTTTGATTTGTTTGCGTAAAGGCTTCAACTTCTTGCCTACAATCATTTGTCCCAGCACGTTATATTCCCGCTCATAATCATCAAAGGATTCTTCGGTAAACCCCCTTTTTTTCCGTAAATAGTTGTATGCCTTTTGATACTCATCATTGCTCAGGAGTTCTATTTCTTCCTGCACCCACGGCTTCCTTCGTTCTCCCTTCTCAAATTCATCCACTTGCTGGTTTAACCATTCTACTAACTTCTCAATCCTGTTGTGAAAACGCAGGGAGGTATCATGGGTATAAAACCGTTCCTGAATTTGTTGGGCTGTGACAATAGGTTCGCTTCTGAAGATGATGCCTTTGAAAAGCATGCCGGAGGATTCCAGAGACTGCCTGTAGGTTTGAATCATCTCAAAAAATTGGATGGATGCCTTAAATTGGATGGATGCCATTCTATTTTTATAGGCAGGTTCATCTGTGGCTGTCAACACATATTCCAATTGATCATAAGGATTCTCCAGGGCAAATTTCCTGCTTAAGCGATGGGCCAGATATTCCTGAAATGTAGCCTGCTGCATATTTTCTTCCCCCAGCTCAGGCAATACGGTTGAAACATAACTATTAAACATGGCATTTGGAGAAAAGAGAATAATTTGGTCCGCTTTGATCCGCTCCCGATACTTGTAAAGTAAATAAGCAATCCGCTGCAGGGCAACAGATGTCTTGCCACTCCCAGCAGCCCCTTGTACAATGAGAAGCCGCCCCCGGTCATGGCGGATGATTCGGTTTTGCTCCTGTTGAATAGTAGCCACAATGCTGCGCATATATTTGTTGGTCCCTTTACCCAACACCTGCTGCAAAATCTCGTCGCCTATGGTAAGGCTGGTATCAAACATAGATTTGATCACGCCGTTACGGATGATATATTGCCACTTTTGCTCCAGCGTACCACGAATCAATCCACCGGGAGTATCGTATTGGGCCGGTCCAGGAGGATAGTCGTAATAGACACTTGCAACAGGTGTCCGCCAATCATAAATCAGAACGTTCTCCCCAGTTTCATCAGTAAGGGTCGCCACACCGATATAGACACGTTCCGAAAATCCCGTTCCTTCTTCAGTGAAATCTATCCGGCCAAAATACGGCACCTCCTGCAGACGGCGCAGGGCAGATAACCGATTAAAGGATAATCGGTGGCTGCTTTGGCTTACAGATAAAACTTCAGCCTGTTGTCTTAAACTTATGATGGTTTCGAGAAAATCATCGAAATTATCCATGTTCACGGTGACGTCATCCCAAAAATGTTTGCGAATTTGGACCACTTCATGCCGACGCCTGGACGTTTCCTCTTGTACCTGGCCAATCTGCTCCTTAATCGTCTCCATTACACTGTTTAGTCGCTCTTGCTCCTGCAGAAGTTCACTGTTCATATCAAGCGCTCCTCATAAGATAATGAAAATCAAGGTTGACTGAAGAGAATTATTGTTGTATAATTATATTAGGGAAATATTGTTCTAATCAGAAAACCTGTTGTATAACTTTTTTATATTATCACAGTTACCCATAGTTTACAAGAGTTGAACCGACTATAGAATAAATAAACCACCAGACCTATTCAGGGTTCTGGTGGTTTTTCTTATGGTTAAGACTGTTTATTTTGTCTTGGGTCATATGCCTCACCCTCTGGCTGCCTCCCGCAATTCTTGGTCCAATTGGGCTTCATAGTCAACCCTTTCTTTCTTCGTCCAGTTCAATTTTTTGGCCATGAATCCCACTACCTCTTCCTTCCATTTATGCACCCAATAAATATTAAAAAATAAGGCTCCTGTACGGCGAATAAAAAAGTCCACAGGCTTCACCGCCATTTCATGTTCTATGGCATACATTAATTGGACATAGAGAATTCGTGGCAATTTTATTTCTCTAGCCTGCCCATACTGTTGGCCATATCGAAAGAGTTCATCCACATTGGAACCGTAAAGTTGGGCTAAGTAGAATCCTTCTTCCCTGGTAAAACCATAATTTGTAGCTTCTATCTCCTTTTTAGCAAGAAAAATAGGAAAACCCCTGGATCCGCCTACGTCTCCACCGGAAATGGGATACTTCCTCGTCTGGCACCCTTGATACTTATGGCCTTTATCTTGCAGGCGTTTTGCGATCAGGTCAACCACCGATTCGGCCATTTTCCGATAACCGGTCAACTTCCCCCCAGCTATGGTGATCAGCCCTGTTTCCCCTTCCCAAATCTCATCTTTCCGTGAAATTTCAGAAGGATTTTTTCCTTCTGCATAAATTAAAGGGCGCACCCCTGCCCAGCTGGATTCAATGGGTTTTTCCTGAATGTTAATCTCAGGGAACATAAAATGAATGGCATGCAAAAGGTAGTCCCTATCTACTCCATGCACTTTCGGAGTGGCAGGGTCTTCATGGTAAAAAGTATCTGTTGTCCCAACATAGGTTTTCCCGTCACGGGGAATGGCAAAAACCATTCGTCCATCAGGGGTATCAAAATAAACCGACTGTCGCAAAGGAAAAAGGGACTGATCGATCACCACATGAGCCCCTTTGGTTAAGCGCAGTTGTTTGTGCTTTTTGGAGGCATCTTTTTGGCACACCTCATCCACCCAGGGACCTGTTGCGTTTACTACTTTTTTCGCCTTAATTTCATAGACTTTCTTTGTGATTTGATCCTGGATACGGGCTCCTCTTACTTTATGATTGCGATAAAGGAAGTGAACTGCCTTGACATAATTTACAATATTGGCCCCATTGACCGCTGCTGCTTTCAATACTTCTAACGTTAAACGGGCATCATCGGTCCGGTATTCCACATACCTTCCTCCCCCAATCATCCCTTCTTTTTTCAGGAGAGGTTCTAGAGCCAGGGTTTCTTCTCTGGACAGCATCTTTCGCCGTTCTGATTTTTTAACCCCTGCTAAAAAATCATAGATCTTTAATCCAAGAGAAGTACTTAACTTACCAAAGGCACCTTCTTTGTATATAGGCAACAACATCCACTGAGGGGTGGTTACATGAGGTCCATTTTCATATACAATGGCCCGTTCTTTCCCCACTTCCGCTACCATAGCAACCTGGAATTGTTTTAAATAACGCAACCCTCCATGAACCAGCTTGGTAGAGCGGCTGGATGTTCCTGCAGCAAAATCCTGCATTTCCACTAAAGCCACTTTCATCCCCCGGAGAGTAGCATCCAGAGCAATCCCCGCCCCTGTAATTCCTCCGCCAATCACCAATAGATCAAAGTGGGACATGGACATTTGTTCCAGTCGGTTTCTTCTTTCTAAGGCCGAGAATGGGTTGGTCAATTTCCTCTCCCCCTGCCTGTTATTTCTTATCCCTTAAAAAAGTATATAAAAAGACCAAAATACTTTCAGGCTATACAGTATATGTAGTGAAAAAGATTACGTTCTAAAATGTTCTTTAACGCATCTTAATTAAATCTTAAAAGCCATGGCCGCTTGCACCGCCATTTTCCATCCATGATATAAAGTAGCCCTTTTCTCCTCTGCCATTGTAGGGGCAAAGGTATAGTCCATGGCCCATTGTTTTGCTATTTCCTCCTGGCTTTCCCAGTAACCTACCGCTAAACCAGCCAAATAAGCTGCTCCTAAAGCGGTTGTTTCATTAATCATAGGCCGTTCAACAGGTACATTTAACAAATCACTTTGGAAAGTCATTAAGAAATTATTTTTCACCACTCCTCCATCGACCCGCAAAGTTTTCAGCTTGATTCCCGCATCGGCTTCCATGGCACTAAGAACATCCTTCGTTTGGTAAGCGAGAGATTCAAGGGTTGCACGAATAAAATGTTCTTTTGAGGTTCCCCGGGTTAAGCCAAAAACAGCTCCCCGCACATCACTATCCCAGTAGGGAGTCCCCAATCCCACAAAGGCAGGAACTACATACACCCCATCGGTACTCTCCACTTTCTCAGCATATGCTTCACTGTCTTTGGCACTTTTCAACATACGCAACCCATCACGTAGCCATTGAATAGCTGAGCCTGCCACAAAAATACTTCCTTCCAAGGCGTAATGGACTTTTCCATTCAGTCCCCAGGCCACGGTGGTTAACAGGCCATGTTGGGAAGGAACCGCTTTTTCACCCGTATTCATTAACATGAAGCACCCTG
Organism: uncultured Paenibacillaceae bacterium; assembly: GCA_946478845.1. The sequence goes on from CAMLDI010000026.1 coordinate 38,381, forward strand.
TGCCATAGGTGTTTTTCGCCATCCCTTCAGTAAAACATGCCTGGCCAAAGAGTGCCGCCTGCTGGTCCCCTGCTGCTCCGGCAATGGGAATTTGTTTCCCAAAGAAATGCTCTTCAAGAGTATGTCCATATATTTCCGAAGAAGATTTCACTTCAGGAAGCATGGATTTGGGAACAGATAAGATTTCTAAAAGCTTATCATCCCAGGCTAAATCATAAATATTGAACATTAATGTACGTGAGGCATTGGAATAATCCGTTACATGGGCCTTGCCCCCGGATAATTTCCAGATGATCCAGGTATCCATGGTTCCAAAAAGCAGGTTGCCTTGCTCTGCCTGATTTCTGGCCCCCTCCACATTGTCGAGAATCCACTTCACTTTTGTCCCTGAAAAATAAGCATCAATCAACAATCCCGTTTTTTCCCGAAACAAATCGTTATATCCTTTTTCCCTTAACTCATCGCATATCCCGTTAGTTTGCCTTGACTGCCAGACAATAGCGTTATAAACGGGTTGTCCCGTCTCTTTATCCCACACCACCGTTGTTTCCCGCTGGTTGGTAATCCCGATGCCTGCAATTTGCTCTGGTTTCACCCCGGATTCCGATAAAACGCTGGCTATCACCGAAAGAATAGAACCCCATATTTCATTCGCATTGTGTTCGACCCATCCTGGTTTAGGAAAATGCTGAGTAAATTCCTTTTGTGCAATATGGACAACTTCGCCTTTTTTATTGAATAAAATCGCCCGTGAACTGGTAGTTCCCTGATCAAGGGATAAAATAAATTTTTCCATAATACCTCTCCTTCTTTTTCTAATAGTTTTAGATAATCTGTATTAATTACTATTTTTGTCAAATCAATTATTTGATAGTTATAGATACAAAAAGGTATAATACTCCTATAGGTGAGATAAAAAAGCCAAATATGGTTTTTATATGAATGATCTATCAAACAGAAAGGAGAGTGAGTGAAATGGAATTTTAAACCCTGTGAAACCATCCATTTCTTATGTTGCCATGAATCATGGCATATATAGCCATTTTATGTGAAGGAGATTAAAAATGAAAGAAAAGTTATCCAAACTACCTACCAGTACGATTATTATGTATATTATTGCTATTATTGTGGGTCTGGCTGCAATTGCACTTTTAGTAAATAATATTATTATCTTCAATAAACTCGTTAATAATTACATAAGCCAGGGGTATGTAAAGTCTGACGTAATTTCACAATTAATACCCAACCAACTGCTCCCGAATGTTTTTGAAAATGTCATTTACATAGGTGTTGCCTGTACTTTATGGGCTGCAGGTTTAATCAATACAAAGGTGGCTTTAAAAAACCAGGAGTAATGATTTTAAAGAAAAGATAGAGAGAAACCCCAGGTTTATTAATTATGGCCTGGGGTTCTACCATTGCTATAAAGTAACTTCTTCCCTTTTTTCATTCCCCATGAAATGACTGCAAGCAATTGATACAAACAAGTAAGGAAAAGCAAAAGGGGGGCAGGATGCAAGAAAAGC
>CAMLDI010000027.1 GCA_946478845.1 uncultured Paenibacillaceae bacterium
GAAATTCGGCAATGGCAGCAGAAATAAATTGGCCTGCCTGGGGTGAAGCAAAAATGGCGTAAGAATAAGCGCCAACTGCAAAAAAAGCAACATAACCAAGGTCAAGAAGACCGGCAAAACCTACCACAATATTTAAGCCAAGAGCCATCGCTACATAAATGCCTACCTGGGTGGCCACTTCCATGTAGTAACGGTTCTCCCCGACCACCATGGGTATAATGAGGACAAGAATCAATGCCCCGAATAACAAACGAAATTTCAACGGAATGCTGGTTAAAAAACGAAGGAGCAAAAGTGAAAACAAGAGGAGTAAAAAAGGAAGAATCGCCCGGTCAGAAACCCATAACCATAGGGTGACTGATCCTGTGTAAAGAATGATGAAAAGCCATTGGGTTAGTGAATATATGAAATAGTGCCGAATGCGCTCCATATCCATCACCTACACCTTCTCTTTGACGGCTTCGCCAAAGATGCCCTCAGGCCTAAATAATAAAACGATAATCAAGATGGAAAAGGCAAATACATCTTTATATTCAGCCCCGAAATTACCATTGGTTAAAGGCCCCATATAAGCCGCTCCCAGGGATTCTAATAACCCCAGTGCAATACCGCCAATCATGGCCCCTTTCATATTGCCAATTCCTCCAAGCACGGCAGCTGTAAAGGCTTTTAATCCTAATAAAAATCCGATATAAGGGTCAATGGTTCCATAATACTGGGCATAAAGAACGCCAGCTGCCCCCCCTAAACTTGAACCAATAAAAAAGGTTAAGGCAATGACTTTGTTTACATTAATAGCCATTAACGATGCGGTTTGTTGATCCTGTGCCACAGCACGCATAGCGATTCCCCATTTGCTTTTATTCACGAACAAATGAAGGCCCACCATCATCATGAGGGCTAAGATGATAATTACCAATGATTTTTCCTCGAGGATTAACCCATCCATAACATGAAAAGAACCGTCTAATAAGTTTGGACCTGTGACATAGAAAGCATTGCGGGTCATTCCTTCGGTAAAACGGACTAAATCTTGTAAAAGAAAAGAAACGCCAATCGCAGAAATTAACACCACAAGCCTGGGGGAAAAACGTAAAGGGCGATAGGCAACCCGCTCAATGCCAACTCCAAGGGCCCCCGTAAAAATCATGGCAACCGCCAGGGCTAGAAAAAGAGCTAAATATGGATTGAGTCCGCTCATCATTCCCATAGATTGCATCAATAACAATACTTCTGTACCAATAAATGCTCCAACCATAAAAATTTCACCATGGGCAAAATTAATTAATTCAAGGATGCCATAAACCATGGTATAGCCTAGTGCAACAACTGCATATAAAAATCCAAGTGTTAGTCCATCAATAAAAACCTGTGGAAGCATTGAGGCAAGGGAACTCAAATTCATCTTCTAAAATCCCCTCTTTTCTACCTGGAATTTTAAGGAATACAATATGGTGAAAAAAAGGGGACGAGCTCCTCATCCCCTTATCCACCATTTACTTAAAATTAGCAGCTGAAATGGTTTTAATATATTTTGCCGGATAGGTTCCTTCAGCAAAACTATAGATAAATACATCAGCCGTTTTGTTGTCCCCTTTTTCATCAAAGGTTACTTTTGTAAATACCCCTTCAAAGTCTTTCGTCCCGCTAATGGCTTTATTTAATTGCTCACGGGTTGGTTTTTTGCCTCCATTGTCCTTAATGGATTTTTCTAGGGCCTTTAAAACCACAAGACAAGCATCATAGCCATAGGAAGAGAAGGTAGAGGGATCAAGCTTAAAGGTGTCTTTATATTTTTTAGCAAATGCTTTTCCTTTTTCAGTGCGGGTAGCATCCCCGGCAACAGAGGTAATAAATGTTTTCTTCAGGTTTTCTTTTCCAGCAATTTGTAAAAGGTCCTTATGGTCAGATCCATCACCAGAAAGGATGTAGCCATTGTATTTCTTTTCCCCTAATTTCTTAATGAGAAGCCCACTCTGGTTATACATGGCGCCAAAATACACAGCATCCGGTTTTTTCGCTGCAATCGCAGTTGCCAATGGATTGAATTCCTTTTCTTTATGGTCGATGCCTTCAAAACTAACCACTTGCATGCCCAGTTTCTCCGCAGCCTTTTTAAAGGCTTCAGCAAGGCCCTGTCCATATTTACTTTTATCATGGGCTATAAATACGGTTTTCACGTTTAAGGTTTTGGCAGCATATTCTGCCCCAGCTGGTCCTTGTACATCATCACGGGCGCAAATCCGATGATAGGTTTTCCATCCTTGTTCGGTTAAATCAACAGCCGTATTTGCAGGAGATACTACAGGAAGTCCACCTTGTTCATACTTCGGGCCACTTGGTGCCATTACTCCAGAGTTCAAATGCCCTACCACAGCTAAAACATTAGGATTAGATACTAACAATTCTGTGTTGGCAACCCCTTGTTTGGGATCACCCTGATCATCCTGGGGGAAGAGTTCAATATCAAAACCTAATTTTTTAATGGTTTCCTTCTCGTCATTAATCGCTAACTGTGCCCCCATTTTTATTGAGTCCCCCATTGCTGCAAGATCCCCGGAAAGAGGGCTTTGTGTTGCAATTTGAATGACGTTTTCTTGGCTTGATGTGGTGGTTGTGCCGCACCCTGTTGCAAGTAAACCAAATGACAGAAGGACAATAAATAGGATGAACAACCCATTTTTCCTCATTAAATTCCCCCTAATAAAACTTAAGACTAGCCCAACTTTATTCCTAATTATAAAACCTTTTCAGATTTTTTCAATTAATTTTAATATTATTTATTGTCAGATTATTTTACAATGCATATTCCCCTTTTCCTTTCCGCAACCTATATAAAGTAGCCAAACTTTATTTGCTAAGAAAGGAGAATAGAAATGAAAAAGAATGTAGGTACCCTTGATTCCATCGTGCGGATTAGCATGGGTTTAATAGGATTAGCCTGGAGCATTTCTCGGCTCTCCCAAAAAAATAGACGCTTAAACCGTTTTGTTCCCTGGATGATTACAGTATTCTCAGCTGTTAAAGTGGCTGAAGGCATCACTAGATATTGCCCTCTGCTTGGTTTTTGGAAGGTGTCAACAGTGAACGTAAATAAAGGAAAGATTTTTACGCCTGAAGAGGAAACTAAAGGTCCCCATCGCATTGCCCATTTTCCCCGCAGACGAGAGAGCCTTATTTAAAAAAAGCTGCTAAGACCACTAAAAATGAAAACCGGCATACTCTCAAAGAGTATGCCGCTTAATGACGATGAAATGGAGTTGAAATAATGGGTAGAATTATTTGGGAATTCTTAAGCGATTATGCTTTTGTCATTCTTGCCGTAGTCGGTTCTATTGCGGTTATTCTTTATGCCTGGGCAAAATACAACAGCAAAGACCGTGCACGGTTCAAATAATTAGTTTTGTTTTGCTTCCAATCCTTTTAAGGCTTTCATCGCAATATCGGTTCGATAATGCATTCCCTCAAAAGAGATTTGTGGAATAACTCCATAGGCTTTTTCCCGTGCCTCATATAGATCTTTGCCAATGGCGGTTACACCAAGAACCCGACCGCCACTGGTTACGGTCTTCCCATTTTTTTCAGACGTACCTGCATGGAAAATCACAATGTCCTCACGGCCAGTAAATAATCCAGTGATTTCTTTTCCTTTATCATAGGAACCAGGATATCCTCCTGAAGCAAGCACAACACAAACCGCTGCATTGTCTTTCCAATGTACATCGCATTGATCTAATGTTCCATCTACACAGGCGAAGAAAATATCTAAAAGATCACTTTCTAAGCGTGGGAGAACCACCTGGGTTTCAGGGTCTCCAAAACGGGCATTATATTCAATGACTTTAGGCCCTTGTTCCGTTAACATTAATCCTGTGTAAAGGATACCGCGGAAAGGACGCTCTTCTTTCACCATGGCTTTCGCCGTAGGAATGATGATGGTATCAATGGCTGTTTGCACAACAGAATCATCATAATGGGGAACAGGAGAATAAGTCCCCATCCCACCTGTATTTGGCCCTTTGTCGTTATTAAAAACCGGTTTATGGTCCTGGGAAGGAACCATAGGAATGACAGTTTCTCCGTCTACAAAAGAGAGAATGGTCATCTCTTCCCCTTGCAGGAATTCTTCAACAACAACACGGGAACCTGCTTCCCCAAATACCCCATCCAACATAATATTGCGAAGGGCCTCTTCAGCTTCTTCTAAAGTGAAAGCAACGGTTACCCCTTTTCCTGCAGCTAACCCATCGGCTTTAATAACGATTGGCGCTCCTTTTTCACGTACATAAGAAAGGGCTTTCTCATAGTTTGTGAAAGAGCGGTATTCTGCCGTAGGAATGTTGTAATTGATCATGATTTCTTTGGCAAAGGATTTGCTTCCTTCAAGCAAAGCTGCATCCCGGCGAGGCCCAAAAACTTTTAAACCCCGCTCTTCAAAGTAATCAACGATTCCATTTAAGAGAGGATCCTCTGGACCTACTACAGTAAGATCAATTTCCTCTTTTTCCGCAAATGCGGCTAATGTTGGAAAATCATGGACACCAATGGGAACGCAAGTTGCCAATTCAGCAATTCCTGCATTTCCTGGTGCACAAAAGATTCGTTCAACCCGAGGGTTTTGGGCAATTTTCCAAACAAGGGCGTGTTCACGACCGCCGCTGCCAATCACAAGTATATTCATTTTGGGCCCTCCCTTTTCTATCTTAGTGTTTGAAATGGCGAACACCAGTAAAGACCATAGCAATTCCATTTTCATTAGCAACTTTAATGGAATCTTCATCACGAATCGATCCACCTGGATGAATAACAGCCGTTACCCCTGCTTTTACTGCTTCTTCAAGGGTATCTGGCATTGGGAAAAATGCATCGGAAGCCAAAACGCTGCCTTTTGCTTTTTCACCAGCTTGTTCAATGGCAATGCGAGCAGAACCAACCCGGTTCATTTGCCCTGCACCAACTCCAATGGTCATATTGCCTTTTGCCAGTACAATAGCATTAGACTTCACATGTTTAACCACTTTCCAGGCAAAAAGAAGTTGTTCAATTTCTTCTGGAGTTGGTTTGCGGTCTGTAACAACGGTTAAATCTTCAGCAGTTACTGTTTTTACATCTTCCGTTTGTACAAGAAGTCCGCCTTCCACAGTGGTTAATTTCACCTCATCTGCACCTTTTTGTTCCACTGTGCCAAGCTCTAATAGGCGAAGGTTTTTCTTGGTTTGTAATACTTCAAGGGCATCTTCTGTAAAATCAGGAGCCATGATAATTTCTAAGAAAATTTCTTTCATATCTAAAGCAGTTTGCTTATCAACGGTACGGTTACAAGCAACGATTCCACCAAAGATGGAAACAGGGTCCGCTTCATAAGCTTTGCGATAAGCATCATAAATGGTTTCACCAATGCCAACACCGCAAGGATTCATATGTTTAACAGCAACCACAGCTGGTTGGGTGAACTCTTTTAAGATGCTAAGGGCCGCATTGGCATCGTTAATATTATTATAAGAAAGTTCTTTCCCATGAAGTTGTTTTGCTGTTGCAATGTTGCCGGATTTCGCTAATGGCTGGCGATAGAACGCAGCGCTTTGGTGAGGATTTTCACCATAGCGAAGGCCTTGAACTTTTTCATATGTAACAGTGTAGTTTTCAGGGTATTCTTCACCCATTTGCTTGCTAAGGTAAGCAGAAATTAAAGAGTCATAAGCTGCAGTGTGGCGGAATACTTTTGCAGCTAAGCGGCGTTTTGTTTCTAAAGAAGTGTCGCCATTGGCTTTCATTTCTTCCACAATGCCTGAATAGTCAGCTGCATCAACCACAACGGTTACAAATTCATGGTTTTTCGCAGCAGAACGAAGCATAGTTGGGCCGCCGATATCTATGTTTTCAATGGCATCTTCCCAGGCAACATCTGGTTTGCTAATGGTTGCTTTAAATGGATAAAGATTTACAACAACTAGATCAATGGGCTCAATGCCATGTTCTTTAATGGCTTCCATGTGTTTTTCGCTGTTACGGATGGCAAGAAGTCCACCGTGGATGTTTGGATGGAGGGTTTTAACCCGTCCATCAAGGATCTCAGGGAACCCGGTAACTTCAGAAATGCCGATTACTTTTACCCCAGCATCTTGCAATAATTTATGGGTACCACCTGTGGAGATGATTTCTACCCCAAGTTGTTCTAATTCTTTCGCAAACTCCACAATGCCTGTTTTATCTGAAACGCTAATTAAGGCGCGTTGAATTTTTCCCATCTCATTCCGCTCCTTCGCTGATTTTTACTTTTCGATTTTCCAATTGGACTTGATTATTCACTAACAATTGCACCACTTCAGGAAGAATCTCATGTTCTACCTGATGAATGCGGGCAGCTAACGATTCTATAGTATCCCCTTCTTCAACAGGAACCATACGTTGGGCAATAATTGGGCCTGTATCCATTCCCTCATCCACAAAGTGAACGGTTACCCCTGTAATCTTCACACCATAATTGAAAGCCTGGCCAATGGCGTCTTTTCCAGTAAAAGAAGGAAGGATAGAAGGATGAAGATTAATCATCCTTCCACCGTATGCCTTCAATAAGGTGTCGCCAATTAAACGCATATATCCGGCAAGAACAATCAGTTCTACGCCCGCTTCTTCTAATTGGCGCAAAATTTCCGATTCAAAAGCCACTTTATCAGGATAATCCTTTGCACTAAAAACAAAGGTGGGCACCTCAAAAGAGGCTGCCCTTTCCAATACGTATGCACCAGGTTTGTCACAAACAAGAAGAACAACTTCTGCTCCCTGGATTCGTTGGTCGCGAATCGCCTCCATAATGGCACCAAAATTTGATCCCGATCCTGAGGCAAATACAGCAAGTTTCATTATTCATTCACCCCGCTGATGACAACAGTGCGATCTCCTGCAACGATACGGCCGATTTTATAGGCTTGTTCACCGGCACCCTGCAAAGAAGCCATGGCTGCTTCTGCATCTTTTTCTGCTACAATGGCAATCATGCCGATACCCATATTAAAGGTACGGAACAAATCCTTATCAGGAATATTTCCTTTTTCTGCAATCAATTTAAAGATAGGAAGAACGGGCCAGGATCCATTATCAATGGATGCAGTTGTTCCTTCAGGAAGAATCCGTGGAATATTATCATAAAATCCGCCGCCAGTGATGTGAATAAATCCTTTCACCTTTACATCTTCCATTAACTTCAGGCAAGGTTTCACATATAAACGGGTTGGAGTTAAGAGAGTATCCCCTAAGGTTCCCCCTAATCCTTCCACAGGGTCATTTAAGCCCATGCCGGCTTCTTCAAGAAGCACTTTTCGCACAAGGGAGAAACCATTGCTATGAACACCGCTAGATGCCATACCAATGAGCACGTCTCCTTCGCCAATGGATTTGCCGTCAATGATTTGATCAGCGTCAACCACACCTACGCTAAAGCCAGCAATATCATATTCATCTTCGTCATACATCCCTGGCATCTCCGCGGTTTCTCCACCAATCAAAGCACATCCGGATTGTTCGCATCCATCAGCGATTCCTTTAACAAGGGCTTCAATTTTTTCCGGAAATACCTTACCGCAGGCAAGATAATCTAAGAAAAAGAGAGGTTCAGCACCTTGCACCACAATATCATTCACACACATGGCTACAGCATCAATGCCAATGGTGTCGTGTTTATCCATCAAAAAGGCAATTTTTAATTTGGTTCCAACCCCATCTGTACCAGAAACAAGAACGGGTTTTTTATACTTTTGAATATCTAAACCGAATAGGGCGCCGAATCCCCCTAAATCAGTTAACACTTCCGGACGGAACGTCCGGCGTACATGTTTTTTCATACGTTCAACGGCTTCATTACCTGCGTCGATATCAACGCCAGCGCGTTTGTATGCATCACTCATTTTAATCCCCCTGTCCAGGCACTAGCATTTTTCCGTACAGCGTTTGGAATCCTCATAAATTTCTGTAGGGTATTGGCCATTGAAGCAAGCTACACAATGCCCTCCATTGTTTGAGCTATCATGACGGCCAATGGCTTCGATCATTCCTTCAGTAGATAAGAAGTATAAAGAATCTGCACCAATAAACTCACGAATTTGCTCTACGCTTTTACTAGCGGCAATCAATTCTTCCCGGCTTGATGTGTCAATGCCATAGTAGCAAGGATTCATCACGGGAGGAGAACTGATTAACACATGGACTTCTTTCGCCCCTGCTTCCCGCAACATTTGCACAATACGGCCACTGGTGGTTCCCCGTACAATGGAATCGTCAATCATGATTACCCGTTTGCCTTCAACCACTTTACGTACAGCACTTAACTTCATCCGTACCCCACGAGCCCGCATTTCCTGGGTAGGTTGAATAAAAGTACGAGCCACATAACGGTTTTTAATTAAACCCAATTCATAAGGAATGCCTGCAGCTTCTGCATACCCAATGGCAGCAGAAATACTGGAATCTGGCACACCGGTAACTACATCTGCGTCAATTGGCGCTTCTTCATAAAGCTTGCGGCCTAATCGTTTCCGTGCCAGATGGACATTAATTTGTGCAATATCACTATCAGGACGGGCAAAATAAACATATTCGAAAGAACAAATGGCACGCTGGGTTTGTCCAGAGAATCGTTCAGAACGAAGGCCATCTTCATCAATGACAATCATTTCCCCTGGTTCCACTTCACGGAAATACTCCGCACCCACAGTATCAAAAGCACAGGTTTCAGAAGAAACCACATACCCATCACCAATTTTCCCAAGAGAAAGAGGGCGCAAACCATTAGGGTCAAGAGCGACGATCAATTTTTTCTCGGTCATCACTAATAAGGCGTAAGCCCCTTTAATCAGGCGAAGGGCATTTTTCACTGCTTCTTCAATTTCTAAACCAGAACGGGAGATTAAATGGGCAATAACTTCCGTATCACTGGTGGTTTGGAAAATAGAACCCTGACGTTCCAATTGGTATCGAATTTGATCCGCATTTACCAGGTTTCCATTATGGGCTAATGCCAGATTGCCGCCACTATATTTAAAAATTAATGGCTGGGCATTTTCTAGTTTGCTTTCCCCGGCCGTCGTATAACGAACGTGGCCAATGGAAATATGCCCATGGATTTTGCTTAACTCATTATTGTTAAAAGCTTCAGTTACTAATCCCATTCCCCGGTGATTGGTGAAAACTTCACCGTTGGAAGCGCAAATGCCCGCGCTTTCCTGTCCCCGGTGTTGCAGGGCATGAATGCCATAATAAGTGAGTTGGGGAGCATCAGGGTGATTGTACACCCCGAACACTCCACACTCTTCGTTCAATTTATCCCAGATATCATCATGTTCAAAAAAGTTTAATCGATCAGACATGGAATCGCATCCTTCCAGGCTGCTTTCAGTTCAGAAACCGGCGTCTGGAGAACTCTTTTTCCTGAAACAGTGATGGTTAAATCTTTTCCACCTACTGTACCAAGGCGAGTGCATGGAACTCCATTTTCTTCAGCAATGGCAACTACTGCATCCACATTCTCAGGTTTAATGCTTAACAGAACACGGGATTGGGATTCACTAAAGAGCGCAACATCTGGGCGCATTTCCATATCCCATTCCACGGTAGCTCCTAACTCATCTGTTGTAGATTCCGTTAAAGCTACTGCTAAGCCACCTTCAGAAAGGTCGTGGGCAGAAGCAACTTTGCCTGCCTGGATAGCGGCCAATACCGCCCGGTGCAGCCGTTTTTCGACATTAAGGTCGATCACCGGAGGACGTCCGCTAATGGTGCCGTTCATTTGTTTCTGATATTCGGAACCCCCGATTTCAGGTTTGGTTTCTCCAAAGAGAAGAATTACATCCCCTTCTTGTTTAAAGCCCTGGGTTGTAATATGGTCAACATCGTGAATTAAGCCAACAAGTCCTACTACTGGTGTAGGGTATACTGCTTCCCCGCTGGTTTCATTGTAGAAGCTTACGTTTCCGCCAATAACCGGTGCTTCTAACACACGGCAAGCTTCACTCATGCCATCGATGGATTTTTCAAATTGCCAGAAGATATCTGGTTTTTCTGGATTGCCATAGTTTAAGCAGTCTGTAATGGCTAATGGTTCCCCACCGGAACATACTACGTTCCTAGCAGCTTCAGCCACAGCAATTTTACCCCCTTCAATGGGGTCAAGGTATACATAGCGTCCGTTACAGTCAATGCTCATGGCTAAGGCTTTGCGGGTTCCGCGGATGGCAAGAACCGCAGCATCAGAACCAGGCGCAACCGCTGTATTCGTACGCACTTGGTAATCATACTGGCTATATACCCATTGCTTATCTGCTACTGTTGGAGCAGAAAGCACTTTTTTCAATGCTTCGCTGTAATCAGCAGGTTCAGTGACAGTATCCACTGTATTTATCTTTGCATTTTCAGCATAATAAGCAGGTTCTGTAGATGGTTTAATATAAACTGGCGCATCTTCAGCAAGGGTATCAACTGGCACTTCTGCTGCTACTTCCCCTTTATGAAGAAGACGAAGCATGCCATCATCCGTTACCCGTCCAATTACAACAGAGTGAAGATTCCATTTATCAAAAATGTCTTGAACTTCTTGTTCTCTGCCTTTTTCAACAACGACTAACATCCGCTCCTGAGATTCGGACAACATCATTTCATAAGGATTCATGTTGGTTTCCCGTTGGGGAACAAGGTCAAGATTTAATTCAATCCCGTTTCCGGCTTTGCTGGCCATTTCTGCACTAGAAGAAGTTAAACCTGCAGCACCCATATCTTGAATGCCTGCTACAGCATCTGTATTAATTAATTCAAGGCAAGCTTCTAAAAGGAGTTTTTCCATGAAGGGGTCACCCACTTGTACTGCTGGGCGTTTGGATTCAGATGCCTCGCTTAATTCTTCAGAAGCAAAGGTAGCACCGTGAATCCCATCCCGGCCAGTAGAAGCACCTACATACATTACCGGGTTGCCAATCCCTTTAGCTACACCTTTTTGGATTTTATCGTGATCGATAATTCCAACACACATAGCGTTTACAAGAGGATTGCCTTCATAACAAGGATCGAAAACAACTTCCCCTGCTACAGTAGGAATCCCCATACAGTTTCCGTAACCGGCAATCCCGGCTACAACGTGTTCAAAGAGATACTTGGTTCTTGGGGTATCCAATTCCCCAAAGCGAAGGGAGTTTAACATAGCAATCGGACGGGCACCCATAGAGAAAACGTCACGGATAATCCCGCCAACCCCAGTTGCTGCCCCTTGATAAGGTTCAATGGCAGAAGGGTGATTATGGCTTTCTACTTTAAATACAACAGCTTGATTGTCGCCGATATCAACAATCCCTGCTCCTTCCCCTGGGCCCTGCAATACGCGTGGTCCGCTGGTTGGGAATTTGCGAAGCTGAGGTTTGGAATTTTTATAACTGCAGTGTTCAGACCACATTACACTGTACAGGCCTGTTTCAGTATAGTTAGGTTGGCGGCCGATGATTTGAACCACACGTTGATATTCTTCATCGGTTAAACCCATTTCACGGTATATTTTTTCATCAGCAATTTGCTGTGGACTAGGCTCTCTGTGCTGCACCGTTTTTCTCCCTCCAATTCTGCAGAATGGATGTAAACATCCGTTTGCCGTCTGCTGAACCAAGCCATTCATGAACAGCCCGTTCTGGGTGAGGCATCATACCTACTACATTGCCTTCTTTATTGCAAATGCCTGCAATGTTATCTAAAGAACCATTCGGATTATAGTCAGCGTAACGGAACACGATTTGATTGTTTGCTTTCAATTCAGCAAGGGTTTCTTCATCACAGAAATAGTTCCCTTCCCCATGGGCAATAGGAATCTGGATGATTTCCCCTTTTTCATATTGAGATGTAAAAGGTGTATCGTTGTTCTCAACACGAAGGGGAACCGTTTCACAAATAAATCTCAAGTTGTTGTTGCGACGGAGGGCGCCAGGAAGAAGGTGTGCTTCTGTTAACACCTGAAAACCGTTACACACACCAAGAACTAATTTGCCTTCTGCTGCTGCTTTTCTAACAGAGTCCATAACAGGCGCTTTTGCAGCCATGGCACCGCTTCTTAAATAGTCCCCATATGAGAAGCCGCCAGGAAGAAGAATGCAATCAAAACGGTCTAAATCCGTTTCTGTATAGAAGACGTATTCAACGGGTTCACCCGCGCAATCTTCTACCGCTTTATACATATCGATATCGCAGTTGGACCCGGGAAAAACGATGACACAACTTCTCATTTTTAAACCTCCATCAGTTCAATACGGTAGTCTTCGATCACTGTATTGGCAAGAAGCTTTTCACACATTTCAGTTACTCGGCCTTCTGCTGTTTCACGGTTTTCCGCATCAACGGTTACTTCTAAATATTTTCCTACACGGACATCTTTTGCTTCTTCAAAACCAAGTTTATGAAGGGTTCCTCGTACAGCTGAACCTTGAGGATCCAGTACAGATTCTTTCAAAGTAACGTATACAATCGCCTTAAACATGAGTTTCTCCTCCTAAGCGGTGCAAGATTTCTTTATATGCATCTTCAACATTGCCAAGATCCCGGCGGAAGCGATCCTTGTCCAATTTCTCCCGGGTTTCTGCATCCCAGAAACGGCATGTATCAGGTGAAATTTCATCAGCTAGAAGAATCTTGCCTTCTTCGGTACGGCCAAATTCTAATTTGAAGTCAACAAGAATAATGCCCCGTTCTTTCATGTAAGCTTGTAAAACATTGTTAACCTCTAAACCCATTTTACGTAATTGATCCCTGTCTTCTGCTGAAGCAATGCCCAGAATATCAATGTGGGAATCATTTACGAGAGGATCTCCAAGGGCATCATCTTTATAGTAAAATTCAACAACTGCTTGAGGTAAATCAGTGCCTTCTTCCATACCAAGACGTTTGGCTAATGAACCGGCAGCAACGTTACGAACTACAACTTCTAAAGGAATAATTTTCACTTCTTTTACAAGTTGTTCCGTAGGTGAAAGCTCTTCAACGAAGTGATTATCTATGCCTTTTTCTTTTAGCATACGGAAGAAAATGGAGGTAATCCGGTTATTTAGTTCGCCTTTTCCCGTAATTTGCGCTTTCTTTTCTCCATTAAAGGCCGTGGCATCGTCTTTGTATTCCACCCAGAAAATGCCGGGCTCGTCTGTTTTGAAAATGCGTTTTGCTTTTCCTTCGTATAATTGCTCGAGCTTTTGCACAGCTCTTCGCCTCCCTATTTATAATCCAAGTCGTTCAAAGATGGTATCCACATGTTTTAAATGCCAGTTGTAATTGAAGCAATCATCAATTTCTTCTGGAGAAAGCATAGAAGTCACTTTTTCATCAGATTCAATGATGTCGCGGAACGAACGTTGTTCATTCCATGCCTGCATGGCCCGGGGTTGAACGGTGTCATAAGCAGCTTCACGAGTTAAACCTTTATCAATTAATTTCAGCATGACCCGTTGGGAGTAAATTAATCCAAAAGTACGTTCCATATTGCGTTTCATATTTTCTGGGAACACAGTAAGGTTTTTCACAATATTCATGAAACGATTTAACATGTAATTAATAAGAATCGTTGCATCTGGAATGATTACCCGTTCAACAGAAGAGTGGGAGATATCCCGTTCATGCCAGAGTGGAACATTTTCATAAGCAGAAATCATATGGCCACGAATTACACGGGCTAATCCGGACATGTTTTCACAACCAATTGGATTCCGTTTATGAGGCATTGCTGAAGAACCTTTTTGCCCTTTTGCGAAAGCTTCTTCCACTTCACGGGTTTCACTTTTTTGCAAGCCGCGAATTTCTACTGCAAATTTATCAATAGAAGTTGCAATTAAAGCAAGGGTTGCCATATATTCAGCATGGCGATCACGTTGCAATGTTTGCGTAGAAATAGGTGCAGCTTGTAGACCAAGTTTTTCACATACATATTCTTCTACAAAAGGATCAATATTTGCATAAGTTCCAACAGCACCGGAAATTTTCCCGTAAGCTACTCGTTTTTTCGCATTTTGGAAACGTTCCAGGTTCCGTTTCATTTCTTCATACCAGAGAGCCATTTTCAAACCAAAGGTAGTTGGTTCAGCATGTACCCCATGGGTACGTCCCATCATTACGGTATATTTATGTTCTTGTGCTTTTTCTTTCAGAATTTCAATGAAGTTGATTAAATCTCTCTCAATGATTTCATTGGCTTGCAATAAAAGATGGGATAACGCTGTATCTACAACGTCAGTAGAAGTAAGGCCATAATGAATCCATTTCTTTTCATCGCCTTCGATAGTTTCAGAAACGGCACGGGTAAAAGCAACCACATCATGGCGAGTCTCTTGTTCAATTTCATATATGCGATCTACGTTAAAGCTTGCATTTTTCCAAAGCTTCTCTACATCTTCTGCAGGAATAACACCTAATTTAGACCAGGCTTCACAGGAAAGGATTTCCATTTTTAACCAGGCGTTAAATTTGCTTTCTTCTGTCCAAATGGCCGTCATTTCCGGCCGGCTGTAACGACTAATCATGAAACAATAACCTCCGACTTATTCCAAATTTCCAACTGTTGGATTTTATCTAATGCTTCTTCCACAGAATCAGCCAATACATTTAAATGGCCCATTTTGCGTTTAGCTTTGCATTCTTTTTTTCCATATAAATGAAGTTTCGCCGTATCCGGCAATTCATTTATTTTGTTTAATACAGGATCTACATGCTCCCCGAGAAGATTTACCATTACAACAGGGGTTAGAAGTTTTGTAGAACCTAAAGGAAGATTGCATACAGCGCGAATGTGCTGCTCAAATTGAGAGGTTGCGCAAGCATCCATGGTATAATGTCCGGAATTATGAGGCCGTGGAGCCAATTCATTAACAAGAATATCTTCATTAGCCGTTACGAACATTTCTACGGCAATTAAGCCAATAACATTTAATTTTTCTGCCACTTGAATGGCTAATTGGGATGCCTTTTCTAACACGTTTTCAGATATACGGGCTGGTACAATAGATAAATGAAGAATATTATCCACATGGACATTTTCCGATACAGGGAACGTTTTTACTTCCCCTCGGCCATTACGGGCGGCAATCACCGATACTTCTTTAATAAAAGGAATAAACTTTTCAATAATGATTTCTGTTTTCCAGCCTGCTAATTCCCGATAAGCATTGCCGGCTTCCTCTGCCTGACGCAGAACAATTTGCCCTTTTCCATCATACCCGCCAGTGGCAGTTTTCATCACTGCAGGAACCCCTAATTCAGCAATGGCTTTCTTCGCTTCTTCTTCACTGCGAACCACACGGAAAGGGGCCACGGGAATCCCATGACCATGTAAGGTTGTTTTTTCACTTATCCTGTTTTGGGTAATTCGCAATAATTGGCTTCCCTGAGGTACATAGGATTGCTCCTCCAATACCGAAGCAACTTTTGCATCCACATTTTCAAATTCATAAGTAATCACATCACTGACTTCCGCTAATTTCGCCGCAGCTATGGCATCATCATATCGAGCTGTGATTTCTAAATCTGAAACCTGGCCACATGGGCAATCTTCCGTTGGATCAAGAGTAGCAAATCGATAGCCCATTTCCCTTCCGGAAAGGGCAATCATTCTTCCCAATTGTCCCCCGCCTAATATGCCAATGGTTGATCCAGGGAGAATAACCGGGTAATTCTTTCTTAACTCATTCATTAGAGTGTTGCCTCCAACACAGTTTGTTTCACATTTTCTCTTCTCTCTATAAAATTCTTCTGAATTTCAGGATATTTTATCCCAAGAATTTGTGCTGCTAATAACCCTGCATTAATGGCTCCTGCACGGCCAATGGCAACTGTAGCTACAGGAACGCCACCTGGCATTTGCACAATGGAGAGCAATGAATCTAAGCCATTTAAATTAGATGATTTAACAGGAACGCCAATAACCGGAAGAGGTGTCTTGGATGCTACCATGCCAGGAAGGTGTGCTGCTCCCCCTGCTCCAGCGATAATAACCTCAATTCCTCGTTCCGGCGCTTGCTCTGCATATTCAAACATTAAATCAGGGGTCCTGTGAGCTGAGACGACTTTCTTCTCATAAGGCACTTCCAGTTCCTCTAGAATAGCGCAGGCTTCCTTCATCGTTTCCCAGTCTGATGTACTGCCCATTATGACTCCTACGAGTGGATTTGCCATGGCTTTGTCCCCTTTCAATATGATAATTCTTCATTAGAAAACTTGGCTAGCGCCAAGCCTTTAAAGGTGATGGCGCTAGCCTTAGCTGCTTCTTATTTGCTGATAAAAGCCCAGGCGGTAGATCTCCCCCGGAGGTTTGAGAAACCTACCGCCTGGGCCTTAATCCCTACGGTTACGATTTAATTCAAATATAGTGTAACAAGGCTCGACAAAATCTGTCAACCTAAAAAACCGAACGTTAATTATTATCAGATATTTATCATTCGCTTTTTTATCTGTTTTTATTCGTTATGATAGAAAAACGGACGGTTGATTTCCATCAACAGTCCGTTTTTTCCTCAATTAACCCTATTCACATTAATTGCAAGATCTTAGCAAAGATCACCACATGTACATGCAATAATTACAAGGAGAATAAAGAGAACAAGGATCATACTGAAATCCCCGTCGCAACCAAAGCCCATGATTTTCCCTCCTTCCACCCATATCTTCTATAAGTAGAGCGAATTAATTTCGCTTACTTAAGTACAATATGCGGTTAGAAATCTAAGGGATTGTACTTCTGCCCTTACAAATTCAGACAAGACGTTAATTAAAACTCCTGCCTTATGGTAATAAAGTATGTAATCTACCTGCATCCTGTTAAGGACACCTACCTACCTATAAATATGGAACGACCATTTGTTAGGTCGTTCCTAAATAGAAAATCAGGGGCCGTTGTTTACGAACTATTTCGTTCGTTTTCCAACAGCCTCCGTTTTTTCCTCGATTAGCCCTATTCACATTAGTTGCACGTACAAGCGATTATTACTAAGAGAATGAAGAGAACGAGAATAATGTCGAAACTTCCATCACCGAAGATTCCCATTAATTTCACCCCCTTCCATTTCCCGAAGGGTTAAATGTTTTCATCTTAGCAAAGATCACCACATGCACAAGCAATGATTACAAGGAGAATAAAGAGAACAAGGATCATATTGAAATCCCCGTTGAAGCCGCCACAACTCATAGTTTTCCCCTCCTTTCCACCCGATTGCCTAAAGTAGGATGAAATGGATTCATCTACTAAATACAATATGCGGTCAGAAAACTAAGGGATTGTGCTACCGCCCTTACCCAGTTAGACAAGAACTTAGTTGAAACTCCTGCCTTATAGTAATAAAGTATGTAAGGTGTTTATATCCTGTTAAGGACATCGGCCCAGTGCATAAAAAAAAGACCCTGAAAAAATTTCAGAGTCTTTTCTCTTCTGTTGTTCTTATTCCCACTCAATGGTTGCTGGCGGTTTAGAGGTAATATCATAAACAACCCTGTTCACATGGGCAACTTCATTTACAATGCGCACAGAGATTTTTTCCAATACATCATAAGGAATCCGAGCCCAATCAGCTGTCATTCCATCAATAGAAGTAACGGCACGTATGCCAATGGTATAATCATAAGTTCTTCCGTCACCCATTACCCCCACACTGCGGATATTAGGAAGAACGGTAAAGTATTGCCAGATTTCACTTTCTAAACCTGCTTTAGCAATTTCATCCCGTAGAATGAAGTCAGATTCACGTACGATTTCTAACTTATCTTCGGTAACTTCACCAAGGACACGAATCGCTAATCCTGGACCTGGAAAAGGCTGGCGCCATACAATTTCATGAGGCAATCCCAACTCTTCGCCCACTTTGCGAACTTCGTCTTTAAACAATTTGTTTAAAGGCTCAATCAAACTTAATTTCATGTCTTCAGGAAGCCCGCCTACATTATGGTGGGATTTAATGGTTTGCGCTGTAGCCGTACCACTTTCAATAATATCGGTATAAAGGGTTCCCTGTGCAAGGAAGTCCATGTCTTTTAACTCGCTTGATTCTTCTTCAAATACGTATATAAACTCATTGCCAATGATTTTTCTTTTTCGTTCAGGATCAGATACCCCTTCTAACTTATTCATAAAGCGTTCACGGGCATCAATTTTAATAACATTCATATGGAACTTATTCCCGAATGTCTCCATTACGCTTTCTGCTTCCCCTTTACGAAGAAGGCCGTGATCAACAAACATACAGGTTAATTGGTCACCAATCGCTTTATGGATTAACACAGCAACAACAGAGGAATCAACCCCGCCACTAAGAGCACACAGAACTTTCTTCTCTCCAACTTGCTCACGGATTTCTTCCACTTTCATTTCAATGTAGTTTTCCATAGACCAATCGCCAGCACATCCGCAAATTTCGAAAATGAAGTTTTTCAGCATATCATTTCCCTGTACGGAATGGCGAACTTCAGGATGGAATTGCACCCCGAAGAAATTCTTGTCCTGATGGCTGATTGCTGCAACAGGACAAGCCTCATTGCTTGCATCAACCTGGAATCCTTCTGGCAATTCAATCACTTTATCAGAGTGGCTCATCCAAACCGTTTGGTTTTGATCCAATCCTTTAAAGAATGGAGTATCATTATGGACCTGGATTTCTGATTTTCCATACTCACGGACATTGGCAGATTCTACTTTTCCTTTTAATTGATGGGACATTAACTGCATCCCGTAACAAATGCCAAGGATAGGCAGTCCCAATTCATAGATGGCGGGATCTACCTGTGGCGCATTTTCTTCATACACGCTGGATGGCCCGCCCGAGAATACAATCCCTTTTGGATTAAGAGCTTTCAATTTTTCCATAGAAACATTATATGGAAGCAATTCACTAAATACACCTAAATCACGAATACGGCGAGCAATCAATTGGTTATATTGTCCTCCGAAATCAAGGACAACAATGCTTTCATTTTTTTTATGCATCATAGGTTCTCCCCTTCTTCCTCATGCCTGTTTCTTTAGTATGCACAGTTGTTATGGAATCGTTCGACTCGAATTTTGTTCTTTTTTGACGAAAATAGTTTACCAGAGGATAGGGAATTGTCAAGTACTATCAATGGCTACAAATAAAAAAGCTGTCAGAATAATAAAGGACAGCTTTATACATTACTTATTTTTTAAAGAGAATAGAAATGATTTGGTCTGTAGTCATACTGCTATCAATTTCAAAGGTTCCAAGACGTAATCTGCTGGATACCCCCTGATTTTCTACTTCTTTTCTAAAATCCTTTGCACTCTTAATAATCTTCGCTTGCTCTAGAGCTTTACTTACCTCATAACTGGTCATCCCAGAGGATACAGTAAGAGTTAACTTTTGTTTTGTTTCTGCTTTTGTTTGAGCAGAGGCATTATTCGAATTCACACCAGACACTTTATTCCATTCTTCCTGGGTATGTACAACATAACCATTATCAGCTAACACACTTTTCATCTCTTCAACGGTACTTGTCCCTTTACTGGGTCCTAGATAGTACACAGCACCACAAATTCCTGCCGCAACAAGAATTCCCGCGGCAAAATTGCGTATGGATTCAGCCTTCATTTTGCCACTTTTCTCCTTTCATCATTTTCTTTCATATAAGGAGATAACATTGCCTTAACCTCATTCTTTGGCAACTGTTTCTTTGATGCAATACTATCAAAAGAATAGCCTCGTCTATATAAGTCAAGAACCTCACGCACCAAGAGACGTTTTTCTGAAGAACCATTCAGGACCCCTGTTTCTTGTGCAATAATTTCTGTGTCCATATCAAGGTTCCGTATTTGCTGTTGCAAGTGATACACTTCATCCATAAACGATAAGGAAACCCGTTCAATTTGTTGTTCTTCCTTTGCTAATTTACTCGTTTGTCTATAAGACAACACCAGAAGAACAACTGCCACGCCAAACAAAATAACTAACGCCCATCCCATTACTTTAAAATCCTCCTTCATGCCAAACTTAGAATCTCACTTTTTTATTATATATGTAATTGAATGAAATTTGGCGAAAAATGTTACTTTTTTCCGATTGAATTTAAAGAAAGACCTCTTATAAGTTTTCATCCCTTATAAGAGGTCTTATTTTTGGTTAATTTAATTCAGGATTTAGGGATGATGTTATTACATCATTCCCATGCCGCCCATTCCACCCATTCCGCCCATGTCAGGCATTGCAGGAGCTGCTGGTTCGGGTTTATCAGCAATTACTGCTTCAGTAGTTAAGAACATAGCAGCTACAGATGCAGCATTTTGTAATGCAGAACGAGTAACTTTTGCAGGGTCAACAATACCAGATTCAATCATGTTTACCCATTGCTCAGTAGCAGCATTGAAACCAACGCCAGCTTCTTCTTTTTTCAGGCGCTCTACAATTACAGAGCCTTCAAGGCCTGCGTTTGCAGCAATTTGGCGAACTGGTTCTTCAAGGGCACGAAGTACGATGCGAACCCCAGTAGCTTCGTCTCCTTCTGCTTGCACACCAGCTACAGCATTGTAGATCGATACGAGAGCAGTACCACCGCCGGCTACAATCCCTTCTTCAACAGCTGCACGGGTAGCATTAAGAGCATCTTCAATGCGTAATTTTTTCTCTTTTAATTCAGTTTCAGTTGCAGCCCCTACTTTAACAACGGCTACGCCACCAGCAAGTTTTGCAAGACGTTCTTGTAATTTTTCTTTATCGAATTCGGAAGTGGTAGTTTCAATAGCAGAACGGATTTGAGCTATACGAGCATCAATGTTTGCTTTGTCTCCAGCACCTTCAACGATTGTAGTGTTTTCTTTCGTTACCACTACTTTTGCAGCTGTACCAAGTTGTTGAATCGTAGCAGATTTAAGATCATAGCCAAGATCTTCAGTAATTACTTGACCGCCAGTTAAGATAGCAATATCTTCGAGCATTGCTTTGCGGCGATCGCCAAATCCTGGAGCTTTAACTGCTACTGCAGTAAAGGTTCCACGAAGTTTATTTACAACGAGGGTAGCTAACGCTTCCCCTTCTAAATCTTCAGAGATAATTAAAAGTGGACGGCCTTGTTGAACCACTTTTTCAAGAACAGGAAGAACTTCCTGGATGCTGCTGATTTTCTTATCAGTAATTAAGATGTAAGGATTATCAAGAACAGCTTCCATTTTATCAGTATCAGTGATCATGTAAGGAGATACATAACCACGGTCGAATTGCATACCTTCAACTACATCAAGTTCGGTTTGGAATCCTTTGGATTCTTCAACAGTGATAACACCGTCTTTTCCTACTTTTTCCATAGCTTCAGCGATTAATTGGCCGATTTCTTCATCAGAAGCAGAAATAGCAGCAACTTGAGCAATGGATTCTTTATTTTCGATTGGTTTAGAAATGGCTTTGATTTCTTCTACAGCTTTGCGAACTGCTTTATCAATCCCTCTGCGGATTACCATTGGGTTTGCGCCAGCAGTTACGTTTTTCAAGCCTTCACGAATCATGGCTTGTGCAAGAACTGTTGCAGTAGTTGTACCATCACCAGCTACATCGTTGGTTTTAGTAGCAACTTCTTTAACAAGTTGTGCACCCATGTTTTCAAAAGCATCTTCTAATTCGATTTCTTTAGCAATGGTTACACCGTCATTAGTAATAAGTGGAGAACCAAATTTCTTTTCTAATACAACATTGCGACCTTTTGGTCCAAGGGTTACTTTTACAGCATCAGCAAGAGCATCCACCCCACGAAGCATAGCGCGGCGTGCTTCTTCACTAAAACGAATATCTTTAGCCATTAATATTTACCCTCCTTATATGTAGGTAATCTATATTGGTTTTTATCGAATTTACTATTCAATAATTGCAAGAATATCATTTTCTCGCATGATTAAAAGTTCTTTGCCATCATACTTAACTTCAGTACCGGCATATTTAGAATAAATTACTTTGTTTCCTTCCTGAACTTCCAGAGGTACGCGCTGACCGTCTTCAACACGTCCGCTTCCTACAGCGATAATGCGACCTTCTTGCGGTTTTTCTTTCGCAGTTTCAGGAAGTACGATGCCGCTTGCAGTCGTTTCTTCTTTTGCAATTGGCTCAATAATCACACGATCTCCTAATGGCTTTAACACAGCAAATGACCTCCTTGAGTGTAGTTCTTATTAGCACTCATTCAACTTGAGTGCTAACACACTTATAATAATATCCATTTTTTTTTTGATTTGCAAGTGCTATTACTAACTTTTTTCCACTACGCATTGCTACCATTTGCCAATTTGCATAATCACCCTGATTCATCTAGCACAAATGTAAAGCCACCCTGAAGGATGGCTATTCATTATCATCTGTGTCATTTAAATTTAAAACAGGGTTGTTCTCTTCATCGCTATAGAACTCTCTTTCCCATGCTTCATCTTCTAGCAATTGTTTGCGATAAATCACACGAGAAATAAAAATACTAACTTCATAGAGAAGGATAAGGGGAACAATAACAAGAAAATCACTAATAAAATCCGGCGGTGAAATGGCCGTGCCAATAATAACTAAAGCAATATACGCATATCCCCTGATTTTTGCCATGCGCTTGGGATTAAGAATCCGCAAGCGGGTAAGGAACATAACCACGACAGGCAACTCGCATAGCAAAGCAAAAGGAATAACGAGATTAAACATAGTAGTAAAATATTTATCAATCCCAAAGGTTTGCTGGGTCCCTAATTCAACAGCAAACTTCACCATAAAGGAAAGCAACATAGGAAATAAAACATAATAACCAAAAGCCAGCCCGGCTAAAAATAATAAAGTGGCTGGAATGATAAAAATTCCGGCGGACTTCCTTTCATTTTTCCTCAGGCCTGGTGATATAAACTTCCAAAGATGATACAAAATAAATGGGAAAGTAATGACCAGTCCGATGACAAAGGCAAATTGCATGTACAATTTGAGAGCATCTGCAGGACCGAATACGTTAAAGGTAATATCCCCTGCCTGTGCTTCAAAATATTTAACAACATCCCCTGTTACGTAAAAACTTGCGATAAAAACGATGACAAAAATACCAACAACCCACATAATTCGGTTTCTTAACTCTGTTAAATGGTTCACAAGACCCATCTTTTTTTCATCTATGCTCATAAGTTATTAATAAACCTCACTTAGACGATTAATGTTGTTTAATTTCCGTATCTCCCTGAATAATGTTCAAAGCCGTTGGCACCAGGTCAATAATGGAGAGGAAACATTCTTCCATCATCGTTAAGCTTCCTGGCAAATTCATCACAAGGGCATTTCCCCGGGTACCTACCGTTGCCCTCGTAAGAAGCTGGCTCCGTGAATTTTTCGCAGAGCGGCGCATCTCTTCAGCTAACCCTGGCACATGGCGGTCAATGACTTTTTCCGTTGCTTCAGGGGTTACATCTTCAGGGCTAAGGCCTGTCCCGCCAATAGTAATCAGAAAATCAACCCGCTCCCGATCAACGAGCTCTATCATATTTTCTTTAATCATTTCAATATCATCAGGGCAAATCCGATGATACATTACTCCACATTGTAAACTACTCTGTAATAGTTCTTCAATACGAGCAAAGCAAACATGTTCCCGTTCCCCACGATAAATCGAGTTACTGGATGTCACAACCCCAATCTTTAACATTAAAAACCCTCCATCTATATCTGCGTAAAACGTTCTTCTATATTGTACAATAGGATGAATCAACTGTCTTTGGGTTTTTAGCATCCCCTTCTAAGGGAATTTTACCCGATTTAGCGGCAAGAGGATACTCCTACTTCCGTCACTAAATAATCTACCTGGCAATCATGGCTTTCCACAGGAATGCTAGAAACAATTTGTTTATTAAAACAAACGCCTACTAAAAGAGGCCGATTTGTTAATTGGGAAAGGAAACGGTCATAATACCCCCCACCATATCCCAGTCGATGGCCATCCAATGTAAAAGCAACACCTGGTACAACAATCACATCAAAAGGAACATTTTCTCCAGAGAAACGGCACATATGTCCAGGTTCACGAATACCATAAGAACCGATGACCAGTGATTCCCATCCCATAAATAAATAAGGAACCATTTTTTTCTCCTGCATCAATGTCCTCGGTACATAAACTTGCTTTCCATCCCTTACAACCCGTTCAATAAAATCATCAATATTTACTTCATCCCGAAAAGATAGAAAAGAAAAGATGGTATTTGCCTGTTGAATCTCTGGAAAAGTAACAAGATAGTTGCTAATCTTTTCTGAGTAATCATCATGGGTGTTCTGATCCAGCAATGCTCGTTTCGCTAGAATCCTTCTTCGTAACTCCCTTTTAAAATCAGCTTCATTTTTTTTCAAGGTGAGCCCCCCTTTTTACCCATACAACCTAATAAAAGTATACATGATTTTTATGTTATGATGGAGTGGAGTGAGAAATATGAGGTGAACGAATATGATTTTGTTGCAAGCAGAAGACATCAATAAATCTTTCGGTGTAACACCGGTTTTATCCAATATACATTTAACCATCCAATCCGGTGAACGAGTTGGCCTTGTTGGCGTAAATGGGGCAGGGAAAACCACCCTTCTCAAAATCCTCACCGGACAGATGTTACAGGATTCCGGAGAAATTCGTACTGCAAAAGACTTAACCATCGGTTATCTATCCCAGGATAGCAGCCTGGATACAGACCAAACCATCTTTAATGAGATGTTAACGGTTTTCTCAGACCTGATCCAACAGGAAAAGGAACTGCGAAAACTGGAAGAACAAATGGGCAATCCCAGGATACACGAACAACCTGGCCAATATGAACGGTTAATGGAAGCCTATTCCACCCTCTCTGATGATTTCAAAGGAAAAGGCGGATATCAATATGAATCCACCATTCGTTCTGTCTTGCATGGGATGCGCTTCTATCCTACTGAATATGATACTCCTATTTCCACTTTAAGTGGGGGACAAAAAACCCGATTGGCCCTTGCCCGTTTGTTATTAATGCAGCCTAATATTCTTGTGTTGGACGAGCCAACGAACTATTTAGACATGGAAACCCTGGGCTGGTTAGAAAAATTTCTTTTCAATTACCCGGGAGCCTTGCTAGTGGTTTCCCATGACCGTTTTTTCCTTGATTCCCTGGTCAATGTGACTTATGAAATTGAACGGCATCAAATTACCCGTTACACAGGCAATTATACCCAATTTTTAGACCAAAAAGCCGAGAGAATTGCAAGATTAATGAAACAATATGAAAGGCAACAGGCGGAAGTAACTAAATTAGAGGATTTTATCCAAAGAAATATTGCTAGAGCTTCAACCACCCGCAGAGCCCAAAGCCGCAGAAAACAATTAGAGAAAATGGACATTATGGACCGCCCCATTCAAGATACAAAAAAAGCGACCTTCCAATTTCAAATCAATAAAACCAGCGGGAATCAAGTGGCTATGGTGGATGATCTAGTCATTGGATATGAAAATAAACCTCTTGCCGGTCCTCTTTCTTTTTATTTAACCCGGGGAGAACGGATTGCCCTAATTGGCCCCAATGGGCAGGGCAAAACAACCCTTTTAAAAACCCTTACGGGAAAGCTTCCTAAACTAAGTGGAAACATCCACCTGGGAAGCAATGTGGAAATGGGGTTTTATAATCAAGAACAGGAAGATCTCCATCCAGAGAGAACCGTGTTAGATGAAGTTTGGGATGTCTTCCCTACTCTTCCGGAAAAGGAAATCCGCACCGTGTTAGGGAACTTTCTCTTTAGCGGTGATGATGTGCAGAAGAAAATCAGCAGTTTAAGCGGTGGAGAAAGAGCCCGGGTTGCCCTGACCCGTCTCCTCTTTGGGAAAGCCAATTTTCTCATACTGGATGAGCCTACTAACCATCTTGATCTATTTAGCAAAGAAGTATTGGAAGAAGCCTTATTAGAATACCCTGGGACCATCCTCTTTGTATCCCATGACCGTTACTTTATGAACAAAGTAGCGACTGGCATCTTAGAACTTACATCTGATGGGCTTACATCCTATCAGGGAAATTACGATTATTATGTAGAAAAGAAAATGCAACTTGAAGAAATGGCCCCTCCTGTTCAAGAAGAGAAGATTGAAATAAGCCAGGGGAAAGAAAAATTCCTGCAAGAGAAAGAAACGAAGAAAAAAGAAAGGCAAAAACAGCGGAAAATTGAAGAACTAGAAGGCCGGATTGAACAATTAGAACAGGAAATTGAAGGAATTGAACAACAACTCTGTTCCCCCGATGTTTTTGCCCATGTGGAAAAGGCCCGCCAGTTCCACGAACAAATGGAAAGCAAACGCCAAGAACTAGAGGAATGTCTTGAAGAATGGACCCTTCTGCAAGAGGAGTAAGCGATACAAAAGGGGGACCATGGCATATACCAGCGCAAGGGATGCGGCAAGAATTCCGGAATCATTGACCCCGAGAGCAATAAAAGAAACCAAAATAATAATTTGAATCCCTTTCATGAAATAAGGGCTTTCCTTTTTCAGCTTAGCCATGGTTTCCGAAGGACGAAAAGCAAAAAATGCAGTGACAATCAAAAGGGATAAAAATACTTTTCCCCAGGGTGAAACCTGGATTAAACGGATATTCATTTCTAATTTACGCCCGATAATCCGCCCTACTTCTTGCCAATTCCCCTGGATTAGATCAACTACTGCATAGCCAATATGGGATTGCATGGCAGGTTGTACCATCATATTAAGCAAAAATAACCCTGCACCAAGGATAGCGGTTCCTCCAATCAAGAGGGCCACTTCTCTTTTGCGAAAAGAATATCTGGAAAAACTCTTCACCATCAAAGCAAATCCGGCTAAAAAGACAATAATACCCCCTGCCTTACTTCCTCCCTGAGGCCATGCCATGTAAATAATCCACCCGCAAAAAATAATGACAAACAAAAACCAGAACCTTTGTCCCATTCGCTGATCCGCCATAATCGAGAAGCTTAATAACACACTCCCCAGGACAACCCCCATATACTCATTGCCAATTCCATAAAAACGGGCCCCAATGACTGGGTCATATCCTAAATAGGAATGGGACATTAAGGGCGCCCCTAAAAGGCCATCCACAAACACAGGAATCCAGCTGAATAAGGAAATGGCTAAAAACCCTTTCGTAAATCCCCAGGAACGAATCCACCAGGCCAACAACCAGGCTCCCCCTCCAGCTAGCAAAACCACCTTCCAGGAGGAAAGAAAAGGGAGCAAGGGTTCAAATAACAGGATAGTAGGAATTAACAATAAGGAAAGAAGGGAGATTTCAATAAATGTCCCTTTTCTCTTTAAGAAAATACACAAAAGAGCAAGCAGTACAGTAAAAACAATATAAAAAGCATAGGGATAAAGTACCTTCGTTCTGTTTTTGTAAACCTGAAACATCCGGTTACCTTCTCGAAAGAAGTCTTTTGCATTGCCTTTCGCCATAAGATGGCCTTTCATTAAGGTCGGAGGGTTAATATGGAACCAGGATAAAATGGAAGGGGCAATATCAATATTGGCAATAACACCTGGATGTCTCGTAGTTTCCGAATATAGTACCCCTTCTGGCTTTCTATCCCATAAAAGAACAGGAGCCATTAACTTTTTTTCTTTTTGGTGTTCCAACGAAAACGCTGGAGCTAATACAATAAGTTTGTCTTCTGGCAACAGAACGTGGCCTAGAGATGTGGAAAAAGCAACGATATCCTGAAGGCACTTTTCTCTTGCCTGAGAATAAGATTGTGCACTCATTTTATTTTTTTCTTTCGCTAACCGATATAAATCCCCCAGTTCAATAACAATAAATCCATTTCTTTGTTTTAACTTTTCAAGAGTTTTATTACGTATAAAAGTATAGTTGGTGCGAATTCCCCCGGGGAAAGTAGCATCAGTAAGAAGGGACTCTTTTTCAATCCATGCCTCTGGTGTTTTTCCTTCAGCATCCATGGTAAGTATGGGGGCTAGCCTTTCTTTTTTATCCCGGGTATCGCTATTTCCAATAGCCATCCGCTGAATCCCATTTTTTTTTAACAGTTCCCCCATTAATCCTGGCTTTGCCCCTGTATTTTCTTGCTCATTTTTTTTCACTGCTTGTTGGAGGAATGGGACAATGCTTTCTAAAGATGGACTGGTCCTTTCGCTTCTTTTTTCATCCTCAACACCGATTGCTCGGATTCCAGAACCTATTGTGATTAAGTTGTGGATATCTTTTATGGATAACGAGGTACGAATATTCATTAAACCAGGGATAAAATACTGGGACAGTTTAACCTCTTTTGACTCATACAGACCTTTTATATCATCAAAAGAAAGCTGATTCACAAGAATAACAACCACTGAAGGGTTGATTTTTGTTTGAGCAGTGGCGACCTTTCCTATAAACAGAGGGAACAACAGAAAAAGGAGAAAGATGAACACGATAAGTTTACCTTTCACTTTCCACCCTCCTTTCCACATATCCACAAGTTAATCACAATCCATAAACATAGTATTCATGGGATATCCACTTATTTATGCACATTATCCACAAGGTTGTGAATAATTTTATACACATAAATGGAAGTTATGCATGAAAAAGAGGTACCAATGGTACCCCGAAAACGTAAGTAACTATATTATCTCTTAAACAAGGATAGTCCTGGTACTCCATTTAGGGTTAAGTCTGCCAGGTTTCCTTTTTGATATTCAATGGTTCCTGCTGCAGCAATCATGGCTGCATTATCCGTGCATAAGGTTAACGGGGGAATCACAAGAGAAACCCCTTCTTTTTCTGCTCTTTCTGTTAATGCTTGCCGCAACCCTTTATTGGCAGCTACCCCACCCGCTAGCACTAATTGTTTAACAGGGCGCTCCCCAATCAAGCGGAAGGTCTTTTCCACAAGGACATCAATGACAGAAGCTTGAAAACTGGCTGCCAGGTTTTCCGGAGAAATGGTCTCCCCTTTCATGTTTGCCTGATTGAGTACATTCAAAACCGCAGACTTTAATCCACTAAAACTAAAATCATAGGTTCCATCCAGCCAGGCACGAGGCAATGGCACATTGGCCTGTCCACTATGGGCCAATCGGTCAATATGAGGGCCCCCGGGATAAGGAAGGTGTAGGGAGCGAGCCACTTTATCATAGGCCTCCCCAACAGCATCGTCCCTGGTTTCCCCTATTTTTTCAAAGGAACCATGTTCAGTCATATAAACCAATTCCGTATGGCCTCCCGATACCACTAAAGCAAGAAGTGGGAACTGGAATTCCTCCACAAATCGATTGGCATAAATATGCCCTGCAATATGATGAACCCCAATTAAAGGAATACCTCTGGCAAAAGAAATGGCTTTTGCCGCAGCAACCCCCACAAGAAGGGCGCCAACCAAACCAGGACCATAAGTAACGGCAATGCCATGGATATCATCAAGAGTACATTTCCCTTCTTGTAAAGCTTCCTCAATAATCATCGTAATATTTTCCACATGATGGCGGCTTGCCACTTCCGGAACAACCCCCCCAAATCGTTTATGAATATCAATTTGGGAAGAAATAATATTGGAACGAATCACCCTGCCATTTTCCACTACGGCAGCGGAGGTTTCATCACAACTTGTTTCAATGCCCAAAATCCGCAGCGGAAATCCGGATTTTAGATCTTGCTCTCTTTTATTATGAACCTTTTGCTTCCAGGAATATATTGTCATTTAAATTCACCCACATAATGATAGCGTCTTCCATATTATCAGAGTAATACCCTTTACGGATTCCCTCTTCATGGAAACCTAATTTTTCATATAATTTTCGCGCAACCATATTGCTCTCCCTGACTTCCAGGGTCATTTTTTCCGCCCCTGCTTTGCGGGCCAAACCCATCATTTTCCGCATTAACCCTTCTCCCAGGGATTTCCCACGCCAATCAGGGTGAACAGCTACATTGGTAATATGGGCTTCATCTAAGACAATCCACATCCCACAATAGCCTCTGGCAACCCCATGTACATCTGCCACCATATATTTGGCAAAAGTATTTTTCGTTAATTCGTGGAGAAAAGACTCTCTAGACCATGGAATCGTAAAAGATAAATTCTCCAGTTCACAAATATCATCCATGTCCGTAAAATTCATTGACCGATATTTTACTTCCTCTCCCACAATTCATCCCCCTATTCTTGCCGACCTGCAATCCATTTCGCTTCCGCTTCCGCTAACTGCAAATAAGAAGGTGTGAAACGTTCCCGCTCTTCTGTTTTTCCTTCCCGCAATAATTGGAAGGCTGCCATGGCAAGATGGGAGGACCTTGGCAACGAATAGGATGCAGGGGCAAAAAATGCTTGTGTTCCCATGATTTCTTCTATGGTTTCTTTATGGATATGTAAATCCTCCCCCAGGAATAGTACAGGTTCATTCATGGTTTTCAAGACATCTAATGCATCACGCAACAGGATGATTCGATCCTTTTCCACTGTCTCCATCCCATTGCTCCCCCAACGATAGGTCCCACAATAGGCTTGTCCCCGGCGAGCATCAAATAAAGGAAAAATAAGCCCTGGAAAGTAGGCTCCACTCCAGGCCAGCACTTCCAGGCTAGACACCCCTATTAAAGGCAGATTTAAAGCCCAGGCCATGCTTTTTGCTGAAGTAACACCTATGCGCACACCAGTATAAGAACCTGGCCCTTTTGCTACAGCCACAGCGGATAACTGGGCAGGATCCATGTCTAACTCTTCCAATACCTGGGCCACCATAGGCATTAATCGTATACTGTGGTTTTTCCTTATATTCGTCGTAAACTCTCCAAGTACCTTGTCCTCAGTACAAACTGAAACCCCTAAAGTAAGATTAGAGGTATCAATGGCCAGCAATTTCATAGTCCAATCTCCTCACAAAGTCTAATAAAACGCGTTCCAATGGGGCGTAATGTAATAGCACGTTGCTCCTCCCCTTCCCTGGTAATCACAATTTCTAACCGTTCCGGAGGGAGAAAATCGGCAATCATCTGGGGCCACTCTACTACCGTAACCCCTTCCCCATAAAAGTACTCATCAAATCCCAAATCTTCGATCCCCTCTTCAAGGCGGTATACATCCATATGATAGAGGGGAAGGTCCCCTTCATATTCTTTAATGATGGTAAAGGTAGGGCTATTCACCACTCGTTTAATCCCTAAACCCCTGGCAATTCCCTGGGTAAAGCTGGTTTTTCCTGCACCCAAATCACCGGATAAAGTAATCACATCTCCCCCGCGCAATAGGGCGCTAATTCGTTCCCCAAGTTGTTGGGTTTCTTCCACAGAATTCGTATGTATAACATATTTCTTATCCTTCATGCTTCCCCCTCTTCCTTCCCTCTGAAATGGTTATACCCTTTCTTTGGAAGGGGTACTCTCGTGCCCTTTTCTTTTTCAAGAAACACCCCTGGTTCTCCCTTTTCTACTTTTCCAATCCAATAAAGAGGATGTTTCGCCATTTGAAAAAGTTCTGTTATTCTTTCTCTTTCCAATGCAGAAACACACCCTACTAATTTATAATCTTCTCCCCCATAATAAGCCCACTGAAAGGGATTCTTATCAATCATGATCCCATACTCCTTAATAGCATGGCTTAAAGGAATACAACATTCATCTAAAACCAATTGAACACCGCTTGCCCCGGCAATTTCCCAACTTTCACTAACCAATCCATCACTTATATCATTTAAAGCAACTCTCAAGCCACTTTGGGCCAGAATTCTTCCAGCCTGTACATCCGGATTAGGGCGACAATGGCAATCAACCAGGGGAAGAAGGGTTGGGCTAATCTGTTCATTGTCTTTTACTCCATGGACTAATTGCAACAAAAGGTGTAACCCAGCACCAGAGTCTCCCACAGTACCCGTTACAAAAATCAAATCCCCATGTTCTGCATTGCTTCGTGTAAGCCGCCTTGCCTCTTCCACTTCACCTAACACTGTAACAGTCACCATCATAGACGTAGGGGAAGATACCGTATCCCCACCAATCAGGGCCATGGAATGTTCTTTGGCCAGAGTAGCCATTCCCCCATATAGTTCAGCCAATTCCCCTTCCTCCCAGGAGGCAGGAATAGCAATAGAAACTAAATAAAAAAGAGGAATACCTCCCATTGCAGCAATATCACTAATGTTGGAGGCCAATGCTTTATAACCGATATCATATGGGTTCATGGTATGCCGTTTGAAATGGACATCTTCTACCATTGTATCGCAACAAACCACCCAGTCATACCCATTTAATCCTTTAACAACAGCAGCATCATCCCCATTCCCAATGGAAATTCGGGGCTTTAACAAAGAAGGGATTGTATTGCATTTCCCTGTTAATAAATCTATAAGCGCAAATTCATCCAATCTTTCTTTACCCATTTCCATCTTCTCCTTGTTTTCTCTGGGGAAGTTCCACTAATTTTAGTGTACCTTTACACCTGCCACAGGAATACTTCGCCGGGTTCATTCTTTTTTTTCGATAATATTCCATTCTGCAGGAGGTACATAACAATACATAGCGATAAGCTTGCTTTGACTTTTTTTCTTTCACTGATTTACAAAACCTTGTCCCACCTACAGCTTGTAATAATTCACGAAAATCATGATCCCGATGTTTGAACCCTCTTCCCATTAAGTGAAGATGATAATGGCACAATTCATGCTTAATAATTTTATCTAATTCCTCTGTACCAAACACCTCTACGTTTTTTGGATTAAATTCCAGGTTATGTGTGTGCAATAAATATCTTCCCCCTGTAGAGCGCAACCGTTTATTAAAGGTGGCTTGATGACAAAAGGGCCGTTGAAAAAAAGTTTGGGAAATGGCTTCAACTCTTCTTTGCAACTCCTGATTTGTCATGAAACACCACTCCCCCCACAGTAAAGATTGAAATCTTTTGAAAAAACCGCTAGACTTTATACATAAAAAACTTGGAAAAAACACGAGAAAAAAGGAGGCTTTCCATGCGTTATTGCATTTTAGAACAGGGAGAGAGCATTCAATTTGTATCCATACCTGATGAATATGTAAACCAATTTATCGCCCTGATTCGCCGCTTACATAAAGAAATTGGTAAATTATCTGTTTCTTTGCCTCCATCACTTCCCCATGTGCTTGGAGAAAGCCACCATATTGATTGGCTAGAAAAATCCCATGTGCAAGATGGGTTATCATATCTCATACATCTAGAGAATGACTTTATGGAACTAGAGGATAGCCAATATCCAGTCATTGCTTTATTAACGGAAATTCGTGCCCTCAAAGCCCAATTCGAACATCTATTAGAAGAAGACGAATACCTTTAGTGGCAATATGCTCCCATCCACATAAACTGATTTGAGGAGATCGGATGGGAGGAAGTATAGTATGCCCCTCTGGCTAAAACGGCAATTAATGAGAGCTTTCTATACGAAAAATCGCCGACAAATCGTCTTATTAAACGATTGTTGGTATCTGTTTTTGGAAAAACAGGGTGAGCGAACCCCATAAGGTGCGCCACCCTGTTTCCTTGTTAAAACCGCATGGTCAAGCCAACACGGCCCTTTTCTCGATCCACATCTTTTACCCTTACAGTAACCACATCCCCAATAGAAACTACGTCTAATGGATGTTTAATAAACTTATTTGCCAGTTGTGAAATATGGACAAGGGCATCATTTTTTAAACCAATATCCACAAAAGCTCCAAAATCAACAACATTTCTTACCGTTCCCTTTAACTCCATGCCTACCTGCAAATCATCAATGGTTAGTACATCTTTCTTCAAAATAGGTTGAGGCAAATCCTCCCGGGGATCCCGACCTGGCCGAATTAAACTTTCCACAATATCTTGCAAAGTAGGAACCCCTATGTCCAATGTTTCTGCCATTTCTTCTAAAGAAATATTCTTCAGCTTTTCTTTTGCCCCTTCTGTATGAATCTCCAGGGGATTAATTTCTAATTTCTTTAATAAAGTATCTACTTTACCATAAGATTCCGGGTGGATGGGTGTTCCGTCAAAAGGATTGTTACCATCGGGTATTCTTAAAAAACCAATACATTGTTCATAGGTTTTTTCACCAAGGCGGGGAACGTCTATTAACTGCTTGCGATTAACAAACTTTCCAATTTTCTCCCGCTGTTTGATGATATTTCCTGCCACTTGTTTGGAAATCCCGGATACATATTGCAATAATGATGGGGACGCCGTATTGACATCAACCCCCACATAGTTTACAGCTGATTCCACAACGAATTGAAGGCTAAAAGCCAATTTAGACTGAGTAACATCGTGCTGGTATTGCCCAACCCCAATAGATTTAGGATCGATTTTAACCAATTCCGCCAAAGGGTCCTGCAGGCGCCGGGAAATGGAAACCGCACTTCTCTCCGATACATCCAGTGAAGGGAACTCTTCCCCTGCCAATTTAGAAGCAGAATAAACACTGGCACCGGCTTCACTCACGATTAAATAGGCCACATCTTCTTTAAGGTCTTTTAAAATATCAACAATAAATTGTTCTGATTCCCTTGAAGCTGTGCCATTGCCAATCGCTACAATATTCACCCCATACTTCTTAATGAACTCTATAACTTTCTCACGAGCTTCTTCCACTTTATTTACAGGAGGGGTCGGGTAAATTACCCCAACATCCAATAACTTCCCAGTCTCATCTACCACAGCCAATTTACAGCCAGTCCGAAAGCCAGGGTCCAGTCCTAACACGGTTTTCCCTTTAATAGGTGGCTGTAATAATAATGCCCGCAAATTCTCCGCAAAAATATGAATTGCCTGTTCCTCTCCTTTTTCCGTGAGAAGATTGCGGATTTCCCGTTCAACAGAAGGAAAAATTAAACGGCGATAACTATCATTAATGGTTTCCCGAATCCAATTACTTGCGACTAATTGAGGCTTAACCCATTTCTTAGCCATATAATGAAGAATCGGCTGTTCATCCAATTCAATTTTTACTTTTAGGATGCCTTCCCGTTCTCCACGATTTACTGCCAGAACCCGGTGTGGTGCCATCTTCCCTACAGGTTCTTGATACTCATAGTACATTTCATAAACTTTCCGCTCATCTTTTTCCTCTTCTTTTAAACGGGATTGAATAGTCCCTTTCTCCAAAATGTATCGACGAATCCAATCTCTGACGGCTGCATCATCGGCCATATCCTCGGCAAGGATATCACAGGCACCCTGAATAGCCCCCTCAATGGAACCTACTCCTTTTTCTTCATTCAGATACTTCTTTGCCTCTTCTTCTACATTGCCTTTTGTCCCATTCAAAAGGAATTGGGCTAAGGGTTCCAATCCTTTTTCCCTAGCAATAGTAGCTCTTGTTCTCCGCTTTTGGCGATATGGGCGATAGAGGTCTTCTACTTCCTGCAATCGCAGTGCATCCTGGATTTGTTTGGCCAATTCTTCCGTTAATTTTCCCTGTTCATCAATTAAACGAATCACTTCAGATTTTCTTTCTTCTAATTGCCGTATATATTCCACACGTTCCTGAATGCTGCGTATTTGATTCTCATCGAGCATCCCCGTCATTTCTTTGCGGTAACGGGCAATAAAGGGTATTGTGCTTCCTTCATCTAAAAGTTGAACGGTTTGTTTAACCTGGTATTCTTTTAAATTTAATTCCCGAGAAATAATCAAATTCATCTCTGTTTGATTCATATCCGATCCCCCGCACCATCTATGTATTTTTCGTTTTCCCAAAATAAGTTGTTGCAAAGAAAAAAGCCACCGTTAATCAACAGTAGCTGTTCTTTACAATATGTCCAAAATTAAAAATCAATAAGACCAAGGCTTATTTGCAAAGCTTCATTAACTTTTTCCATCATTTCATCATCTAGATGGGTAATCTTATCGGTCAATCGTTGTTTATCAATGGTTCGAATTTGTTCTAAGAGAATAACCGAATCACGGTCAAAGTCATATGTTTTTGCGTCAATTTCCACATGCGTTGGCAACTTAGCCTTTTGGATTTGTGCGGTAATGGCTGCGACGATGACTGTCGGACTGAAACGGTTACCTATATCATTCTGAATGACTAGAACCGGCCTAACACCGCCCTGCTCTGAACCGACCACTGGAGAAAGATCGGCAAAGTATACGTCACCACGCTTTACAATCACGCGTTACACCCCGCTTACAAGCCGCCCTAGCGTTAAATCGGCCTCTTCTTCCGCTTGAAAGGCTTCTGAAGCTATATCTAGGTTAATGTTCGCCATCTCCATATATCCGCGTTGCATCATTTCTCGAATCTGACGTTTTTTCCGTTCTTTGAGATAAAGCTTCATGGCTTGACGAACAAGCTCACTCCGGTTGGATTTCTCTTTCTCAACCAGACCATCTACTTCCTGAAGCAAATTATCCGGTAGACTAATCATGATCCGTTTCGTATCCGCTTTTGACAAGACCAACGCACCTCCAACTAACTCTCCTTCGCACGGCTATTTAAACTTTCACACCTTGAAAGTAATAATGCGAATTATTTTAGTTCACGCACAATGTAAGATTGTATATTATTCATATCATTACCATTATGTCGTTGGTAGTGGAAAAATATACTTTTCAAATATTTAGCGCCAGAAATTTCAAGTGAAATCGACGTGCCCTTATATATTTCGAGAAAACACGGCAATATCCTTCTAATTATTCTAATTTTTTCATCAATCCGCTACATAATTCGTTTTGATTGTAACATGATTTGTGGAAGGGGACAATACAATATCCTCTTTGATTATTAAAGAAAATTTAACATTCAGGAAGAATCCAATTGCATATAGAGACAATTTTTTCATTTTCATAGTATACCCGGGTAATTCTTTTACTTACCATACAGGTTACTTCATAGTTAATTGTATTCAACCAGTATGCCATTTCATCAACAGTAATTTCAGCTTCCCCTTGTCTTCCAATTAAAACAACTTCATCACCAGGTTGTACATCTTCCAGATCTGTTGCATCAACCATAAACTGATCCATACAAACCCTGCCTACAATAGGGACACGTTGCCCTTTAATCAGAACATATCCTTTATTAGAAAGAAGACGATTATATCCGTCTGCATATCCAATTGGAACCGTTGCAATTATAGATTCCTTCTTCGTGCTAAACGTAGCTCCATAACTAATTTTCGTGTCCCCAGGCACATGCTTTACATGAGACAAACGAGCTTTCCATTGAAATGCAGGATATAGTTCGATTCCTGTTTCCTTCATATACTCAGAAGGGTATTGTCCATAAAGGCTAATTCCAAGACGAATCATATGCTGGCTTTTTTCCGGATAGAACATGGCAGCAGCACTATTGCTGCTATGGATAATTGGAATATGAATACCGTTTTTCTTTATAAATTCTAGAAAACCATGTAATTTTTTCTGTTGATACTCAAAATAATCCCCGTTTTCTTCATCTGCTGTAGAAAAATGTGTAAATAATCCTTCTACTTCAATCAAAGGATGGGACATGGCCCTGGTTAAAACCCGATCCAATTCATCAACACTTTGAATTCCAATTCGCCCCATACCAGTATCTAATTTTATGTGAATGATTGCTTTTTCATTTAATGTTTCAGCTGTTTGAATAATTGCT
This sequence comes from uncultured Paenibacillaceae bacterium, assembly GCA_946478845.1. Next base: position 37,549 of record CAMLDI010000027.1, read on the forward strand.
TCCAGTATATCTTCTCGATAAGCAGTTAACGTGATGTGATTTTTTACAGCCAGAGCAAGACCCCGAGCAGGAATAGCGCTTAAAATCAAAATTGGGGCTGTAACCCCCTTTTGGCGAAGCTCCAGGGCTTCTTCTAAAAAAGCTACTCCAAGGTAAGATACCCCTTCTTTTAACGCCTTCATTGCTACTTGATAAGCACCGTGGCCATACCCATCAGCCTTTACAACAGCCATAATTTTTGTTTCTACCGGCAATAGTCGGCGGAAGGTTTGAACATTTTTCCCAATGGCATCAAGATCTATTTCAGCCCATGCGTCCCGGTAAAAAGTATCCAAGACACTTCACCTTCTCCCTTAATCAATCCTAATTCATAATGAGTGATGTTGTGATCAGATAAATATTTTCATCTACAAAAGCTCGGCGCTAGCCAAGTTTTCTTTAAAATAAAAGAAATGGTGGTACCAATGGTATCACTTTTTCAAAATAAGACCAGAAAGTCGATTGTTGAGATGATTGATAGCATCTTTTTATAGAATATTCATCTAATAAGCAAAAAAGCAGCCTTTAAGGCTGCATTATTATCATTTCAAAAATTAAATTTGTAAATCCTCCTGTTATATAAGCACATTCTTATAACGTGGTTGGAATGATTTAGATAGAGCACCTTATCAGGTACTGCCCATATCAATTTAACATTAAAGAATATTCGACGTTGTTAAAATGAATCAGATGGAGCGGGTGATGGGAATCGAACCCACGTATTCAGCTTGGAAGGCTGATGTTC
>CAMLDI010000028.1 GCA_946478845.1 uncultured Paenibacillaceae bacterium
CATTTACACCGCCTAAAGCATCTACAATTTGTTTATAACTTTCCATATTCACTTTCACAAAATAATCAACAGGTACATCAAGCAAAAAGTTTTCCACTGTTTCAATGGTCATTTTCACTCCACCAAAAGCATAGGCATGGTTGATTTTATCCTGCGTCCCTTTACCAACAATCTCTGTACGAGAATCCCGGGGTATATTAAACATATACATAGATTCTGTTTTTGGATTTAAAGTAACCATAATAAGGGTATCAGAACGGCCTGTGTCATTTTCCCGTTGGTCCACACCCATTAAAAGAATGGATACAGGATCCCCTTTTTCTAAATCCGCTTTGCCATTCACCCGTTTTTCTGAGCCAGACCATGAATGGGAATCGTTAATTTTCGCAGCTGTATCTTTTACGCTTGTATACAAATAAAATAGATAACCGCCTATAAGTAAAAATAACGAAATGATACTGGTTATTATAAAGAATATACGCCGTTTACGCCGTTTCTTTCTCTCCCTGTCCAATCGCATGAAGTCTCATCTTCCTTTACTTGGTCCATATTTTCTCTATCTAGATACTGATTATAAAATTTAACCACGAGATTGGCAATTAAAATATTATTGAAAACATCCTTTCTATTGGATTTTTCACATATTAAAGGAAAAAATGCTCATAATAGGAATGTCAAAGGAGGGAATGATATGACAGATCCTGCAAAAAGAAAAGCAATGAACCAAAAGCATCCTCGCAGCCATCCTGCTGATCTGGATCAGTTTGGCCGAGATGGAGAAATACCTGTTATTAACCAACAAGATTTATACGAATTAATGGAGGATGCAGACCAAAAAGAACACACCCGGGACTAACCGGGTGTATTCCCTTATTGCCAATTCATTTTCTTTTCTAATTCCCCTGCAATGTTTTCCCAATTCTCTACGTTTTTCATGCCATTGACGAATTGAGAAATTTGTTCATCCGTTAGATAGGATGCTAATTGCATATCTGCGATAAAATCGTCTCCCGTAATTTTCTCGCCGTTTTTTTGTTTCCCGCGATAACGGTTCATCACATCATAGATTTGATGCAAAATAGTTGGTGAAACCTGATTTTCTTCAGCAAATTCCACCATAAAGGGATCGATTTTACGTTCCATTGTTCCATTGCCACCCCACACTAAAAATTTTACTTTTTAGTACAGGATGGGCCAATTATATAAGATTTATGCAAAAAAGGCTTGATAAATCGCTGCAACAGCCCGGTCCGCATCTTCACCTTTAACACCGAACATCATGCTTACTTCAGAAGAACCCTGGTTAATCATTTCAATATTTACCTTAGCCTGGGCAAGAGCATTAGTTGTTTTAGCGGAAATCCCTACATTTCTTCTCATGCCTTCTCCAACAATCATCACCATAGCTAGTCCTCGTACAACAGCTACATCGTCTACTTCCAACTCAGCCTTAATCCGGTCAAGGACTCTGGCTTCCTTTTCCCCATTAAATTGATCTTCCCGAAGAATAACAGAGATATCATCAATCCCAGAAGGAGTATGTTCATAGGATAACCCTTCATCTTCAAGGATTTGTAACAGACGGCGTCCAAAACCAATTTCACGATGCATTAAATATTTGCTTAAATAAAGGCTGCAAAATCCTTTATCGCTGGCAATCCCCACTACCGCTTCTTTTGTATTCCGTTCGAATACAATCATCGTTCCAGGTGCTGCCGGATTATTGGTATTTTTAATACACACAGGAATGCCTGCTTTGAATGCTGGAATTAAGGCTTCATCGTGAAAAACGGAAAAGCCTGCATAAGAAAGCTCCCGCATTTCTTTATAAGTTAACTCTTTAATTTCTCTTGGATTCTCAACCACATTAGGATTAGCTGCATACACAGAATCTACATCTGTAAAGTTCTCATATAAGTCAGCTTTCACCGCCGCTGCAAGAATGGATCCTGTAATATCAGAACCCCCACGGGGCAAAGTGACAACTTCCCCTTCTATGGATTTCCCGAAGAATCCTGGGAAAATCACAACCCCGTCATATTTTTTGAGGTTAGTGTTTAATAATTCATAGGCTTCAGGCAATACCTGGCCATTTCCAGGTTCACTACTAACCAATAAACCTGCATCCTGAGGGCTAACATAAGAAGCATTAACCCCTTTACTTTGGAAGAAACGCGCAACCACTTTGGCACAGTTATCTTCCCCACTGGCTTTCATTAAATCCATATAACGGCCTGCATCCCCGTTATAAGAAGTCATTCTATTGGTTAAATCTTCACGAATTTCTTTAACAATACTATTATCTAATTCCAGACCCTGGGCAATATCCTGATACCGTTGGATAATGGCCTCTAATTCTTCAGCTGCTTCTCCTTTTTCCATATACACATTGGCGCAACGAATTAATAAATCAGTTACTTTTGTATCTTCTTTAGACCTTTTTCCCGGTGCAGATACTACAACCATTTTCCGGTCAGAATCAGCAGTAATAATGGAAAATACTTTTTGTATTTGCTGCGCTGAAGCAACAGACGAACCCCCGAATTTTGCGACTTTCATTGTTGATCCCCCTCATTCAAATCCTTTAACCCACTTACACTCTCCCCACGCAATGCCAATCCGGCTAATTGGTCTGCTTCTTTATTTTCCTGGCGAGATATAGCGCATAAGTTAAGCGTTAAACCTAAATCTTTACTTTTCATTTGAATACGGTCTAGCCATCGGTTTAATACCTCTTCATAACAAGGCCAATCGCCTTGTAATTGATGAATAATCACATGGGAATCACCATTGATTGTAACATCTGTATGATGAATCCCTAACTCTTCTAATTCATTTATGAGAAACCAGAGTGCAGCACACTCCGCTTCATTATTTGATGAAATATGTTCAATATACAAGTTTTTGCGCAGGCGATAAGAACGGTTATTTTTCTTAAAGTAGATTACCACACCAAGGCCTGCACTTTTTCTGTCTTTTTGATACCCACCATCAAAATAGGCGATAATTTCATGAGGTTCAGTTTCCAGAGATTGTAAATATTTCTCAATCTCCTTTTTCGTCCAGTAAGCACCTTTTTCATCAATAAAATCTACAATCTTAACCCGCCCTGTTTTTTCCATATCCTTGAATACACTAAGCACATGGGCAACTGGGATGGGCTCAGATAGAAAGGTTACTGTCCTTGGATCCCCTGGAATTCGATACGTCCATTGTATGGACATCTTCATACTACTCAACCTCTCTTTTGGGTTTAGAACATGTAAATCGCCTATATTGAAGAAAAAAACCCGGTTTCAACTCCAGGTTATTTGTTGCTTATGCGGGAATAAGGATTTCAAATATTTCACCATGTTGCATAATTATAATGTTTCTATCACGAATTTTCATGACTGCAACTTCTGGTTTTTGTTTCATTTTTTCAATGTAATCAACAGATACTTCACCAGAATCACTTACGGTAATTCCTTCTATTTCAACTTCCTCGTTTTCAGCTAGATTTAACGAAAGAATTTCTTCGTAAATATCAGAAAAGATCTCATAGTCACCAGTATAAACGGTGATGCATTTTGTAATCATTAATTTAGCAACCCCTATCTTAAAATTATCCATGTTTCTTATTTGCAAAATTATAGCATGAAATTCCTAATATTCCTAATGAACATTTTACACCTTACCAGGTTATTTCTAATCCACTGTTCCATTTCCTGTTTTAATTCAACAAACTTTGTTCGTAGAAAATAATGCTTTATTGTCAATTTAACTGTTTTAATAACATTTTTCACTGTTTTAGTCTGATATAAAACAGTGAAAAACAACGAAAAGAAAAGAAAAACGAAATTTAAGCCGGAAAATACTCTATTTTCACATTATTTTAAGTTTTAGTTTTTTTGAAAAACATTTTATAATGATACTGTTGATTTCTAAACTACTTTCGATGTTTTCTACTACTTTTTTTTCGGACAAGGGAAAGGTATGGTTCAGAAACGACAAGTAATATTTTTTAGTCGCACCAAATATATAGAAAAGGGGATTTAACAAATGGAGCAAAAAAATCTTATTGCTGACCCAGGTCCATTAGGACTTGCTGCTTTCGCACTCACAACTTTCATTCTTAGCCTTTCCAATGCATCTTTAGTACCAGCAAGCCTTGCATCACTTTTCTTAACTCTTGGACTTTTTTACGGGGGCGTAGCTCAAGTTATTGCAGGTTATGTAGAATTCAAGAAAAATAACACTTTTGGTGCAACCGCTTTCACTTCATACGGATTATTCTGGATTTCCTTAGCTAGCATGGTTTACTTAGAAAAAACAGGCATATTAAACTTCGGTGCAGATGCAAAAACCGCTGTTGGAGTATTCCTTCTTGCATGGACTATTTTTACCGTTTATATGTGGATTGCAACTTTCCGCCTCAACGTTGGCCTTTTAGCTACTTTCAGCTTTTTAATGGTAACCTTCGTATTACTTGTTCTTACTGAATTCAAAGTAATCAGCGGACCTATTGCTGGCTATTTTGGTCTTGCAACCGCTTTCTCTGCCTGGTATTGCTCTGCAGCTGGAATCATCAACCCAATTTTCGGCAGAACTGTATTACCAGTGGGAGATTTAACTGTTAAACCAGCTGTTCAATCTTCTCGTAAAACAGCTTAATTTTTAAAAAAATAATTTAGGCCTTCCATCTGGAAGGCCTTTAATAATTTCATAAGCATATATCATTGGTTCTATACAATCCATTGATTCATTCTTCGCATTTTCTTTGTTGAAAAGCATTGAAACATTTCCTTTAATGCTTCAATTTCCGCAGTTAAAGTAAAGCGGCCGCACATATACTTCCCCCTCCTTTTAAAATTTTAGTATAATCACAGGATAGGATGGTGAATAAAATGAAAAAAGTAATGTTACTTATCGTATCCTTTATCGTATTCTTAGCGGGTTGCAGCAGCAATGGGACAAATTCTACAAGTTCCTATGAAAACATTTCAACCGATGAAGCCAAAAGTATGATTACAAAAAAAGAGGCGGAAATCATTGATGTTCGCACCCCTGAAGAATACCAGGAAGGCCATATCCCTGAAGCTGTAAACCGTCCTTTACAAGACCTGGAAAGCCAGGTTTCTGCTTTAGATAAAAATAATTCCTATGTGATCGTATGCCAGAGTGGAAACCGTTCAAGCCAGGCCAGTGAAATCCTTGTAAGCAAAGGATTCTCCCATATTTATAATTTGGAAGGCGGCATGAACCAATGGAAAGGAGAAGTGGCAAAATAGCCACTTCTCTTTTTCACTATAATGTCTCTAATTGAACCCTGCTGCCTCTGCCTGATGGCTCGGCAGGTTCTACAATCAAGCGCCGTGGCAAACGAGCCCGCAGTTCAGGTACATGGCTAATAATGCCAATGGCCAATCGTTCTGAATGAAGTTTCTCAAGGGCAGTAACCACCGTTTCCAATAATTCCTGGTCAAGAGTGCCAAATCCCTCATCGAGAAAGAAAAATTCCAGAGGATATTCTCCCCGCAATTGAATTTGGGAAGAAAGGGCAAGAGCCAGTGATAGGGATGTTAAGAAGGTTTCTCCCCCTGATAGGGTACTGACAGGACGACGTACCCCACCATTAGCATCATCACGAATCACAAATCCCCCGCTAGAATCCACTTCCAATGCATATCGCTGGTGGGTTAAATTACCCAGGCGGGCAGATGCTTCAAAACTAATATTGATTAACTGCTCTTCCGCAATAAATTCCACAAACCCATTGCCTCTTAACACCTGCTGTAATTTTAACAACCGATCTAATAGAGTTTGTTTATCTTTTCGTTCCTTCTCTAAGGCCATCCAGCGTCCATGGCGCCGTTCCACATCTTCCAGGTCCCGTAAAGAGCGAATCTTTTCGATTTGGGCTTTATCTGCTGCTAATTTCGTTTGTTCTAAAGTCCCTTGAATGGTCGTCCATTCTTCATCCCCTACCTGGCGTCCATTTAATAAGTGTTCTACCCGCTGTTTTTCTAAATGCCATTTTTTCCATTGATCTTTATACTCATCAAGATTACCCATCTTGCGTTTTTGTTCCTCAGGGGTCATGATGGACTCTTTCACCTGTTCTAAGGTGCAAAACTCTGATTTCGCCAACTCTTGTTCCCACAGCGCAATGGATTCATCCCTTCTTTTCATCCCATCTTGAATGCCCTGTGCAACAATTCCCTCTTCTTTTTCCTTTTCACTATATCCCCGTCTCTTTTCTTCTAAAAAAGAAGCCAATTGGGTGGCTTTCATCTTCATGCTTTGAAGTTGTGCATCGGCTTGTTTGTAAAGAACCTCAACTTTCTCGTTCCCTACAATCCCCTTCAATTCTTTCTCTACTTTGCCCTTTATCTCACCTTTGCCCAGCAGCTCTGTTTCAATGCGAACCTTTTCCCTTTCCAATTGAATCTCTTGTTCATTAAAGGAGAGAATTTCTTTTTTCCGTTCCTCTATATATGGTTCGCTTAAGGCTAACCGTTTTTGGATGTCTTCTAGAAGTGCATCCTGCTGGCGAATCTTTTCCCCTTCCATCCCAATGGTCTCAAAAGAGAAATCGGCAAATAATTCATCCCATTGTTTTTTTAATTCTTGCAGGGTTTGGTTGTGAGCTAACCATTTTTCCTGGATTTCAAGATGGCTTTTCTCTTGATGTTCGATAGTGCTAAGCCACTGGGCTTCCTCACGAAGGTGTGCCGCTGATTTCTGGCGAATTTCTCCAGTGAATTGTTCCAATTGGGATACACGATTTTTATATGCAAGAAACTCCCTCTCCCCTTGTTCGAAAACATGGAGAATGGAAGGCAAGTCCCCGGTAAATGGGGGGTTTTCCTCAGGTGAAAATGGTGGAAATTCCTCACGTTGATCTCCACGTTCTACTTGTTCTACTTTCCATTCATAGAGAGAACGGGAAACCCCATCTAATTGCAAAGATAACTCCCGGTATTGGTTAAAGAGACGCTGTCCTCTTCCGATTAATTCCTGGCAAAAATTCAATTGTTGGGAAAGGGATTCACCCTCATCCCCTGTTACAGTGCCGGTGGTTGGATGAGGATGATTGGTAGAGCCGCAAACTGGACAGGGCTGGCCATCATGCAAATCATGGGCTAATTGTTGGGCTAAGTGCCGGGTTTTCAACTGTTCATTCTCTGCTGTCAACCGCTGGCTATGCCTGAGGAGAGCTTCTCCCCCAGTCTGTGCCCGATTCTCCCATTCTTTCAGTTGATTAAATAGAAATTCTACTTTCCTTAAAGCTTCATTTATATTTAATTGTTCTTGATGGCGGGATTGCATAATTAGGGCTAAATGGGTTTTAGCATCATGGATGTCTTTTTCTTTTTTCTTTCCTTCCCTTTCCAGTTCCAGGCTCCGCATTTCTTCCTCAATGATCTGCCTTTGACTCTGCATGGCTTGAGTTACCCGTTCCCTTCTCGCGGAAGAAACGGTATTTTGTTGCAATTGGCCCTGTAACTCTTGCTGCCGTTGCAAGGCTTTTTCTACTAATTGTTGGGACTTTTCTTTTCCCTGTTTATTTTCAGCGTACTTCTCCTTTAATTGCTGTTCCCTTTGCTCCAGGTTATTAACATCCTGTTGGAGACGTTGCAGTTCTTCCTGTAATTGCATGGCATTTTTCAATCGCTCAAGGCGAATGGTTAACTGTGGCTCTTCAATTAACGCCCTTTTTCCATGGGTATCATATTCTTCATTGACCATCTTCCAGGCCTGTTCCGCTTCCGCCAATTCTTTCTTCACCTGTTCGTGGCGTTCTTCCCATGCTTTTAAATCCCCCAGAGTCTTCTCTAAGGCTACCGCATAAGGGCGGAGAATCTCCCCTTGCCTGGCCAGATTCAACCTTTTTTCAATTTCGTTCATTTCCCCTGCCCGGGAAGCTAACCTTTGGATTTCTCCAAGGATGGAGGTTAGTTCCCCCTGTAATCCACGGACAATTTTGGCATCCTCATGCTCCTGCTGGCTTTTATTAAAAAGGGATTGGCACAGTTCTGCTTCCTGTTGGGCCAATTCCACCCGGTCTTTGGCCTGTTGCACATGGTCCTTGCTCGCTTCCCCAAGGCCTGCTTGTTCTGCAACAAGTTGCCCTACTTCACTTCTCGTTTCATCCACCCTGCGTTTTAATTTAATGTTTAATAGGTCCCCGTATTGCTCCAGGTGAAACAAGCGCTGTAGCATTTGCCTCCGTTCTGTTCCTTTTAAAGATAAAAATTCGGCAAATCGACCCTGGGGCAAGACCACCGCACGGGTAAAATCATCGGCAGTAAGGCCTAAAATATCCTCTACCTTGCGGGTTACATCCCGGTCCTTATCAGCAAGGACCATTTCCTCATCCCTCAGAATTTCTACGAGGCGAGACGTTACTGTCCGTAACCGAACTTCATCGGTCCTCTTCATCCGCCGTTCCACCCGGTATTGTTTGACCCCTGATGCGTTTCCCAATTGGAAGGTAAAGGAAACGGAAAGTTGGTCTTCCCCTTGATTCATAATCCCCTGGGTATTATTTTGGGCCCGTTCTACCCTTCCGTATAAAGCAAGGGTGATTGCATCCAATAAAGAAGATTTCCCACTGCCCGTAGGGCCAAAAATACCAAACACCCCACCCTGGCACAAGGATGCGAAATCAACAATTTGTTCCTCGCGAAAACTATTTAAACCTGCCAGTTTTAATAAAATCGGCTTCATCAGGCTTCCCCTCCTTCTTCTCCAACCAATTCGAGAAAAAGTTTAATGGTTTCTTCATCGGGTTTCGCCCCGCCTGTTTGTTGTTCATAAAAATGGACAAACATTTGATCAATAGGTAACCCTTTACGCAGAATGCCTTTCATTTCTTCATTTCTTTTCTTATAAATAGGACGAATATGAATAATTCCGCTATGGCTTTTCCGCAAACCATGAATTTCTTCCAGGGACAGGGTATCCTCTACATGGATTTCCAAATCAATCCAGGCAGAAGTGTCCCTTCCTTCATCCATCCACTGATACACCTGTGCCATGCCTTCTCTGGCTTGCCAGCGCACAAGAGGGCGTCCGCTTGTGAGGAAAATTTCCTTCATTTCTGCCGTTTTTCCAGCTTCCACTTCTACGATGGTAACGGATTTCGCCTGGCCTGCTTCAGAAAAACTATAGGCTAGAGGCGATCCTGCATAGCGGGCTAAGGTAGGTGCCTTCCCCACATTTTGCGGACGGTGCAAATGGCCTAAAGCCACATACTGGGCCGCCGCTGGCAGGGTGGTTGCTGATACGGTGTAGGCTCCCCCTACCTGGATGGGGCGCTCTGATTCCGATTCATGGCTACCCAGCACATACAAATGGCTCATGGCCAGATTCACCGTATCCGGCTGAAAATATTGGCTTTGTTGTTGAAAAAGGTACGCCATCCGCTCATCATAGGCCTTGCGCAGGATTTCTTCTTCATTGCTCTCTGTTAGTAACGCCTGCAAACGGGATTCGGAGGGATAGGGCAAAGCAAACAATTGGGCCCTCTCCCCTCCCATGGTATCGATGGTCAATACCTTCCCAACAGGCAATCCCAGCAAAATGATCCCATATTCTGCAGCCAGGGAATGGGCTGCCACCAACCGATCCGGGTTGTCATGATTCCCTGCAATGACTGCCACTTTCCTTTTTCCTCCGTCAGCAAGTCGGGCAATGGTCTCGTAAAAAAGCTGTTCCCCTGCGGCTGGAGGATTGACCGTATCGAATACATCCCCGGCCACAAGGACCAGATCAATTTTTTCTTCCTGGGCAATCTGGCATAATTCATCCACAAACTCTTCCTGTTCAGGCAAACGGCTGCGGCCTTCCAGGGTTCGTCCAAAATGCCAATCAGATGTGTGTAATATTCTCATCGCTTATTTGCACCTTCTCCCTAAAGAACAATGGTTCGATCTCCATCAAAGAAATAGAGGAGTTTCTCTTTTATGGGTTGCTGTAATATCCGCTCCATGGCCAGACCATAGTAATCCAATTGCACCTGGTATCGCTCCCGTAATTCATCGTCGGAAAAGACACCGGTTCGGTCCGTTTTATAATCAAGCAAAATCCACCCATCCCCTTCCTGGAACAGGCAGTCGATAACCCCCTGAATGAGGACATGTTCCCCTGTTACTTCACCGGTTTCTTTCCAATGGGGAAGAGCTTCATGTGCTGGCAATGCCAGAGTAAAGGGAAGTTCCCGAAATACCTGGGGGGATTGCATGATCCGTTCCCCAAGGGGTGAATGGAGAAATGAAGAAATTTGTTCTACATTAATAACATCCACTTCGGATGGGAGAAGCAAATCCTTTTCCACCATCTCCTCTACGATTTCCTGTACTTCTTCCTTGGTCAAAGGAATAGATAGAGGAAGATACTGCATCACGGCATGCATAATGGTTCCCCGTTCATTGGGGGCAATTTTCTCTTCCCGCATAAAACGTGGGCGTTTCACGATGGTTTTAGGAAGGATTAACTGCTCTTCTTCCGGTTCTTCTGTATCCATTTTAGCCAATTGATGGCGCCGTTTTAATTCAGAAACACTTAATTTGGAAATGAGTTGGGTAGCACCCGGGTAAGCATATTGCCAGTTTAAACGTTGATTCACCTCTTCATGGTATGAACTCATGAGGGGGGCCGGTTTTCCTTCGGCAAGGGCTTTTTCCAATTCCATTTCCAGTTGCTGTTCAGCAAGGATTCCCTCTCCTAGCTCATTTTGATGGATAAAATGAATTTTCCAGCAAGAGGGATGTTCTCTGACCTGGGACATGGCCACATTTCCTTGAAAGTCGGCAATGACCCCTTCTATGTCCTGATGGCGAACTAAAGCAGGACCAATCCAATCCAAAAAGGTACGGGCTTTTACCATTTCATAGTCTGGCAAATGCCAGCCCGGGGCATCTACGGTTTTTGCCCAATCTTCCAGGGATTTCATTAGTTTCTTTACCGTACCCATGATAAATAATTTATCCCGGGCTCTTGTTAAAGCTACATATAAAATCCGCATTTCTTCTGCCAATTGTTCCCGCAACAACCGGCGTTTGATAGCGATATGGGGAAGGCTGGGATAAGTGACCCGCAAATCGGCATCCACATATTTTGGGCCAAAGCCTAATTCTTTGTGGAGCAAGAAATTCCCGTTTAAATCCATGAGATTAAACCGTTTTCCCAATCCGGCCACAAATACAACAGGAAATTCCAGCCCTTTGCTTTTGTGGATGGTCATCACTCGCACTACATCTTCCTGTTCCCCTAAGGAACGGGCTGTTCCCATGTCCCCTCCCTGGTCCTGCATTTTTTCAATAAAACGCAGGAAGCGGAACAATCCCCGGAAGGATGTGGATTCATACTGGCAGGCCCTGTCATATAGAGCCCGTAGATTCGCCTGCCGTTGCCGGCCTCCTGGCAATCCCCCTACAAAATCGAAATATCCAGTTTCCCGATAAATTTGCCAGATCAGGCTGGCTAACGCACCCTGACGGGCTTCGCTACGCCAGGATTCTAACTTCACCAGAAAATCATTTAAACGTTGTCGTAAGAATTCATCCCTTTCCAGTTCATCTTCTTCACTACGAACATACCGCTGAAGGGCTTCATAATAAGAGCCTGAAGGTTGTCCAGTACGAATGAAAGCCATTTCCTCTGCGTTTAATCCAACAAATGGCGAACGCAGGACAGCGGCCAGAGGAATATCCTGAATGGGATTATCAATAATACGCAACAGGGAAACCATAATTTCCACTTCCGTGGCTTCGAAATATCCGCTAGAGAACTCCGCATAGGCAGGAATTCCCTTTAATTTAAACTCTTCAATCATCACAGGTGCCCATGCGCTGGTAGCCCGCAATAAAATCACAATATCCCGATAAGTCACAGGGCGCATTTCTCCTGTTTTTTTATCGTAAATACAATAGGGCTTCCCAGATTTTCTGCCAATTAATTCGATAATTATATCGGCTATTAAACGAGACTCCAACTGAACCGTTTCCAACTCTGCGGGATCTAATGTATCTTCCTGTTTATCCGTAGTTTCCGTTTCTTCCTCCGGTTGCTCATTGTTTTCTTCATTGCGGTCAATGAGCATCACTTCAATAGAAACATCATTTTCCCCGGGGTCAGGATAATAGGTTGCTCCCGGGATTAATTCCGCAGACTCATCATATTCCATTTCCGCGACAATTTCGCTCATTAATTGCTTAAAGATAAAATTGACTCCATCCAATACTTCCTTGCGGCTGCGGAAGTTTTTCGCCAAATCAATCCGTTTTCCAGGACCCTGCCCATCCTTAAGAAACAGGCGGTATTTCCCCATAAACAAGGCTGGTTCCGCTAAACGGAAACGATAAATGCTTTGCTTCACATCACCCACCATGAACAAGTTCCCATTTTTTTTACCCCCGTTTTTGCAAACAGCGGTAAGCAGGGTTTCCTGAACCATATTGGTATCCTGGTATTCATCCACAAGAACTTCTCTAAATTGGGCCTGATAATCCATGGCTGCTTCTGAGGGAATGGGTTTTCCCGGCGCGGATTCCTCATCCAATAAAATCTGGAGGGCAAAATGCTCCAGGTCCGAAAAGTCTACAACCCCTTTTTCTTTTTTTGCCTGGCGATAATCCCCGGCAAAACAACGAACCAGATCAATCATTTTCTCCATCAAAGGAGCCATTTCTATTAAGTTATCAATATACACCTGGGGTGGAATGGAAAACAATTCTTCCCCCACTTTTTCAAATCTCTTTTTGGCCTCGTTCCGCAAATTTTTCACTTTTTCTTTTACCGCTTCATCAATGTCTTTCCCTTTACAAGCCTTTAATCTGCCAAAAGACACTTTCATTGCCCGATAGGTTTCTTCCCAGGAAAAATGGATCACTTCCTGTGCCTGATTGACAATGGCAAGGTCTTCTTTAAGGGTATCTATATAAACGGCAGGTCCCCCGGGGCTTTCTGCATAATGGACTGCTTCCTTAAGTAATGCCTCTACCCCTTTTAACTCTAATGCAACATCTCCCATTAATGACTTGAACCAGGAAGACTGATTGATCTTTTCTAAACTCAAATCTTTAAAATTGGCCAATACTTCTTCTAACCATAAATCTGGCCAGGGATGGCTGCGGGAAAATTCATAAATGGAAATAATTAGATTTTTGATGGGCGTATCGTCCCGATCCCCTCCATAATGCTCAACTAAAAGGACAAAAGGGCTATCTTCATCTGCCTGTTTATACTGGGCTTCCATCATGGTCTCCATGACATCCCTGCGCAATAACTGGGCTTCTGTATCATCGGCGATTCTAAAAGCCGGGTCTAAATCGATGCGAAAAGAATACCGTTGCAATATTTCCATACAGAAAGAGTGAAGAGTGGTAATGGTTGCCCTGTTTAATAGGGTTAATTGGCGGCGGAGATGGAGAGAAGAAGGGCGTTTTCCCAACTCTTTTTCAATGGCTTCCCCAATCCGTTGCCGCATTTCTGATGCAGCCGCTTTGGTAAAAGTTACGACTAACAGGCGGTCTACATCAATGGGATCCTTCTCATCGGTAATCATTTTTATGATTCTCTCAACAAGAACCGCTGTCTTTCCCGATCCTGCAGCCGCTGCCACCAGGGTGTTGTTTCCCCGAGTGGCAATGGCTTCCCACTGTTCATCGGTCCAGGTACTATCGACGGGTTTCTTCATTTCCATCCTCATTCCCTCCTTGTCTCTTTCGCAATTTTTTCCCATACTTTTTCTTTAGGTTCATTTTTTAAGAATCGATAAGCATTGCCTTCAATTAATTGGTCAAACTGGCACACCCCTTTATAAGGACAATAGGTACAGGGGACCTGTTTCCGCAAGCGATAAGGGGAAATAGACACGTCCCCTTCCGTAATTTTGACCCCTGTCTCCTGGACAAGTTCCCGCAAATAAGATTGTAATGCCGCAAATTGTTCCTCTGTGGCTACAGAGGTATTTTTATAAAATCCCCCGTCTTTCGTTATAGCTACAGGAATCATTTCCGAATGCCCAGAACTCAGGGTATTATCCATTAAACGAATCACTTCAGGATCAGCCATGACCAATCCTCTCATTTTAAACTCTTTAAAGAGATCTTTTTGCAATTTTTCCAGGTCTGAAGGCACAGATTGTTGCAATAAAGGATTATGCACATGAAAATATAAAACCCCGGCAGGCAAGGCTTTCTCCCCAAACATCTTTTCGGCAAAGGTGATTAATACATCTAAATAGGTCAGCATTTGTAAAGAAAGGCCATAATAAACATCCGCTAAATTTAAGTTTTTTGCACTGGATTTATAATCAATGATCCGCAAATAAAGGCCTTTCTCCCCTTTTGCTCCATCCACCCGGTCAATCCGGCCAATTAATTCCATTTCACAACCATTAGGCAGGGTAAAGCGCAAGGGAGGGATGTCTTCCCCTGGTCCAAATCCCAACTCAAGGGCTAAAGGCACAAATTCGCTGCGCTTCCCGTGCTCACTCATAATAGAAGCAGCCCGCCCCACCACATTTTTTAATTTCTTCGTTAAATACTTATACCGATTGCTGCTAAGTAAAATCTCCCGTTGCAAACGGGGAACCAGCAATTCTACTTTTTCCGTAGCGATTTTCTTTGATTCTTCTTCACTTAAATCAGCCCAGGTCAATTGATGTTCCCGCATATGCTCGCCAAATAATTTTAAGGCGCCATGAAATAACTGGCCAATATCCGGCGTTTCCAGACGGTAAATTTCCCTCTCCCTTAAGCGCAACCCATGAGATAAAAACTGGGAAAAAGGACAGGAACGATATTTTTCCATGCGAGATACACTGGCCAACAATTTCTTTCCATAGAGACTACGGCTCACATCTTGGCCTAAAGGCTTTTCCTGATTGCGATAAAATAAGCCACTCTGTATTAAAGATACTTTTTCTGGAATGAGATCCAGCAGTTTATTGTACACATCCCACCAGAGGGAGGCCATGGGGTATCCTTTGCGCCATTGTTGCAAAGAGGTTGCCAGATACGTCAATGTTGCATCAGGCATAGAGACATACTCCAGTTGTTTTTCCTCAGCAACATCTCCCGGTTCCATGGTATTCCACTGTTCTTCTAACTGGGTAAACATGGCCCGAATTTGTTTAATTAATATAGAAGGAAGCAAGGCTTTCCCTTCTTCATCTGCAAGAGGATAACTTAAAAAAAGCTGTTCCCCGGGGGAAGTCATTGTAGAATAAATTAGAAACTCTTCCTCTAATAACTGGCGCCTGCTTCCCGGTGCCAGTTCCATCCCTAAAGACCCAAGAAAATCCCGCTCACTTTCTGCCAATAACCCTTCTTCTTTTGGCCTGGCAGGGATGACCCCATCATTCATGCCGAGAATAAATGAACAGCGCAAACCTGTAGGACGGGAACGATTCATAGCCCCAATGAGCACCTGGTCCAAAGCAGGGGGCACTAAGGAGAATCGCAGGCTTTCTAAACCGGAATCAATAATTTGCATAAAATCCTGAAGGTCCATCGTTTCATCCCCCATGACCTCCACAAATTGATCTAACATATCAATAATGGCCTGCCAGGCCTGTCCATGCTCCCTTGCCCGCTCAGGATGGCCCTCTTCCCTGGCCTGGATACTCCATTGTTCCAATTGCTCCGGAACACCGGTTTCCTCGAGAAAATCATATAACCCTTTCGCCAATTCTAAGGCTGTTTTCCCTTGTTCTAACCTTCTTTTTAAAGATACTAATGGTTGTACAACCTGTTCTCTTAACTGATTAATAATTTCTTCTTTCTCTCTTTCACCCTCAGATTGTTCTTTTTCCCGGGCTTGCTCATGATCTTCCAACCCTCGATATTTCCGATAAATCCAGGGTCTCCCATCGGTCCAACGATAGCCTTCGATTCCATTCGCTAACACATAGTTTTCCAAAAGGTCTACCTGTTCCCGGTACAAATGGGGTTCTGCCTCAGGACTGGGCAATAGTAAATCCGTTTTAATGCAACGGAACAGGGCATCATAGGGCCAGTTAAAACGAACCGTTTCCAGAGCTGACCGAATAAATTCTGGCAATGGATGGTGAAGCATGGAATGTTTTTGATCCAAAAAGTAAGGAATCCCATAATCTTTAAAAACAGTGGTAAACAAATCTTTATAATCCTCAGGATTTCTCACAAAAACGGCCATATCCCGCCAGCGGTAACCTTGATCCCTCACCAGCCCAATCATTGTCCGGGCTACGGTATCTACCTCAACCCGTTTACTGGCTGCAGAAAAGAGAGTTAATCCCTCAGGTGTACCCTCATAGGGTTGTGCTGGCCGTTTGCCAAATTCCTTTTCCAGATGTTCTAACACCGGGGAATGTTGAAAACGGGGGGCGCAGGCTCCTTCTGCTGGCAATTGGTACACTGGTTCCACTTCGATGCCATGTAAATCAGCCAATTCCAAGAGTTTAAGAGCCGTTTGGGATGAGGGATAAAATAAACTGAAAGAATCCAGGGAATCATCCTGTGGAATTTGATCCAGGGTTAAGGTAATAGTGACTCTGCACCCTCTGCGCAATAAAGCAGCCAGAACGCCATATTCCTGGGGGATAAACCCATGAAAACCATCCACCCAAACTTCTGCTCCTGCAAGATAGTCAGAAAAGGGAATCTTGCTGGCAAGAAGGGGCAAATAATCTTCACTGTCCATATACCGGTCAACTAAAAACTTCTCCAATTCCCGAAAAATCAACTGTAAATCCTGTATTTTATCCCGTAAAAAAATCGTCCCATGGTCTTCTTTATCACCGGAAATTTGTTTCTGTTTTTCAACTAACCCATCTGAGGTAACTCCATATCTCTTAAATTCCATATAGATGGTTTCCAGCTGGTCAATAAATCCCCCCTGGTTTGCGGCTCGTCCAAATAATTTAAATTCATGTTTATGTTTTTCGATGATTTTGCGCAGGGCCATTTTAATACCGGAACTATCAATATGAGTCTGTGACATTCCCCCTGTTTCTTGCAAAACCTTCCAGGCCAGGCGGCGAAAACTTAACACTGTCCCTCGAATCATGCCCTGTAACCCGGGAGAGGTTGCTAGATCGTATTCCCCCTGAAAGCTCATTTGTTCAGGTACCAGATATATTAAAGGAGAACCCATGGTCTCTTGTTCTAATCGATTGCGTATTTCATCAATACAACAACGGCTTTTACCGCTGCCAGCCCGCCCAACAATAAATCGTAAAGACATGGAATGACAACTCCTTTCTTTCTCACTTATTATTCCATTATAATGGATAGAACGTAATATTATCATGTTTTAGATGTTCAAACAAAAAAGCAAATGAACCGTTAGTGAGGGTCATTTGCTTTTTTTCGCAGATCAGATTTTTTAAAATTTTATCTGATCTGCATAAGTGCAACTAGGGCTGTCGCCAAAAGGCTTGGCGCTAGCCAAGTTTTCTAAAGAACTTCTTAAGAATTTCCACAGGCAATTTTTAAGAACCAATTGTTATGATTGTCTTAGGACATGTTCTTCAGGGTGTTCCTTATACCCACCTTGGTCCGCATTGTTAAGAGGATACAAATGGTTCTTGGGCTAAGGTTTTAAATATCAAATTTTTTTCTAATCCATCTTCATCAATATAGCACCCTGCAAGGGTTTTAAATGGAAATGGAAATTTCCATGATACCAGTGATAAATCTCCTGGGTGATTAGGTCCATCACATTTATAACTTCCTGGTTGGGATCAGCAAAAGAATCCATGGAGATAATTTTTTCTTCTCTTTCGTTGCGATTCAAGATGACCATGGCAAAGGCATTGGTTTGGGGTTCGCCAAAAACATCTTTCTCTCCTTTGATTTCCCGAATAAAGCCATAGATATCATCATCCTGATAAAAGGACTGCCAGGTGCCAGAAACAAAAAGGGGATATGTATTGCGAATGCCAATCATTTTTTTATACCATTTTAATAACTCCTGGTCCTCATTGCCCCAAGGATAGGTTTTCCGGTTTAATGGGTCCAATCCCCCTGTGACTCCTGCTTCATCCCCATAATACACACAGGGAACGCCAGGAAAGGTCATTTGCCACAAAACAGCCAGTTTTGTTCGTAAAAAAGTTTGTTCCTCTGTCCCGTCTTCCTTCTCCGACATCACCGTTAAAATGCGGGGGACATCATGGCTCCCGACAATATTCATGGTTCCATAAAAGGAAGGCAGAGGATAGTTTTCATAAAGGTTCATGAACCGTTTATAGGTTTGTTGTGCTGTTGCACGCCCCAGGAGAAAATCGATAACAAAAGCCCGGAAAGGATAGTTGGTAATCGAATCTAATTCTTGTCCAAGAAGGTATTCCCTGCGTTTGCTATAACTGATTTTGTTGGAGGCGTCTTCCCAGACTTCCCCAATCAAAATCCCTTCCTTACCCTTTTTTAACATTTCCGCCTTAAACAACTGAATGAATTCACCTGGTAGTTCATCAGCCACATCTAAACGCCAGCCCTTAATGCCTACGTCCATCCAATGGTTCAGGACACTATTTTCCCCTGTGATGATAAACTCCTGATAACCAGGATCCAATTCTTTTACATTGGGCAATGTATCGATTCCCCACCAGCAATCATACTCCTCCGGGTAGTTTTTAAACCAATACCAGGAGTAATAAGAGGATTTCACAGATTGATAAGCCCCTACTGATGGATAATTGCCATAGCGGTTGAAATAAATGCTATCTGCCCCCGTATGGCTAAATACCCCATCCAGAATAACAGAAAAACCAATCTCATTTCCTTTCTCGCACAGTTCTTTTAAGGTATTTTCCTCTCCAAACATGGGATCAATCTTATGATAATCCCCTGTATCATACTTATGGTTGCTGGGAGCTTCAAAAATTGGATTTAAATAAAGAATAGACACCCCAAGGTCTTGCAAGTAGGATAATTTTTTAATAATGCCTGCTAAATTCCCGCCAAAAAAATCCCAGCGAATAATATGATCCGTTTTACAATCACGAATATAAACGGGGGTGTTATCCCAATTGCCATGAATTAAGCTTTCTTTTTTCGGATTTAATACTTTCCCATCTTCCGTACCATTGTAAAATCGGTCCACAAAGATTTGATAAATAATCCCTTCCCGAAACCATTTGGGAAGGGACATGTCTTTTTTATAAACCGTAATTTGATAAGGAATGGGAAAAGGAGAAATCTCCCCTTCTCCCCCTAAACTTTCCCTGTTGTTTCCGTAATAGGTACAGTTTCCTTCAACGAATAGTTCGAAATCATACCAGAGCAAACAAGGGTGGTCAGGTGCAGAAAAAGAAACCAGGTAACGGTTGAAAGAAGGCGTTTTTTCATGGAGAATCATCTTAATTCTTTGGGGTTCCTTCCCTTCTTCCCATACCCTTACAAAAAGGGGGTCTGGTTCAACAACTGCAATGTGAAGCTCCAACTGGATTGGTTCATTCTCCCGAACCGCTCCAAAAGGCCTGCGAAAAGATTTGTTGTGTGAATTATGAACCATCCATCCCTTTTCCATCTTCAACCACCTGCCCTTACAAAATTGGAATTGAATTGATCCCCCAGATTTCCCCCGCATATTGGGATATGGTGCGGTCACTGGAGAAAATCCCTGATTCAGCAATATTTCTTATACTCATTTCCATCCATCGTTTCCGATCCCGGAAGGCATAATCTACCTGTTCCTGGGCAGCAACATAGGATGCAAAATCTTTTAACACAAAATATTCATCATTATCTAACAATAAATTATGGTAGATGCTTTCATATTCCATTTGCCGTTTAGAAGATGCGTAATTGATTAAGAAATCCAGGACTGTTTTAATGCGAGGGTCATGATGATACATTTCCCAGGCATTATATCCGCCAAACATTTCGTAATTCATCACTTCTGAAGAAGACATTCCAAAAACAAACATATTATCAGAACCGACAGCTTCATGGATTTCTACATTGGCTCCATCCATAGTTCCAATGGTCATAGATCCATTCATCATTAACTTCATATTCCCTGTACCTGATGCTTCTTTTCCTGCCGTGGAAATTTGTTCGCTTAAATCTGCTGCAGGAATAACCTTCTCTGCAAGGGAAACGCGATAGTTTTCTAGGAATACCACCTTTATTTTATCCCTGGCACAAGGGTCATCATTGACCATTTTGGCTACATCATGGATAAATTTAATAATACATTTTGCCAGATAATAACCAGGCGCTGCCTTGGCTCCAAAAAGAAAGGTCCTTGGATAAAAATCAAGGTTCGGGTTTTCCTGTAAAGTCAGGTAAAGGTACAAAATATGCAAGGCATTTAACAATTGCCTCTTGTAGGCATGTAATCGTTTAATTTGTACGTCAAAAATGGAATAGGGATCCACCTTTACCCCATAATGAGCCTGTATATGAGATGCAAGAAGCTCTTTATTTTTCAGTTTGATCAGTTCAACCTGTTCTTGAAATCCTGGGTTTTTCGCATAAAAGTTTAAATTCTTTAATTCCAGGGGGTTAGTCTTCCATTTCTCCCCAATTGCCCCTGTAATCATATGGGTTAATCCTGGATTTGATTTTATTAACCAGCGGCGATGAGTAATGCCATTGGTTTTGTTATTGAACTTTTCAGGGCTATTCTCATAAAACTCACGCATTTCCCTGGATTTCAATATTTCTGTGTGCAAGCGGGCAACTCCATTCACACTGTAACAGGCCACTAAAGCCAGATGGGCCATTTTAATGCGCCCGTCTGCCACAATAGCCATCCGGTGGATTTTATCCCAATTTCCAGGATACCGATTCCATAAATCTTGGCAAAATCGTTCATTGATTTCTTTCACAATCATATAAATACGAGGCAATAAATTTTGAAACAAGTCGATCGACCAGGTTTCTAATGCTTCAAAAAGAATGGTGTGATTGGTATAGGCAAAACTGCCATGGACAATCCCCCATGCTTCATCCCACCCTAAACCTTCCTCATCCAGCAAGATTCGCATCAACTCCGGAATGGCAACCACAGGATGGGTATCATTAAGATGGATTTTTATTTTCTGAGGAAAATCTGCAAGAGACAATCCTAATTTTTTGTAATTATTTACAATGTTTTTAATCCCAGCAGAAGCTAAAAAATATTGTTGTTTAAGACGCAATACTTTACCTTCGTAATATGTATCATCGGGATATAAAAATTCTGTAATAATTTCTGATGAACGCCGGGATTCGATCACTTTATGAATAGAATCCAATTGTGGGGATATCCCATGTGCTACTCTGGAAATAGGTTCCGAACTCCACAGGCGCAGTGTATTTACAGTATGATTCTTATATCCAATAACGGGTATATCATATGGTACCGCTAACACAGCATCATAATGATCATGATGGCAATGGAAACGATCTCCCTGTTGTTCTAACCAAACGTGTCCGCCAAAACGAATTTCTACGGCTTCATCTGAACGGCGGTATTCCCAAACGGTTCCTTCTTTCAACCAGAAGTCAGGATATTCCACTTGATGGCCATCTACAATTTTCTGGTCAAATAATCCGTATTTATAACGAAGCCCCATGCCATGGCCTGGCAATTCCATCGATGACATAGAATCAAGAAAACAGGCGGCCAATCTTCCCAATCCACCATTTCCAAGACCAGCATCCGGCTCCTGGTCTTCCAATTCAGCAAGATCAATCCCTAATTCTCCTAACCACTGCTGGCATTGATCATAAATCCCTAAATTCAAGAGATTTTGCCCCAAAAATTTTCCAGGCAAGAATTCCATGGAAAAGTAATACACTTGTTTCACTTGTTTTTCTTCATAAGTATTTCCGGTGGCGATCCAATTCTGGCTGATATACTCGCGAACCATAATTCCTAATGCTTTATATTTTTCCAAATCTGTGGATTCTTCTAGACTGACGCCGAAATGAACTTCTAAAGTTCTCATAAAAACATCATAAAATTGTTCTTTATTAGAAAACATTTGGCATCCCTCTCACAATTTCACCAACCGGCGATATACTTCCCCATACTGTGCAGCAGATGTAGACCAGACAAAATTACTCTCTATTGCATGTTGGACAAGATGGGGCCATACTGCTTTATTCTTAAAAATTTGAAAGGCTTTGCGCAAAGTAAACATCATATCGTGAGCATTATAATTTGCAAAACTAAAACCATTGCCTTCACCAGTATACTCATTGTAAGGTCGTACTGTGTCACGTAACCCGCCTGTTTCCCTTACCACTGGTATGGTGCCATAACGCAAGGCAATCAATTGGCCTATCCCGCATGGTTCAAACAAAGAAGGCATTAAGAACAGATCTGATGCTGCGTAAATTTGGTGGGAAAAAGGTTCATCAAAAGTAAAATGGACAGAACATTTATGGGGAAATTGATTCCCTGCCCAACGGAATGCTTCTTCATAACGATGGTCCCCTGTCCCCAAAACCACCAGTTGAAAATCATCATGGGTCATCATTTCCTCTAACACATGAAGAATTAATTCCATGCCTTTTTGCTCTACTAAACGGCTGACAATACAGACCATAGGAATTTCCTCATTTACAGCCAGCCCTAAAACCTTTTGCAATTTCTTCTTATTTTCTCTTTTTCCCTCTATGGGATTCTTGTATGGGTAATAAATAAAAGGATCGGTTTCCGGATTATAAAAATGATGGTCAATTCCATTTAATATTCCCTGTAAATGATCACGCCGTTTTCGTAAAAGCCCGTCCAACCCTTCTCCATAAAAGGGAGTTTGTATCTCACTGGCATAGGAAGGGCTTACAGTTGTAATGATATCTGAGTAATTTAGAGCACCCTTCATAAAACTAACATTCCCATAATATTCAACCCCATCCATGGTAAAATACTCATCCCCAAGATTTAATAAGTCATGGAGAATAGAATAAGGGAAAATCCCCTGGTATTTTAAATTATGGATGGTGAATACATTACGAATCCAACGATAATAAGGATGATAGGCATAATGGGAATGGAGGAAGACACTAATCATGCCCGTATGCCAATCATGGCAGTGAATAATATCAGGCTTAAAATCCAGATATGGTAAAACTTCAAGCACTGCCCGATTAAAAAATGCAAACCGTTCCCCATCATCATAATGCCCATAACAACCAGGCCGTTTAAAATAATATTCGTTATCAATAAAATAAAAAGGGATCCCCTTATATGTAAGGGTTTCAACCCCACAGTATTGGTTGCGCCAACCAACAGGTACTGTCATTTCCCATATTCGTGTCATTTTCAATTTCCAATGGTCGGATATTTCGCTGTATTTAGGAATAATCACCCGCACATCGATTCCCTGCTTGCGAAGAGCCTCAGGCAAAGAACCGATAACATCAGCTAGCCCGCCAGTTTTTACGAAAGGTACACTTTCACTTGCAACAAACAATACTTTCATAAAAGGCGACCCCTTTCTGTTAGATAATGCTTCTCTTAGGAATAATTATTGGCTCAACTCTTTTTCTATTAATGATTTTTCCCTCAGTGATTAATGAATCTTTATCAATAATCACTCCATCAACCACAGATTTCTCACTGATCAAAGATCGTTGCATCACAATGCTATTCTTTACGACTGCACCTTTGCCCACATGAACCCCCCGGAAGAGAATGCTATTCTCTACTTTCCCTTCAATTTTGCAGCCATTTCCAATGAGGGAATTTACAATTTTACTCCCTTCTTTATAAAGGGATGGGGGTTCATCTTTAACTTTTGTATAGATTGGCTCTTTCCGATAAAAAAGAGAAGAACACACTTCAGGATGGAGCAATTCCATGCTGTGATAAAAATAACCGGGAACAGAATCTACAATCGCTCCATACCCCTTACAAGGATACCCATTTACTTTATACTTATCAAAATGTTGCATAAATCCGTCTTTTACCCAATTCTTCCCCCCCTCTATTAGGCAATTTTCTATGATTTTCAGAAAAAGGCTTTTCTGCAAAATGTAAGTTTCTAAAGATAAACGATCTTTCATTCCTAAAGGAATCTCTTTATTGATGCCTTCAATTCTTCCATCAGAACCTACCTGTAAATAGGTAGGTTCTATACTTACTTCAGAAAAATCATCCCGGTCAAGATATAACATTGTAATATCTGCCCCGGAATCAATATGGGATTGAATCCCCTGGCGATAATCCACATTATAGACAGTATGACCGTTTGTCATAACAATAAAGGATTCCGGTGAACGATAAAAGTAATCCATATGATTATAAAAGTGATACACATCGCCAAAATAATTCCGGCCTTTTTCATCAAACATAGGGGGCAATACGAACAACCCCCCCTGTTTTCGATCAAGATCCCATTCCTTTCCTGAACCTAAATGATCCAGCAATGAACGGTATTTTTTCCCTACAAAAATGCCGACATTTCGAATACCAGAATTCACCATATTTGATAGAGCAAAATCAATTAATCGATACCTACCGGCAAAGGGCAAGGAAGCACAGCACCGGTACATGGTTAAATCCTCCAATTCAGGTTCATACCCTAAATTAATAACCCCTAAGGCAAGACCCATGCCTTTTCCCCCTCACCTTTTAAGCATGAATTTTCCCATATTTAAAACTGGTATTTGGATATAAATGGGAATGTTCCCCAACTACTGTAATTTCAGAAGTGGGATTGTCAAAATCGCCAATTCGACAACCATTTCCTATGATCGACCCTTCAGCAATGATTGATTTATGAATACGAACATTTTCTCCAATCTTTACATTTGGCATAATAATGGAGTCAGTAATTAATGTTCCTTTTCCAATAGAAACACCATAAAACAATACAGAATGAATCACATCGCCAAAAACCATACATCCTTCATTCACCATGGAACGGCTAATTTTAGCTGTGGGGGCAATATATTGTGGGGGCTGGTTGGGATTCACAGAATAAATTCTCCATTTAGAATCAAATAAATTAAATAAAGAATGCTCTGTCAACAAATCCATATGTGCTTCCCATAAACTCTCTATGGTGCCGACATCTTTCCAATATCCTTTATAAGGAAATGCATACATCCTCTTCTTTTCTTTCAGCATAAGAGGGATGATATCCTTGCCAAAATCATTGCTGGAGTTTTCATTTTCTTCGTCTTTGAGCAAATACTGTTTTAAGAGATCCCAATTAAAAATATAAATTCCCATGGAAGCACGATTGCTTTTTGGGTTTTTAGGCTTTTCTTCAAAACTTAAGATTTCCCCATTGCCCCCTGTACTCATGATGCCGAAACGGGATGCTTCTTCTTTTGGAACATCAATAAGAGCAATAGTCACCTCAGAATTTTGCGCCTTATGGTATCCCAGCATTTCTCCATAATTCATTTTATAAATATGGTCACCTGAAATTACCAATACATACCTGGGATTATATTGTTCTATATAACTAATATTTTGATAAATGGCATTGGCGGTACCTTTATACCATTCCCCTCCCCGTTGTTCCATATAGGGAGGAAGAACTGTCACTCCCCCATGTTTACGGTCTAAATCCCAGGGGCTGCCAATGCCAATATGAGAGTTTAATAATAAGGGGCGATACTGGGTAAGAACCCCTACGGTGTCAATCCCAGAATTGGTACAGTTACTTAAGGTAAAGTCAATAATCCGATATTTCCCCCCAAAAGGGACAGCTGGTTTCGCATTCTTCTGAGTCAGTACGCCAAGGCGCCTTCCTTCCCCTCCTGCAAGAAGCATTGCTACAATCTCCTTTTGCCTCATCGACTGATCCCCCCTGGTTTGGTTTCCTTTCTTTTAAAAACGCAAAATGACAAGGGTGGTATAGAAATCGCCATGCTGTATGGTTGATAATGCCAGGAGATAGACTGTGCCAGTAAATCCCCCCCATTCGTAACTCCTGAACCGCCAAAAACCTCATGATCACTGTTCCATACTTCCCCATACACCCCTTTAAGAGGAAGGCCAATACGGTATTGATGGTAAACAACAGGTGTAAAATTGCACACAATAATGAGAGGTTCCTGGTTCTGATCTCTACGCATGAAAACTAATATACTTTGATTGCGATTGTCGGCATCAATCCATGAAAAACCAAGGGGATCCTGATCTAATTCCCATAAAGCGGGTTGTTGTCGATAAAAATAATTCAACTCTCTTACATAGGAGTGCAACTTCTGATGCATTTCATAGTCTAAAAGGAACCAATCTAGAGAATCTGTATCCTTCCATTCAATAAATTGGCCAAACTCTCCGCCCATAAACAATAATTTTTTCCCGGGATGTGCAAACATATAGCCAAAAAGCAGCCTTAAATTAGCAAACTTCTGCCAGTAATCACCGGGCATTTTATTAAGCAAAGACTTCTTGCCATGAACCACTTCGTCATGGGAAAAGGGAAGAATATAATTTTCTGAGTAAGCATACATGGAGGAAAATGTGAGGAGTTCGTGGTGCCAATTGCGATGAATGGGATCCATTTCCATGTAACGTAATGTATCATTCATCCATCCCATATTCCATTTATAATTAAATCCTAACCCTCCTAAATAGGTAGGTGCACTCACAAGAGGCCAGGCTGTGGATTCTTCTGCCATCATTAAGGCTTCAGGATAGCTTTCAAAAATAAATTCATTTAATTTACGCAAAAAAGAAATAGCTTCAATGTTCTCCCTGCCTCCATACTGATTTGGAACCCAATTTCCATGTTCTTTGCCGAAATCCAAATACAGCATACTGGCTACAGCATCAACCCGGAGGCCATCTATGTGAAAGACATCAAACCAGAACATAGCATTTGAAAGGAGAAAACTGGATACTTCCGGTTTTGCAAAATCAAAACTTAAGGTTCCCCAGAATTCTTTTTCTCCTTTGCGGGGGTCTGCTGGTTCATACAGTGGGGTGCCATCAAAAAGCCTTAACCCATGGGCATCCTTGCAAAAATGTCCGGGAACCCAATCCATAATGACCCCAATTCCCCGTAGGTGGCAGCGATCTACGAAATATTTAAAGTCATCCGGTGTCCCATAACGGCTGGTAACAGAATAATATCCTGTACTTTGATACCCCCAGGAAAGGTCAAAGGGATGTTCTGTCAGTGGTAATAATTCAATATGGGTGTACCCCATTTCAGCTACATAATCCACTAATTCAATGGCAAGCTCACGATAGGTGTATGAATTGCCTTCTTTTTGTTTCCATGTCCCTAAATGGACCTCATAAATATTCAAAGGCTGTTGATGGGTATTGTTTAACTTTCTTTGCTCCATCCATTGGCAATCATGCCATTCATAGCGGTGATGATCAAACACCAGGGATGCTGTTGCAGGGCGTTGTTCAGAATAAAAGGCATAAGGGTCTGCTTTATACAATACCTCTCCTTGATAAGTATGTATTTCGTACTTATAACATTCCCATTCCCCTATACCCGGAACAAATAAAGTCCAAATCCCGCCAGAATTCGGAACTAATTCCATAGGGTGCAAATAACCAGACCATTCGTTAAAATTCCCCGCTACCTTAACGTCTCTTGCATGTGGAGCCCACACGCGAAATCGCACTCCGTCTACCCCATTCAGCCTTACAGGATGTGCCCCCATCATCTTATAACACTGGGTTATGGTTCCTTCATGAAACAAAAACACATCTTCTAAAGTGGGGAAATAATCTTCCATTGGCAACACCTACCGGTAACTATAATGACATATGAGATAATTTCCATTTTATAACCGAATTTTCCTTCTATTTTTGCAAGGGCAGATCAATCATCTTGCTCCAGGGAGTAAATCTGTCCTTCTTTTCATAAACCCTTAAAAAATGAACATGAAATGCTGGATAAGGCACAAGTTCATGGGAGGCTTTGACCCCCATCTCCATTATTTGCGCTGAAGTTAATCCGTGTCGGGTATTTCCCAGGGTTAAATGGGGAGTATAGGTTTTCCCTTCACTTTGGGAAACTCGAAATCCTGTAGTTTCAGTAAAAACCCGAATCACTTCTTGATGCAAAGGAAACAAAGTTTCTGATTTCACAGAAAGATAGATTACCCTTTCTCCAAAAGAAGAAGGGGAGCCTAAAACTACAGAAAATATAGGGGTTCTCTCGCATAAATGGCCGATTTCTTCAATCCAGGAATTATTTTTAGGCGGGTCAAAGGGAGCTTTGACCGTGATATGAGGTTCTATTCGACCTGGCAGTTTATTTTCAGGCCATTGTTGTTGGAATGTTAATAGTTTTGCTTTATATTCATCGGGCGGGACAATGCCGATAAAAAGTTTCATTTCTAGTAAATCTCCTTTTAAACAACATTCAAAATATACAATTTCTATTTTAGCCCTATTCCACCACAATTTAACCCAACAATTTCTTAATAAAATAAAGAAACCCCGAACTTAAACGGGGTTGTGTAATACAAATTTTATAAATTCCATTTTATCACTTCAAAAGATTCAGCAAGCTTATTTTGAGACTGTGTCCCCCTCATTCTCGCCCATGACTGAATAAAATCCGGATTAGTATATTGACGTCCTTGCTGTGTTTTGTAATGAGAAATAGAACGTATTTTTGTTTGAATATGAGCATCTTCTAAAGCACTAAAACAATGAGAATTAAAATGCAAATTATTCCATGGCAATTCATAACCAAGAATGGATGCGCTTTTATAAGCCCTAATTCCTTCTATAGTAATTGTATGATGATCTTGATGAATATCATCTCGGGAAGGTAGAAGAACTATATCTGGAGCTATTTCTTTTTTAAATCGAACCATATCCTCAAGAATTTCCTGACGAGAATAAGTAAAATACCTTACTTTATAATTAAAAACCTGTATATTTTCTTTCTCGACCCCTAATTCATTAGCTGCCAGTAAAACTTCTTTACGTAAGGCATCCCTTGGGAATCCCTGAGGAACAGATTCTTCTGCGGCAGAAAAAACAAGATAGAACACTTCATGTCCTAATTCAATGTATTTAGCAATGGTGCCACCGCATCCAATTTCCGCATCATCTGTATGGGGCGCGAGGACAAGAATCCTTTTACTCATGAAACATAACCTCTTATCCTTTTTTTATAGATTTGGCTGGGACACCAGCTACAATATCCCCTGCCTCAACGTTTTTCAAAACAACTGCACCAAGTCCCACTAACGTATCATCATGAATTGTAATTCCGTTTTTAACTGCTGTAGATGGTGCAATCCAACTGTTTTTGCCGATTTTGGTGCTTCCTCCAATCATGGATAAAGCAATGACAACTGAGTTTTCACCAACCTGAACATTATGTGCAATATGGCATAGGTTATCTATTTTTGCATTCCTTCCAATAAATGTATTAGATAATGTTCCACGATCAATGCAAGTATTAGCACCAATCTCTACATCATCTTCTATTTCTACCCCACCAATATGAGGGAATTTCCGAAATTCACCCATTTCATCTTTCTCATAACCAAATCCATCTGCGCCTATTACTGTCCCACTGTGGATTATTACGTTCTTTCCAATTGTAGTTTGTTCATAAATCGTAACATTGGAATGTATTACAGTTCCATCACCAATCACTACATTATCTCCAATAAAACAATGGGGAGCGATATAAACATCCTTTCCAATCTGGCAATTCTCTCCTATGACGGCAGTAGAATCAATACCTGACCGTTTCTTTTTTGGATAAAAACGGTCTACAATCATGGCAAAAACTAAACGAGGGTGATCAACAGGAATAAAAAAAGAAGGATGATCAACAGGAAAAGGAGCTTCCTTCCCACAAATAATAACGGGTGAATGAACCTTGTCCCATTCTAATGTTTGATTTTTCATCCAGGAAAGCTTCCCATCTACCGGATTGGAAATAGGAGTAAAACCTAATAAGATTATATCCTCTTTCGGTGCATCAGGTACTACAATACCGTTTGTTTGCAGATAAGATAATAGTTCAGTTAATGAAAACATAGTAAAAAATCCCCTTTAACGGAAAATAAAATAAAGATGTACTAAATTAGTTTAACATATCTTTACTATTTCTATGTGTTCTTAATTATTTCAAATTTCTTTCAATCTTTAGACACCATTTTTTTAAGACAGACATGGTATACTAAAGCCATAGAAAGGGATTAACACTTTGAGAGACTCAACCATCGGTCAGTTCCATTTGGAACAATGGCCAGGGGCTTTCCTCTAAAATCCGGATTTTCCCGGACCTGTATGGAATGGAGTTTCATATTATTCGCCATTAGATTAAGGAGAGTTGTAGAGTCGGAAAATTTATTCACCTATTCGCAGTTACCAACCCAAAAAACACATATTGAAGAACCAAGGAAATCCTCTTCTATGTTTATGGAACTGCACATCGGGCATCAATAAAAAACGTGTTGCTAGACCGGTAAGTTTTAGTTTTTTAAATTCCTGTTGATGCTAACGATGACGAATGGTTGGGTCCCTCAGAGTGTTAAATAGAAGACTTACCCCTGGAGATATCCGGGGGTTAATTTTTTATGTGGATTTTTCTAGATGGGGGAGTACCAGCGAAGCTGACACCACCCGCAATAAGGAAATGTCAAGGTTATAATAAGTTGTTCAAAGTTAAATAAAGTTAGTTATTACAATCTGATGCTACTACTTCTTCTGATCTGCTCAGCATCCTCATGCCGAGTATGACAAACCATGCTGAGAAGAACAGTTGAGAAACAAATAGCACTGCGGTTCCAATCAACCAGGGATAGGAGCCGATAAAGTCCAAGATTCCTACCACAAATCCTAAATAACCTATAGACTTGCCAATTACACTTTTTCTTATTACGAGACACAGTATGATGGTAGCCATACTCAGTATAATGGCTACACAGTGCGTGCCTCCATAGTATGTGCTGAGAACCAACTTGTAGATAGTAGGTGAAAGTTCCATATCATACACTGGATAGGCCAATCGCCCTAAGATAATTACCAAGAATAAATTGATTGGTATGACGACAGCCAAAAGACTACAACCCAACAATGTTTTGATTTTATCCACCTTCACCAATATCCTGTATAATGCAGCAATTGAAGGTATCAAACATAATGTGGCAAAGATAAGCAATTCATCTGCCATTGCGAAATTGAAGCGCCAGTCCTGCAGCCATGTCATCAGATCCGCATCCGCTAGCGGGGGACTGAATATGGGCAGAACAAATAGATACTGTGCAAAAAAGAGAATGCCAGAAATGATCAATGTAATCCCGCCAAATTTAATAACGCCGATTTTTTGTTTCATGCTGTCCCCTTCCCTTCATCTATATGAACCTAAATATTCATTTTCTGTTACATGGTGTGAAAAGTAATATTTTGTCTACTAATCCAGTATATATTACGTAACAAAAATATGTAACAAAATCATTTGTAACAATATTAATGTATGACTCTGTATCGAAAGCTACAAAGGGAGGAAAAATCCCGCTGAAAAAAAGAAGAACCCTCACTTAATTCGAGAGTTCTTTACTGATCGGTTGCCTGTTCACCTTTAAAACTCTAAGGCAACCAGGAGTAGCCATGCTTCGTTTTCCAGAGAAAATACTTTTCAAAAAGCCTTTTCCCCACATCATAGATTACAATAGGAATCATAATAGCAAATTGGCGAGGTTTGAACAGATGATTTGTCACAATAAGTACCTCTTTTTTTCCTGCATCCATAATACATAGTCCAGGAATTTTACCAAAAGGTTTGTTTCTAAGGGATTTAATTCCTTTTTCTAACCGAATAATATTTTCGGCAACGGTTTTTCCAGCTTCATCCGCAGGAAAACCCGTTTTCGGGACGGAGAATGGAACCTTTCCAGGAACAAAAGGAGGTTTTACATCGATAGCTATGCCAGCTGCCCATACATATGGATACGTGATGTGTTGATAACTATCTCGAACAGGGATATAGCCAGTAGGAGTAACTTGAAGTTTTGGAGAATTTTTCAAAAAATCAACACCATGAAAGGGTGGCATAATCATAGCAAATTTATAGGGAAGCTTTTCACCATTGGTTAGGTAGATTGATTCTTTTTCAACCTTCTCAATCCCAACTTCTGTACGAAATTTTATATTGAACATTTTACAAAAAGCTTCCAGCATCTCTTTGCCAAATTTAATGCCATCTATTCCGAAATGTCCCAAAAAGGTTTCAGGAGTAATCCAGGTCAATTCCACCTGATCGCGAATTCCCTCTTCTCTTAACCATTTATCAAGATTAAAAAGAAATTCATATCCCGCTCCCATGCAACCTGCATTCTGTGTGGCACCTACCACAATAGGTCCTGGATTTTCCTTTAGTTGCTGCAACGCTTTACGTGCCTCCATGGCCCCATGGGGTGTGCCAATGTAGTGAATATGTTCTTTAAAACCCTCTACAATATCATCAACCACTTTTGGTCCAGTGGCAATTACTACATGGTCAAAGAAGTATTCCCCCTTCGTGGTGTAAACGACTTTTTTATCCGGGTCCACCCGAAGCGCTTCCGCATGGATAAACTTGACTCCTGCTTTTTGTAATATCGGTTCAACAGGTACCACAATGTCCTTGATTTCTCTCCAATGAAAAGGTACCCAAATTAAGGAAGGAATAAAGGTAAATACGGTGGATTTACTTATGAGAACCACTTCATGTTGGGATTTACCTTTCCTTTTTAATTCCAAAGCAGCAGTTAATCCAGCAAAATTCCCACCAATTACAATAGTATTTGTACTCATTTCCACACACCACCTATACCCATTGGGGTATTATTTTTTACACTTTTATTATATTCCCAAATAGCCGGTGTGTCTGTGATAAACAAGTGAACATTATAGTGAATTTGTGAAAAGGTAAAAAAAGCCTCTTTCCATATCTTCAACATACCAAAAATCAGCGAAACTGAAAAAGGAGTACCATCGGTACCCCTCAAACTTATAATTTCTTATCTGCCAAAAGGGCAACACAAGTCCCTTTTACTTTTACTTCTTCTTTTTGGTCCACTGCCTGAAGTTTAATTTCTACAAGAATTCCATCTTCTTGCTCTACTTTCTTCGCAAGTTTGCCCCGAATTTCTATTTCATCTCCAGGTTTCGTCATGGCTGAAAAACGAACATTAAACTTTTGAATACTGGCTCTTGGTACCCAGGTGGTCAGTGCTTCTCCAGCAAAACCCATGATTAACATGCCGTGGGCAATGACCCCATCTAACCCTGCTTCCTTCGCCGCGCTTTCCACCGTATGGATTGGATTAAAATCTCCAGAAGCCCCGGAGAATTTCACCAATTGGGTATGGGTTACAGGCGCTTTTTTCACAGGGGGCAAATCCACACCAACTTCAAGGTCTAAATTTTCCATTAAATATGCTGCCATGGTGTGCCTCCTTTAAGGTACTTGAACCAGAACCATTCGGCATTTCATGACCAATTGGCTGTCCTGGTTATGATAAGTTGTTTCTAAAGTATATAGGGCCATCCCGTTTCTCTTTGTTTTCACATCAGCGACCACAGTTTGGGCACTGATTTCATCTTCTGGATAAATTGGAGCAAAATATTCATATTCCTGTTCTAAATGAAGGACTTTACGGGCATCCATTTCTAAAAACTCTACTAAATCATCAAAACTGGCCCCTTCCCACATATCAAATGATTCCATAAATGTAGGAGGGATTGTAATATCTTTTAAACCTTCCTGACGAGCAAATTCAGAATCGGTATATACCGGATTAGGATCACCAATGGCCTGTACCATTTCCCGGATTTTGCCTCGTTCTATTTTTCCGCTATAGGGTTTAAATTCCAACCCTTTCTTTTCTTCGGGTGCTAACAAGGTCTTCTTCTCTCCTTTCACTTCATTCAATTACCAGAAAATATCTTACCACACTTCCATTCTTTACGCTTGCAGAATGCCATCGATTTTGTCTAATTCCTCTTTTGTAAATGTCACATCAAGTGCTTTCACATTTTCCTTAATTTGTTTTGGATTTGAAGCTCCGATAATGGCAGAGGCTACATTGGGTTGCCTTAATACCCAGGCCAGGGCCAGGGCTGGCAATGTGCATCCTTTTTCATCTGCTACCTTTTCTAATTGAGCCACTTTATCCAAATTTTCATCAGATAAGAAATTTTTCATCATATTAATGGCTAAAGGATCATTGGCCCGGCTATTCTCTGGAATAGGTTGTCCCTTTTTATATTTTCCCGTTAACACGCCCTGGGCAAGGGGGGACCAAACTACCTGGCCTACCCCTTCCCGTTCACAAAGAGGAAGGATATCTTTTTCAATATAGCGCTCCAGCATGCTGTACTGGGGTTGGTTAGAGATGATTCGATCTAAATTCTTCACATCTGCAATATGCAAAGCATCGGAAATTTGTACGGCCGTCCATTCAGAAACGCCGGCATATAAAATTTTTCCCTGGGTAATTAAATCATCAATGGCCCGTAGGGTTTCTTCAAGTGGTGTTTCTGTATCATAACGATGGCATTGCCAAAGATCAATATAATCCACATTTAATCGTTTTAGAGAAGCGTGGACCTGTTCAAAAATATGCTTGCGAGATAAGCCTCTATCGTTTGGTCCCTCAGCCATTGGCCAATAGGCTTTCGTAGCTAATACAAAGGATTCCCGGGGATATTTGCTTAAGGCCCTTCCCACAACCACTTCAGCACCGCCACGGCGGTAAATATTTGCTGTATCAAAAAAATTGATTCCTAATTCATAAGCTTTATCAATACATGCCTCAGCCGTTTGGTCCTCTACCATGCCACCGTATGTCAACCAGCTGCCAAGTCCTAATTGGCTTACTTTCAATCCAGAATTGCCTAATCTGCGATATTCCAATTACTTCCCCTCCATATTTATTGAAAACTACTGGTACTGTTACCAATCCATCTTTTTCTATGTTACCATGAACTTATGGAAAAATACTCAAAAACACTGTATAAAATTTTCAAAAAAGACGGTTTATTATCCAGGTATGTGGAAGGATATCAACCTCGTAAAGCCCAATTCGAAATGGCCAATCAAGTATTTCAATGTTTAAAGAAGGAGGAGCATGGCCTAATCGAAGCAGGAACCGGAACAGGAAAATCCTTTGGTTATACTCTTCCTGCCGCAATTTGGGCATTAAAAGAGGAAAAAAGAGTCATTATCTCCACCAATACCATTACGCTGCAACAGCAATTAATGAAAAAAGAACTTCCCCTGGTTAAGGAAGTGTTACGGGATTTATCTAGGGAATGGGGAGAAGAATTCCGTTTTGAATTAGCCAAAGGACGGGGGAATTACATATGCCAGCGCCGCCTGGAAGATTTAATGAAAGAAAGTTTAGAAGAAGAAAAAGACTGCACTCCTTTATTAGAAAAAGTTAAAAAACATTTGTCTTCCATGAAAAATGGGGATAAAGAGGAGATTCCCTTTTCCATGCCTGGCCCCCTCTTTCAACAAATTAATGGAGATGCAGAAGACTGTGCCGGGAAAAGCAGCCCCTTTTACCGTGATTGTTATATCCAGAAAGCCCGAAAAAAATTACAGAATGCCCATATTATTGTGGTAAATCACGCTCTTTTTTTTACTGACTTTATCCTGCGGCAACAAGGGGCCAACATTCTGCCAGCCTATGATGCTGTGATCATGGATGAAGCCCACCGGGTAGAAGACCAGGTCACCAAACAATTTACATACCATGTAAGCATTGGCGAAATAGATCGGTTATTTTTCCGTTATTTAAATAAAAGAACCCCCTGGGCAAGGGAGACCCAGGACCCCATTTTGCGTTCCCAAACCCAGGGAATTCGAACCCGTTTAATTACCCAATTAGATGAGCTTTTTGCTCCCTTTGCAAAAATTCTGGCAGAGCGCCCTGCCAAAGAATATTTAGTTAAGAAACCTTTTATAGCAGAGTTTCCTTTTGGGGAGGTATTCTCCCAGTGGAAAGCTCTTTTTAATGAGAAGAAAAAAGAGATTGAGCTGGGGGAAGGAGAAAGTGAAACGGTCAGTGGAATTGAAAGATACGTTTCTCAAATTGATGAAGCGGAACGCCGCTTACGTCATGTCTTATTAAAGGAAGATTCGGATCAATGGGCAACCTGGGTTTCTTATGAAGAACCTCAGGGAAATTCCCAATTAAAAGATGATCATTGGTGGGCCAATACCCTACATCTCTACTCTGCCCCAATCGAGATCCATCCTTTGCTTAAAGAATCCCTTTTTGGGGAGAAAACAGTTATTATGACTTCAGCTACCTTGAAAACACAGGGGGATTTCTCCTTTGTAGCAAAACGATTGGGAATTGAACACTATTCTTCATTGGAAGTTAAAAGTCCCTTTAACTATGAAAAACAAGCTTTACTATTAGTGCCTGAAGATGTCCCGGATCCAAGGGATCCCCAGTATGAAAATTTTTTATTGGGATCTATGAAAGAGATTTTATTAGCAACAAAAGGACGAACCTTTCTTTTATTTACTTCTTACAGCCAGATGAATCGGATCTTTGCAGAACTCCAACCCTGGTTAGAAGAAGAAGGGATGGTGGGCCTTTTGCACCGTTCTGATTTATCAAGGCATAGTATCCTCCAGGATTTTCGCCATCATAACAATCGAATACTGTTTGGCTGTGAGAGCTTTTGGGAGGGTGTAGATGTTCCAGGAGATGATTTGATTTGCGTAGTCATCGCCAAACTTCCCTTTCCTGTACCCTCTGAACCCTTGATCAAAGCCCGTACAGATAAAATGGAACAGGAAGGAAAAAGCAGCTTTTTTGAATACATGCTCCCCCTGGCAATTCTCCGCTTAAAACAGGGATTCGGTCGTTTAATCCGGACAAAAAAAGATCGGGGTATGGTCATTATTTTGGACTCGCGAATTAATCGAAAAAAATATGGGCAACAAGTCTTAGATAGTCTGCCAAAGGCCCAATTTACAAAAAACATGGAGGATGTGGCTATTTTTTTTAATAAATAGCTACACTTCTGAGGATGTATAAAAAAACGCGAGGCTTATTTCGTCCTCGCGTTTTTTTATCAATGATTAAATAATTTATTTAATGTTTTGTAATTCTTGGAGACAGCCGCCACAAATATTGCGTCCTTTGTAGTTATGGATGTCTTCTGCGGAATCACAGAATGTACAAGCTGGCGCATAACGTTTAAGAATGATTTTGTCTTCATCAACGAAGATTTCTAAACCATCTTTTTCGGCAATTCCAAGATTGCGTCGTAATTCAATAGGAATTACCACTCTTCCTAATTCATCGACTTTACGTACTACTCCTGTTGCTTTCATTGACATAAGTCTGCACCTCCGGTACTTCTGAAAAAATCTTTAATTTGATATAAATTATTAATGCTAAATAAATTCTATCAGGTCTACAATTTTTTAACAGTGCAAATATTGCACACTATTGTTAATTATTTACTATAAAGCACTTCTTTCATAGATTTCATAAAAGCCATACTGGCTTTTGAGCGATATCTCCCTTTTCGATAAGCCATTACTAATGTTCGATAAGGTTTCGGATCTTTAAAAGGGATATAAACCGGGGTCAATTCCTTATGCTTCTGCCTTGTTACCATACTGGGGACAAATCCAATTCCCATGCCTGCAGCAATTAAAGATTGAACAGTTTCGATATTGGTACTCTCAAATACTACGCGAGGCACAAAACCAGCTTCTTTACACCATTTCATAGAAAGGTGCCGAAACCCCTGCCCTTTTTTTAATAAAATAAAGGATTCATCCTTTAACATTCCAAGGTCTACTTCTTTCTCCCCGCTTAAGGGATGGCCTTTGGGTACTGCCAGGCAAATCTCTTCCTCTAAGATTTCATCCCATTCTAAATTAGGTTCCTGCACAGGCAATGATAAAATACTCATATCTGTTGAACCCCGGGCTGTGAGCAATTCCAAATTCGCCGTCGTTTCTTCTATTAACCTTATTTCAATTCCAGGATATTTATCTTTAAAAACAGGCAAAACCAGGGGCATAATATGGGCTCCTGTAATCGGTAAAGTTCCAATGGTCAACAATCCGCCACCCAGAGTCCCCACATCTTCCATTTCTTTGCGCAACTGCTCGATTAAATCTAATATTTTATGAGCGGTTTCCAAGAATCGTTCTCCCGCATAAGTTGGCCGCAAAGGACTGGTTTCCCTCTCAAATAAACGGACACCCAGCTCTTTTTCCAGTTTAATGATTTGCTGGCTTAATGAAGGTTGGGCGAGATGAAGTTGATCTGCTGCTTTAGAAAAACTTTTTTCCTCTGCTATTTTAATCGCATATAACAATTGGCGCAATTCCATTTTTTCACCTTGTT
>CAMLDI010000029.1 GCA_946478845.1 uncultured Paenibacillaceae bacterium
TGATGTTGTCGAGTATTTGGATTTACAGCTTGTTCACTGGCTCAACCAAGACCACAATGTTTGTGGAGCGAATGACTCAAATACCTAGGTATTTTTACTATAATCCGTAGATAATCCGTAGATTTATATAGGTTTTTGGGACCAGTAAGGGTCATATTTGCCTCCAAAAGTTTAATATGGTGGAAACACTTACTTCCATTATAACTTAGTTTATCCAATTCGTGTGAGGAAAGGAAAAACTGTTTATGGTATATTAATTAAAGAGGTGAATGTCTATGAGTATTCCTGATCAATCAAGTCGTTCCACCTATGAAGATTGGTTACAATTAGAAGGAAACTGGGAGTTAATTGAAGGTAAATTATACAATATGACACCCTCTCCATCTTCCAACCATCAATTTGCTGTTGGAGAATTGTATTTTGCTTTGCGTACATTTTTTCAAAACAAAAACTGTTACGTGTTTACAGCTCCCTTTGATGTGTATTTGAGTGAGAATGAGGATTATGAAAAGCCAAATCAAATCATTCAACCTGATGTCGCTGTTGTTTGTAATAAAAATCAAATTGTTGCTAAAGGCTGTCAGGGTGCTCCAACCCTGGTGGTTGAGGTTTTATCTCCATCAACGGCATTAAAGGATTATAATGAAAAATTTGATTTATATCAGCGTTTTGGTGTGGAAGAGTATTGGATTGTTGATACTGCCAATAAAATGGTACACATTTATCATTTAAAAGACGGAGTATATACTACCCGTGTAACATACGGGGCACAGGACATGCTCAAGTCCATTGTCTTTGAGGATCTGAGTATTTCACTCCAATCCGTATTTGCATTATAATGTGCATTAATTGAAGATAATTAGTAACTTACTGGAAATCAGGTCTAGCACCTTTACTTTTATTCTTGATTGTTGTATTATAATCTATGCTTTCGAAAAACAAGCTTAAAAATTGTATATAATATAGATAAGAAGCGTGGATAGTCGCTGTTCATTTTGCATGAGCAGAGGAAAGTCCAGGCTCGCCCGGACTGCGATGTCCGGAGTGTTTGTGCCTATCGCAAGGTAGGGCAGCCGGGAACGGCTGACGGCGGTGAAAATACCTAAGGCCCTCTGGGGCTATGGTATGACTAACCTGAAAGTGCCACAGTGACGTAGCTCTGTTGGAAACGGCAGAGGTGGAACGGGGTAAACCCCTCAAGCGAGCAACCCAAATTTGGTAGGGGCATTGTCCAAAGGGAAATGAACCAGAGGGCAAACGGAAATTCCTTTCCGTAGATAGATGACTGTCTCTTCTTTGTACGAGGCTGGCTGCCGTTTGTAGTACAGAAGAACAAAACCTGGCTTATAGCGCTTCTTATCGCCAATTATAATAAAGAAAGGCCTTATGTTTCATGCAAAAGGTCTTTTTGTTTTAGCTATGAATGATTCATATAGGAGGTAGTCGAATTGGAACAAAACATTTTAGTTGCCGTAGATGGCTCAGAAAACGCCCTTGAGGCATTAAAAGAAGGGGTTAAATTAGCCAGGGCATTTGGTGGTAAACTTACTGTTGCAAATGTTCAGCTCTCCTTTAAAACCATACATACAAAATTATATATAAAAGAAGAAGTCATTAGAGATTATCAGAAAGAACTATTTAATAATGCAACCAAAACTGCAGTAGAGTACTTACAAACTCAGGGTGTGGATTACGAATTAAAAATGTTAATTGGGGACCCGGTCCAACAAATTAGCCATTTAGCCAAAGAGGCAGAAGCCAATTATATCGTGATTGGATCTCGGGGTATGGGATTGGTAAAAGGGACAGTGTTAGGCAGTGTTTCCAATGGAATTATTCATGAAGCAAAAGTGCCTGTGTTAATTATCCCGCAAAAAAAATAACCAAACATTATTTTTAACGGAAAAATCCTATGCATTTAAGCATAGGATTTTTTTCATGCTTGCATAATGATATCTAACGCATCGAAAGCAGATTGTTTTCGGTTGAATTTTTTTGTTTTTTCTTTCATGTCTTGAAGCAAATGAGGGTTGTTTAATATTTCTTCAACCATGGTTTTTAAATCCAAAAAGCGGTTCGCTTGCCTGGCAACACCTGCTTGAATAAAAATTTGGGCATTATCCTGTTCATGGCCAGGAAGAGGCTTATAAAATAACATGGGCAATTCCATGGCCAGGGCTTCTGCAATGGTCAATCCCCCGGCTTTGGTAATCATCAGGTCAGAAACTCCCATTAATTCATGGATATAATCAATATAACCTGTAATAAAAATATGATGTTTTGAATCCTGGAGGGTTTCCGTAAGTTGTTTTTTTAGTTTTTCATTATGGCCGCACACAAAAATGAATTGTAATTTTTGGGGTAGGGCATCTGAGGTTAATAAGCTGGACAACCCTTCACCCATTAGTCCATACCCGCCTCCAGCGACGAGAATAGTAGGCAATGTGGGATCCAATCCATACTTGTGTTTTAATTGATCCCGGGAATAAGGTTTGTTAAAAGCAGGGCGAATAGGAATACCTGTAACTGCAATTTTTCCTTCCGGGACTCCATATTTTTTTAAGGCTTGACGAACGGGCTCTGAACCTACAATATATTGATCAATATGGGAATAAGTCCATATGTTATGGTCTGTATGGTCTGTAATCACTGTTACTGTGGGGACTTTAGTTAACCCATAGGATTTAAGCATGGACATGGTTGCTGCAGCTAAAGGAAAAGTGCATACCACGACACTGGGATTCAAATCCTTCAATAATTTCAGCATACGCTTAAGGCTTGAAATATGAAGTGTTTTTAGAATGCGGGAAAAGTTGCTATTGCGGGTTTTTTGAAAAATATAACGATAAATTGAAGGAAAGTTCTTTACCCCTTGCATGTAAATATGGCGGCTTACTGGATAAATAACAGGGTGGAGGCATTCCATAAAATCAATGACCATCGTATTGTTTTGTGCTTGTTGCAATTGAATTGCTTCTTCTATGGCTCGAGCCGCTTGCAGGTGCCCATCTCCAAAATTGCTGTAAAAGATTAGAATATCTTTCCTTCCATTACACCCCATTAATTTCACTCCTTTCCCTATTTTAAAAGGTTAACTAAAAGGATTGTTTGTATGTAGGCCATCTAATACTAATTATTAACAATGAATCCGTAATATACTTTTGCACTAAAGTACACAAAATAAATTGAATACATCTCCGTGGAGAGTGAGTCATGGAAATAAAAGTGATGACCTTTAATATCCATCATGGTAAAGGGATGGATGGAAAAGTTAACCTGAAGAGAATTGCTTCCGTCATTGAACACAGTGGTGCAGATTATATCAGTTTAAATGAGGTGGATCGCTTTTTTTCGAAAAGAAGCAAATTTGAAGACCAAATTACCTGGATTGCTAAGGAATTAAACATGCATCATGCTTATGGACCTGCACTTACCTTTACTATAAAGGGTTCCATGGAAGTAAGGCAATACGGAAATGGTTTTTTAAGTAAGTATCCTATTGAATCTGAAATAAACCATCTATTTTATCCAAAAGGGTTGGAAGGAAGATCATTGTTAGAAGTAGACACCCAATTCCAGAGAAACCCAATCAAACTTTTCGTCACCCACTTAAGCCTTAATCCATTTGTTCGCCATAAACAAATTGATTTTATTACAGAAAAAATTGCCCGGGAAAGCAAGCCTGTCATTATTATGGGGGATTGGAATATGAAACCGGGGACAAAAGCCTGGTACAAAATTACCCAACATTTACAGGATGTTTGCCATATGGCTATAGCAGGGCCTATATATACCTACCCTTCAAAAAAACCAAAATCTCAGTTGGATTATATTTTTGTAAATGAACATATCCATATTTCTTCTGTAGAAATTATACAAAAGGATTCCGATGCATCGGATCACTTGCCATTAAAAGCGACCCTTCGATTGAAAAATCATCTTTTCTAGGAAGGATTAGATACAAATGAAAAAAGTAATTTTACTACTTGTGGATTCCTTAATGCCCGAAATATTGGATGATTGTATGAGACACCGGACTGTTCCTGCCCTGGGTTTTTTAATTGAACGGGGGAAATTGTTTCCGAATTGTGTTACGGTTTTTCCTACAATGACCGCTTCTGTTGACAGTTCTTTATTGACAGGAGTTTATCCTGACCGCCACAAAGTGCCAGGACTGGTTTGGTATGACCCCGAGAAAAAGGAAATCATTAATTATATTAATGGGGTGAATACTGTACGGAAATTGGGCATTGGAAAATGTGCACACAATGTAATTTATAATTTAAATGAAAAGCATTTAAGCAAAGAAGTGACTACTCTTTTTGAAGACCTTGCTGATCGTGGGAAAACATCAGCATCCATTAATGCGATTATTCATCGGGGGTATAAAAAACACCGGGTAAAACTCCCCTTCCTTCTTCAATTAGCGACCCGGTTCCAATCTTTTGGTGATATTTCTGGTCCAGAGGTTCTCACCCTGGGGGCATTGCTTGATACTGATTTAAATCAAGAAATTCCTTCCCATTTGCAACGAATGAATAAAATGTATGGTATTAACGACGACTATGCTGTTTATGTAACCAGGTTATTAATCCAATCTGGTAACCAACCGGATTTTATCTTGTGTTATTTGCCTGATAATGACCATGAAGTACATAGAAAAAATCCAGCCCATGCAGAAGCGTCATTAATAAAGGTGGATCATCATATTCAGGAAATATTAAACGCCTTCCCTTCCTGGGAGGAAGCCATAGAACAATGTGTATTTATTGTGATTAGTGACCATGGACAAACCCGAATTGGAAAAATCAAAAAAGAGTTTAATATCGATTTAGATGTACTTCTTCATTCCTATCGCATGCTTGAATTAGGAAAACAACCTAATGATCATGATGTGGTGGTTTGCAATAATGAACGATCTGCTTATGTGTACCCTTTAAAACCGGAAAAGGAAAAACAGATCATTGAAACATTGGCAACTGAATCCCGCATCGACATTATTGCTTGGAAAGAAGAAAATGGGGTTCGGGTAAGAGAAGGGGGATCTGGCAGGGAACTTTTTTATCATGCAGGGGGCCAATTAACGGATGAGTATGGTCTATCCTGGACATTGAATGGTGACCATACCT
Organism: uncultured Paenibacillaceae bacterium; assembly: GCA_946478845.1. The sequence goes on from CAMLDI010000029.1 coordinate 5,130, forward strand.
TCTTGGACATTCAAATACGGCAATGGTTTATTGAATATGGAGATTATCCTGATGTATTGTCAAGGCTTTATGGTGCTCTTTATTCCCAGGATATTCCTATGATTGTGGTGACCGCACGTCCCCGGTATGAATTTCAAAGTCGCTTCTATCCCCGTCATATTAATGGGGGGAGCCACGGTTCCTTACATAAATACGACTCCTCTATTCCCTTAATTATTACGGGAACAAATGAAGCCATTAAAAATCCTCCCCGCCTGGTGGATTTGAAAAACTTTATTCTTCAGATTTTTGATTAACACTTAAACTCCCCTCCCTGGTGAAATTTGCTATAATGAAGGCAAAAAAGAAAGGTGGGGTAGTGGATTGACAGAATCCTTTTCTTTCATCCATGCAGCGGATTTACATTTAGATACCCCTTTTACAGGAATGGGATCCCTCCCTGGCCAGATTCGTGAGAGGGTATTGCATTCTACTTTTGTTGCCTATGAAAATTTAATTCAATTATGTATAGATTTGCAGGTTGATTTTCTTCTGCTCGCAGGGGATATATATGATGCTACAAACCGCAGTTTGAGGGCCCAGATCTATTTTAAAGAAGGATTGGAGAAACTGGCTCGCCATGGAATTCAAGTATATCTTGTTCATGGTAACCATGATCCTTTTGATGGGAAAGATCTGGGATTATCATTGCCGGAGACTGCCTATGTTTTTCCCCCAGGAAAGGTGGTTTCCTATGGGTATGAACGGGATGGAAAAGAGTTAGCGAAAATTTATGGTGTGAGTTATCCCAGAAGCCATGTGAAAGAGAGTTACCTTCCCGGGTTTCAACGGGAAGATGGAGATTTTTTTGCAATAGGCCTTCTCCACACCAATGTTGATGGACATCCAGCCCATGATAATTATGCTCCCGTTTCTAAAGCAGAGTTGATTCAAGGTGGATTTGATTACTGGGCTCTGGGACATATTCATCAAAAAAACATTTTGCATGAGGAACCGCTCATTGTTTATCCTGGAAATATTCAAGGGCGAAATGTGAAGGAAACCCGGGAAAGAGGTTGTTTTTTTGTAAAGGTACAGGAGAAGAAGGTAACTGAAGTCACTTTTTGTGCAACAGATACCCTGCGTTGGTTTCAAGAAGAGGTAGATCTTTCTGTTTTTGAACATATTGACCAGCTATTGGATCTTTTTGAGGGAAAAAAGGAAGAGATAAGAAATCTGGCAGGAGGAAGAGGAGCGATCATCCGCTTCCATTTAACAGGAAGAACACCTCTCCATTCCCTTTTCCGTGATGAAAAGAATCTCGCAGATTTTCTGGAGATTCTTCGCCGTACTGAAGAAGAACGGGATGATTTTGTGTGGATTGAATCTTTTACAATCAGTACCCGGCCCTTAATTGAACTCGAACAGGTAGCTGAAGAAGAAACGTTGCCAGGAGATTTCTATCGGTTATCCCAGGAATACCAGAGGACAAAAAACATTCCTTTATTACGGGATGAAGTATTGCCCCCTCTCTTAGACCATTACTTGCTCAGGGGATATTTTCGTGATTTGTCTGAGGATGAAATCCTTGAGTGGCTAAAGGAAGCAGAAACCCTGGGATTGGATTTATTAATGTCCGGGGGGGATGGGAAATGAGAATTAAAGGGATTCAGATTAATGGTTTCGGCGCCCTTCATGATTATGACCCCGGAGAACTGGCAAGTGGGGTAACGATTTTTGAAGGGCGTAATGAAGCAGGAAAAACTACAGTAATGGCATTTATTCGGGCTATTCTGTTGGGGTTTCCTGGAGGAAAGGGAAAAAGGGCGAAATTTGAACGATATGAACCTTTTTCTGGAGGGCCTTATGGAGGAGCCATTATTCTTGTAGATGCAAAGGGTCAGGAATACCGGGTGGTAAGAAATAAAGCAACGGGGAAAAGCGGGGGACAGGTGACTGTCTTTCTTCCTGATGGCACCCAGGAAGGAGAGGCTTTTTTAAAGCGTCTCATCGGGGACATTTCTCCTGTTTTATTTAAGCAGATTTTTGCTTTCAGTTTAACTGAATTACAACAGTTAGATTTTCTGGAAAATGAGGAAATAAATAGCTACATCTATAGTGCAGGCATGGGGACAGGAGTTCCTATTACAGAAGTAGATAAAAAGCTGGAGGTCGCAATGAATGCTCTCTTTAAACCTAGAGCCAGCACTCCTTTAATCAATATCCATTCTGCAAAGTTAAAAGAGCTGGAAAAGGAGATTCCCCGTTTACAACAACAGGTATCTCAGTACAATCAGCTCCTTGCCATAGAAAAGGAACTGGAGCAAACCCTGGTGCAGGAAGAACAGGAAGGGGAAGCGTTGGAAGGAAAACGCCATGAATTAGAAATCATGGCTAAAGGAAAAGAGAGCTGGGAGGCTTTATGGGAACTTCGTTTTCGTTTGAATCATCTTCCTGATTCCGGAGATTTTCCTGCGGAAGGATTGGAACGCCTGGAGCAAATTCTCCAGGAAAAACGGAGACTGGAGATTTTTATTAAGCAAAAACAAGAAAAAAGAACCTTATTGCAGGATGAATTAGAAAGAATTGAGAGAAATCCGGCACTCCTTGGAGAAAAGAATGCCCTGGAAGACCTTTTGCGAAATGCAGGAAAAGTGAAAGAACTCCAGGAACGGCTAGCCGAAAATCGAGTTCTCATGGAACAGTATGAGGAAGGCTTGCGATTGCAGTTAAGCCAATTAGGGGGTTCCTGGAAATCCGAAGATCTCCTTTCCATTGATATTTCCCTGGGACAAAGGGAACAGGTACGTTTCTTTCGAGATCGAATCCAGGAAGAAGGAAATGAGCAACTTAAGGTAGAAAGCCAGCGGGAACGGTTGAAAAAGGACTGGCAAAAACAAAAAGCCTTGCAGGCCACTCTAGAAAGGGAAGTTTCTTTTTCCTCTCTCAAACAATTAGAAAAGGACATTCCCATAAGGGAGAACCTCTTAAAAGAGATAGAAAGAATTCGCCATGCTATTGAAGGGGTACAGCGAGAAGAAGCTTCCCTATTGGAACGGAAAAATGATATGCAGGAAAGGCTAAAGGAACGCCCGGTGAAAGAGAAAGATATGGGTAAGATGATTTTTCTCATCTTTATTTTTGGTGTGGTTATATCCATTATTGTGGGAATCCAAAATTTCTGGGTAGGCTTACTTACCGGTTTGTTTACCATGTTCTTTGTCTTTTTCCTGATTAAGCAAATGAAATCGGACAGGGGGGATTCTTATCAAGTCCAACAAGGAAAATGGATTGCCAAATTGCGGGAGTTACAGGCTCAATTGGATGAGAATCGCCGTGAACAGGATCAGCTGCACAAGCAGTGGCAAGAATTAGGGAAAAGGATAGGACTCACTGATTTTTCTCTTTCTGCTATAGCCCGGGTGGAAGAAGAAACAAAGGAAATGATGGTGGATCGGGATCGAATTCTTCGTTTGCAAGAAAAAATAAAAGATTGCCTCCAGCAACTCTCTCTATTACAAGAAGAGTATCGCTCCCTGGAAGGGGAGAACAAAGGTAATAAACAAGCAATACAGCAATGGCAAAAATGGTTGTTGCAGCGTAAATTAGATGTTTCCTTAAGTCCGGAAGGAGTCATGGATTTTTTCCGTTTAGTAGAAAGGGGAAGGGAGCTTTTTTCTCGTTTAAGTCAGGCTCAGGCAGAATTTAAACGGGATGCACAGTTTCTTTCCTCCTTTGCCCAACAGGTGCAAATTAGTTTTGTAAAAGCAAATATCCAGGGTTATTCTGAGGAAGATCCCCTTTCTTCTTTTTATGTTTTACATAAAAAAATGGAAGAAGAAGAGGAAAAATTTTATCAATGGCAACAATGGAAGAAAGAAGCAGATGCCCTGGAGGAGGAATTAGCAGAACTCTTATTAACGTACCAATCCCATGTCCAACAGGAAAAGGATTTATATACCCGTGCAGCTGTAGAGGAAGAAGAAGAGTATCGGCAAAAAGGGTTCATCCATCGCCAGCGAGTCCAAATTCAGAATGAAATACAACAACGGGAAAGTGAACTTCTGCTATTAGCGGGAAACGAAGAAAAGAAAGAGTTTCTGGAGAAGTCTCTGCAAAGCTATGATTCTTTTATGATTGGGGAAGAATTGCAGCGAGTTACTGAAAAATTCCGTGCATTGCAACTTCACTTAAACCAGTGTAGGGAGCAAATGGGACAGGTACGAGAGCAAATTACCCGTTTGGAAAAGGAAGGAACCCTGTCCCGCTTATTGCAGGAGAAGGAAGAAACCTTAACGGAGTTAAAACGGGAAGCGAAAAAATGGGGAGTATATGCAATTTGCCGCCATTTGTTAAAAGAATCCCGGGAAAAATATGAACGGGAACGGCAACCAGGGGTTTTAAGAGAGGCGTCCCATTATTTTAGTAAAATTACAGGAGGAAGATATTCCCGTATCCTGGCTCCGATTGGAAGTGAAACCCTCTATGTTGAGGAGAAAAATGGGGAACCCATTGAGCCTGGATTTTTAAGCCGGGGGACCAGGGAGCAGTTATACTTGTCCATGCGGTTTGCCTTAGCCCGGGAATTTTCCCGCCAAGTATCTCTTCCCCTCATTATGGATGATATTTTAGTGAATTTCGATATAGAGCGTTTGCATAAGACCGTAGAAACGTTACGAGAGATTTCCCAACACCATCAGATTCTTTTCTTTACTTGTCATCCCTATGTTTCTAAGATTTTGCTAGAGGAAATAGAAGTCAGCAAGTTGATTCCCATTGGGAATTCTATTGGAGACTACAAAGAGAACGTGCTTTTTTAGCATGCTCTCTTTTTTTTGTTGCTATTGCCAAAAACATAACAAATTTATTTAAAACAAACATAGTATTTAGAGTATAAATATTTTTCGAGGAGGTATTATACTTTGCTTTCTAGTTTAAATTTCATTCGTCAGTCATTAGAAACACACCTTTTTTTTGCAAGAATTATGAAAGAACACTCATTTTTTCTCGAAGCAGGTTTTACGCCCAGGGATACTAATTTTAGTCAACAGGCAGACGATTTTAGAAGAGAGTTTGACAGACTTTTAGGAGACGTTGTTTCACTTTCTAATGGCGTTGTAAGCCCTGGTGTACTTCAATCAGGTGAAGTAATAACCCCTTATACTCTTGAAGCGGAAAGAGTTTCGTCATATTTTACAGGAATACGAATACCCATTGAATTAACACAAGCCGAAGCCGGATTAATGGGTGGAGGCTTAAAGGAAGTCAACCCAATGCTTGAGCAAAGCGTATCTTTAATAAATCAAAAGTCTATGGGTTTAATTAGTGGGTTAATACAGTTTAAATCTACAATCTTATCTAATGTTTTAGCTTGCAAAATGTTTACAATAAATTATCCATTATTGATAGATCACATTATGCGCGAAGCCAAGTTTTATTTAAGAATTATTCAACGACTCCAAAAAAGAGAAACGATAAATATCGAAAAAGAAGCCCTGGAACAGGAAGTTTTCTGGAATAGAATTATGGCAGAACATTCAAAGTTTATTCGTGGCTTGCTTGACCCTACTGAAAATGATTTGATTATTACAGCCAATAATTTTGGTAATCAGTTTGATCAATTAACAACGGAAGCGAAGGCAGCAATGGATATGACCATACCGTTGGCAAAAGTAACAGATGATAGCCTCAAAGCAACAAAAGCAATTCGGGATTTTAAGGCAAAAGGAACACAAGGAATACTTGAATGTAAGATAAAGTCAATCATAATCCCATTATTAGGCGATCATACATTACGTGAGGCAAATCACTTTTTAAGACTTCTAAAAATTTTTAAAAAATCTTAAACATAATCATATTGAAAGACCTCACAGCCGAGGTCTTTTTTTTATTTTGCCTCATATAATCTTATTTAGAAGATTATGCAGCAGGTATTGCTTTAAATATTGTCCCAATTTTAAAGAAGGTTTGAAGGAGTGGTTTTGTTGACAGTTTGCTCGTCAATGGAGGAAGCCTTAAGAGGCATTAAGGATGGCATGACCTTAATGGTAGGAGGATTTGGCCTGGTAGGCATCCCGGAGAAGTTAATTCTTGGTTTACGTGATTTGGGAGTAAAGGACCTGACCATAATTTCTAACAATTGTGGCGTTGATGATTGGGGGTTGGGCCTTCTTCTGCAAAATCGGCAGATTAAGAAAATGATTTCTTCTTATGTTGGGGAAAACAAAGAATTTGAACGGCAGTTTTTATCAGGGGAATTGGAAGTGGAACTGGTTCCCCAGGGTACCCTTGCCGAACGCATACGAGCGGGTGGAGCAGGCATTCCTGCTTTTTATACTCCTGCAGGGGTTGGCACCCCTCTGGCAGAGGGACGGGAAGTTCGACTATTTAAAGGGAAGGAATATTTGTTAGAGACTGGATTAGTAGCAGACTTTTCCCTAATCAAGGCCCAAAAAGGGGATCGATTAGGAAATTTAATATATAACAAAACTGCCCGTAATTTTAATCCCATGATGGCGGGGGCAGGCAAAGTAACCGTTGCGGAAGTGGAAGAATTAGTTCAAATCGGAGAAATGAATCCGGATACAATCCATACGCCAAGCATTTATGTACAACGAATTATTCCATGCACGAATTATGAGAAACGCATTGAGCGAAGAACAGTACGGGCTTAAGGAGGGGGAAAGAATGATTTTATCCAGGGAACAAATTGCAGAAAGAGCTTCCCAGGAAATTCAGGATGGATTTTATGTGAATCTTGGCATTGGCATACCTACACTGGTGGCAAACTTTATCCCGCCAAACCTTAATGTGATTCTTCAATCAGAGAATGGATTGTTGGGAATCGGGCCTTATCCTGTAGCAGAAGAATTAGATCCAGAGTTAATTAATGCAGGAAAAGAAACCATTACCATGCGGCCTGGCGCTTGCCTTTTTGATAGTGCAGAGTCCTTTGCCATGATTCGCGGGGGCCATATCGACCTGGCGATTCTAGGAGCGATGGAAGTCTCGGAAAAAGGGGATTTAGCAAACTGGATGATTCCCGGGAAAATGGTGAAAGGCATGGGAGGAGCCATGGATTTGGTTCATGGGGCTAAACGAATTGTGGTCATTATGGAACATGTAAATAAGTATGGAGAACCGAAAATTTTAAAACAGTGTACTCTTCCTTTAACAGGGAAAGGGGTAGTGGACCGGATTATTACGGACAGGGCAGTTATTGATGTGACAGAGGATGGGCTGGAGTTAATTGAAATTGTCCCAGGTTTTACTGTTGACGACATTCGTCAATGTACGGAACCTGAGTTGATTTTAACGCCTGGTTTAAAGATGAGTTAGAAAGAAGGGGTACCTTTGGAAAAATTGGTGCAAGACCAGGTCGTCTTTATTACGGGGGCAGCTAGTGGTATAGGCAAAGAATTGGCATCTGCTTTTGCGGCAGAAGGGGCTCGTGTTGTTTTGTGTGATTTAAATAAAGAAGCAGCGGAAAAAGAAGCGGTTGCTTTGCGAAATTTGGGACATACAGCCATTAGCATTGGGTGTGATGTGACCGACGAAAAAGCCCTTTGCCAGGGAATCGATGAAACCCTTGCTAAGTTTGGCAAGCTGGATATTCTTATTAATAATGCAGGTTTGCAATTTGTTTCTCCCATCGAAGATTATCCCACAGAAAAATTTGAATTATTGCTGAAAGTCATGCTGGTGGCTCCTTTCATGGCCATTAAACATGTTTTTCCCATCATGAAAAAGCAAAATTATGGGCGGATTATTAATATGGCTTCTATTAACGGACTGGTAGGTTTTGCGGGAAAATCCGCTTACAATAGTGCCAAGCACGGGGTAATTGGTTTAACGAAAGTGGCTGCTTTAGAAGGAGCAGAACACGGCATTACCGTCAATGCCATTTGCCCTGGTTATGTAGATAGCCAACTGGTCAGAAATCAATTGGGGGATTTAGCCCGCACCCGGAAAGTGCCTTTAGAAAAGGTAGTAGAGGAAGTGATCTATCCACTGGTGCCCCAAAAACGCCTTCTCTCTGTTGCTGAGATTGCCAATTATGCTCTTTTTCTATGTGGGGAAAAAGCAGGGGGCATTACGGGCCAGGCTGTTGTGTTGGATGGGGGATATACGGCTCAATAGAATTTCTGGAATGGTTGGTTTATAATATTTTTATAATATAAAAAATATTGTGGGCATCTTAGTGCGGAGGTTACACCATTGACTCTTTTAAATGAGATTCTGACATTTAATCAAGAATTTGTAGAGAAAAAGAAATATGAACAATTTCAAACGACGAAGTATCCCAATAAACGCCTGGTTATTTTATCTTGCATGGATACCCGGTTGGTTGAATTGCTTCCTCAGGCTATGAATTTGAAAAATGGAGATTTCAAGATTATTAAAAACGCAGGTGCCATCGTTTCCCATCCTTTTGGTAGCGTGATGCGCAGTATTCTGGTTGCTGTCTATGAACTAAATGCACAGGAAGTATGTGTGGTTGGCCATCGCAACTGTGGCATGCATAAAATGGAGCCTTCTCATTTATTAGAGAAGGTAACGGAGAAAGGGATTCCTCAGGAAACCATTTCCATTCTGGAAAACGCCGGCATCGATTTATATTCATGGTTAAAAGGTTTTGATAGCATTTCAGAGGGGATTCGCAAAAGTGTTGAGATGATTAAAGCCCATCCATTGCTTCCCAATAACATTCCGGTTCACGGGTTAGTGATGGATCCCCATACAGGACAGTTGGATATTGTTGTAAATGGCTATACTGGAGAGGTATATCCCATTAACGAAGAGTAAGAAATAAAAAAAGCTGAAGGATACAACCTTCAGCTTTTTTGCACATTATTGATTTTTATTTTTTATATTGATGGTTTCCATCGTTACTTGTTCTTTGCGGCTTGTATTAAACTTTTTAACCAGGGTCCACAGCACATATCCTACTGTAATCACAATGGCGACAATAATCACAGGTTGAATATAAGGTTCTGCAATTTCGTTAATTTTCGCCCAGTTGTTTCCTAATTGCAGGCCAAGATAAATAAAGAAGATGGACCAGGGCAGAACAGCTAGCGTAGTGTAAGTTGTAAATCTGGCAAAAGACATTTTGGAAATTCCCGCTGGGATAGAAATGGCATGCCTTACAACAGGAATAAAGCGAGCGGTAAAGATAACACTGGTTCCGTATTTGTTAAACCATTCTTCCGACATTTCAATATGTTTCTTTTTGATGAGAATGTATTTTCCGTATTTTTCAAGGACAGGCCGTCCTCCGTAATAACCGAGCCAGTAAAGAAAGAGTTGGGCAATGGTCCCGCCAATGGTTCCAGCAATCACTGCTCCTACGATTGTAATTTTTCCCTGAGAGACGAGAAAGCCGCCGTAAGATAAAACAATTTCACTAGGGATGACTTCGATCATTAACCCTAAAGCAATGCCTAAATACCCTAAATCTGAGAGTGTCGTTAAAACAGTTAAAATGAAATCTTTCATTATGCCTCCGAATTGAAGTCTATTTACTTTATTTAAGTAAAATATTACGGGATTTCCCTGAGGAATTCAATGTTTCACAGGGATTTGTTTTTTCTTTGTCCTAAAACCTTCCATATCTTTTATAATAAAGAAAACTTGGCTAGCGCTAAGCCTTTAGGCGCAGGCGATAGCCTTAGTTGCACTTATGCAGATAAGATAAAATTTATAAATTCTTATCTGCTGAAAAAAGAAGTGGGGGTTTTGGAAATTGTTTAAAGAATACATAGATGAATTAATTGAAAAGGGAATTACAGATGTTGTTATTGATGTGGATAATACCATCACCAAAAGCAATGTATTGGATTTATTGTTTTTTATAAAAGCCAACTCTCTACATACGATTCGTTATTATCTTTGGGTTGCATTTTTTTTTATTTTTAAAGCACCATTATATGGGACGCTTGATTTTGTAAACCGGGATTGGTTTCAAAAGGCGTTTTATGGTAATTATTCCAACTATCCTTTAAAAGAGTTGGAGCATTACGCGAAGGGATTGTTTGTAAGAAAGTTAAAGTCCAAATTTATAAATGAAATCCATGATCTTATCTTCTATTTAAAAAGCAAAAATATTAAGGTTCATTTGTTATCTACGTCCATTGAGCCTATTGTGAAACAATATGGGGATTATTTTGGTGTTCCTTCTACTAGTTTGAGAGTCTTTGAACAGGGTGATAGCAGTCGAGTAGATTTGGCTTCCATTAAAGATTTTAAATTGAATCATATTAAAAAGTATAATCCACACACTACCATTGCCATCGCCGATTCTAAACATGATTTCAGTGTGTTAAATTACGTAGACTATCCCATTGTTGTAAGTTCCAAAGAAAAAGGATGGATGAAAAAGCTAAAAAATAAACTCTTTCTTGTACACCCTACTTTGATTAGAAAATGATAAAAAGCTGCGGGGATTTCCGCAGCTTTTTATAGTAGATCAGAATTTTCTTTACGATTTGATTCGTAGCATCTCTTTTTACAACATTCTCATCCGTTCATACAATCCATCATAGAAGCGGGCTTCGCAGCGGGCGATATAAGCCCCTGCATTGAACATGGCTTCTAAATCCTGGGGTTTGGTATAGCGTTGCAATACATCTTTACATAAAGCATAGTGGCGAGGTTCGTGTATATCAGCATGAACGGTCCAGAAGGTGGCATCGATTTTTCGGTCTTGATTGTAATTGGGATGTTCCATTCCCCGTCCGATTAGACCCATGACTTTTCCTGCAAAGTATTCAGAACCGAAACCAATAGCAGCCATTGCCTCTAAAGGTGTTGCATTGCGCAGGAAATTAATAAAGTTGTTTACTGCATCAATGGCAGGTGGGGCAATGGGATAATCCGGGATATGACGTTCATCCGTAGGCACATCCGGCGCTGCTGTAACCATATAGGAATGATAAAGGATGGTATGGGAACCGTTTGGCTTTCCTCGTCCTGCTTCATCCCAGATATTATCTACCAGGGGAATCCACCAGTCGTCTTCTGCAACCACCGCGGTAACAGCTGCTGCTAAAACCCGGGGGAAATTACGGCTGTAATAGCTATATTGTAAGGCGAATTCCCGAACCTGTGCCTGATTCCACTGGCCTTCTACCAGGGTTCGCATAAATTCCCCTTCGACAATTTCTTCATTTACCACTTGCATAATTGCTTCTTCTACTTGCTCATAAGTCTCAAACTTCATCTTTCGCCACTCCAGTCTTCTTTCTCATTTCAATAATAAATTATGAATCAAGCATCCCAATTAGGGAAGGGGGGAATATGTAAAAGTTATTACAAATAAGGGCGTTTATCTTTAGCACCCTGTTGGACGATACCACGTACTATATTCTATCCTAACAGCGAAGGAGTGGAATTGAATGTCAGGATTCTTCGACAGTTTCGATATTATCCTCGTGCTGTTTATTTTACTTGTGATCATTGCTTGCGCTTGCAACTAATGGCCACTTGAAAATATAGCTGTTTGGCTTTCGTGGTAATGCCTCTTTTTTACTGCCCTTTGTTGGATAGTAAGGAGAGGTTTTTTTCTTTTAGCCAAGTTTTCTTTAAAATTATGTTTTTTTAGTTTATAATATATCTATACAAATCAGAAAATTTAAATTATATTGAAATTGTTGAATTTTCTACATAGATAAAAAGTAAGGTGGGAGAAGCATTGGCATTAACCATATCAGTTTATAATTGCCAGCGCTGTGGTCACCAGACCCTTTCTTTTCAGGCATACTGTCCTTCATGTCATCGTTCAGGCAGTTACTATCCGAAGGAAATGGAGATTCGGGGGAAGGTTACTACGAGTGTGAAAGTTCATGTTCCTGATGAGAATTTTAAAGAACAAGTGCCCTATCAGTTAATTTGGGTCGATTGCGGAAATGACTTACGATTAAAAGGACGACTTCATCCTATAGAGCAAGAGATAAAAATTGGGGCAGAAGTAGAATTAACCAGTTATATCCATGGAACGCCTATTTTTAAAATCGTTTACAAAAGTATAGAAAATAACGCTCACTTCGCTTAATAAATGAAGTGAGCGTTATTTTTTAATGAATCAGAATGGGTTTGATTTCATCAATGACCTTCATTAAGTCCCTGGAGCATTCTCCGTACATTTTCTTTGCTTGTTTGGCTTTTGTAGAAAGACTATACATTTCCAAATCTGCTTCACACTTTTTTAATGTGGCTAGGAGAGTTGCTTTCTGCTGGGGCTGAGGAACTTTAATTTTATCATCATACAAATCTACATATAACTGGCCATAAGAATCCACCTGGCCAAGAAACACGTTTTCTATGGTAACGCCTAATTTCTCCAGCTCTGTATCAAGCCATTGCCGATTAAATCCTAGTGTGGCAAGGGGTTCCTCCATCATTTTTCCATCCATAATCACTGCTTGTGGCTCACGTTCTGGAGCAACTTTAATGCCCAAATGTTTTGGGGTTATCGGCTGATTTTCTCTTGTTAACAGAACATTGATATCCCCACTAGGCTCCATAATGGCAAATTCTACATCGGCTGCTTTGAAGACATTTTTTCGCCGAAGTTGTTCCATAAGTTCATCTGTGGTAAGTCTTTCTTTTTTTAGGTTATCCTCCATAATCTTTCCATTTTTAATGAGTACCGTTGCTTTAGTATCAAGGAAGTCTCTTGCCTTTTTGCTCTTTATTTGTAAAAATTCAATCCCAAAGGATACGCCGGACCAGACAATCAAGGCGATGAGACCTAAATACCAGCTGGCTTCTATGTCTAACGATACGTAACCAGCAATACTGCCAATTGTGATTCCGGTAATATATTCAAACAACGAAAGTTGGGATACCTGTCGTTTTCCCAATAACTTGGTTAGCCCAAATAGAACAAAAACAGCTAATAATGTACGCAAAGAAATTTCTATCCAATCTGGCATCATGTTCCCCTCTTTTCAAATTACGTCCTCATATAATGTAGGATTGTGCATTTTTTGCATAATTCATGCATGGGTAGCGGAATTTTTCTATGCTTTAATTTTCCATTGAAACACGAACGTATATTCCTATATAATCCGTAATAGAAACATACGTTCCTGTTAAAACTAAGGAAAAAGAAAAGGGTGAATTAACGTGGTGGATTATTCTACTCTTCCCCATCATCGTGTCCTTTGTCTGGATATGAAGAGTTTCTATGCCAGTTGCGAATGTGTTCGTCTGGGGTTGGACCCTTTAACAACCTATCTTGTTGTGGTAGGGGATAGGAATCGGGACGGAGGGGTAATCCTGGCTGCTACCCCTCTTATGAAAGCTGAATATGACATCAAATCGGGCAGCCGTCTCTTTGAGGTTCCCCGACTTCCCCATATCCTGATTCAGGAAGCGAAAATGGCTTATTATTTAGATCAGTCTGTGGCCTTTACCCAGATCTTACAGGATTTCGTTCCATTAGAGGCCATTCATGTTTATTCTGTGGATGAAGCCTGGGTTACAGTAGATGGAACAGAACGGCTTTTTGGATCCACCTGGGAGGTGGCAGAAAGAATCCAAAAAACATTAAAAGAGAAATTAGGCCTTACCTGCTGCATTGGCATTGGTCCCAATAAATTTTTAGCGAAAGTGGTAATGGACAATTATGCGAAAAAATCAGGGATTGCGGAATGTGGCTATGGGCAAGTGGAAGAACTTCTCTGGCCTCTTCCTTTAAAAGAAATTTGGGGCATTGGCGGTCGCCTGGAGAAACGATTAAACTCCATGGGAATTCGTACCCTGGGACAATTGGCCCAAACTCCTCTGCCTACTTTAAAGAAAAAGTTTGGTATTATGGGGGAACAGTTATACTGGCATAGTTGGGGTGTAGATTTATCTCCTGTTTATGGGAACTGGCAAGAGGAATCCCAGCAAAAAGGGTTTGGCCACAACATTACATTGCTGAGAGATTATACGGATGTGAGAGAAATTCAGACCGTCATTCTGGAATTATCAGAGGAAGTATGCCGGCGGGCACGCTATGCCCGCAAGGCCGGACGCACCGTTAGCCTGGGAATCGGATATAGCCGGGATGTTGGCGGCGGATTTCATCGCGCTCGTACCATTTCATTGGCCACCAATATTACCATGGGCGTGTATCGGGTTTGTCTTGAGCTTTTTCGTGAGAATTATAGCGGGGAAGTGGTTCGCAGGGTTGGTGTATCTTTGACCCAATTAGAAGGGGATGAGGAATTTCAATTAGATTTGTTTAAAGACCAGGTGAAAGAGAGAAAATTAGGCTATGTTATGGATTCCATCCGCAATAAGTATGGGTCTACGGCATTGTTGCGTGCAAGCACCTACACTAGTGGCGGAGTTGCCCGGGAAAGAAGTACGAAGATTGGAGGGCATAAGGCATGATTCATGATCGTGGTTCCATTAAGTGGAGCTCATTAATGTTGCCGGAACATAAAAGAAAATTGGCAGAACTCTATCAGGCACAATTTTATGAAAAGAAGCCTATTCTAGATGAACAGAAATTGGAAGAGATTAATCGGTTCCTTTTAGAAGCCCAATGTGGAGATAAGGAAATACAGGTGGTTTTCTTTCGGGACAGGGGATTTCATGTGATAAAGGGGCGAATGAAACAGGTTAATCCTTTATCTGGAGAACTAAGAATCATGCAAAAGGATGAAAGACTTTTTTCGATTAATCTCAAGGAAGTAGTGGATGTAGAATAGATGCCATTTTTTCTGCAATAAAGGAAAGTATAAAGTTATGAAGAAAGAAATACTATGTTTGAGGAAAAGAAAAGGGGGCAGGTCATGTATCTTTGTTTTGATATTGGGGGCACCCGAATCAAAGGAGGGGTGCTTGATGAAAAGGGACAGATTTGCCTTCGCAAGGAAATAGATACAGATGTCCCTTCTGGTCCTGCGGGCATTGTGAAACAGTTAAAGAGGATGGAAGAAGAATTGCTCAGGGAACTTCCTCATTTGAAGAAGGAAATAAAAGGGGTAGGGGTGGGCGTCCCGGGTTTTACGGAAAATGGCTGGGTATGGGAAGCTGTGAATCTAGGATGGAAAAACCTTCCCTTTTTACAAGAGTTAAAAAAGGCCTTTACTTATCCTGTTTTTCTTTTGAATGATGCCAATGCAGCTGCTTTAGGAGAATTGTGGATAGGGGCAGGCCAGGGGTTAAATCACCTTCTTTGTGTCACAGTAGGTACGGGAATTGGAGCTGGAATCGTTATAAATGGAGAGATTTACCAGGGTAAATATGGGATGGCCGGTGAAATCGGACATTTCCAATGTATTGAAGAAGGTTCTTTATGCTCATGTGGCAATCGGGGATGTTTAGAAACCTTAACGTCTGCCACAGCTATTGCCTATCAAGGGATGGTAGAGGAAGCTAAAGGAACGTCCCTTGTATTAACCCGAATCCTGCGGGAAAAAGGAAAAATACGAAGCTGGGATGTTATTAAAGAGGCGCGGAAAGGAGAACCTGTCTGTGCCAAAATTGTGGAAGAAGCTGGGCGAACTCTGGGCAAAGCATTAGGAAATATTTTTCTTGTTTTTGCCCCGGAACGAATCCTCGTTGGTGGCGGGGTTGCCAAAGCCGGCCCTCTTTTTTTAAATGGAATAAGGGATGGATTTAAGGAGACCGTTCCAGGGAGACTAAAAAATGAAACCATTATTTTTTTGGCTAAATTAGGCAATGATGCAGGAATGGTCGGCCTGGGAAAATATATACAAATGAATTTAAATAATAAGGGTGAAAAGAATGCATAAAATTGCAGTATTGACCAGTGGTGGAGATGCACCAGGGATGAATGCAGCAGTCCGTGCTGTAGTTAGGAGAGGGATTTTTCTAGGGATGGAAGTGTTTGGGGTTTATCATGGTTATGATGGATTAATTAAAGGACAAATCGAGTCCATGAATTTGGGCAGTGTGGGAGACATTATCCACCGTGGCGGAACCATTCTTTATTCCAGCCGCAGTAAGGAGTTTATGACCAGTGAAGGCCAGGATAAGGCCATTGCCCAGCTGAAAAGCAATGGAATTGAGGGATTGATTGTCATTGGTGGGGATGGATCTTTTCGTGGGGCACAAAAGCTAGTGGAGAAAGGGTTTCCGACCATAGGCATTCCAGGTACTATCGATAATGATATTCCAGGTACGGAAACGACTCTGGGATTTGATACTGCAGTCAATACGGTCATTGCAGCCATTGATAAAATACGGGATACAGCCAATTCTCATGAACGGACCTTTGTTGTTGAAGTGATGGGAAGAAACCATGGGGATATCGCCCTTTGGGCAGGGTTAACTGGGGGAGCAGAATCAATTCTTATTCCTGAGGAACCCTATGACATGGATCAGATTGTGCAACGTTTAACGGAAGGAAATAAGCGGGGGAAAAAATATAGCATTATTGTGGTTGCAGAAGGGGTTTGTTCCGGCACCCTCATTTGTGATGAAATTAAAAAAAGAACGGGATTTGACACTCGTGTAACCGTATTAGGGCATGTTCAACGAGGGGGCTCCCCATCGGCTTTTGATCGAATGATTGGAAGCCGTTTTGGAGCCCGTGCTGTTGATTTACTTCATGAAGGCAAACAGGGCTTTATGGTAGGGATACAGCATAATCAGATTGTTGAGGTTGATTTTGACCAGGTATTTATCGGTGAAGTTACCCTGGATTTAGAGTTGTATGAACTAAGCAAGAGTTTATCTATTTAAGAATATAGGGGAGATGCTCATTGAAATCTTCCATCATCGTTGATGATCAGGAATCCCGTTGTTTTTTTACAGAACGAGAATATACAGAAATGGCCCCAAAAGTGAGGCTGGCCCATGACCTTCTCCATTCGGGCAAGGGTCCGGGGAATGAGTTCACAGGTTGGATGGAATGGGGCAGAGAGTTGGATCGGGAAGAGTATGAAAGAGTAAAACAGGTGGCAGAAGAGATTCGCAGTCAGGGGGACGCATTGGTTGTGGTGGGGGTAGGCGGTTCCTATATGGGAGCAAGATCTGCCATTGAAATGCTGTATTCCCCTTTAATGAATAGGGAAGGGCCAGAAATCTATTTTGCAGGCCATCAGTTAAGTTCTCTTTATTTTGCCAACCTCTTAAAGAAACTCAATGGGAAGAAGGAGATTTATATAAATGTGGTTTCTAAATCTGGAACCACATTGGAACCTGCCATAGCTTTCCGTATTTTACGAAGGTATCTTGAAGAGCGATATGGTGCCGAAGAGGCAAGAAAACGGATTATTGCCACAACAGACAGAGAAAAGGGATCTCTAAAACAAATGGCTGCCACAGAAGGATATCGTACCTTCGTTGTTCCTGATACCATTGGAGGACGGTATTCCGTTTTAACTTCTGTTGGTTTATTGCCCATAGCAGCCTGTGGAATTAACATTGACGAAATGATGGAAGGGGCACTTGACGGAAAAAAAGGTTATGATCACCCCTCATTGGAAAAAAATCCTGCATACCAGTACGCGGTGTTGCGTAACTTATTCTATTTAAAAGGGAAAAGTATTGAAGTGCTGGTAAACTATGAACCCTATATGCATTATTTTGGGGAGTGGTGGAAACAGCTGTTTGGAGAAAGTGAAGGGAAAAATCAAAAGGGAATTTTTCCTGCCAGTGCTATGTTTACAACGGACCTTCACTCCCTGGGACAGTATATTCAGGAAGGAAGACGCAATCTTTTTTTGACTACATTATGGGTTGAACAATCCCCTGAAGACATTGTGATTCCTATGATTAAAGGCCATGAAGATGGCCTGGATCATCTTGTAGGAAGAAAATTGGATGAAATAAAGAATAAGGCCTGTCAGGGAACAATGAGGGCCCATTCTGACGGGGGAGTCCCGAATATTAAGATTACTCTTCCGGAAATGTCTCCATACTATTATGGTCAATTGGTCTATTTTTTTGAAAAAGCCTGCAGTATCAGCGGGTATTTACTGGGAGTAAACCCTTTTGACCAACCAGGAGTTGAAATGTACAAAAAAAATGTTACAAGATTACTCGAAAAACCAGAATCTGCCGGAAAGCAGTGAAGCCATTCGCCCCAGTCAGAACCAAAATGAAGGATTCGCAGATTTTATCGATGTTGGATCTCTCCGTTTATTTCAGCCGATGGGGGATGAGTTTTCTTTTACATGTGATGAAGGCCATGTTTCTATATGTTTTTACACCCCTGAAATTGTGAAAGTAGTGATGAAAAAGGCTGCAAGGGATCGGGAAGTTTCCAGTTACGCCATTGTCCGCCCTAAAGAAGATGTGCTTGTAAAATGGATAGACCAGGGGGATTCCATTACATTATTGGGAAATCAGCTAATCCTCCGCATTGAAAAAGCTCCTTTTCGCCTTTCTTTCTATCATAAGGACCGTCTTCTTCTTAGTGAAGGGAAGAGGGGGATGGGATGGATGGGGAAAGATAAAGTTTGTTGTTTTAAAGAGCGGGGAGTTGATGCTCATTTTTATGGTTTTGGGGAAAGAACGGGATTTTTAGATAAAAGGGAAGATAAAATTACCCTGTGGAATTCCGATGTATATGCACCCCACAATCCAGAAATTGATTCCCTTTACTTATCCATTCCCTTTTTTCTCTCTTTGCAAAAAGGCTTCGCTTACGGCCTTTTTTTTGATACAACTTATAAAACGGTGTTTGATTTGAAAAGCAGTGCAAGGGAATATTCTTTTGCAGGGCAAGGAGGGGCCCTGACCTATTATTTTTTGGCAGGACCTTCACCCAAAGATGTGATTAAGCAATATACGGATTTGACAGGAACAATGTCTCTGCCTCCAAAATGGGCTCTGGGTTATCATCAATCCCGTTATAGTTATAAAAGCCGTAAGGAAGTAGAAGAGATTGCTGCTTTATTCCGCAAAAAAGAGATTCCCTGTGATGCCCTTTATTTAGATATTCATTATATGGAGGAATACCATTCCTTTACCTTTAACAGCAAAACCTTTCCCCGTCCTAAAGAGATGATTCAGGGACTTATGGAGCAAGGCTTTCATGTGGTTCCCATTGTTGATCCAGGAATTCCTGTAGATCCCGAATTTCCCGTGTACCTGGAAGGGGTACAAGAGAAGTATTTCTGTAAGGATATAGAAGGGAATTTGTTTAAAGGGGAAGTTTGGCCAGGGGAAAGTGTCTTCCCCGATTTTACTTCTAGCCGTGTAAGAGAATGGTGGGGGAACCTTCATCGGTTTTATACAGATTTAGGGATTGAAGGAATCTGGATGGATATGAATGAACCTGCTGTTTTCAATGAAAGTAAAACAATGGACGAATCAGTCATGCATGAAAACGATGGAAACCCTATGACTCATCGGGCATTGCATAATGCATATGGTTTTTTGATGGCCCGGGCCACCTATGAATCCTTAGTAGGGCAATTAAAGAACAGGCGCCCTTTTTTGTTAACCCGTGCTGGTTTTGCCGGGATTCAACGATATAGCAGTGTATGGACTGGGGATAATCGCAGCTTTTGGGAACATATGTCCATGTCTGTTCCTATGTGTTTAAATTTAGGGATTTCCGGCGTTCCTTTTTGTGGAGCGGACATTGGTGGGTTTGCCCACGATGCTACTGGAGAGTTGTTAACCCGCTGGGTACAATTAGGGGCATTTATGCCTTTCTTTCGCAATCATAGTGCTTTGGATTCCCTTCGTCAGGAGCCTTGGTCCTTTGGCGAGAAATTTGAAGGAATTATACGTTCTTATATCCAACTTCGTTATGAGTGGATGCCCTATGTATATACATTGTTCTGGCAAGCATCACGTGAAGGGATTCCCATTATGCGCCCTTTATTTTTAGAGTATCCAGAAGATGAGAAGACCTATGAAATATCCGATGCCTTTCTTTTAGGGGAAGGGGTCCTGGTGGCGCCCATTTTCGCACCAGGGCTCACCTATCGAGGGGTTTATTTGCCTGAAGGGAACTGGTACGATTATTGGGAGGATGAAAGAATCCGTGGAGGAAAAGCCGTCCTTGTCCATGCAGAGTTAGAACGGATTCCTTTATATATTAAAGAGGGAACCATTTTACCCTGTGGCGAGAAAAAAAATTCCTCCAAAGATCAGGACAACGTGTTAAAATTTCATATATATACTGGGAAGGATGGTACTTCCTGCTATACTTATTATGAGGATGATGGGGTAACATTTTCCTATGAATCAGGCATGTATTATGTCTTAGAGATTTCCTGTGCTTTTTCCCAATCTCATATTGTTATTGAGATAAAAGAAATAAGAAAAGGATACTGTCCCACCTGGAGAAAGATTCAATGGATTTTTCATGGTTTATCAGAAAAGGAACGGATTATAGTAAATGGTCAAGAAGTGAAGGAATTGGATACATCCTTCGATGAACAGGGAAGGTTAATATTCTTTAATCATTGGCCGCCAGAACACCCATGACGAAATGTTGTGTTGTTCTGGTCCTTTTCTTTATCTATGTGTTATGAGTGTGGGTTGGGGAATACAGCTAAAAAAAGAAAAGGTTTGGGAGGATACTATGGATTGGAAGTTACGTTTAAAGCGTTGGATGGAACATGAAAATCTTTATGCAGATTTAAAAGAGGAATTACAGGGTATACATACCAATGAAAAACAATTGGAAGAGTGTTTCTATAAAAACTTGGAATTTGGTACCGGGGGAATGCGGGGAGAATTAGGACCTGGCACAAACCGCATGAATGTATATACGATTCGCAAAGCCACAGAAGGGTTAGCCCGGTTTATTGAAGAACAGGGAGAAGATGCGAAAAAGAGAGGCGTGGCTATTGCTTATGATGTGCGGCGCAAGTCGCCTGAATTTGCGTTGGAAGCGGCTTTAACCCTTGGCAAGCATGGGATTCCTGCTTATTTATTCGATGAATGCCGCCCAACACCAGTTTTATCTTTCGCAGTGCGCCACTTAAATGCGTATATGGGAATTGTTATTACAGCAAGCCATAATCCTCCAGAATATAACGGATATAAAGTATACGGCCCAGATGGGGGACAGCTTCCTCCTGATATGGCTGATGCTGTTATAGACCGGGTAAATCAGGTGGAAAACGAATTGCTAGTGGAAGTAAGTACGGAAGAAGAACTCAAAAATCTGAACTTATTGCACATTGTAGGAGAAGAAATTGATCAGGCATATTTAAAGGAAATTGAAAAATTGCCAATCAATCATCAATTAATTGCCCAAATGGCAGACCAATTAAAGATTGTTTATACTCCTCTTCACGGTACAGGAAGCAAATTGGTACCTGAATCTTTACGTAAGGTTGGGTTTAACCAGGTAACTGTTGTTCAAGAGCAAAAAGAGGCAGATGCGAATTTCACAACGGTGAAATCCCCTAATCCAGAAGAACACGCTGCTTTTGCTCTAGCCATTGATTATGGCAATCGGTTGGATGCTGATTTATTGTTGGCCACAGACCCAGATGCAGACCGGGTAGGTGCAGCAGTGAAAAATCCAGTCGGGGAATATGAAATATTAACGGGGAACCAAACAGGAGCCATTCTTCTCCATTATATTTTAATGATGAGATCCAATCAGGGTACCTTGCCAGGAAATGGAACTGTCATTAAAACCATTGTAACTTCAGATATGGGGAAAGTCATTGCCTCCCACTTTGGGTTAGAAACCATAGAAACCTTAACAGGGTTTAAATTTATTGGTGAAAAAATTAAAGAGTTCGAAGAGACAGGAAGCCACACTTATTTATTTGGATACGAAGAAAGCTATGGTTATCTAATTAAAGAGTTTGCAAGGGATAAAGATGCAGTTCAGTCTTGTGTTATGATTGCTGAAGTTGCAGCTTATTATAAATCCCGGGGAATGACTCTGTATGAAGGCCTTCATGAGTTATTTAAACAATACGGATGTTTCCTTGAAGGACTGCAATCCATGACCCTGAAAGGGAAAGAAGGCCTGGCGCAAATTTCTGCCATTTTGTCTTATTTCCGTAATGAACCCCCTGTGGAAGTAGCTGGGGAACAAGTTACTACTTTAGAAGATTATCAGGTTTCTCGCCGTTACCTTTTGGCAGAAAATAAAGAAGAAGCCCTGACTTTACCTGTATCCAATGTATTAAAATTCATTTTGTCCAATGGTTCCTGGTTTTGCCTTCGGCCATCAGGAACAGAGCCAAAAATTAAAATCTATTTTGGTGTTCAAGAGAAAACTTATGAGGAGAGTAAAGATCTGCTTTCTCGCCTCAAAAATGAAGTTATGGAACGTATTACATCTTTTTTAGGGTAATTTTAAGGGGCCGGATTGCAATTCCGGCCCCTTACATATAACAGAGTTTCTAATCTGTAAAAAAGAAGGTGAATGATCATGTCTATTCCAAGGTTTTGGAAAATCGTGCTTGGAATTGGTCTTGTTGCAACCCTTTTCTTAGGAATAGGTTTAACCTTAGCCATGCGTGACATTATGTATCCTCAGGGAAATGTAATTTCTAAAGGAGGAGAAAAGCAGGAAGCCAATGGATTTACAGAAAATAAAGTTCAAATTGTTGCATTAGGCGACTCTCTTACAAGAGGCACAGGGGATGAAACAGGAAAAGGGTATGTGGGATGGCTGAAGGAAGAATTAAGTACAGGGTTGAAAAAAGACGTTTATGTTCTAAACCATGGCATTAATGGGTATCGAAGTGAAAATATACTGAATGACTTAAAAACGAAAGAAGATATTAGGAACTCTATCAAACAAGGAGACATTATTGTTCTTTCCATAGGGGCAAATGATTTATTTCATGTTGGACAAGAAGAAATTAATCCAAATGTCATTCGCAACAGATTTGCTGCAGCAGAGGTTTCTATGGTAAAAGTATTGGATACCCTGCATAGTTTAAATAATCATTCGCCAATTTTATGTATGGGTTTATATAATCCTTTTTCTGATTTATCTGTAGGTAAGGAAACAGGGGCATTGGTTAAAGAATGGAATAATCGGGTAATGCAAGTAGTAACGAATTACCCCAAAATGGTGTATGTCCCCACAGAAGATTTATTTTCCATTCAAGGTACGAAATATTTATCCAGTGACCATTATCATCCAAATGGGGAAGGGTATAAACGAATTGGGATACGAATGGCACAAGTATTGGAATAAGGAGGGAATGAGGTGACAAAGGAAATTACCCTGGGAGTGAAAAATGTAGAGAAAAAAATTCGTGGTAAAAGCATCATTAAGGGGATTTCTTTTAAGGTACAAAAGGGGGAAATCTTTGGTTTTCTTGGGCCTAATGGTTCGGGTAAAACCACGACGATTCGTATGTTAGTAGGATTAATTCGCCCTACAGCAGGAAATATTGAAATTTGTGGCTATGATATCCAGAAGCATACCAATAAAGCCCTGGAAAACGTAGGGTGTATTGTGGAAAATCCTGAGCTATATCCCTTTCTAACGGGCATGGAGAATTTAGAACACTTTGCCCGAATGTTACCTAATGTTTCCCGGAACAAAATGAATGAGGTTGTGGAAAAAGTAGGCTTACATGATCGAATTCATGATCGGGTAAAGGATTATTCTCTGGGAATGCGGCAGCGTTTGGGGATTGCCCAGGCATTATTAGGTGAACCAAAATTATTAATATTGGATGAACCTACTAATGGATTAGATCCTCAGGGGATTAAAGAAATGAGGTCCTTTGTTCGTGGTTTGGCAGATGAGGGGCTTAGCGTGTTTATATCTAGTCATTTATTAAGTGAAATCCAACTTTTGTGCGATCGGGTGGGAATTATTTTAAATGGACAAGTCATCCATGAAGGAACGGTTTCTTCGTTACTGGATGAATCCTATCGGAAAATGTACTGGTATGTAAATCCTGTAGCAGAAGGAGAGAAAGTCATTCAGGGTTTTTCTGATGTAAAGATTACTCATGTAGATTATGATGAAGGTCTCATTGTCACCGAAAGTGATGAACAACAGGTTCCTTTATTAAATGAAGCACTTGTAAAAAATAAGGTGAAAGTAATTAGGGCGGAGTGGAAAAAACCTGTATTGGAAGACTTATTCCTAAAGTTAACGGAAGGGAGTGAGGTTGTCTAATATGTATTATTTAGTCATAAATGAAATCATTAAACTTTTGCGAAAAAAAAGATTAATGGTTGTTTTTCTTATTCTTCTTGTTCTCGTGCCTATTTTTACATATGCCCAACTTCGGGTGACAGTACAAACCCAGAAACAATTAGGCACTACCGATTGGAAGATTGCCCTGCGGCAACAAATCAATGATACAACCAACCGTTTAAGCAGTTCTCGCATTCCAGATGAATGGAAGCAATGGATGAAAGTAAGAGTACAACAACAACAATATTACCTGGATCATAATATTAATCCAACAGCACCTAATGCTGTAACCTTTACCAGAGAATTTATGAGTAATTCAGTAAATTTGTTTGTTCCTTTATTAATTGTCATTATTGCCTCGGATTTAGTATCGGGGGAAGTGACCAGTGGAACCATTAAATTGCTTCTTACCCGCCCCATTAAAAGGTGGAAAATCTTAACTAGCAAACTGATTACGCTGTTAATGTTTGTTTCTATTGTTGTTTTATTAACCGGGACCATGGCTTATGGAATATCGGGGTTAGTTTTCGGATATGGGGGATGGACATATCCAGTTCTGACAGGATTCCAACTTACAGGTGAAACGGTAGGAACAGCCACTGTCCACGGACTTCCTCAATGGCAATATATTTTGATGGAGTATGGATTGGCCTGGTATGCCTGTTTGGCTGTCGCCTGCATTTCTTTTATGGTTTCCGTAATAATACGGAGTACAGCAGCGGGTATGGGCATTATGGTTGCTGCCTTAATTGCGGGTACCATTCTCACTAACATGGCATCGTCATGGGAGAGCGCCAAATACTTTTTCATGGTGAATCTTAATTTGACAGATTACCTATCTGGCACACTCCCACCGATCCAGGGGATGAATCTTTCTTTCTCTATGATTACTCTTGGCGTTTGGAGCTTAATGGCACTTATTATCTCTTATATTGTCTTTATCCGGAGAGATGTATTAGCATAAATGATAGGATTACACAGGATTTCCTTTAGGAACCGGCAAAGGCAGACATTCATACCCCATATTTCTTAGCAGATTAATGACTTTCGGCAAATACTGAGTGGTTTGGGGTCTTTCATGCATAAGGATAATGGCACCAGGTGAGACCTCTCTTTGTACATTATTAAGAATAACATTGTGATTATTTTGATACATCCAATCTTTGGTATCTACACTCCAGGAGATCAGGATTTCTCCCGTGGCAGAGGATGCCGCCAGAGTATTGCCATCTACAGCACCATAGGGAGGGCGAAAATAGTAAATTGGTTGTCCAGTTTTTTCAGCAACATAATCTGTGCTTTCTTTAATGAGGCGAATTTGTTCTTGCTTGCTTTGATTTCGCATCATTGTATGTTGCATGGTATGAGTGCCAATTACGTGCCCTTCCCTGACCAAATCCTGTGCTAAATTTTTATCATGCACGTTTTGCCCCACCCAAAAGAAAGACCCCTTAATGTTATATTGATCTAAAACCTTAATAATTTGTCGGGTAAATTCATTGGGTCCGTCATCAAAGGTGAGATAAACAACTTTTTTATTGCCGGGAATCACATTGATCATTTGACCGACGGGGAGAGCAATAGGAGATGTGTTAAAATTTGGCGAAGGATTATGTATGGTCTCATGGACTCCGCTGGATGGTTCTGGTGGCAAAAGAACTTCTTTTGGTACCATTGCAACTGGATTAACTTGTTCACTTGTTCCATTCTTTAAAGAAGGATAATCCATGTAATACTGGGTAAGGAACACATCCAATTGCATTAAGATCGTAATACATAGCAAGGCAAGCCAGAAACGGTTCTTTCGCTTACTATTGAATTGTTTTTTTAATTCCAATCCCAGTCCCTTCTTTCCACATAAAATAAGATACTCTACTTAAGTGAAATCGTAAAGTAGAAAAAACAGAAAAACATGCTGTTAATGCGATTAATTTGTTACAAAAAAGATAGTTGTACTATTATTTGATTTATGTTAAAATGAAATTTATATGATTTTGATTATGAAACCGTTGGAGAGTTACCCAAGTGGCTATAAGGGGCTCCCCTGCTAAGGGAGTAGACGGGTTAAACCGTGCGAGGGTTCGAATCCCTCACTCTCCGCCATTCATGTCCTTTATTATTATACATTTTAAGGTTACGGATAATTCTACAATAAGTTGCAGAAACAGGGAGATTCCTCATAGGATCTCCCTTTTTATATGTAAAATAAATGCAATTTAAGTTAAAATATAGTAATTGGTATATATATATTGTGCTGAAGAAAAATGTAAGAAAAGGGAATAATCAATAAGTATATGAGCAGAAAAGGGGGAGGTACATGCAATATGATGTAATTATTGTTGGAGCTGGCCCTACAGGTATTTTTACTGTTTATGAATTAATAAAGAAAACGAATAATAAAATAAGGATTCTTTTAGTCGAGAAAGGAAACCTCATTGATCAGCGTAAATGTCCTATTTTAGATAAAAAAATTATAAAATGTCCCTTTCCTTCAGGAAAAAGGGAGTACAGTGGATGCCTTCCTGCCTGTTCCATTACCAATGGATTTGGCGGTGCAGGGGCATTTTCTGATGGAAAATTCAATATCACCACAGAATATGGGGGATGGATGGCTGACTATTTGTCCCAGGAAATTGTGATTGACCTGATTAAATATGTAGATCGAGTAAATATTAAGTATGGGGCAACAGAAGATTTAACCAATCCTTATTCAGAGAAGGTCAATGAAATTGAGAAACGGGCGGCTGGAGTGGGAATCAAATTATTGCGTTCAAACATCCGCCATTTAGGGACAGAAGAAAATTTAGATATTTTGAAGAATTTATATGGTTTTCTTCAGGAACATGTTGATTTAAAATTTAAGACGGAAATTGATTCTCTCATCACTCAGGAAGTAGATGGGGAAATGGTAATAAAAGGAGTAATTGATATACATGGGAATCGATATGAAGGAAAATACATAGTTGTTGCTCCAGGGCGAGATGGTTCCAAGTGGTTTGGCAATGTCTTAAAAAAACATGGCCTAAAATTAATAAATAATCAGGTGGATGTAGGAGTTCGTGTAGAAACATCTAATATTGTGATGGAGGAAATTAATAAATCCCTCTATGAAGGGAAGTTTATTTTTAAATCTTCAACAGACCAGACAGTGCGGAGTTTCTGCTCTAATCCTGGGGGATATGTTGTGGTGGAGAATCATAGCGGAGTGGTAACAGCCAATGGGCATGCTTATCGCAATCCAAATTTAAAAAGCCAGAACACTAATTTTGCTTTGCTGGTATCTCATTTATTCACCCAACCTTTTGATAAACCTAATGAATATGCCAGTGCCATTTCCCAGAGAGCCAATGATTTAGCAGGGGGCTCAGTCATTGTACAAAAGTATGGGGATTTAAAAAGAGGCAGAAGAAGTACGAAAAAACGGATTGAAGAAGGGTTTATCGAACCTACTTTAAAAGAAGCAGTACCGGGTGACTTAGGTTTAGTATTACCTTATAATACTATGAAGAGTCTTATTGAAATGGTAGAAGCTTTAAATTATGTGACTCCAGGCATTGCCAATGATCATACCCTCTTTTATGGTGTGGAAGCCAAATTCTATTCTGCTCGTCCTGAATTATCTTCATCTTTTGAAACGAAGATAAAAGGTTTATACGCCGGTGGAGATGGAGCAGGGGTTACAAGAGGATTGTCTCAAGCCAGTGCTTGTGGAGTTTGGATTGCCCGTCAAATCGTTGAAACAATGAGTAGAAGGAATGAGGATGAAGATGATTCAGAAACCCAGGGTACTTGTAGTAGATGATGATGAAGATATTTGTTTTTTGCTATCTACAGTAGTAGATACTAGATATGCTGATGTATTTACTGCCCATTCTGGAGAGGAAGCATTAGAACTATTTCGTAAGTTGGCACCTCAATTAATTCTGTTGGATATTCAACTTCCTAATATAAGTGGCATTGAAGTTTTACAGACCATTAAAAAGGAAAGGCCAGAATGTCAGGTGATCATGGTTACTGCTTATGCCACAATAGATACAGCAATCAAAGCAATGAAACTAGGATCCCTTGACTATATTTGTAAACCCTTTAAATTGCCTGAGCTACGTGTGACAGTAAAGAATGCCTTGGATTTTGCCATCCAAAAAGAATCCACATATACCCTTGAGGAAGTTGAAAAAAACCATATTATTAAAGTTTTAAAAGAAGTGGAAGGCAATCGAAGAGAAGCAGCGGAAAAGCTGGATATTTCTTTACGAACCCTCTATTACAAAATTAAACAATATGATATACAGGTATAAGTATGAAAAACTTTCTAGTTATTTTCTTTTTATTACTTTTAATTTCTTGTTCTAACGTTGAGATAAAACCGAATCAGGATGGATCTTTTAAAGTAGGGTTATTGCTTGAAGGTTCAGCTTTTGACCAGGGATGGAATAGCCAGGCATATTCCGCGTTGATTCATATGGAAAAAGAAATGGATGCTTCTGTAAAATATGCAGAACATGTAAATACTGAAGAAAAAATTTATAAAGAAACGGAGAAACTTGCCAGGGAAGGTTATGAATTAATTTTTGGGAATGGAAGGGCATTTGAAAAGTCATTTAATAAAATTTCCCCATCTTATCCACATGTACATTTCGTTTTCTTTAATGGCAAACCTGAAGGGGAAAATGTGACATCCATTAATTTTGTGCCAGAATCCCTTGGCTATTTCTCTGGTTTTACTGCAGGATTAATGACGAAAACTGGTGTTATTGGATTAATTCCTGCCCTTAGTACAATGAAAGAGATTCCTGCTTTTATTGCAGGTGCAAAAGAAAAAAAAACCAATAATAAGATTATTGTTAAGGTTGTTGGCGATTGGGTAAATAAAGAAAAGGCATCTGCATGTGCCCGGGAATTAATTAAAGAGGGGGCTGACATTCTTGTCCCCATGGGGGATGCATACTGTATTGATGTGATTATGGAAGCTGGCAAAAATAAAGGCGTATATGCTATTGGATTTGTTTCAGATCAATCGTATATTTCTAAAAAGGTAGTAATTACTAGCACTTTGCAGAATTTAAAGAAAATGTATATCGATACAGCTGTACATTATAAAAGCAATTCTCTTGCAAGTGGGGTGCAAAAGGTTGATTTCAAAGACGGTGCCCAGAGCTTGTCTTCTTTCGGATCAATGGTATCACCTGGAATTCAAGAAAAAATTGAAACAAGATTAAAGAATTATATCGATGGCAAGGAACCTTTACCTCATGAAGCAGTTGGAGAATAAAAAATGAAACTAAGAAATAAATGGAAACAGCTTTCTCTTCGGTGGAAACTGTTAACTGGTTTATTGGCAATCATCTTTTTTGCGGCTAATAGTATGATTATTTTAAATTCCCAGATGCTTCATGTCGTAAGAAATCACGAAGAGGTTGTAGGCAATTATGTACCAAAATTGTCCAATCAATTAGCTGTAAAAAATAAAATATTAGAGCAAATGAATGATGTTCTTCTCTATTTAACAACAGGTGATCAAGTATATAGAGAAAAGTTTTTTCAGTCCATTGAAGAAGCAAAGAAATTAAATGAACAGTTGCTCCATAATGCTTTTCCTGCAGAAAAAATGGGGATTGAACAATTAATTTTCCAAACAAAAAACTGGGAACTTTTTTTAAAAGACAAGGTACTGCCTGTCTATGATTATGGTAATAATAAAGAGGCCATTGCCCTTTTTAAAAATGAAGCCATTCCTATCGCCCTGCAGTTAATTAAAGAAGTGGATTCCCTATCCTCTAAACGAATTTCGGAAATTACAATGATTAATGAGAGAATATTAAACCATGCCTGGTCTTCTGTAAGTGTGGGATTTGTGATTATAGGTGTAACTATTCTCTTTACAATTATGTTTTCTTTTTATGTTTCTCGAAATATGTCCAACCCAATTGTGGAAGAATTAAAAACAGCAAATAAGAAACTGAAAGAAGAATCCCAACGGGCAAAAGAGTCCACCAGATTGAAATCCCAATTTCTTGCCAATATCTCTCATGAATTACGAACCCCTTTAACCGCCATTATTGGATATGCTGAATTAATGCAAACCATTGGCAAGGATTATTCCCGGCAAATTGTTATTTCTGCAGAACATTTATTATCGATGATTAATGATATTTTAGATTTATCGAAAATTGAGGCAGGTAAGTATGAACTGGAAATTGAGGTTTTTGACTTACGAAATGCCATCTTTTCATCGGTACAACTTTTGCGTGAACGGGCAGAACAACGGGGAATTGAAATTAAATATCAAGTTATGGATAAACCCTTTCTTATGGAAGGGGATGAAAAAAGAATTCGCCAGGTAGTAATTAATCTTCTTAATAATGCAATTAAGTTTAGCCATAATCAGGGATCCATTACGATTTCCCTCTGGGATGTCTATAATTATTTGTTTTTTAGCATTAAAGATGAGGGGATTGGAATTGAACAGATAAAGTTGGACAAAATATTTGAACCTTTTTATCAGAATGATGGGAGCCTGGGGAGAAAATATGATGGTACAGGATTAGGGCTTACATTATCAAAACAACTTGTTGAATTGCATAATGGAACAATTTATGTAAAAAGTGAACCTGGAAAGGGAAGTAGCTTTACTGTTAAATTACCAGTGAAACACTTTGGGAAAAATGAATCTTCCACAGGGGATATGGAGCAAGTTATTTTAGTGTATATGGATGAATGTAAACCATACCTTTTAAAAATTGTAGATAGGGTTCATGAAATGGGAGTGGAAATTTATAAATTTATTTCAGCCAGGGAGTTGGAGTTAGAGGGGATTACGGAACAAAATATAGTTTTGTTATTTGCAGGGGAAACGATAACCGAGCATTATTTAAGTTTGTTGAAAGAAATGAATACATGGGTCCATGGAAAAAAAATTGCCTATATTTATCATCATCTAACATCTAAAGAACGGCAAGAATTATTAGAAATGGTTGATGAAGTTTATAGTGGGTAAGGATTGAGAAAAAGAGGGAATAGTCCATATGAAGAAAAAAATTCTTTTAGTTGAGGACAATGCTTCTAACCAGGAACTATTTATTGAAATTCTTAAAACAAGTCATAAATATGAGTTAATTGTTGTAGACAATGGCTTAAAAGCTTTGGAACTCCTGGAAAGGTTTAAACCTGATTTAATTTTAATGGATATTCATATGCCAAATCTAGACGGTTTAGCGGTTACACGTACCATTAAATCCATCCCATCGATTGCTGATATTCCTATTGTAGCTTTATCCGCTTTAGCCATGAAAAAGGATATAAATGCTGCATTGGAGGCGGGATGTGTCGGTTATATTACTAAGCCCATTCGCATTAAGCAATTCCTCGAACAATTAGATAAATATACGGAGGAAGGTCTCAGATAATGAAAATGAAAGTGTTTAACATTTATTCATATTTATTGTTGATTACCATTCTGCCTGTAGCAGGATGGTTTCTTTATCTTATCGTCAAATATCCTATTGAAGGAATAAATTGCTTATGGTTCTTCTTTTTTCTTACCATTCTTTTTCAAGTGCTATCTTGTAAAATAATTTCTCGAAAAATTACTGAAAAAAATAGGGAATTAGAAGAAAATAACCGTCATTTAAATGAAATCGATCGCCTTAAAACTGAATTTCTCGCGAATGTTTCCCATGAATTACGAACACCATTAACAGTAATTATGGGTTACTCAGAATTGTTATTGGAACAATGGGATGAAAAAAAGGAAGGGAATACCCGGAAAAAATTCTTACAAACCATTTATCAAAAATCTGAGGACTTATTAAATTTAATTAATGATCTTATTGAATTATCCCGTATTGAATCTGGACGGTTACATATGAATGTGAAGACTTTATATTTGGAAGGAATTTTACAAGAAATGGCCGATGATTTTTCTCAGGAAGCAGTGAAGAAGAAGCAATCCCTAGTCATTGATATAAAAGGGACCCCTTTAAAAATATTGGGAGACCGTGGAAAGATAAAACAAATTATTCGTAATCTAATAGAAAATGCGATTAAATATACTCCTGAAAGCGGAAAAATTATTGTCCGAGGTTATGCAAAAAACGAACGGATTTTTATAGAGGTTGAAGATAATGGGATTGGGATTGCCAGGGAGAATTTTAATCAAATATACCAGCCTTTTAAACGAATCAACGGGACCTATAATAAAAAAAATGAAGGGTTTGGTTTGGGATTAACCATAACAAAAAATTTAGTGAAATACCATAATGGGACCATTCAATTACATAGTTCACCCGGGGAAGGATGTAAATTTACAATTTCTTTTCCTGGTTATAATCAGGAGGATCAGTGAATAACATGATGTAAAAATAAAGTGGGTGATGATTGTTAATGGTCAGATTATCTCCGGAACAAATTATCTATAATTTATCTAAAATCCCGGG
>CAMLDI010000030.1 GCA_946478845.1 uncultured Paenibacillaceae bacterium
ATTAGGCACGCCGCCAGCGTTCGTCCTGAGCCAGGATCAAACTCTCCAATAAAGATAAAGTTTTAATGCTGACTTCAAGCTTTGCTAGCTTGTAAAAATTTAAGAAATTGATTAGGATTGCATTCTAGCTTTTCACTGTTCAGTTTTCAAGGAACTTTCTCATCGCCTCATTGGCGACTAGATTATAATATCACATTGGTTTTTGTTTTGCAACAATTATTTTTTAAAAATTTATTTCAAAAATTCATGTTGCTTTTTTTGTTTCTGTCACTCAACAGCGACAGATATAAATGTATCACATGCTCGAAAAAGATGTCAACAGCTTTTAATAAGTTTTTTTATTTAAAATGTACTTGCTTAATTCCTTTGGTGAAACAAAACGCCCATACATCTTAAATAGTATTTGGTATCGATCTACCATTGCGTTTTTTACGAGGGAATCAATACGATGGTCACCTAAATCTAAAAGCATTTCTTCTAATTCTCTTCTTAGCAAATATTCAATTTCATTACATTCTTTCGGAGAAAAAAGAAAACCCATCATAAAATCATTTTCACCCCAAATAATTGGCATCACTATTTAAAAATAGAGTACCAATAATTTCCGTTATTTATGCAAAAAAAAAAAGCTGCCAGAGCACATTGCCTGGCAGTAACAAAATTAATTAACGAAAGGATTCTTTAATCACCCCAAGTTGATCTGTGTTAAAAAATGCTTGAAGCAAACCTGGCGTAATAAAACTTTCCACAAATGCGGCAATCACCAAAAGTACCAGAATCATTCCAAAAAAGAAAGGGAAATCTTTCAGGAATAACTGAAAATTAAGTTTTGTTCTTTCTCTCTTTTGTACAAAAAGAAGGCTGCTCAACCATTTCATAGCTAAAACACCCAGACGAATCCCAATGGCACAAGCTAAAATAATAGCTGGAAATTCAAAAAGCCCATGGGGAAGCAAACCAACCATAAAAATTTCCCATGGATTTACCCCCGCTTCTGAATACATGCTCATAAGAAAACCAATGATAACGCCGTTCATAATTAATGAAATAATCGCGTAAATCCCAAAGCTTAATAAACCAATGGCAATCATTGAAATAACGGCAAAAATATTGTTCTTTAAAATAACAAACAATAAAGAAAAGGGATTTGTTAAATTTTCAACTTTATTTACAACTCCAGACATCTGTTTAAAGACAGTCTCAACATACTCACGAAATTGATTTTGAAAAACAAAGCCGATAACCACCCCTACTAACAAAAGCAAAAAAGAGAGAAGGATGTATTTTCGGTTATTCATAATAATTCGTTTAAACTTTTTCCACATAAACCTTACGTCCCTCCGATGTTTAATCCTTCTTTCACCGTATAAGTACTATCTCACTTCATTTCTTATACGTAAGAATTCAATGAAAGTTCCTCCAATGAAAATTTTTCGGGAATATCCCTGTCCAATACGCATATGATTTAGTGGACAAATCCAATGGGGGTGTATTAAATTGTTTTGGATCATAAACGCAAAACGTCTTAAGCAATATCTCATCATCCTCGCAGCGGCCCTTTTTGCAATAGGAATAGCCTGGGCAGAACGAGATAATATTTCTATCCTGACGTCAGGTTCCGGACCATCGGCAATTTATAAAGTTGATACTAAAGAAAAGAAAATTGCTTTAACCTTTGATATTAGTTGGGGTGAAGAACGGGCTAAGCCGATTCTGGACATCCTTAAGCAAAAAGGAGTGACAAAGTCCACCTTCTTCCTTTCCTCCCCCTGGAGTGAAACACACTCCGACATCGTAAAACAAATAAAAGACATGGGGTTTGAGATTGGCTCCCATGGCCATAAACATCAAAATTATAGCAGCTTAAATGATGAAGAAATTAGAAATCAAATTTTAAAAGCAGACAGTATCCTCAAAGGCTTAACAGGGACTTCACCAAAATTAATCCGTACACCCAATGGTGACTTTGATAAAAGGGTCCTTCGTATTGCCGGAGAATTAGGGTATACAGTCATTCAATGGGATACTGATTCCAAGGATTGGATGAATCCAGGAACCAGCCAAATTGTTAACAATGTTTTGAAAAAAGCTCACCCTGGTGATATAGTATTGCTTCATGCCAGTGATTCATGTAAACAAACCCATGAAGCACTCCCCACAATTATTGATGAGTTGAAAAAACAGGGATATGAATTTGTATCTGTTTCCGAATTGCTTGCAGGAGCAAAAATTAAAACAAAAGAAGTCAAATAAAGAAGGGCGTAGATTTATTCTACGCCTTTTTTTTGTCTCCCACTAACTTATGAAGTTGCATAATTTGCCATGTATTACACAATAACAAAGGTACCAACATAAAAACAACAGAACGAATATTATCCAGGCGAAGTGCTGGAATCCATTCGATGGTCGTCACTACAAAAATAAAAAAGATTGTTGGAACAATCGCAGTGCGATTTGTTGCCCGTACTTTAAAATAAGTAACCCCAACGGAGATTAGCAATACAATAAGGGGCAATAAAATAAAGGGAAGGATGGATTGGTTTTTTCCGAGAAATGTATAACGAAGGTAAACCATATCAATAAATGTGACTAGTATTAATATTCCTTGAAGGATTTCCCAAATTAACCGGCTGCGAATTACACTTTTCACCATATAGTTAATGGTCAAATAAGCGAAAAAGCCCATTTGGGCAATAATGCTAAACATAAGTCCAGCAAGGATATTTTCAGAAACACCAATGGCAAAATCGCCAAAACCGTTTTTAAAACTGATGTTTCCAATCGCAATGCCTGTAATTAATCCACCAATTCCACCGATAAAAAATGTTGTAAAGAACAAATAGGACCATTTTTTTAATGTCATGTAGACAACCCTCCAAAAACACACGTTCCTAACCCTTTGATTTTACCAATCCCCCACTAAAAAAGCCAGTCCATATCTCTCCACTTATAATTCCATCAAAACCTCCACATGCTACAACTATAAACAGAAAGGCGGTGCAATGGTGGAAACAAAGAAAAGAAAAGGCGCTTTTTACCTTGTTCTCGCTATCCTTCTCTCCCTCACTGTTTCCGGTTGTGGAAATAAAAAATCCATGAGGGAATCCTCTAATTATAAAGACACAAAACATATGGTCATCGATATCTTAAAAACGCCAGAGGGTAAAAAAGCGGTGAAGCAGAGTTCCAAGGGGGAAAGCGAAGAATCTGGCAATTCTGAAGGATCCAGCGAGTCCGGGGGATCTCAAGAAGAGGGAAAGAATTCCCAATCAGATACCATGAAAACTCAAAGCAGTGATATTACAAAAATTGTTAAACAAGAAAATAAAAAACAAATGAAAACCCTCTCCTCTGATCCAGAATTTCAAAAAGCAATGATCGCTGCCACAAAGACTCCTGAATTCCAAAATGCACTCCGCATTGAAATGGTACAAATCATGACCCAAATGCAGCAAGGGCTTATGAAAACCCAACAAAGTGGAAAAAAAGGCAAAGGCGGTCAAAGTAAAGATGGCGGTGGTGGAGAAGATGGTGGCGGTGGCGGCCAAAAAGGCAAAATGGGCCAATAATTTTATATCTGTATAAACAAAAAAACTGCTTCCAAAGTTGGAGCAGTTTTTTTCTATTATTATTTACATTTTCCAATCACTTTTTCAGCTAATTCCATATACACTTTACCAATATATTCGGATTCGCTATAAATGGATGGAGCTTCTGTCTTCACTGTAGGTTGGCCGATAGGAATTTGCGCAAGAACCTCTGTATTTAAGGATTCAGCCAATTTTTCTCCACCACCGCTTCCAAAAATGGGATCATGCTCACCATCTTTATTTACATAATAAGACATGTTTTCAATAACCCCAAGAATTTCATGGTTGGTTTTAATGGCCATCATCCCAGCACGGGCAGCAACAAAGGCCGCTGTTGGATGGGGTGTAGTTACAATAATTTCTTTGCTTTGCGGAATCATTTGATGCACATCCAGAGCTACATCCCCTGTTCCTGGAGGAAGGTCAAGAATCATGTAATCAAGTTCTTCCCAATGAACTTCTGTAAAGAAGTTTCGAAGCATTTTCCCTAACATAGGCCCCCTCCAAATAATAGGGGAATTATCTTCTACAAAAAATCCCATAGACATCACTTTAACACCAAATTGTTCAACGGGAATCACAGTATCATTAATTACAACAGGAATGCGGTTAATTCCCATCATATCTGGTACACTAAATCCATAAATGTCCGCATCAATAATTCCGACCTTTTTCCCTTTTCTCACTAAAGCAGTTGCCAGGTTTACAGTCACTGTTGATTTGCCAACCCCGCCTTTGCCACTGGTAATAGCAATAAACTGGGTTTTTGATTCGGGGGCAAGTAAGGGAGACAGTTCAGTTTGTTGTTGTGTTTGTCCTCCTTTAAGTTTTGCAGATAATTGTGCCCGCTCTTCATCGGTCATAGAACCAAAATGGACAATTACCTCTTTAGCTCCCATTTCCTTAATGGCATTTTCTACATCCTCTTGAATTTTTACTTTTAAAGGGCATCCTTGAATGGTAAGGATAACATCTAATTCAACTTTATCATTTTCAATCCGAATATTTCGTACCATGTTTAATTCAACAACACTGCGATGCAATTCGGGATCTTCTACATTTTTTAACGCTTCAAGCACTTTT
Source organism: uncultured Paenibacillaceae bacterium (assembly GCA_946478845.1). Next base: position 4,674 of record CAMLDI010000030.1, read on the forward strand.
TCTTCTGTGATCATCTAGTTCCACCTCTTTTTTCTCCGCTTCAACTTATCTCAACATACTAAAGGCTTGGCGCCTGCCAAGTTTTCTTTATTATAACAATAACTACTTCAACATCCAACCAGGGGAAATACCGTAAATATGCGGTTATTTCGAAACATTTTCTCCGGAATAAAAGCGAAGAATACCCTGGTAAATGGCATTGGCCATTTGTTTTTGATATGTTGAGCTAGCCAACTGTTTCGCTTCGTTGCTATTGGAAAGAAAACCAACCTCAACAAGAACGGATGGGATTTCTGCACTTTTTAAAATATAAACATTATTAATCCGTTTTGCCACTCGGTCTGTATTGCTTAGCACCCGCTTAATTTCATCCTGGATTAATTGAGCTGCATCTCCCGATTGCTTGATACCAGGATAATAAAAGCTTTGTGCTCCATAATACTTGGAGGAAGGAAAGGCATTTAAATGGATACTTAACAGAAAATCCGCATTACTATCTTTTACAATTTGTGCCCTCTTTAGTAAATCCTCTGTTTTTCTCTTGCTTAGCCCTTTCGTATCCGGGCTCGCCAGATCTATATCCGTTTCCCTTGTCATAACGACAAAGGCCCCCGCTTCTTGTAAAAAATCTCTAAGATAAATGGAAATAGGCAAAGTAACTTCTTTTTCCATGTGGCCTGTATCACTTTCCGCTCCCCCATCCACGCCTCCATGGCCAGCATCAATGACGATAATTTTTCCTGATAAGGGAAGAGACCAAACAGACCATGATTCATCAATGGGATTTTTATATGTAAATAGGATGATAAGTGTCCCCAGTGCAATGAACCATAACCATACCTTCATCCATTTCAATTGCTCCACCCCCACGAAAAATTGTACGGTAAAAGATATGGTACAACCTTCTCTTTTATGACCCTTTCCGATTATTAACCAAAGGAAAAACGAACCCTAAACCAAAGGTCCGTTTTATAATAATCTCATTTTCCTTTGTTTAATTCCGTACCTAATCCCCTCAAGAAGCCATGTCGCTGCAATTTCTTCTGCTAAGACAAAAATTCCGTGCAATTCCCAATCCTCAATATATTGATGGAGATTAATTTGTGTGGCCATGGCAGGAATTTTATACAGATTATATTCAAGGGTTTTTTCTAATATTTCATCCTGGTCTTCTCCCAGCATGCATCGGCGGCTGGCATTCACTCCCAACACAAAATAAAGAAATAATACATCCATAAAAAAACCATCCACTAAAAAACGCTGAAGTAATGTCATATGGCTTATGGTTGGTGTGATCAATTCCTGGAAATAGGTCTGTATTTTTTTACGGTCAATCCCTTTCAGAAATTTAATCCTTTTTTCTTCATTTCGTATTTTGGCATAATTCGTTAAGGAAACAACATTATCTTTCACCTGAAATCCCTACTTTCAAGTGGCCCCCTCGTATTCCCGGGTCCCTTTATAATCCAGCCATTTGTACATAATGTTGCGAATTTGCTTTTTTCGACTGACCAATAATTTGTGAATAAATTCTTTTTCCTGTTTTTTTATGGTTTCTTTCGGGGCTTCCTCTATTGCCGTGGCAATTTCCCGATTGGATAAATTTTCAATTTTCTTAATCATTGGTTCAATATTATCTATAGAACTTTGTAAACGTAACAAGCCACGGGGAACATTATAGAATTTCCATAATTTTTGCCATAGGGATCCATTCCATGGACCCCGTTTCCATTTTCGAGGTGAACCATATAAGGTATGGCCGTGATCAATCAAGTACCATTTATATTTTTCCCAGGATTCATTTCGATAAAGGATGAGGTTTTTTCCAGGTGCCCGGTCAATGTTAGTAATCCAGGCATCAAAAACAACCAATTGGCTTAACAAATCCACCTGTTGCACATGTTTTTCCGGTTCTTTCCATATATAAGAAGGAGCTTCATACCAGGTCATTACTTCTTTTGCATCCTCAACCAGAGATACAACTCCTTTTTGTTTTTTTCCGTTTGGTCCAACAATGGACGTATATTCTAACTGTGCCATAGGAAACCCTAATCTTTGGGCAAGGGCAGCTGCAATAAATTCGTTTGCAATCATTGTTCCAGAAAAGAACCAATGCTTAGCCGTAGTATATTTAAAATATCCTTTCTTTCCTTTATCATTTTCCACAACCCATACAATTCCCTGCCGTTTATTCTTCCAGGTTTTCACCAAATTCCAACGATTATTTTTTTTTGATTGATCCATTCTTTTCATTTCATCCCTTCCATTAAGGATCCATACTGCACAGCAATGGATTCCCAGGTATAATCACGGGCTAAGAAAAGACCTTTTTCCACCCTGAGTGCCGTCAGTTCCGAATTCCTCCACATTCGTTCAATCGCTGCTGCAATAGCGAAGGGATGGACCTCATCAATAATTTCTGCAACGTAAGGTGAGACATACTCTCCCATTCCCCCAGCACAGGTGGACACAAGAGGTACACCGCTGGCAAGGGCTTCCAGGGCCACCAGGCCAAAGGATTCCCCTTTGCTGGGCATAACCACCGCTCCCAGGGAAGGTAGGATTTTTCTTATTTTTTCAGGCTTAATAAACCCATGCCAATAAACCCTTGCTTCTACTTGAAGCTCCTTTACTAATTCTTTTAATCCTGTCATATATTTTTTAGTGCCATTGCCGTAAATATCCAGAGCAACAAGGGGATTGATGGTTATTAAATGAGGCATTGATTCGATTAGCTGACGTATCCCTTTTGCCGGAACGATTCGGCCAATATAAGCTAATTTATAGGATGGCGCATACCCTCTGGCCGGGAAAGGAAGAACCCCATTTGGGATTACGAATGTTTTTAAGGCAATAGAGGGATAGGTTCTAGCGATTTCATTTTTCATCCAACCACTGGGTACAACCACATGATTGGCCACATTAAAAAGGCGGATTTGTTCTTTCTCCACCTGTTTTCTATTTTTTCCTTTTTCTAAACATACAAGGGAATGACAGGTATACAAGAGAGGAAGATTGAGCTTTTTTTTCAATAAAGCTGTAAGAGGGAAATATTGTACACTATGTATATGAAGCAAATTGGGAAAGGGAATGCCTGCCTCTTTGACCTTCTCCCATACTTTTTTTGGATCCCTTAACCATTTGCTAGGAATTCGAATCACGACAGGGGTTGTATATGGAGAAATGGACCATGTTTTGCCTGTTGTGAATACCACCACTTCCATCTCTGCCCTTTCCCCTAAATATTTTGCTAACTGGGTAGCCACCACCCCAAGACCGCCAATGATCCGTGTAGAATATTCATGTGTCATGACCCAAATGCGCATTTCCTTTACTTCCATTCCCCTTCATTTTTCAGGTGTCTTCTTCATATCCTATGTGACCCCCATTGTTTTCGCCATTGTTTTAACATGAAGGGCTTTCCTCCATAAGATAAAGAAAGGAGGAAAGATGCCAATGAGAATATTCGTCGTAGCTCCCCCAGCCTATCCTGTTTCCCCTAAAACAGGTGGATCTGTGGAAATCTCTTTGTACCAAATCGCCCAACGGGTATCAGGCAAGTACCCGGTCACCATCCTTAGCCGCAATAAAAACAAACTTCCTCCCCTCACAACGAAAGGCATGCTAACGATTGCTCGTTTTCCCCAAAAAGAGAAATATATAAATCAAGTGATTTACTTTGCCAAAAAAAATGAGTTTGACATTATTCAGGTGGAAAATCGCCCCGCTTACGTAATCCCTCTACGAAAAAAATTCCCCCATAAAAAAATCCTTTTGGTTCTCCATTCTTTAACCTTTATGAAAAAATTGAAAAGGGAAGTGCAAAAAGAAATCGTAACGAAAGCAGATGCCATTCTATGCAATAGTGAATTTATCCGAAAGGAATACATGAACCTTTTTCCGGGAAATGCCCATAAATTCCATACCATTTATTTAGGTGCGGATCTAAGCCGCTTCCGCCTACCCTCTCTTGAGGAGAAATTAAAAGAACGAAAAAAATATAAGGTTCAAGATTCCTTTAATGTATTAAATGCCGGACGAATCATTCCGGGGAAAGGAATTCACCTTTTAGTAAGAGCTGTGGGAACCTTAAAGAACAAATACCCATATATTAAATTAATCCTGGTCGGCCCTTGTTTAAATAAAAATTACCAGACCCTCCTTGAAAATGAAGGGGAAAAAGCAGGGATTGAGATTTGTTTTATTGGCTCCATTAAACCTTCCGAGATGCATCGTATGTATTGGTTAGGGGATTGCTTTGTCCTCCCCACCCAGTTTCTCGAAGCCTTTGGACTGGTAAATATTGAAGCCATGGCAAGCGGTTTGCCTGTCATCGCCTCCAATCGGGGAGGAATTCCAGAGATTCTCCATTCCTCCAATGGCATTCTTGTTGACGATTACCAGAATGAAGATGCCTTCAGCCAGGCCATTGAAAAAGTCATCCGCTTTCCCTCCCAGAAAAGAGAAATGGAAAAAAGGGGGTTGGAAACAGCACAACATTTTAGTTGGGAAAATGCCGCCCAACGATACTGTGAATTTTACGAACTTATTATTACTACATAAGGGGTTTCTTGCATGAACACAGAGTACGTGGGAATTTTGCTTAATAAATCCATTTGCACTGGAATACAACAAGGAATGAAAATTAGGGAAGCAATCCATCTCTATGATGAAATCGGCACAAAATATGGACTAATTCCTTGCTATTTTTCCCCTTCTGATTATAAGAACAAGAAAAAACAGGTGTTTGCTATTCTTCGCAACGGCAATGAATATACAAGAAAATGGATTCCTGTTCCACGGGTTATTCATAACCGTACCCTGCACTTATCCCAGACAGAGAAAAATGCCGTAAGCCAATTAGAAAAACAAGGGGCGATTGTTTTTAATCGGCAAAATCGCTACAACAAGTTATGGGTCCACCGACAGTTAAATAAAATACCTATCCTGCGCCCCTACCTGCCAAAAACCATCCCCGCCACCATGGAAAACTTGCAAAAAATGATGGAGGAGTTTTCTTCTCTGATTTTAAAACCAACCATCGGTAGCCTGGGCAGAGGCATTATGCGCCTTTCCCAGGTTAATGACCAATGGCTTCTTTCCTATCCGGCAGAAACAAAGAAAAATCCCCACTTAATCCGAGAATTCTTTGGGAAAACCATCCCCCTTCATATTGCACAAACCTTTAAAAACAAATCCTATATCATCCAGAAGGAAATTCCCATTGCAACCTATCAAGGAAGACCCTTTGATTTGCGGGTATCTGTACAAAAAAATGAACATAGTTTCTGGCAAGTCACTGGCCTCATTGCCAAAGTTGCACGCTCCGGCCATTTTTTATGCAATGTGGCCCAGGGAGGCCAAGTCTATCCTCTCGAAAATTTATTGAGAACTTATCCTAACCTGAACATCGAGACTGTAAATGACAATATTTCCAGGCTTGCCTTAAATATTGTGCAGGAGTTAGAAGAACATGTGCAAGGTTTAGCGGATGTCGGGTTAGATTTAGCTATTACCCGGGATGGATTCCCCTATTTCATTGAGTGTAATGGCAGAGACCAACGGTACAGCTTTCTTAATGGGGGAATGATGGACACATGGAAACAAACCTATTTTAACCCCATTGGCTATGCCCGTTTTTTGTTGGACTATCAAGAATAGCAAACATGTAAAAACAAAAGGCTCCCAACCAAAGTGGTTGAGAGCCTTTTTACGTATATAAATCATTTAATACGCAGTCCATCCGGCATCTGCTGTAATCACGATGCCATTTACAAAACTGGATTCATCAGTAGCAAGGAATAAAGCAACCCCTGCAATTTCTTCTGCTTCCCCGGCTCTTGGATTCAGACTAAGTCCCATGGATGAACGTTGTGCCCCAAAAGGATTGGGTTGTTTGATGGTAGAACCTATATTGGTGTTCACAGCCCCAGGAGCAATAGCGTTACAACGAATTCCTTTGGTTGCATAATGGAATCCTACATTTTTCGTTAATCCTACCACAGCATGTTTAGATGCGGTATAGGCCGCTCCTGCTCTAGAACCAAATAAACCTCCTACAGATGCAATATTGATAATAACCCCTTTTCCTTTATCTAAGAAAATAGGCATTGCTTTTCTAATGGCACGCATGGGTCCTGTTGTGTTAATAGCAAATACCTTTTCCCATTGCTCGTCAATAATATCCGCAACAGGTTCAAAGTTATCCATGATTCCCGCATTGTTAACCAAAATATCCAGGGTTCCGTAAGCATTAACCGTCGAGTCAATTAAATTCTGGATATCCTCTTCTTTTGCTACGTTTGCCACAATGGCCATTGCCACACCACCAGTTGTAGTTATTTGCTCTACAGTAGCATTTGCGGATTCTATATTAATATCAGCGACAACCACTTTTGCCCCTTCTTTCGCATATAGGGCTGCAATAGCTCTTCCCATCCCAGAACCGGCGCCTGTTACGATTGCAACTTTTCCTGCAAGTCTCATCTTTTTTTCCTCCTTCTTCTTTTGTATGCCCTTTCAATTGCCCCCGACAATAAAAAATCTCTTCTCTTTCTGTAGTATAATTAGTTTACTATAAAACATCTTCATTATTTTTGTTCAATATCAGCAAAATAATGAATACGGGAGTAAAAAAATGTATAGTAAAATCAAATCCAATCATCAATGAAGAGGGATTTCATGTATAGAATAATGATCATTGAGGACGATGAAAAAATTAGAGAAATTGTCGCTGATACGTTGAAGAAGTGGCAGTATGATGTGGTAGAAGTGACCCAATTTGACCAGGTGCTAAGGGAATTTAAGGAGACAGAACCTCACCTTGTTCTCTTAGATATTAATCTCCCCGCTTATGATGGATACTACTGGTGCCAGCAAATACGTTCAATATCCAAGGTACCCATTATATTCCTTTCATCTAGACAACAGAATATGGATATCATTATGGCCATTAATATGGGTGGAGATGACTTTATCCAGAAGCCCTTTGATTTGGATATCCTTGTTGCGAAAATCAGTGCCTTCCTCCGCCGGAAATACACCTATCAAGAAGATGAAAACATCAGATTTATCCATCAAGGTTTGAAATTAAATGTAACCAATTCAACCATTGAATATAACGGGAAAACCACTGAATTAAGCCGGAATGAATTCATCCTTTTACATTTTATGATGGGGAATATAGAGAAAATTGTTTCCCGTGAAGACTTAATGCAGGCACTATGGAATGATGATCAGTTTGTTGATGATAACACACTAACCGTGAACGTGAACCGGCTACGGAGGAAGATTGCCGGGCTTGGTCTCGAGGACTTCATTGTCACCCGGAAAGGAATGGGGTATTTAATCCAATGACCTTCCTGCGCTTTCTAACCTATGAAAAGCCTTATATTTATGTGTATCTAACTGGTTTCCTGATCTCGGCGGCCATTTTTCATACCGATAGCAATGGCGGATGGGCATGGGGGACATTCTTCTATGCCTTTACCCTATCTTTCATTGTGTTAGCCGGATTTTTATTTATTCGTTACCAGCAAAATGTACGTGTGATTCGACAAATGAAAAGTGTAGATGATGACAGTTTATCACTAGAGGGGGAATTTGCCCGGCAACTTATCGATAAACTGAAACGGGAGCATATCCGTGAAATGAATCAGATTCAAGAAAAGCAGAAGGAGCATTATGACTTTATCGTCTCCTGGTTCCATGAAATAAAAACACCTATTTCCGTTCTTCGCTTACTGCAGCAAACCAATATGGACCCCAATAGTTTAAGGGAAGAGATCACGAAGATTGAAAATTACGTCGATCAAGCTCTCTATTACGCCAAGCTGGATAGCTTTAACCAGGATTATGATATTCAAAATTGTGACGTTATTCAAATTTTGAAAGAAGTGGTTAAGGCCCATTCAAAAACCTTTTTTTCCAAAAAAATTCGCATTACCATACAGGCAGATTCACTGGAGGTTCAAAGCGATCCTAAATGGCTGCGGTTTATCCTCAATCAGTTATTGACCAATAGTTTAAAATATACGGAACATGGCGGGGAAATTGCCATTTCAACATTGGAAACCCCGCAAGAAAAACAATTGCTGATTCGGGACAACGGGATTGGCATTAGCCAAAAAGACCTTCCGCGAATTTTCAATCGTGGATTTACTGGAGAAACAGGACGAAGGTATCCTAAATCAACGGGTATGGGCTTATATTTATCCCAACAATTAAGTAACAAATTAGGACATTACATTAGTGTTACGTCGGAAGTGGGGAAATTCACCCAATTTATTATTCACTTCCCTATAGATAGCGATCCCTATTTAATACTTAAAAAAACACACGATGAGTAAAATAACTCACCGTGTGTTTTTTTCGTTGATAATTTTGTAGTAAATGGATGTTGATGATAAGAAAAAAATGAAATACGTTAACACATACAATCCCATGACAGAAAAAATAATCGTTGTTAAGGAAGGTAGATCTTTGATTACCAGGATGACTGTGTAATATAAAAGATACCAACTGTGTAACAATCCCAGGATTAGTGGCGGTAAAAATACGAACAACAATTGTTTCCGAATAATCTTTTTTATTTCTTTGTCCCCAACGCCAATTTTTCTTAAAATTGCATAATGTTCTCGCTCTTCTGTAGCTTCGCGCAGCTGTTTAAAGTAGATGACACTTCCTAAAGCGAACAATGCAATGACTGCAAAAAAGGCAACGGAGAACAATACTAAAGAAGACGATTCAGTATTACTGGAATACTGATCTACATAGGCTGAAAAATATGCTCCTTTTGTTTTCATAACGATATCGTATATTTTTCGGGATACGTCATTGGATGTCTTCGGATCTTCGATTTGATAAATTTCATAGGAAGAAAGGGTATGATTTTCTTTTAAGTGCTCAAAAGCTTCGTCTGAAATTACGAGTACAGAAGGTTGAAGACCGGAATCATCTACACCAGGACTCGTTGGGATAGTTAACAATGGGTATCGTATTCTTTCGACTACACGAAATGTATTGTCTTTTAAAAGGGTAATTTCAGGTTGAGGACTTTTATATTTTGTCGGTTCATCCAATCCTCTTGTTAAAACAATTGCTTCTTCATCTTCTAAATTTACTTTTTCACCAACTCCACGTAATTCAACAATCGAATTTAATTGTGACTCAGGGAAAAGGTAGAACTCCTCTGTGTAATATTCGGGATAGCTAAAAAACGTTTTTCTATTTGGGATTTTTTTAGTTTGAATTCCCGTAATTGTTTCATGTCCAATAATTGGATGTGAGTCATTTAACATTTGTTCAATTTCTTTTTGTGTTACATCATCTTGCGTCGAAAAGGCAAGATGGTTTGGATATTCTTTTTTTACAACGTCAGCTTTCACTGCGTAATCTACAGCAATAAATCCAACTGCAAAAATGACAATAGCACTAATCAGTGAATTAAACGTAAAGTTTACCGCATTTCCTCGAATAGAAAAACGAAGGGAGGAAACCCATAACATTTTGTTACCTTTAAAGTAATTTTTGCTATGACTCATTTTTTGTAAAATCCAACCGGATAACTGGCGGAAAAATAAATACGTTCCGACAATCAATGCCACTGTTGTAGCAATTAATGTTTCTTTAAAATAATCTTTCCATATGTCTGTATCTCCTATGGTAATCATGTAGTAGGACGATACAATCAATATGATGGAAAATATCGCCAACCCAAAAGAAAATTTAAGGGGTTTGTCCATTTTTTCTTTTGCATGAAACAATTCAACTAACTGCACACGACGGACATTAAAATAACTTTGAATCGTAATAATGCCGATTAATAAAGCGAATAACAGAATAGTTAAGCCGATTGCTTCAAGTGGAAAAGAAAAAGAAATGTCTTCATTGTAGTGCATTAAGTTCATTAATACCGCACCGAAAAATTTCGATAGTAATCCACCGATTACTATACCGCCGGATACAGAAATAGCGCTTAAAAATAACGTTTCAAAAAAGACCATTGCAGCAATTTGTCTTTCTTCCATCCCATAAAGTAAATACATGCCAAATTCTTTTTTCCGCTGCTTCATGAAAAATGCGTTAGCGTACAAAATAAAGAACACAATAAACAAAAAGACGATCATCGAGGCAATTAAAATAACCGTTTTGTAGTTTTCTTTATTTTGAATGGCTGCAACTACGTCTTCGTTAAACATCAAACCGGAAAAGGTAAAGTAAATGACAACCCCGACAAGCATGGAAATGAAATATATGGTATACAAACGGAAGTTCCGCTTCATATTCCTCCATGATAAATCAACTAAGTTCATCGCTTGTCACTCCCTAGAGCACTTTGAACCGTTAGGATTCGGTCAAAGAATTCTTTTTCAGATTGTTCTCCTTTAAACAGTTCATTAACGATTTTTCCGTCACGGAGAAAAACCACGCGCTGGCAGTAGCTCGCTGCATAGGGATCATGGGTAATCATCAGAACCGTTGTCTTAAATGTTTTATTGAGCAATTGAATTTGTTCTAACAGCTGGGTAGCAGATCGGGAATCAAGTGCACCCGTCGGCTCATCAGCAAACACAATTGCAGGATTCGTAATGAGCGCCCTCGCTGCAGCTGTTCGCTGCTTTTGCCCACCGGAAATTTCTGAGGGATATTGATCTAAGATGGATTCAATATTTAAGGCTTCAATTAAATTCCCTAACCGCTGCTCCATTTCATCGACAGGTGTTTTTTGTAACGAGAGAGGCAACAGGATATTTTCCTTCACCGTTAATGTATCCAGCAAGTTGAAATCTTGAAAAATAAAACCCATTCTTTTTTGCCGGAATTCCCGCATGGCTTTCTTCTTCAGATCTAACAGGGATTTTCCCTCAATCCAAACCTCCCCACCGGTAAAAGTATCAATGGTTGAAAGAGTATTTATTAATGTGGTTTTCCCAGAACCCGATGGACCCATAATGGCGGTGAATTCCCCTTCTTCAATTGTCAAATCAATATTCTTTAAGACCGGGGTTTTTCCATAAGATTTCGATAAGTTTTTTGTTTGAATGATTAGTTTAGCCATTGTTTCGCCCTCCTCTCCCACCATACTATACCTACTAATTTGCCCCAACCATCGAACGAACATCATCTAAAGTGACATTTTTGTCATGTTGAGAGAAGGGTGAGTTATTTTATAACCAGGCTTTTTTTAACAGTTGTACACCAAGGTTGATTTCATCAAAAGAAAGATTGCCAAAACCAAGCCGAATCATAGGTTGTTCAGGATAATTATGAACAAAAAAAATGGATGTTGGATACACTTTCACCCCATAAGAAGCCGCCCGTTCGATGAGCCATTGCTCCGAAAGGTTTACATGTACTTTGATTAATACGTACAAGCCAGACTGCTCCCCAATAATGGAGATCTTATCTTGAAATTGTTTCTTTAATTCGGATACTAACTGCTGTATTTTTCGTTTATACACAATACGCATGCGTTTAATATGGCGGTTCCATTCCCCCTCCTCCATAAATTTAGCCATGGTCAGTTGGCTAAAAAGGGAAGTGGTACTCTCGAAATACTGAAACTGATCTTTATAACGGTGTAACAGAGGTTGTGGCAACACCATATAGCTCAAACGGATTCCTGGAAGAAAGGACTTAGAAAAATTGCCCAGATAAATGACTCTTCCTGAATCAATAGAAGCAAGTGCGGGAAAGGGTTGCTGGGTATAACGAAATTCACTATCATAATCATCTTCAAAAATATATCCCTTCCTCATGTCCGCCCAATGAATCAGCATTTGCCGTTGTTGAATGGGCATGCTTACTCCGTATGGACAGTGATGGGAAGGGGTTACATAGATCAGGCGTGATTTCATTTGTTCCATCTGGGGGAAATCCCCGCCATTTTCATAAATGGGTAACGTCTCAAATGTAAACTGGTGAAGTTGAAATGCTTCTCTGACCCCATCATACCCGGGATCCTCTACGACCATGCTTTGAAATTCCTCCTTCAGTATATACCCTATATTGACCAGCAATTGCTGGGTCGTACTGCCAATCATAATAGCATCTGCCTCTGTTTTCACCCCGCGGGATTGGAATAGGTAGGCGGCAATTTGTTCACGCAAGCTTACTTCCCCAAAGCGGTCCCCGTATTTAAAACTTTCCTTTAAGGACAATACTTGATTGCCTATTCTCCGCCAAATTTTTAAAGGAAAATGGGATTGATCCACAGCTCCTGCACGAAAATCAATACGTATTGGTTTAGCTTCCTTCGATGGTTGTTTGTTATTTTGTTGACTTACCCCTTCATGGAAGAAATCATGTTCTAATTCATTGACAAAATACCCTTTTCTCCCTTCACTGCGAATATAGCCTTCCGCTACAAGTTGTTCATAAGCCGTTAATGTTGTATTGCGGCTTACTTGAAGGGAATCTGCCAATTCACGAATAGAGGGCAATTGTTCATCAGGGAGAAGATCCCCCTGTTCAATATAGATTTTAAATTGCTCGTAGATTTGTTTGTATTTTGGTGTACCCTCATTCAACGCAAAAATGGTATTGATCAATGGATTCCCACCTTTGACATGTATATTTGTTGAAAATTGTACCTTTTTAAATGTCAGTATTTATCATACCATAATTTATATGAAAATTCTGAAATCTAGGAGGAGTACATAATGAATTATGAATTTCTACTTTGTACGATTGAAAATAAAGTAGCCCTTGTAACAATCAGTAATTATCCTGGCAATAAATTAAATACACAAGTCTATCAGGAACTAACCAAATTAATAGAGGAATTAGAGGCTGATAAACATGTACAAGCCATCATCATTACCGGGGATGGGGATGAAGCCTTTGTAGCCGGGGCTGATATCGGTGAAATGGTGGATTTGGATACTGTGGGCATGATGGATTTAACACAAATCACCAGAATTGCTTTTTCTAAAATTGAAAACCTGAAAAAGCCAGTGATCGCAGCCATTAACGGAGAATCTCGCGGTGGGGGTTTTGAGCTGGCTTTATGTTGTGACTTGCGTATCGCCTCACAAAATGCTCAATTTGCCTTTCCTGAAATCAATTTAGGGGTAATTCCCGGTGGTGGGGGAACACAGCGTATCCAAAAAGTTGTGGGACAGGGCACCGCAAAAGAGTTGTTGTATTTTGGGGAAATGATTGATGCAAAGCGTGCCTATGAATTACAAATCGTCAACAAAGTCGTTCCCCAGGGTGAACTTTTATCCATAGCAAAAGACTGGGCAGAAAAGCTGTCGCGAAAAGCCCCTATTGCCTTACGAATGATGAAAGTAGCTGTAAATACAGGTTCCAATGTTGACCTGGAATCCGCTTTAACCATTGAGGCCACCTGCTATGATGGCGCCTTTGCTACTAAGGATTGCAAAGAGGGGATGGCAGCACGCCTTGAAAACAGAAAAGCAAATTTTGTAGGCAGGTAACATCCTATGGAAAAAGAAATTGTTACGATTGTCAGACCCCATACTGCATTCAATTATGGATATATCATTGTTGCTTTATCCTTTATCGCTATGTTTGCTTCTATGGGAATACGAGGCTCTTTTGGCACCTATGTAACAGAATGGGAACAAACTTTTTCAGTGAATCGTGTATGGGTAAGTATTGTATCTTTTACCAGCCTCGTTGTTTACGGCATTAGTATTATAGCTGCAGGGAAACTAACAGATAAAATTTGGCCACGAAAGGTATTAACAATTAGCATGATCTTGATGGGAATCTGTTTGTTGGGGTCTTTTTTTTCTACGAATATTTGGCATATCATGCTTTTATATGGGTTGATTGGTTCCATTGGATTTGGCTTTGCCTCCAACGTGACCGTTTCCGTTGCCATTGTAAAATGGTTTAAAGAAAAGAAAGGATTCATGATCAGTATTGTAGTGGTTGGAATGGCTGCAGGCCTATGATTTTCGGCCCCTTAAATATTTATTTAATGGAACAAATGGGATGGAAATCAGCCTTTAGTCTTTACGGATTCATATTCATCCTGCTATTCATGCCTTTATTCGCCCTTTTTTACCGTGACTCACCTGAGCAGGATGACATATTGAGTAAAAAAGAGAATGTTTGCACAGAGGAGTTTAAGAGGGGAAAGTCCCCTGCTTTTTCAACGTTTCACTATCCCCTTACCTGGATACTCATTATTGCTTATTTTATTTGCGGTTTTACAGATGTGGGTCTGATTTATACTCACTTCGTTCCCTTTGGTGAAAGACGTGCATTTTCATCTGGTATGATAAGCAATGGATTACTGATTTATGGTATTTCCAATATTGTTGGAACCATTACCATCGGTTATATTTCTGATAAAGTCAGCAATGGTAAACTCCTCTCCTTCCTATATGGACTGAGACTAGTTTCACTGCTTATGATTGTTGTACTTCATGACCCCATTTGGTTATTAAATTTTTGCCCTTTTATATGGATTTACCGATATCGCAACCACTACTCCCTTTACGATGATGTGTGCAAAATTATTTGGTGAAAAAAATATCGGCACTGCATTTGGGATGATTAGCTTTTTCCATCAAATGGGCGCGGCGGTTGGAGCCTTTATTCTAGGTCTGCTCTTCACCTTATCAGCCAATTATCAGTCATCCTTATGGCTCAGTGTCTTCTTGTTAGCATTTAATGTGGTTGTTATATTTAAGATAAATGAAAAAAATAGGGCTGGTTCCGTATAGTGGAATCAGCCCTATTTGATTTCATCTATCTCCCTATTTAATCATTTTTTTGCAGCAACTACGGACATAGGAATATCCATCACTACAATAAGCCCGGCAACAAGAAGAACATAGGTGATATAAAGAGATTCATATCTATAAAAAGGAAAAAGACCCCACTACTTACTATAAAGTGGGATCTAACCATAATACACTCCAAGGCACAGGGCCTTGCATCGTATAATGTACGCTCATTTTTGATGCAATTTTAGGGTATTTAATCAAGTATTAAAACCCTTAGTTTTTGGTTTCAACTAATTTCATACTAGTGAACCAAAGGGTATTCAAAGGGAATTCAAATTAATATGCTGGCGGGCAATGTGTGTATTGTTTCTTTATAATAAAGTTTGAGCAAAATTAATTTTAGTGAGAGGTGCACCCATTACGTAAGGATAGACTACAACTTAATTTTCAGCCAAAACTAAGGTGGAGGGGTATTACTTTGTATTTTAGTCAGATGTTATGACTTTCTGAACACTCTGTTTTATAGCATGTTCCAAAGCATCTTCAACGTTATTATTAATATAATGGTAGACACCTTCTGGTAAATCTTCTTGCATATGCCTCAATGCATCAGCAAATCCACGCATTAAACAATCAATTTCACCATCAGATAGAACAACTTTCTCTTCTTGATGAACATTAAAATTCATCTGAACTAGATTAACCATACCAATTACACACTGCTGATCAGTCAAATCTCTGCTCTCTTTTAACCATTTGAATTGTTCATATGGAACATCGGACTGTCTCTGTGGTTCAAAAAGTGCTTCTATCACACTAGGATCATTTTCTCTATCAGTAATAGGTTTCCTTTAAGATTTTAGGCTTTATATTTGTAACTTTAATTAGTTTCGGAGCAAGAATCTTGGGGAAACAATATTACGATGATATTAAAAAGGAACTCTTCCTCAGCGGTAAGTGTCTTTCCTTTTTGTAATTAGTTAGACGTACAACGTTTTTCTAATTGGAAATTTTGATGCAATTTTTTAAAGATTAATATTTTGTTTAATTAGAGAGATCTGAATACTAATAATATATATACATAAAAGAATAATAATCACCAATAACAGGTGAGAACATTAAGCCCCAAAATGAACTAGACCATACATCAGGACCATCTGGTCCCCAATTAATAACCATTGTTTCAGGCATTTTATCTAAATAAAACCAATCACCCCTGAGACAACAATTAATAATAATGGGATAATCCATAATCCCTTAAACAAACTCATAAAATCTCCTCACTTCCTAAACGAATTACCTATATTTACTTAAACATACTTTTTTTATAGATGGAAATTAATTTATATAATTTCACAATTTTGTAATAAACTTTTAAAAATACAACTAGTTGAGATTTTTTATTGTGATATAAATGAATTATTCAATTACTATTATCTTCCTTATTTAAACATACTAGAGCGTTTCGTGAAAGGTGGTATTTTATGAGTTTATTAAGTCCTGGTTCAATAACAGTACTAACTACATATAAATGTGTAGCTCAGCTCATCATTCTTCCAGCGCGGGTACTCGGCATCGAGAACTTGCTTTTGCCCTGGCGTAAGCGTGGTTAGATTAATCCGTGACCGCCCCAGGTGCTTCCCCTTTTTCTTTGCAATCTCGATCCCCTCTTCCTGAGCTTGTTTAATGTCATTTCTCTCTTCTTCAGCCAGCCAGCTAAGGATATGCAACACTAAGTCCATGATGAGCTGCCCGATCCCCTCCAATTAGAGTTTTTACGTATCACTTGGAAGGGAGTAAAGGAAAGAACGAAGATGACATCGATCTCAAGATGATTAGCAACATAAAATAAAAAAATGGAAAATTACCCAAATTTTATATGAACTATGCTATTATTGATTATGTAGTATAAAATTTACATAGGAAGGATGAGTTTTTTGAAAAAAACGTTGCTGGCAGTGTGTTCATTTCTCATGGTTTTAATGATTTTTGCACCTAGTTCTTTTGCTCAAAGTGCGAAGAAGCAAGATTCTTCGGATAATGTTATTGACATTATCAAGCCTTATGTGGAGGTATCAGACGAAGGAGAACTTCAATTCAAAAATGTACCGGAGGATATTTACAACAATTACGATTTAGCAGATTTGCAAAAGCACTTTGATGAACTCAATGCTTTAGCCCAAGAGGGTTCTATTGTTATTAATGAGGATTTAAGTATTGATAATAATGCGATTACTCCTATGACTGTTTATGGATCATGGACTTATTATTGGTGGGGATATGATCGTTATTTTAATCATGAACAAACTGTAGCTGCAATTAATTACTATAATACAGTTGCTGCTGGAGGAGCTATTACTACAGGTCTTACTTTTTGGCTTCCACCTGTATCTGGATTAACGGCTGCAACATCTGGATACTATTATTTGCTTGCTACACGGTTCGCTGCCAACGACCTTGGGTATGGAGTTTATGCGGCAGTAACTTGGGCTGCGGTATTCAATATTGAGCCTCTATAAGGAGGATGGGCCATGTCAACTACAGTATCTACGATACTAGCGATATTGATAATATTGCTAGGTATCGCGTATCCAATTATTTATTGGGTAAAGAAGAAAAACAACAAACCTTTCCAAGCTGGTTATAAAATAATATTTTTAGTCATTTTTCTATTATTGGCTATTTTTCTTATTAACTCACTCATATAAACATAAGGGAAAATAAGACAGTCTTTAAACCGGCTGTCTTATTTTTTATTTTATTAGCTTGCACGCGTGACCAGCACCGTATGGATCCGCCGGTGAACCTGGTTGAGGTAGTACCAGCGAATACCACCCGCAAAGTAGATGTTATTAAATGGGAAATCTATTAATAGCCTCGTTGTATTCCTCCTGAGCATCAGTGATTGCAAGTTCACGTTTCATCAGTGTTCAACCCACGCTCCTTTTCATATTCCTTCACGATCTTATAGAAGGGGTAATACCATCGTAGCTTTGGATATTTCTACTATTCCAAAACCAAAGATATAGCAACTCTTATGGAAATATTTAATCATTCAGCTCCCTCTATAACAAAGCGTTATATAGGAATCACCCAGGATGAAATAGAGCATAGTTTAAAAGGATTTATATTGTAAATTAATCCCTTTCCTAAATAAATAAGAACCCTATTCAATTTTTTGAATAAGGTTCTTTAACAAGTGAAAATTCTATAGCTTTTTATTTTTACTTTAAAATTTACTTAAAGAAAAAATAAACGGATTCTTAAATATTGTTGTTTATTCCTCCATTAAATCTCTCAATAGATCTTCCAACTGATTAACCCTTTTTGACATTAGCTCCATGACAATTATATTTTTTGAAATAAGCCATTCTAACCGCATTTCTCTCTCACTTATTTCATTGTCAAAAGCAATTTTTTCAAGCACCGATTTTAAATATTCTTGTCTTGATATTGATTTTTTCTTTGCTTCTTCATCAAATTTTTTAATTGCAACTAGATCTATATTTCTAATTTTATCTCCATGATTTCACTCTCCCTTTTAATGAATATGGTAGTTAGGTCTAATGCTCTTAAAAAATAGAAAGAGCATAAGGGAAAACTGTCCCCAACAAGTTGGGGACCTAGGCAAAGCCTAGTGTTTTCACAGGTATTTCAAACATTTGTAAATGTCCACTTTGTGTCCTCTTATTTTAAAAGGATGTCCGCTTTATATCCTCATAAAAAGAAAAGATAAAACGCAAAATAACAGAAACCTTTTTTAACTTTTTCCATCCTTATTACGATAGTTAACTATATTTTTTCTTAAAGTTTCACCTTTCATCTTTCCAATTTGATAAGAAAGACTAATTGTTTTTTTATGATTTATTGGTATATTATTTTGTTGTTGGTCTTGTTCCTGTCGCATTTCTTGTTCTAATGATGGAGCGACTTGATTCATTCCTGTTAAAATTTCTTCAAACCCTCCCGAACCAAGTTCAGTATTTTCTCCTGCATTACTAGTTGTAGCATTACTGTTTTGTGAGCTATTTTCTATTTGTCCCTTCTGTTGATTTTGTTCTTGTTCATACCTTCTCGAATTCAGCCCCTGTGCCATCCCAGCAATCCCTACAACACCAGATAAACCCTTTTAATCCAGCTGATTTCGTTGCACTAGAAATATTTTTTAAACCACCGACAGTTCCTTTAGCTACACCTATTGCCCCTTTTGCAGTGGCATATCCTCCAGCCAATGCTCCCCATCCAGACTTCAATCCTGCATCTATACCGAATAATCTTTCCACAATGTTAGGGCCATCAATCACTGCAAGAGAAAAGGCAAATAAGGCAATTAAATAACTGACACCTTCCATCTTTTCTGTAATGTATAAAATGTGCCAATCATATAAATTTTTAATGAAAGAAAAATCATAATTGTAGCCACAAAAATACTCGAAATATTATCTATAATTTTTTTGGTTTTTTGTCCTGAATGAATATCGGCAGGTGCTATTATTTTTGCCAAAACATAATTAAATGCTAGTTCAAAGAAAAGTTTTGCTAGTTTAATTGCAATTGTCAGCATAGTAAAAGTCATTACCCCTAAAGTTATGGTAATACTTCAAAAGTTCCAATCCCATCTGTAGTATTTTTCTTTGAATGCTGTAAACCAACCATTGTTTAACTCAACCTTCTTCGGATTGCCTAAATCATCATATTCTAATCTGTTATTAAAAACTTCACGTCCTGTTTCCGAGATTTTGCTTCCAGCTAATAAAAAATCACCGTCAATAGCTTGTGTAATATTAATTTTGAGAATTCGATCTTCTGAAATTTTATTTGGATATTCAAGTTCAGTGGTTTGCCAACCGGTTATATCAAATTGAGTTAAATCCGTCATCCCTTGTCCAAGTAAAACAATGATACCCAGAGTGACAAATATATTTGTTGCAACCTTTTCACGATCAAATTTCTTCTGGAAAATAAGAAGATATCCAGTGTAACAAATAGAAAGCGCCATTAATACTACAAGGAATGGTCTAATTGATACAACCAACGATGTGATTGCTTCATCTGCAAAAAACAATTTCATCCCAAGAATTGTATCAGTAATGTTCGAAAGAGCATCAACCAGCCATGCAAGACCTTTTATAATAACCCATCCAATCAATCGCAACATATATGTAATTGGATTAGTTATTTCCAGAAAATCCGAAAATTCCTCGAGAATATTTGTTACTTCATCATTCATGAAATTCCTCCCATTTAAGTATTTTCATTTATTTGCTTCATAACGTTAAATGTATTTGGTATTAAAAATTTTTTTGATTAAACCATTGTCACAATGTCATAGCATCTGGTGACAAAGTGACAATAGTTTTTAAAAAAACTTTTTATAAAATCCGTCTTGAATGAAGAATCCCCTTTACTGTCCATAATGTCCAAACTTTGTTCGATTTTCATACAAATAAGAAATACCTCTTAATATTTGATTAATCTCACCTGAATCTTTTTTGGTGATATCCCTTGTATTTTGTAAACACTCTTTCCAAACTTCTAATGCACATATTTTTTTTCTTAAAGTAAGGTTTAGATTTGAATTTTTGTATAATTCTTTTTCAAAGTATTGTTGCTTATGATGTAAACTCCAGTCATACCAATCATCTGTAATTGGTATTTTTAAAAATTCTTCTATCATTCCTTTTAAGCCACTATCTTCTTTGTACTCTTCTTGTAACTTTTGAGCCGTTTCAATCAAGTTAGGATCCTCAAAGTAAGTTTTGTCACCACGTTAATAATAAAATTTAGCTTCTGCCCATATTTGATTAATTGTTCCTTGATCTAAGTCTTCAAAGGGACTTTTAGTTTGGTATGTCTTGTTTACTTGTATAGGTAACCATCTTCTATTTCCAGTTTCGTCTTTAAAAACTGCATGTTATTGGTGGTACCGAAAAACACACATCTACGAGGTGATTGTATTGGGTGTTTTGCATATTTAGGTCTATAAACATCTTCTTTAGCTGAAATAAACGCTTTAATACTTTCTGCATCTGCATGCTTTAATGCGGTTAATTCGGAGAGTTCAACTATCCAGCTTGATGATATTTTTATAAAAGCTTCATCACCTTTACAGGATTGAAAACTTTCGTTATACCAATCCATTCCTAATTTCGAAAGAATATAAGATTTTCCTATCCCCTGATCACCAACAAGCACTAAAACCGTGTCATGCTTACAACCTGGCTCCATTATCCTCTTTAAGCAGGCAGTAAAAGTAATTTTAGTGGCTTGCCTTACATATTCATTTTTTCTCCAAACTGGTTTGTTTTTGATTTCTTTTCTTTGAGTAAATTCATTTGTTTGTACAATACTATTTAAATTTTGATCCTCTCTAAAAATAAGAAGAACATTTTTATGATTGTTTATAACTTTCCCTTTTGCATTCCTCTCAAGCATGTTATAAACTGTCTCTAGATTAGTGTTATTCATTTTTTATGTACTCCTTTCGAAATGAATAACGAACAAAGTCATAAGTCTTCTGATGCTGCAACATCAGAAGACTTTTTCTTTTTATTAAAAGGTAGTTTCATCTCATCACGTTAAACTAATAATTTCTCTCTATTAAATTTTTTACTCCAAGAATAATTAATCTCCCTTTACACATATTGCCCGCCAGCATATGGAAAGGAATATGTATAAATGCCAACAATACACAAAAAAAGATGGCTCAAAAGCCTATATGTTTAATCTATACTTGGGTATCGACCCTGTTACTGGGAAGAAAAAAAGAACAACAAGAAGAGGATTTACTTCAAAAAAACAAGCGAATCTTGCGTTGTCAAAATTAAGATTAGAGCTAGAGGATCAAGGTATAGGAAGCATCAATAATTTAACTTTTCAAGAAGTATATGAACTATGGATTAACCAACATTGTAAAGAAGTTAAAATATCAACCTATGATGCAATCGTAAGCAAATTTAAATCTAGAATATTACCTAAGTTTGGTCATATGAAAATAAACAACATTACAAGAGTTTACTGCCAAAGGGTAATAAATGAGTGGGCTGAGAAATTTAAGACCTTTAATGACTACAAAGTTCAAACTAATCTTGTGTTTAAATATGCTTTAAAGCTTGATATTATCCAGCAAAATCCAATGGATTATGTGACCATTCCCAAAAAACAAAATGAAATGATCTACAGTGAACACGATGAAAAACAAAATTTCTTTTCAAAAGAAGAATTAAAGCTTTTTTTAAATACTGTAGAAAAAGAAATGAATTATAAATCGTTTACGATTTTTCGCCTTTTAGCTTTTACTGGAGCTAGAAAAGGGGAAATACTTGCTTTGCATTGGTCGGATATTGATTTCAACAAAAAAACGATATCATTCAAAAGGACACTCGTTGTAACGAAAGGGAAACACCTTTTACAAACGCCTAAAACGCCTGCTTCACGACGTTTGATTAGTATAGATGATGGAACTCTCGATGTACTTAGAAAATGGCGTGAAAGGCAAATAGATGAGTTTAAAAAGGTTAATTTCCCTTTAGCATCTGACGAACAACAACCATTGTTTACACGGTACGATTACTTGGAAGAAAAAATGAAGTATTTCGCTTAGCTAGTTTAAATGATAAGCTCTCTAGTTTTTTTGAGAAACATAAAGAGCTTAACCCCATCACCATCCATGGGTTCCGGCATACCCATGCTTCTTTACTATTTGAAGCTGGTGCCAGTATTAAAGATGTTCAAGTAAGACTAGGGCATACAGATATTCAAACAACGATGAATAACTATACTCACGTAACAAATTCTGCAAAAGAAAAAGTAGCTAATTTATTTAAAAGTTATATGGATTTTTGAGGAAGGGTATTCAAGGGGTATTCAACAGGATTTTTACACAGTAAAAAACCCTTCCTCGGTAATCCGAGAAAGGGCTGTAAACGCTGATATATAAGCAATCTTAACGTTTGGAGAACTGAGGTGCACGACGAGCAGCTTTAAGACCGTATTTTTTACGTTCTTTCATACGAGGATCGCGAGTTAAGAATCCAGCAGATTTTAAAGTACCGCGAAGCTCAGGATCTGCTTCAAGAAGAGCGCGTGAAATACCATGACGGATAGCGCCAGCTTGACCAGTAGTACCACCGCCAATAACATTTACGAGAACATCGTATTTGTTGATGGTTTCTGTTAAAACAAGTGGTTGTTTAACAATTAATTTTAAAGTTTCAAGGCCGAAATATTCGTCCATTGAACGTTCGTTGATGATGATTTGTCCATCGCCTGGTACTAAGCGTACACGTGCAACAGAGTGTTTACGACGACCAGTTCCGTAGTATTGTACTTGTGCCACGATTTTCCCTCCTTCTTCCTAACCGCGCAATTCCCATTGCTCGGGTTGTTGTGCTTGATGAGGATGTTCAGTCCCTTGATATACGAACAATTTAGATGCTAATTTACGTCCAAGACGATTATGAGGCAGCATACCCTTTACTGCAATCTCAATCATGCGTTCTGGTTTAGTAGCCAACATTTGGCCAGCGGTAGTAACTTTTAAACCGCCTTGGTAGCCAGAGTGACGTACATATTTTTTATCGGTTAATTTCTTACCGGTTAATTTAATTTTCTCAGCGTTGATTACGATTACGAAATCGCCAGCATCAACATAAGGAGTAAATTCCGGTTTCATTTTTCCGCGGATGATGGCGGCTACCTCGCTTGCAAGGCGACCGAGGGTTTGGCCTTCCGCGTCGACAACATACCATTTACGCTCAACTTCGTTCGGCTTAGCCATGTATGTGGTGCGCATTTAATTTCCCTCCGATACACATTTGTTTTCTTTGAATTAATCACTAAACTAAAAACCGACTTACACGTATATTTTAATTTCCTACATTTTGGGGCAAAGTGGGAAAATTAAATACCGAATAATAGTTTACAATATGAAATTTCCAGAGTCAAGAATTTTTTATACACCAGGGCCCGTTGGCATTTCACCGATAACGGACTTCCCAGAGATATAAACCCTGAGGGGGTGCTGTGATTCCAGCGATGTTTCGATCCTGGCCTTCTAGCATGCGTTTCACATCTTCTACTTCCCATTTCCCCATGCCTACCTCAACCAGAGTCCCGGTAATCACACGAACCATGTTATATAAAAAACCGTTTCCCTGAAAGGTAAGCCAAATATCCTGTCCCTGGCCAGGTACAATGGAATCCCTGGGGGTAGTTTCAATTGAAACATTGTATAGCGTACGAACCCGATTCTCTTTGTTGGTACGGATGGAACAAAAGGAAGTAAAGTCGTGGGTGCCAACCAGATAGGCGGCTGCTTGTTTCATTTTCCCCACATCCAAAGGGGTTTTAATATGCCAAACCCAGTTCCGTAAAAAAGGATCGTGAAAGGTTTGATTTAGAATGCGGTAGCGATAGGTTTTATCTTCTACGTAATAACGGGCATGAAAATCAAGAGGAACTTCCTCTGCTGACCAAACAATAATATCATCAGGCAGCATGGTATTCATGGCATAGGAAATCCGGTCTGCAGGCATGCGAGCAGTAGTCACAAAATGGGCAACCTGCCCCTTTGCATGAACCCCTGAATCTGTCCGGCCTGATGCAATTAATTTCACCGGTTTCTTCAATACCCTTTCAAGAGCCTTTTCCATGGTTTCCTGTACACTAGGACCATTTTTTTGTATTTGAAAGCCGTAGTAGGCTGTTCCTTCATAAGCAAAAATCAGTTTAATCTTTCGTTTCATGATTGCCCTCTCCTCTTGTCTTACAAATACCGGGTAGCGACGATGGTCCCGCCGATTAGGAGGATAATAATGAGGAACAAGGTATCCCCTGAACTCCACTCTAAGCGACGGTAACGGGTTCTTCCTTCTCCTCCCCGATAACCTCTGGCTTCCATTGCCAGGGCCATCTCCTCCGCCCGCTTAAAGGACTGCACAAAGAGAGGAACAATTAAAGACAAAACATGGTTTAACCGTTTTTGCAAGGGTCCGGCAGAAAAACTGGCCCCCCTGGACATTTGTGCCTTTTTAATCCGATCAGCTTCTTCCCACAGGGTTGGGATAAACCGTAATGAAATGGATATCATTAAAGCAATTTCATGGGCCGGAAAACGAAACCTTTTCAAAGGCGAAAATAAATTCTCTAATCCATCTGTCAAACGAATAGGGGATGTGGTTAATGTCAGCAAGGATGCAGAAATCATCAGCAAGAGAACTCTAACTATGATAAACACCCCTTCTCTTACCCCCCCTTCATAGATCGAAAGAGGCCCGATGGCAGTGAGTAACTCCCCCTGTTTTATCGTAAAGACCTGAATAAGGGCAGTAATCATTACCAACCATAACAAGGGTTTTAAAGAGCGAAAAATATATGAAATCGGAATACTAGAAAACCAAATCCCCAGAAAAATCACTCCTGTTACAATTCCAAAAGCAACAGGGGAATTTGCAAGAAATACGAAAAAGAGAAAAATGACCGTTCCAATAAATTTGGCCCGTGGGTCTCTCCGATGAAGGTAAGAAGTACCCGCCACATACTGGCCTATAGGGATGGATGGAATCATACTCCACCTCGTTTCCGGGCAAACCGCTTTTCAATTTCCTCTACCAATTGATCAATTTGAAAGATATCTAAGGGCAAAGGGGGAATGTCCCTCTTCTTTTCTTTAATTTCTTCATTAAACCTCATGATAAATTGGGTGATTTCTGGCAAATCCAGACCAACCTGGCGAATTTCATCAGGATGGCGGAACACGTCTTTAGGTTCCCCCTCGAGATAAATACTTCCCTCATGAAGCACGTACAAATAATCACAATACAAGGCTGCATCCTCCATACTGTGAGTCACCAGGATGGTTGTCCTCTTTTCTTCTCGATGGTCCCGGGCAATCATTTGTAAGATTTGCTGTTTCCCGGCAGGGTCTAAACCCGCAGTTGGCTCATCGAGAATAAGCACTTCCGGGTTAAGCACAAGAATTCCCGCTAGGGCTACTCTGCGCATTTGCCCCCCGCTCAATGAAAAAGGAGACCGCTCTCCTACTTCTTCCGGGTCTATGCCCACTTTACGCAAGGCTTCATTGACCCGCGAAGAGATTAGCTCTTTGGGATAATCTATATTTTCCAACCCATAGGCTACATCTTTACGTACCGTTTCTTCAAAAAGCTGATACTCCGGGTATTGGAAGGCCATCCCCACCTTTTGCCGCAGGAGATGCAGTCCTTTGCCCCTTTTTACAGGCAAGGTCCATGGTCCAGCCTGTAGAGTGCCCTGGGTAGGTTGTAAAAGTCCATTACATAATTGGATAAGGGTGGACTTCCCTGAGCCCGTATGGCCAATTACACCAATAAAACGGCCTTCTGGAATATGAAGAGAAATATGATGTAAGGCACGATGGGCATAGGGTGAGTTTTCCCCGTAGGTATAACTGACATTTTTCATCGTCAGGTCCATAACGCGGAAATCACCCCTTCAGATGTAAGGGAAAAATCTTCCCCTACAATCCCTTTGTTTTTTAAACGGAGATGCAAATCTACGGCAAAAGGGACATCTAACCCTAACTTTCTTAATAATTCAGCTTTTTGGTAGAGTTGCTCAGGTGTCCCTTCATCAACCAGTTGTCCCTTATCCATCACATAGATGTAATGGCTATTTAAGGTTTCCTCTAAGTAATGGGTGATTTGAATGACTGTCATCCCTTCTTCCTCATTCATTCGCTTCACAATATCCAATACTTCTCGCCTTCCCCTGGGATCCAACATGGCTGTCGCCTCATCAAGAACCAATACCTCGGGGTATAGAGCCAGGATTCCCCCAATGGCCACCCGCTGTTTTTGCCCGCCAGAAAGACGGGAGGGTTCTGTATGGCGATAAGGCAACATATCAACCCGTTCTAAGGCATTCTGAATTCTGCCTTCCATTACCTCAGGGTCCACTCCCAGGTTTTCTAAACCAAAAGCAAGATCGTCTTCTACTGTGGGTGCAACAAACTGGTTATCGGGATTTTGAAAAACCATGCCTACCTTGCGGCGAATTTCCCAAATTTCCTCTTCATTTGCTGTGGACAACCCCTGAATCTCTACTTTTCCTTCTTCCGGAAGGAGCAAGCCATTTAAAAGGCGGGCAAGGGTAGATTTACCAGACCCATTATGTCCAATAATGGAAATATATTGGCCTTTATGAATGGTTAAAGAAACATCCTTTAAAACCATCGGCCTATCATTGCCATAACGAAAGGTAACATCCGAGACCTTGATCATTGGTTGATCCAATCCCATCACGACACTTTCTGCTTTTCTATTAAAAAAGAGATGCTAAGAATCAAAGACTGTTGAAGGCTTTTTTCGCCCTTCTTTCAGTTTCCCTCGTATCGGCTCGCAAAAAGGCAACTGATTTGATTCATTAGCATCTCAGCCATTGACCTCACGGTCTTATTGAAAAAAACTGTTTCTAAACGTGAAAAAAAGGGTGATTACAACCTCACCCTTTCTTTGCGTCAAAAGAAACCTTATTCAACTAGCTCAAGGTATACCATAGGTGCGCCGTCACCGCGACGAGGACCTACTTTTAAGATGCGAGTATAACCACCTTGACGCTCTGAAAAGCGAGGTGCAATGGTATCAAATAATTTTTGAATTGCATCTTGACCTGTTTCGTTGTTAGCTACTTCATTGCGAACAAAAGAAGCAACTTGACGGCGAGCGTGAAGATCACCGCGTTTTGCCAGCGTAATCATTTTTTCAGCGATTGAACGAACCTCTTTAGCTTTACTTTCAGTGGTTTCGATGCGTTCATTTATAATAAGATCTGTAACCAGATCACGGAATAACGCTTTACGTGCTGATGAATTACGGCCTAATTTAGATTGTGCCATCCCTATTCCCTCCTTTTAGACCCGTTTGACTGACTAGTCTTCTTTACGTAAAGATAAGCCGAGTTCTTCGAGTTTTTCTTGAACTTCCTCGAGTGATTTCCGGCCCAAGTTACGCACTTTCATCATGTCTTCTTCGGATTTTTGCGTGAGTTCCTGCACAGTGTTTATTCCTGCACGTTTCAGGCAATTGTAAGAACGAACAGAAAGGTCAAGTTCTTCGATGGTCATCTCTAAAACTTTTTCTTTCTTGTCTTCTTCTTTTTCAACCATGATTTCAGCCTCTTTCGCTTCATCGGTTAAACCAACGAAGAGATTGAGGTGTTCGGTCATAATTTTAGCGCCGATACTTACTGCTTCTTCTGGACGAATGCTGCCATCAGTCCATACTTCCAGGGTAAGTTTATCATAGTTGGTTACTTGCCCTACACGGGTATTCTCCACCTGGTAGTTCACACGGCTAATGGGCGTATAGATCGAGTCAATCGGGATCACACCAATTGGCAGATCTTGTTTCTTATTGGCTTCAGCGGAAACATAGCCCCGTCCTCGATTCGCGGTCATGCGTATATTGAGGCGCGTGTTATCTTCTAAGGTGGCAATGTGTAAGTCCGGATTAAGGACATCTACATCACTGTCTGCACGGATATCACCGGCAGTCACATCACCTGCGCCATTTGCTTCAATTTCAAGCACCTTCTCTTCATCGGAATGGATTTTAAGAGAAAGAGACTTTAAATTCAAGATAATTT
>CAMLDI010000031.1 GCA_946478845.1 uncultured Paenibacillaceae bacterium
CAACGGCCTTCTAAGCCGTGTGTCAGGGGTTCGAATCCCTTCTGGGACGCCATTTGTAAAATATACGTTACGATAAGATATATGAAAAACACTCATAAAACCAGTAATATCAAGGGTTTATGGGTGTTTTTTCGTTTTAAAAGAAGTCGATGAAAAACGATTGAATTTGAATTCATTTTACACATTTTTCAGTAATTAAGTTAAATTTCAATCAAATTCACGGATAACCGTGTGACCCAACGCTTCCAAAACGTGTGCAATGTTCATGCATACAAAAGGGGGGGCGTTTTTTTTATGCCATCAGCATTTAACAACCAAAAAGGTAAAAGGAAATTCATTGGGGAAAGAGGTAAATCCACCAATCGTCAGGCGTATAGGATTCTGGGGTATGGTTACACTCTTATTTGAATAAGCTATGGGACGTATATTTAAATAAAATCAATCTGTTAAGTTTAATATTGTTTAACGGAGGGATAAAACATGGTGGATTCTACTGTAATTTTCTTTACAATATGGTTTTTATTCTCTGTGATTACTTTTATTATAGCTTTATGGTTAGTGTATAAGCTACGTAGACGATATGGAGAAAGTGCAAGGAAAACAGTGTATGTTCTTATGAGTTGCTGGGGGTTACTTATTGGAGCCATTCCAGGTGTTTCAGTATGGTTTGATGCTAGTTATGGTTTCAACGAGAGGATTTTTTTATCATTATTTATTATAGGAACTCTTGGATTTTTTAGTTTTATGGTGACATACTTATTATTTTAACAAATACCCTCTAAGCCCCTAGAAGCCCCGTATAAATAAATAACGCTGTATTCTTGCTTTAACCTCCATTTTTACCAGGCTCCATATGAGCATTGCCTCGCTATGCCAACCCCGGCACACGAATTTATACGTAATCCCCAGATCATTACGAAATTCATCGTAAATCTTAATTCCTTTTTTCCTTAACTCTTTTTTCACTTTTACCAAATCGGTATGTACACGGTCCAGTGCTTCGGTAATTAAATCTGTATAAATTCCTTTCATGCGAATGGTTGATTTTTCAATCGCATGCAAGTCTCGGGTTAAAACCGTTAAAACAATAGGCAGTAACATGGATTCGTAAACCAATTGGGAATCTTCATAGGTTATCGTTCTCATTTTTCAATCACCTAGTCTATTATATTACGAATATACGTTCGTATTCAAATAAAATTGCGCCCTTTTTGGGATGATGAAAGGAAAAGGAGTTCATACTAGTTATTGGAAGGTGGAGCGGTATGAACGGTTGGTATATATTCCTTTTTGCCATTATTATTTTACTGGGAATAATTTGGTTTACCATGATTCGTTTGGAAGTAGAATATTCCAGAAAACAAGAAAAGGATCAATTATTTATAGAGATTTCTGCCTGGTGGAGAGTGATTCGGTATAAAATAAATGTCCCTTTGTTGGATTTAGAACCACAGGGGATTGAATATGCAAAAACAACCCATCCGGAATTGGGCAATAATGGAAATGAAAAGAAAAAGAAGAAACGAAAAATATACTCTCCACAGGATGCTTATAATTTGAAATTAAAAATAGATTCGTGGTTGAAGATGGTCCATCATTTTAAAAAAATTATGCAAAAAACATTAAAAAAAATCCGGTGCGATCAATTGGAATGGAATACAAAGATTGGATTGGGAGATGCTGCAGCAACGGGAACTTTTTCGGGAATGGTGTGGGGGATTAAGAGTTGTATTATTGCATTGATTGCCCATTATATCTCTTTGCGCTCAATGCCCCGCATTCAAGTTGCCCCTCAATTCCAGCAACTATGGTTGGAATCTAAATTTAAAATGCGTCTTCGTTTTCGCCTGGGCATGGTTCTTATAGCAGGATTGAAGGTTTATTTTAATATTATTCGCAATGGGGAAAAATTGCCAAAATAGATTCTTCCCCATTGGAAAAAATAAAAAAACATATTTTTAAAATGGGAGTGACTAATTTGGATACATCAACAATGCAATTAAGCGCACCAGAAATTGCGAATATATGGACACAGTATTTACGGGATACAATGTCGATTTGTACTGCTAAATTTGCCTTAACACATATGAAGGATCAAGATATACGAGGAATTTATGAACAAGCATTAGGGATTTCTGAAAGACATATCAATGAAATTAAAGAAAAGTTTAACCAGGCTAATATTCCAATACCTATTGGGTTTACTGACAAGGATGTTAATTTTGATGCCCCTCCCTTATTTTCAGATTTTTTTTGGTTAGAATATTTGCACGATATGACTACTCATGGATTATCTGGGTATAGTATTGCGTATTCTACTTCAGTTAGATCTGATATTCGGAAGTTTTATTACCAGTGTAACATTGAAGTGATGGAGATTTATGAGAAGACGATAGATCTTTTATTATCAAAAGGAATTTATTCCCGTCCACCAAGCATTGCTATACCAGAAATGGTTATGTTTGTAAAAGACAATAATTACGTCAAAGGCTGGTTAGGTGAACGGAGACCTTTAAATTGTATTGAAATTAACAATACCTTTTTTAACCTGAAAAAATCTATCTTAGCAAAGGCCGTCCTTCTTGGATTCAGCCAGGTGGCCCAGCTTAAAGAAGTAAAACAATATATGTCAAAGGCCATATATACAATACAAAAGCATATATCCATTTTTTCAACCATTATGCATCAAGATGATTTGCCATCTCCTATGATTTGGGATACAGAAGTAACCTCTTCTACAATTTCTCCATTTTCCGATAAATTAATGATGTACCACATTGGATTTATTTTTAATATGGGTGTTGCTTATTATGGAGCTGCTATATCCAGTTCGTTAAGAAGGGATTTGGTTTCCCAAAATGAGCAAGCAATCATAAGGGATTTGAAAAATCAGGAAAATTGGATGGATATTATGATAAAAAATGGATGGTTCGAACAACCACCAGAAGCAATCAACAGGAAAGCTTTATCTCAAGTATAAAGAGTCCCGCCAGGGGAAAGCTACAAACGAAATCATTTCAGGATATTATGAATCCTAAAGGAGGAATGAAATATGTCAGAGCATCCCATTGAAGGCTTAATGAAAACCGCCATGGAGAACATTAGGGATATGGTGGATGTAAATACAATTATTGGGGACCCTGTGGAAACCCCCGATGGAAGTGTAATCCTTCCTGTATCAAAAGTAGGTTTTGGATTTGCTGCAGGGGGTAGTGAATTTGAAATCAATAATGAGGAAGAGAATAACCATCATGGCACAAGCCCAGGCCATAACGGGACTGAGATTAAGCCTTTTGGGGGCGGGAGTGGGGGAGGAATTTCCATTACACCAGTTGCCTTTTTAGTCGTAGGGAAAGAGGGTGTCCGTTCCATTTCCCTTCAGGGACAATCCCATCTTTATGAAAGAATGTTGGACATGGCCCCCCAGGTTTTTGATAAAATCCAATCTATGGTAAAAGGTAAAAACAATCAAAAAGATACAGATGTGGATAAGGAAATGAAAGGCGTCATTGATGAATTGCATTAATAAGAAAGAAAAAGAGGTAGGTTCAATATGAACCATACCTCTTTTTTTCTAAGCTTATTTCTTTTCCAATACAATTAACAAATCGGATGTATCAATTCCATCACCGGTTTGAACAACAATTTCTTTAATTTCCCCATCATAAGGAGCTTGCATCGTTGTTTCCATTTTCATTGCTTCGGTAACAATCAAATGTTCTCCTTTTTTCACTTTATCCCCAACTTTTACCATTATTTTTAGAACTTTCCCAGGCATGGAAGCACCGATGTGCCCAGGATTAGCGGGATTAGCTTTTCTTCTTTGTTGTACGGTTACTTTAGCGGATGCATCTCTGATCTTAATTTCGCGGGTTTGGCCATTTAATTCAAAGTAAACAATGCGATTGCCATCATCTTGGAGTTCTCCGATAGAGACTAATTTAACAATAAGAGTTTTCCCTTGTTCAATGGTTACAGCAATTTCTTCACCTAAACGCAATCCGTAGAAGAAGGTTGGAGTATCTAGAACAGATACCTCACCAAATTCAACCTGGCGTTGTTGCATATCAAGGAATACCTTTGGATACATCACATAAGAAAGTAAATCGAAGTCAGTAATAGGTCGACCTAATTTCTTCACTAAATTTTTGGTGATTTCTTCAAAATTAGCCGGTGGAAGCAATTCACCAGGCCGGCTGGTAAAGGATTCCCGATTTTTTAAAATAATGGATTGCAATTCTTTCGGGAAGCCGCCATAAGGTTGGCCAAGATATCCCTGGAAGAAGCTGATTACGGATTCAGGGAAATCAATGTTTTTCCCTTTTTCATAAACATCTTGTTCTGATAATTTATTTTGGACCATAAAGAGAGCCATATCGCCAACAACTTTTGAGGATGGAGTTACTTTAACAATATCTCCAAACATTTTGTTAACGGTTCCATAGGTTTCTTTAATCTGATCCCAGCTTTCTGCAAGGCCAACGCCTTTGGCTTGCTGTTGCAGATTGGTGTATTGTCCACCAGGCATTTCATGTTTATATATTTCTGCATTGCTTGCATTCATTCCCGTTTCAAAACCAAAATAATATTGGCGTACATCTTCCCAGTAATCGGCTAATTTTTGATAATCGTCAATATTTAACCCTGGGTTGCGTCCATCATATTCTAAGCCATGAAGAAGAGCATTTAAACTAGGTTGAGATGTTAATCCTGACATAGAACTTAAGGCTACATCTACAATATCCACCCCAGCTTCTGCGGCTTTAAGCAACAGTGCACCGCTATTTCCGCTGGTATCATGGGTGTGCAAATGAATTGGAATCCCAATCTCTTCCTTCAGGGCTTTTACTAAGCTATATCCTGCATAAGGTTTGAGAAGGCCGGCCATATCTTTAATCGCTAAAATATGGGCACCAGCCTTTTCTAATTCTTTTGCTAAATTTACATAATATTTTAAGTTGTATTTATCCCTGTTAGGGTCAAGAATATCCCCGGTATAACAAATGGCTGCTTCAGCAATCCCTTTTCCTGTTTCACGAACAGATTCAATGGCAAGGCGCATGCCTTCAACCCAGTTTAAACTGTCAAAAATGCGGAATACATCAATTCCAGCATCGGATGCTGTTTGAATAAACTTTTTAATGACATTATCCGGATAGTTAGAATATCCAACAGCATTAGCACCACGGAATAGCATTTGGAAGAGGACGTTTGGAATTTTTTCCCTTAATTTAATGAGACGATCCCAGGGATCCTCATTTAAGAAGCGCATGCTGGTATCAAAGGTAGCGCCGCCCCACATTTCTAATGAGAACAATCTATGAGCTAGTTTACCTGTGGATTCTGCTATTTGCATCATATCATGCGTTCTGACACGAGTAGCAAAAAGAGATTGATGAGCATCACGGAAGGTGGTGTCAGTCAATAACAGTTTATTTTGCCTTTGTACCCATTTAACCAGTCCTTCTGGACCTTGTTCGTTAAGAATTTGTTTTGTTCCAGGGAGATAAGGCTGTTCTACAGAAGTAGTGGGTATTCTTGGTTTATTAAAGGCCGGTTTTTTCTCGATTTTTGCTAAACCAGGATGGCCATTAACAATGGTTTGACCAATATATGTTAATAATTTTGTTCCCCGATCCCGTTTTTTAGCAAATTCAAAGAGTTCAGGTTTTGTATCAATGAAAGATGTATTATAGGTTCCACGCAAGAAATCGGAATGTTGCACTACATTTTCTAAGAAAGGGATATTGGTTTTTACGCCACGAATCCGAAATTCTTTTAAAGTACGCAACATTTTTAAGGCGGCTCGTTCAAATGTAATGGCATGGGTAGAAACCTTTACTAAAAGGGAATCGTAGTGAGGGGTGATGATTGCTCCAGGAGCGCCATTCCCTGCATCTAGTCGAACCCCAAAACCGCTTGCTGAACGATAAGCTAACAGACGACCTGTGTCAGGTAAGAAATTGTTTTCTGGATCTTCAGTTGTTACACGGCATTGAATGGCATATCCGATTTTTTGAATATCGGATTGAGAAGGAATGTTGATTTCTTCACTATTAAGTGAGTAGCCTTCTGCAATTAAAATTTGGGATTGGACAATATCAATGCCGGTAATTAATTCAGTGATGGTGTGCTCTACCTGGATTCTTGGGTTTACTTCAATAAAATAGAACTTCCCATCCTGTGTGACTAAAAATTCAACTGTCCCTGCATTGGTGTAATTTACGGATTGGCACAATTTTAAAGCAGCCTGGCAAATTTCTCCTCGTTGTTCCTCTGATAAGGCAAGGCTAGGCGCTACCTCAACCACTTTTTGATGGCGTCGTTGGATGGAGCAATCCCTTTCATATAAATGAACTGCATTTCCATGAAGGTCGGCCAGAATTTGTACTTCAATATGCTTTGGATTTTCCAGGAATTTCTCTATATAAACAGCCGGGTTCCCAAATGCAGTTTTTGCTTCGGAACGGGCACGTTCTAAAGCATCCTGTAATTCACTGTCCTCACGTACGATCCGCATGCCACGGCCACCGCCACCTGCCGCGGCCTTTATAATAATTGGAAAACCGTGTTCCCGTACAAAGCGCAGGGCATCTTCTAAGGATTGAATCGGTTCAGGTGTCCCTGGAATAACAGGAATTCCAGCATTAATTGCTATTTTACGGGCAGTAACTTTATCCCCAAACATTTTGATTTGTTCAGATTTTGGGCCAATAAAAGCAATCCCTTCTTCTTCGCAACGACGGGCGAATTCTTCATTTTCTGCCAAAAATCCATATCCAGGATGGATTGCATCAATTTGTTGGCGTTTGGCCAGCTCCAGAATTCCGTCAATATCTAAATAGGCCTCAACGGGACCTTTCCCTTCTCCAATAAGATAGGCTTCATCAGCTTTAAATCGGTGAAGGGCAATATTATCTTGTTCTGAATAAATGGCAACTGTACGAATGCCGAGCTCAGTACAAGCACGGAATACCCGAATTGCAATCTCTCCGCGGTTGGCAACAAGAATTTTTTTAAATCTCCTATTAAGTGCCATTTATCTCTCCCCTTGATTATCATAATGATGTAAAAAATTGTGTTAATTTAATAAATAGTATAACACAATTATCGAATATTCGTAATAAAAACAATTATTCAACTTAATGTTAGATTTAAAATATTTTTTGGGTTTTAGCTTTAAAAAGGGTTCTAAGGTAAAATGGGAATAAGGAGTTGAAAGACAAACATGAACCTTAAGAAATACAATTTTATTGTGGATGTTGACAGTATGAATGTTCGTTCTTTTCTAAGAGAAACCCAGGGCATTTCCAGAGCATTGCTTGTTGCTTGCAAACAAGTGAAGGGAATCCTTTTAAATGGAAAACCTACTTATTTAGATCATCCTGTACAAATTGGAGATGAAATTCAACTGGTTTTACCGGAAGAAGAATCAGAAAATATTGTTCCGGAACCAATACCTTTTCATTGTGTGTATGAAGATGATGAAATATTAGTGGTTAATAAATCCCCTAATTTATGTGTTCATCCTACAATGTTGCATTCTACAGGAACACTTGCCAATGGGGTTATTCATTCCTGGTTGAAAAAGGGCGAAAAAAGAAAGTTTAGGCCTGTAAATCGTTTAGATAAAGATACGTCAGGGCTTGTGCTTATTGCGAAAAGCCAATTTGCCCATCAACAGCTTGCCATTATGCAACAGGAGGGGAAAATTCATCGTTATTATGAAGCCCTGGTCCATGGTGTGATTGAAGAGGAGAAGGGCACCATTAATGCCCCTATTTTGCGCAAAGCTGACTCAATTATGGAACGAATTGTCCATAATGATGGCCAATTAGCGATCACCCATTATACCGTGTTGGAACGATTTGTGGATTGCACACATATTCAACTTAAATTGGAAACGGGAAGGACCCATCAAATCAGAGTACATATGAAACATATTCATCATCCTTTATTAGGAGATGATTTGTATGGGGGGAAAAAAGATTGGATTTCCAGACAAGCACTTCATGCAAAAATGATGGCTTTTCATCATCCATTAACAAAAGAGGAGCTAATCTTTTCAGCAGATTTACCAGAGGATATGGAACATGTTATCGCAAAAATGAGAGGAAATCTTTACCCGTGAGTACAAAAGGAGTATCATCAATTATGGGATAGGAGGAGAGAGACCCATGAAAAGAACAATTTTAAGAATACTTCCCATTGCTGTCATCATTTTGGGTTTAGCTATTTTTAATTATTTCATTAGTTATGAAGCGGTTAAAGGAGATAATCCAACTATAAAAACAATTTTTATTATTATTGAAATTATTATTCCCTTCCTTGGAAGCATCCTTGCCCTTCGGATTGAGAAGTCAGTAATTAATCGTTTTATGTTTGCAATGTTTGGTTTCTTTGGAGGCTTTCTCATATCTCTTGATTTATTTGTGGTTTCTTTAATCAGAAGTGTTGGGAAGTAAGAGCATTGAAAGTTAATTCAATGCTCTTTTTCTTTTCAATTGAATGGCTACGCGTTTTTTCTTTTTACGGTCTCGATAGAAAATAAGACCATAGAAAACTAGAGTATAGCAAAGAATTGCCATTACGAGACCGGTTGTTACACTTCCTAGAAAAAAGGCAGTTCCTTTTGTTTTTACTAATTCTAAGATGGATGAATGTGCCGATTCCCTCATTTGTTGTACATGTACCGTTTGTCCATTGATTAATCTATTTCCGACGCTCATGTTGATCATAAAAAATACAGGCAAAACAAATTTACCCGTCACAAATCCAATAAGAGAAGCGGCAAAGTTTCCCCGAAGCAAAACATTCAATGGATAAAGAAATAAAAAAGCGACACCCAGGGTAGGGAGAGTAATAAACTCAATAAAAATTCCAAGGGAAAAACTGCGGGCAATAATGGAAGGAGCGCCTGTGGTACGTAAAAGTTTGAGATATTGGTATTTTACTTTTCGATAAAGTTTATTAATCATTTCGCTCCCTCACTTTTAAAAAAAGTTAGACAAATCACTAAAGCTCAATTATATTATTTCAATAAATAAGGGACAACCATTAAGGAGGATTTTTATGACGTTATTATTTACGCCTTTTAAACAAAAAAGTGTAACTATTTCTAACCGAATTGTTATGTCCCCAATGTGTATGTATTCTGCACAAGATGATGGTAAGGCAACAGATTGGCATCTGGTACATTATGGTACCAGAGCGATTGGTGGCGTTGGGCTAATCCTTCTTGAAGCCACTGCAGTAGAAAAAAGGGGACGAATTAGTGCACGAGACTTAGGGTTATGGGATGATGAACAAATCCCTTCTTTACAAAGAATCGTAGACTTTGTACATCAACAGAATGGGGCAATTGGAATCCAGTTAGCACATGCTGGCAGGAAAGCAGGGGTTGATGATGTGATTGTGGCCCCGAGTACTGTCCCCTTTAATCAGGATTCCCAGATTCCTCATGAACTATCAGTCAATGAAATTTTTCAGGTTATTGAATCCTGGCGCCAGGCAGCACGAAGGGCAAAGGAGGCAGGATTTGATGTTATTGAAATACATGGGGCTCACGGTTATTTAATTCATGAATTTTTATCTCCTATCTCTAATCAAAGGACTGATCAGTATGGAGGAGGTTTGGAAAACCGATATCTCTTTTTAAAACAAGTTATACAAGCAGTGAAAGAAGAATGGCCGGAAGAGAAACCCATTTATTTGCGCCTTTCCGCTGTTGATTATGATGAGGGCGGTTTAACCTTAGCAGAAAGTGTAGCTATTGCCCGTATGGTGAAATTGGAAGGAATTGACTTAATCGATTGTTCCACAGGGGGGATTTCATCCCTGGCACCTCCCAGTGTATTTCCTGGATATCAGATTCCTTATGCAGCAGAAATTCGGGAAAAGGTGGGGATTTCTACAGGGTGTGTAGGTTTAATCACGGAACCTTCCATGGCGAATGAAATTATAGGAAATGAAAAAGGGGATCTGGTATTTTTGGGAAGGGAATTGTTGCGAAATCCCTATTGGCCATTACATGCCAGTACCCTTCGTAAAAGAAAAGAATTTGAGCATCCCATTCCTATTCCCTATGAACGGGGTTTTTAATCCTGTAACTTTACCTGACTTTTTTTCGTATGTAAGGGCAAGATAATCATAAAGTCAGATGAGGAGTCGGTTTGTATGCAATTAGAAGAAAAACAAGTCAATGTACTTTTTCTGCCAGTAATTAATGGATTATTGCCTGAGGGAGTTCGTCTGCAACATATTGCTTGTAAAGAAAATGGGATGGAATGGGATATTGTAGGTCCTGGCAATGAAGAAACGGTTGCGAGGAAATATTGGGTTCAATTAAAGGAATTTTCTTTTAATGATCCAAGTAAATATGCCCTTTTCCATTA
Source organism: uncultured Paenibacillaceae bacterium (assembly GCA_946478845.1). The sequence continues at coordinate 10,395 of CAMLDI010000031.1, forward strand.
TGAAAAAGCAGAACTTCCCTATGGATTAGAGGATGTGCCTGGGCCAGGCCTTTCTCAGTGGATTGAAAATAATGAAGTATTTGAAGTGTCTGAAGACCAGATTAGAGTCCAATTAAATGAGAAACTTGAAAATTATTCAACTTTAAAGAAGATAAAAATAAAACAACTGATTTTTCAAGAAGGCCATTTGCAAGTGCTTCTTGATGATACGAATAATGAATTGATTCCTGTGGAATTAAATGCAGAACACCGCCGTTTTTATGATCAGTTAAGAATGAAAATTGAAGAATTTATTCGGGAGAAAATGGGGGATAGCCAATCTGAAAAATGGGTTCCTTACTTATTGTTGGCACCTGACCTTTTTGTATTGTTGGTTCGTTTAATTAAAGATACAAGGGTGCAAGTTCAGTCAAAAGCCATTTTAATGGCGGCCATTCTTTATTTCATGACTCCCTTGGATTTCATACCTGAAGCAATTATTGGACCAATGGGTTTCCTCGATGATATTGTCTTAGCGGTATTTGCTCTGAAAAAAATTATAGGTGATGTGAATGAATCCATTTTACTTGAACACTGGAGTGGGAAGGAAAATCTCCTTCATGTGATTCAAGATGTTGTTGATAAAGCCGATGAGCTTGTTGGTTCTAAACGTTTAGCAAAAATTACCCATTATCTAAGAAAAAAGGCCCGGTAAAATTATACCGGGCTTAATTCTTTAATTACCGCTATTTCATCACAGGCAGGAAACTTAGAACAGTTAATGCAATCTTTCCATACTTTATGGGGAAGTGATTCTTTAGAAACAACAGAGAATCCGCATTTTTCGAAAAAATGGGCTTGATAAGTAAGGGCCATTACCCGTTTAATCCCCATTTCATTTGCTTCTTTCACCAGGTGTTGGACTAACAGTTTACCTAAACCTTTCCCTCTTGTTTTATCTGATATGGCGAGGGAGCGAATTTCCGCTAAATCTTCCCAGAGTATATGAACACCCCCAACTCCGACAACAGAACCTGGGGTTGTTACTTCTCCCTCATCATCAATCACAACAGAAAAACAGGATAGGGTTTCACAAAGGGACAATTTGGAGCGGGAAAGCATTAATCCCTGCTGGGCATATTCATTAATGAGTTCTACCATTCCGTCAAGATCTTGAATTTTTGCCCTGCGTATTAACATATTCATTCCTCCAGGTAGGGTACAATGGTTTAAGATAATAATCGAGCCAGGCCAAAGGCAGCGCCTGCTGCTAAACCGCCAATCATCATCGTTTGAAAACCGCTTTTTAATGGAATTGCACCTGTAAATTTTCCTTTTACAAATCCAAAAATAAATAGAACGATAAGTGTTATTATAACGGAATAAATAAGGGCTGTCTGTGGATTATTAATAATAAAATAAGGAAAAAGAGGGATAATTCCACCCAAAATATAGGATAAGGCAATGGTAAAAGCCGATTTTCTCCCTTGTTTGGGATTGGGTTTTTCCAGACCCAGTTCAAATTTCATCATAAAATTAACCCATTGATCGGGTTTTTCTTTCAAGGTGTTAACAATATCTTTAATTTGTTCTTCTTTTAGTCCATATTCACGAAGGATTACCGCTGTTTCTTCTTCCTCTTTATGAGTGAGTTCCACAATCTCCATCTGTTCTCTTTTTAATTCAGATTCATAATGTTCCCCATCGGTTTTCGCCGCAAGGTAACCTCCTAACCCCATGGCAATAGAACCGGCAGCCACTTCAGCAGCCCCTGCAGTTAAAATAATCGTTGTATTATCTACGGCTCCAGTTAACCCGGCGGCCAGTGCAAAGGGAACAGTTAATCCATCAGCCATACCAATGACAATGTCTCTTACTGTATCAGAAGCGGTAAAATGCTTTTCTATATGAGGGGTATTGGGCATACATCTACCTTCTTTCCACAAAAAGACTTTTATAGTTCTATCATACCATTTTTCCTTCTAGGGGAAGGAATGAAAAAAGACGATACCAATAAGTATCGTCTTGATAACAGGTATAAGGTTAATTAACCTTGATATTTTTTTTCTGCACGAGCTAAAACGATAAAGTTGAGCACGATTGGAAGTGCTAAAGCACCGAATAATACGGAAACAAGTGGTGTAACGTCGATCATTAGATAACCCTCCCTTTCTTTTTTTCCTGCAAAGTTTTTATGTATTTCTCTGTATATAACTATAATACATTTTATATGGTAAAAATCATAGTAAACATGAGTATAATCCCTTAATGTATGTCCTGATTGTGAACATATTGTGACGTCTTTTGAATTTTTTTTTATTTTTTAAAAGGATACTCTAGTTAACAAGGAGAAGATAGAGAAAAAGGAAATTCTTTCTCCCTCGAAAAGGCAGAACATGGTATCATTAGTACGTTAAGATGTTCAGTAAAGGAGCCTTTAAAAAGATGAAAGAACTAGTCTTGACAGCAAGCAGTATGTTAAAGAAAGTATTTCGTCCAGGGGAACGTTCTCTTTCTCGTCAGGAGCTTTCTTATCGTCTGCATAATACCTTTGAAAAGGAATATGCAGATGGCGAAAATCTTGAGCACGTGATTGACGAAGCTTTGACAGAGGTATTATCTCCTTTTCAAGAAGGAGGTTCCCATGCAGTTATTGAAATGAATACTTCCACTTCAGATCCTTTTGCCGATGAACTCCATCGCTATTTGCTTGAAAATAAAGGGCCAATTACGGCTGAACAAGGATTAAAACGGTTACGCAGAAAAGGATTAGTCTCATACAGTTTCACAGTGGAAAAATTGCCTTTATACAAGAATCCAAGATTTATTCGGTTTAAAGGGTCTGATTTCTGGTATTTATCTTCCTGGAAGCCTGCCAACAATCTAATTTTTACCTATTTAGTAGATAAAAATATGAAACAATTGCCTTTAAACCAACTCTATTTCATGATGGAGACAGAAATGGAGTTACCCCGTAAAGAATTTGTTTTTGTTTTGGAGGGAGATTCCCGTTTTAAAGTCGTTGATGAGAATTTCGTCATTGTTTCCTATGATTCTGTGGAAACTGCTAAATTAGTTAACACCTTGATGGATAAACAAGAAAAAGAAAACGAAAAAACGATAATTGAGGAGGTTGCTACGATTATGTCAATGGAAACACAGACACAAACCAGAACCCAGGATGTTTTTGAAAGCGTTTTGGAAGATATCAATAGTGCAACGGAGAAATTGGAACAACGGGTTCAAGAAATGGAAGAAGAAGTACTTTCATATTTTAAAGACAACAATATGTCAGCAATCACCCAACTGGTAAACGAAAAAGAGAAAAGTGAGAATATCACTCGTAAACTTGAAGAAGTAATGGAATTACTTTACGGAAAATAAATGAATGATTGAGGATTGGGCATGCCATGGAAGCCAGCGAGTATGATCTCACTAGATTAGATCAACGTTTTACCAGGCTTCGCCATGTAATCGATGGAAAACGGGTTGAATTGCTAGACATAGACAATAAAGTTCGCTTATGTTTTCGCAAAGGGGATGTGGCCGGGATTGCAGATTTGTCCCTGAAACGTACCTGTTTACTTGATTTTGTGGACAAGTTGGAGCTATTTGTGGAGAAGTGGGAGAAGGAATGGCAAGAATATCAACATGCATCATATTGGATTCCGAGTTACAAAACCCTTTGAGCGATCAAAGGGTTTTTATAATTCATACTTGACTGATAGGATAAATATAATTAAAATGGTAAAAAATAAATGAATTAACGAAGTGGATGGGAGGAATAGTTTTGTCTCAATTTAATAACGGCAAGCTAGAAGAGCGTTGGCTTAAACGGATTCTCCATGCCTTTGACGATTTGGAGTATGGGTCAGTCCAAATTATTGTCCATGGGGGAAAAATTGTGCAAATTGAACGGACGAAAAAAGAAAGGTTTCCATTGGAAAAAGAAAACCAGGACAAAGGAAATTCATCCCATCAGTGTTAACTATTTTTTTGGAATTAAATCATAGTAAACATATATGAATTATATATAATAATGTATAAAAAGGAGAGGTACCATGCGGAATCTAGTGATTGTTGGAGCAGATCATTTAGGACAAATTGAAAAAAATTTAAATCAAATGGGTTTTAAAAATATTCTACACATTAAAGGGAGAAAAGAATCGGATAGCCGTTTTCAACTTCCGCAAGATACGGATGCTGTTTTGGTTTTATTGGATTTTGTAAGCCACAACCTGGCAAAGGCAACCAAAGACAAAGCGAAGAAACACTCTTTGCCTATTTGCTTTGCGAAACGGTCCTGGACCTCTATTTATCATTCTTTAGAATCCATTGTTTAGGCGTTAAAGGAGTTGAAAACAGATATGTATTATGATTGTTTATGACCCTTCATTTAATTCAATTAAATGTGGGTTATTTTTCTATTTGCAGGTAAACGGCTATAACATACTATTTTTTGAAAATTAGAGGAAATATTGCCTTTGAGGAGAATTAAATGTACAATCGCTTGTTATCGTGAGAGGAGGAAGTGGAATGCGCAATGGGGCAATTATGGATGAAACGGGCAATTATCGGTATTCCCTCTGGAGAAGTTGGGATGAAGGAAAACCCAGAGTAACCTTTATTATGTTAAACCCAGGCACTGCGGATGAAACCTATGATGATCTAACGATAACCCGTTGTATAAACTTTGCGAAAAGATGGGGCTTTGGAACGATGAAAGTGGTCAATTTATTTGCTTATCGGGCTGCTGATTTTGAAGAATTGATGGAAGTCAATAATCCCGTAGGGGAAAAGAATGATGAATATATATTGGAAGCGGTTAAAAGAGCTGATAAAGTTGTTTTGGCATGGGGGACCCAGGGTGCTTATGGAAACAGGGATATGGAAGTGTTGCAGTTATTAACGGAATTCGACTTGTTTGCCATTGATTTAAGTAAAAGGGGCCATCCACTACACCCTCTTTACTTAAATACTTATCTGGATTTAATGAAACTGGTATAAAAGTTAAAAAAAAGAGCCTCTGCTGCTTTTTATGAAGCGGTAGAGGCTGTTTATTTGGGAAAGTGTGGAGGTCCTGGCGCAAGTGTCAGGTTTTCTTTATGGTATGATATAGACAAAATATCGGTTCTTAAATAATTGAGGGATGAAATGATGACCAGAATCGTAGTTGTTGAAGATGACACATCCGTTTGTGATATGTTGAAAATCTTTTTTGAAAAGGAAGGATATGAAACGGAATTTTATCATAGTGGAATTGGGGTTGTGGAAGGGATTAAAGACAATAAACCAGATGTGGTGATTCTAGACTGGATGTTGCCTGGAAAAGACGGATTCACTCTGTTACAGGAAATTAGAGAATTTTCATCTGTTCCTATTATGATGTTAACGGCAAAAGATACAGACACAGATCAAGTCCTGGGACTGGAAGGGGGAGCAGATGATTATATTACTAAACCCTTTAGCCCCTTTCCTTTATTGGCACGGATCAAAGCCATATTACGCCGTGTACAGATTCCCGTTGCAAATGAAGGAGACAGGGAACATGTCATCTATGGCAGCCATTTTCAAATTCATTTGGATACCTATGAGGTTATCCTGAATGGAAAAAATATTGTAGGGTTAACAGCTAAAGAATTCGAGATATTAACCTTTATGGCAAAAAACGCGAAGCATGTATTTTCCAGAGAACAATTGATTGAACGGTTATGGGGCTTTGATTTTCCTGGGGATGAACGGACTGTAGATGCCCATATCAAACGCCTTCGCAAAAAAATACATACCCCTCCTTATTCCTGGATACATACCATTTGGGGTGTGGGGTATAAATTCGATGGAGATGTGCGGGATGAGGAGTAAGTATATCTATCGTTTATTTACCTCTCATTTAGCTGTCCTTCTGGTGACCTTATCCCTAATTACCTTGTCTTTTAATTTGTTTCTGCCAGACTTTATGTTTCGTTTGAAGGAACAAGAATTGACCCGGATTGGACTGTATGTGATGGAGCAAAATCTCTATCCTACAAATGTGCGGGCGCATATGGGGAAGTGGAAAGAGGAACATCGGATGAATATCCAGGTGATTCGCCGTAATAGTACGAACGAGGAAAAACAAACCCTTCGGCCGCCAGGGTTAACATTGGATGATGATGAATGGAATCAATTGAATGAGGGCCAGCCCTTAAAATTGGAACACGGGATGAATCGTTTTGGTTTGTCTGTTACTGTGGTTGTTTTACCCATGCAAAAAGATGCAGCATTATGGTTAGCTGCACCAGTAACTGAGACGGAAGCAACGATTAAACAAGCTCGCTGGATTCTTTTTGGGTCTTCTTTAGCTACCCTTGGGTTAGTGATTTTAGTAAGCTGGCTCTTAGCAAGTGGTTTAAATCGCCGCATTAAAACCATGCGCCTATTAGCTCAACTCGTTGCAGATGGGGATTTTCAACAAAGGGTCCCGGTTAAGGGGAATGATGAAATCGCTGATTTAGCCATGGATTTAAATCGGATGGCGGAAATGTTGGAACTGGCAAAAAAAGAAGCAGAGCGATATGACCAGGCCCGTTCCCGGTTTCTGGCAGATATCTCCCATGAATTAAAAACTCCATTAACATCGATACGGGGTTTAATAGAGGCTTTGCGCAATCATCTGGTCAAAGAAGAAGAAAGGGAACGAATCTATTTTCTCATAGAAAAAGAAACCCTTCGTTTAATTCGCCTCGTGCAAAGTGTAATGGAACTGGAAAAAATGAGGGCGGGTAAAATGGAATTAAAAATGGATGTTTTTTTATTTTACCCTGTGCTTTCTGATATAGTGGATCAAATGAGCATTCTTGCGGAAGAAAAAGAAATTGCTCTTATTCTCGAGGGAGACCCGGAAACCATGGTTTATGGGAATGAGGATCGGTTACGCCAGGTAGCCATTAATTTAATCAAAAATGCTTTGCAATTTACGGACCAGGGAGAAATACGGGTTAAAACCTGGAATGAAGTGGGCGAAACCTGGTTAACGGTTGAGGATACAGGTGTTGGATTAACTGAGGAACAAAGTAGGGACATTTTTGAACGGTTCTACAAAGTAGATGCATCCAGGGCGAAGACCACAGGAGAAATGGGACTGGGTTTATCTATGGTAAAACAAATCGTACAGGCCCATGGGGGAGAGGTCATGGTGGAAAGCGAACCGGGTAGAGGTTCAAAATTTATTGTGAGGATTCCATTGCAAAAATAGACACAGTAATTTCTCAAACTCTTCCAATTTGAAGGCGTATAGTTAAGATATGAAAGGATTCGCAGTCATGGAAGGGGTCTTGTTATGGAGCTGTTTTTTTGGGGGATTAATATCACGATTACCATTGTTGGCCTTATTTTAATCTATCAAAAGCGGGGAGATCAGGAAAAATATCTAGCATGGAAATTGTTTGGGTTTTGTGTGCTAGGGTGTTTGACTTTCCGAATTAATAACTTTCCTATTCCTCTGGGTTTTATTATTTACTTAGTATTTTTCCATCCCAGGGTAAATAGGGTGACGAAGAGAAGAGCTGCCTTGTTGGGTTTGGTCATCTTTATTTTAGGGTCTGTGTTTCCTTCTGTTGAGAAATATATGTTAGAACGTCCAAGAGAAATTGCAGTAACTAGTACCAATGTATATCAGTTGAATTTTTCAAAAGAGTGGAAGAAGCTACAAACAAAATTAAATATCGTTGAAGATGCTCGCCTGGTTTTTATTAATATTGCATTTTCTTCTGATGGCAAATTAAAAACCATAAAAGGCGATTTTATTGGGATGAAAGATCACGAGTTTATTATGTATTCTATAGAATATGACCCAATAACAAATAAAAACAAGATTTTAAGGCAGATGAGTACTCAAAATGTACCTAACTATTATGAATTAGTAACAATGACCCGACTGTTTAAGGTGGTGGACCGTGTTAAGGAAAAAAATATGTTACCTAATACGATCGATGATTATCTCATTCATGCAGAGGGACGGATGAATATAGGAAAAATGACTTATGAGAAGGTTTATTTTATTGAAAATGATGGAACTGTGAAGATGGATGAGTATGAAAATTTACCTATTGGCCTTCCTTTGATGTCTGTAGAAGGCCATGTAAACTACGGAGAGCCTCCTTCAGAGAAGATTTATTATTATTATCCTTAACAATATAAAAAAATAAAAAAGCCTTCCTTTCGTCATGGTTTTGTCATACCTTTTCGGTACATTTAAGACAAGAAAAGAAAGGAGTTGGGCTAAAATGAAAAAAACAGGATTAATGCTTGTTGGAGCTTTGATTATTGGCGGTATGGTGACCACAGGTGTGGTTATGGCAGCTGGGAATGGAAATGCTTGTAATGGGAATGGAACTCCGGGGACCCCAGGAAATTGCCAGATGATTGGCCAGCAAGGGCAAATGGGAAAAGGGCAGGGCAAAATGGCCCAAACCATTGCTACTCTTGCCAATAAACCCGTTGATGAAGTAGTGAAAGCGAAACAACCTGGAGAAACCTGGCTGAAAGTCGCTGAAAAATATGGGGTAAAACAGGAACAAATCCAGCAGGAAAATATGAAACAAAATCAGCAAAATGGCGGCAATTGCAATGGACCATGTCAGAATGGGACAAACAATGCACAAACCAAATAAGGGCTGGACTTGATCCGGCTCTTTTTATTTAGGAACGACCTAACAAAAAGGTCGCTCCATATACAACCACACGCTATGCGTGTGTGACCAGAAGAGCTTTAGCGGTGAGTATACTAAAAAAGTCCTCCTTTTGATAAAATTAGAGCTGGTTTCGCCTATCGGTCAAAATATCAAAAGGAGGTCTATCCAAATGGATGCTTGTCTATGAGGACCCTATTAAGGGTCGTTAGAGGGTTGGTTACGGTTGGCGAAAAAAAACACCTTTAGGTGCTGCAAGTAACACGTCATTAGGGCATTGTTAAAATTAGTGCTGTATTGACATAGTAATAGTATAGTGATAAAATATTCTATGTCGCTTTAATACAATAATTGCGATGAAATATAATAAATGCGGGTGTGGCGGAATCGGCAGACGCGCTAGATTCAGGTTCTAGTGGTGGCAACACCGTGGGGGTTCAAGTCCCTTCATCCGCACCATACAAGGCTTTACAAGGTATTATACACAAGACATCCTCTCTAGAAAATCTAGTGTTTTCACTAGATTGCTAATCTAGGGAGGATTTTTTATGGCAAGGAAAGCAATAACCAAAATTAGCAAATGTGAACAAACTGTAACATTTTCCTCATTGGTACAATCATTCATGGCTAACGCCGGCTGATTTTACGATAGCATCGCGCAATAGACGCCCATCAATTTCAATAATTTCTTGAAGTAAAGACTTTTTTATTCCATCCCCGCCTTCAGCGCTTCGCTCATTGAAACCGCGTTGACTTTTTTCTTGCACAACAGCTTCGACAACTCATAGGAGAGCATTACAACGACAAATCCAAATAGGACGTAAAGGGGATCAATCGTCACGGGCATTGCAAAAGTGAGGGTGTTTTCAAGTGCTTTCAGCAATCCTCCCACCGATGCAAAACTTAGAAGTATGCCAAGGATATACCCGATTACGACGACAATCGTTGAACTGTTGAGAATCAGGGAATTGACTTCCTTCTTCCTATACCCAAAAACCTTCATCAGTGAAATCGTGCTCTTGTTTTCTTCAACGATCATAGAGGTTACGACATAGATGATGATCATCCCGATGATAAACGCTATCGCCGCAATGAAAACGACCATTGACGTCAGAGGTTTCATGAGGCTTTGTATCGCGGATATCTTATCTTCTATTGAATATACTTTATACTGCTCGTTTTCCGGAATATTCAGCAGTTCATTGCTAAACAACTCATTATAGCTTCCTTCCGGCATTCCAAACTTCTCATTATACTCCGCAAGCGGCATCAAAATAGTCATGTTTAAGGAATCTGTAATGTTGCCGACTGTCAGAGAAAATTCCTGATAATCCGATTTGCGGACGATGGTGATTGTGTCTCCGGGCTTAACATTCAGTTTATCGGCAATCGGCTTTGTGATAATTACCTGATCGATGCGAAGCCTGTTGCCAGATTCATCCACAACCGTGGATATGTTAGAATCCGGCAAGTATCCGGCGACGTTAAAAACCTTATTTTCATCACCTGGGAGCAAAAATTTTGATACCGCGAAAGGTTCGGCGCCTTCCGGCATCGGCTCGGTACGCAGGCTGTCAAACACATATTCGTATTGGTAATTTTGTGCGTTCTTCACTTCAATTTCAAGAAAATAATCCATCCCGCTTTTCAGGAAAAAACCGAAAAGGAGAAGCAATGTTGCCACGGCGCAGCCGACAAGCAGCAGGGCGAGTCGGGACAGGCTCCGGAGTTGTTCCCGGATTTTGAACTTTAATGTGAATTTGAGCTTTTCAAGCTTGAACCTACGCTCCAGGAAATTGACCTTACTTTTTTCTTTATTTCCTTTCATCAACTCAGCGGGCGAATGTTTCAGCTCTTTATGGATTACAATGAATCCGCTCAATCCAAGGAATAAAACGGGAAGGAGAAGGCTTATGATGATTATAATCGGGTTATAATCGATTCCGGTCATGGGTATGTTGAACAGCTTAAAATAAACCGACATCATTGGACGTACAGTAAACAGCCCAAGAATAGTCCCAAGGACACCACCAATGACGGCGACTACAAGAGGGAATTTCAAATAATGGCGATAGAGTTCCTTTCTTTTATACCCTAACGCATACAACGCGCCGGCGATCCCCGATTCGCGCTTGATCATCCGCCCAATAACGTTGCTGAGTAAAACAGCGGTCAGCAAAAAAAACGCGGTAGGCAATGCTCTGCCCATAAGACTGGCTGAGTTAAACTTCGCATCGGCCCCGCTAACCCTAATATTCACACCGATATCTGTCCATTGTGTGATATCAATGCCACGGTTTTTCAGCAGTTCTATAAATTTTACAGATTGAGCGCGGGCGTTCTCCTCAGGGTGGTTAAATTTCACCGCATAGAAATTGCTTCCTTTACCCAACGAGGCGAAATTCTCCTTACTGATGACTGCAATGCCGAAGTCCTGCGGCGAATATAGGAGGTCCGTTTCCAATTTTAATGGATAAATATAGTTGGGCAGCGCCATAAAACCGGCGACCGTAAATGGCTTATCTAATATCGTCAGTACATCGCCAATTTTATAATTATGGGCGGCGGCAAAAGCCGGGTTGAGCAGAATACCGCCGCTGCCGCTTAAGTTTCTGCCCTCGACGATGGCCGGGATATTAATTTTATCGTTCTTAGTGAAAACACGCAGCGTACTCCCTTCCGAAAGCGTATAATCGAAACTTTTGCCTTCTTCTATGACCGCGCCTCCCGCCAACTCAAGCTCAGGTAAGTTGTCTATGCTTTTGTCCGTCGTAAAGGAAGCGTCTTCCTGCGTGTAGTTTTTTTCATATTCACTCATCAGCCGAGTTAAATTACTGCTTACCAAAACCATGTTTGAAAACAGAAAGCAGCTTAAAATGATCAGTAAAACGGAGCCGATATATTGTGCTTTGTTCTCCAGGAAAACACGTTTGATTCGCTTGTTGATTACCATCACCATTCAATCCTTTCCGCAGGGACAATTTTCTCATTCACCAATTCTTCCACGATTTCACCGCTCCTGAGCTTGAATACCCGGTTCGCCATACCGGCAATGGCGGCATTGTGGGTGATCATCAGAATGGTGGTTCCGTATTTTTTGTTCACCTCTTGCAGGAGTTTGAGAATGCTGCGGGAGGTCTGAAAATCCAACGCGCCGGTTGGCTCGTCGCATAGCAGCAGCTTCGGATTTTTAACGATCGCTCTGGCAATGGAGACCCGCTGCTGCTCACCGCCCGAAAGTTCCCTGGGGAAGCGGTTTTTTTTATCCTGCATTTCTACCGCCGATAAAACCTCGTCCGTATCCAGGGGCGATTTGCTGATGTTGGAAACCACTTCAATGTTCTCCCCGACTGTAAGGTTGGGGACCAGGTTATAGAACTGAAAGACAAAACCGATATCCCCACGTCTGTAATCGGTCAGCTTATTGTCGTTCAGACTGCCGATCTCGACCCCGTCAACGGAAACCTTGCCGCTATCGCCGCGGTCAATACCGCCGAGGATATTCATCAGTGTGGATTTTCCAGAACCGGATGGCCCGAGGATGACACCGATTTCTCCCTTATCAAGCTTCATCCCGATTCCTTTTAAGACTTCGGTCTTAACCATACCCGTTGTGTAGCTTTTCTTTAAGTTTTTAATCTCAATAAACATTTTCATTTTCCTCCCTTTACCGATATAAGATTTTACGAAGAATCTGCAGATACTCATCAAGCTCTTTTACCAGTTCATCATAATGCGCCTTATAGGCATCGATGTCATCGCCATACCGGAACAGACTGTCGATGAAGCCATTCATTGTCCATATAATGATGTTCTGCGCCTTTTCACTATCAATGCCTTCCTTGAACAGTGTTTTCTCGTTATTAGATCTCTGGCAGATTTGCTGCATTGCTTCAACCATATGGGACGAATATGGCAAATCTCCCGGCAACCCCTCCGGAAAAACATCTTTTATTGCCGCATATGCTTTCAGCATAAATCCGAACAGAAGCGGGTAGCGAATGGAGAGATCCATTTTTAGTTTTGATCCAATCCTGATATTTTCAAGAAGGTCATGGCTTTCTGAAATGACCTTTTCATACTCCGTAAAAAAAATATCCAGGGTATATTTAATGAGAAACAGGAAAAGTCCCCTTTTTGACCCAAAATAATGAAACAGCAGTCCTTTTGATATCCCCGCCTCTTTAACAATGACATCAGTATTCGCTGCCATATAACCTTTTGAAAATTCCTTCAGCGCCGCGTTGATCACACGCTCGCGTTTTTCTTCTTCCATCGTCATAAACTTGTGAGCTTTAACGGCGTACTCTTTGATATGCTTGGAATCATCGTTTCTTCTTGCCATATTCATCACCTCATATAGAACGTATTGACTTCAAGTCAACTTATGGATATAGAATAGCGCCGTATTGACTTAAAGTCAATACGGCGCTCAGCGTAATGAATCAAAATTTTTTTTGATCTATCAGGCAAAAAATATATAGCAACTAACGTCATCCATCATCATAAGATGGTTAGCGGTTTAGGTCCCTTTGTTTTACAATGACGTAAAGGAGAGATCAATATGATAACTGTAACTGCAGAAGAAGTACAACGATTCAGGCTAGTCACGCACAATCTTTCTAAACGTCTGCCGGCCTGTGAGTATTTGAAAGCTTCGGGAGCGTGCGGACTGCAGAATTCGCCTCCCGGCAGCGCGGAATTATCGCTGCTCGCACGTTTGGATAACTTTAATGCACAGTATTTTAAGACAGCAGCGTATAAGGAAAAGACGCTGCTTCAAACATGGAGTCTGCGCGCTGCGCCGTATTTTTATCCGGTTGAAGATGCTACTTTGTTCACACAAGCAATAAGGCCGCAAAATGAAGAAGACCTGAGGCATTTTCTTTTAGGCGTTGAGGAAGCCATTGATAAGGTGGAAATATCTGCGCTTGAAATGCTCTTTTTCACTTTAAAAGCATTGGATGAGGTGCTGCCCGGACGTGAAGTTACCCGTGACGAGCTTGGTAAAGAGTTAGCTGCTCAGGTGAACAAAGCATTAACTCCTCAGCAGCAAATGGTATGGAAATCCCCTTCATGGTATGCGAAAGGTCAAACGTTGGGTGAGAGTATAATGCGTTTTTTTGTGTATGCAGCAGCTTTAACCGGTAAGCTGTGCTATGCCCAGCGGAAAAACAATACTGCAAGCTACATGCTGACCGTTGAATTTCTTGGACATCCCATTACTACGGCCTCAAGGGGATTTGCCGCCAAAGCTTTACTTAAAAAGTATTTACATTGCTTTGGACCGACGACCGTGGATGGGTTTGCTAAATGGACAGGGATTTCACCCTCGCACGCTATCCGGATTTGGAATTTGTTGGAGCCAGAGATTACGGAAGTTACATATAACAACAAGCCGACCTGGATACAAAACGATGACATGGATCTGTTAAAATCCGCACCAAAGGCTGAAGGTGTAAGGATGCTGCCACCCCATGATCCATATTTGCAGCTTACAGACAGAGTAATACTCATTCCGGATAAAAAGCTGCAAAAGTATTTCTGGCGCACCAACGTAAATCCCGGCATGGTGATACTTGATGGCAGACCGGTAGCCGGATGGAGAACGAAAACAATCGGAAATAAACTACAAATACTAATTGAAGCTACTCAACCAATTAATAGTCCTGCACATAAATTAATCGGGCAGGAAGCGGAAAGAATTGCAGAGTATAAGAAAGCCAGATTAACCGGAATATCTATTGAAGATATTTGATCCATTCTTGAATGTAATGATTCTTAAATGTTGAATTTTTACACCCGCTTTTTATACGCTCTATATCACAGTAACCTTTGATAAATCGGCCTTCACGCCTTTGAGTGCGGCGTAGGTCAGCTTATCCATCATGGCTCCGTCAAAGCAGATGGTTTTGATGGCACGGTAATATTTCTTGGACAAGGTATAAGCCGCAAGGAAAGACACATTTTTAAGTGTCGCGCCCTTAAACGTAACATCGCTCAGGGCGGCTTTGTCAAACTTAACGCCGATAAAGGTCTGCCCGTCAAAACACAGCCCCCGCAGGTCGGAATACTTGAAATCCACGCCGTTAAAGATACAGCTTTCAAAGAATGTTTTTCTAAGGTCGGTCATGGTCAGCTTGACATCAGTTAGTTTTACACCTGTGAATTTTGTCCCGGCTAGCCCCGACATGCTAAAGTTAGTGCGCACAAGGATGGATTTACGGAAGCTCGCATCCGCAAGGTCAATGGCGGAGAGGTTGCAGTCTGTCAGATTTGCGCCGTCAAAATTGGCTTCACGCACATCGCTGCCCTTAAATGAACTGCCGGTCAAGTCTGCGCCCGTAAAGTCGGAACCACGCAGCGCGCTTCCTTCAAATTTCCCTTTATGCGCAGTAACGCCCGCGAAGTCGCTCTTCGGCAGATTACTGGCGCTTAAGTTTGTCAACACCTGACGCTCCAGCGAGCGTGAGAGGTTAGCGACCTCCTGCACCGTTTGCTCAATGTCGCCAATACTGTCAATGGTCATCTTAAAAGCCGTTTCATCGTCCTTGCCTTCGGCTTTGAGTTCACGGAATCGCTCCTGCAAATCGGAGAGCAGATCGGCCTTTAGTTCGGCAACGCTTTTTACCCCATCGTAAGGCGCAAAAACGCCGTTCAAATAGTTCGTCAATTTCTCATTCATAACATCAAATCTCCTTTACAATAAGTTATCAAGCACGCGCTTTGCGTACTCCCAATTGCTTTTGTTATGGGTGTAAGTAGCCTTACCCTTTTCGGTAATCCTAAAATACTTACGCCGCCCGCCCTGAGACTCATCGCCCCAATACCACTCGATATCGCCGTCCGCCTCAAGCCGCCTGGCGCTGGAGTACATCGTGGCTTCCTTTAATTCATACTTGCCACCCGAGCGCTCGGCAATCAACTTGACAATCTCGTAACCGTAGCGGTCAGCTTCGGATAAGAGCCGTAATATCATCGTATCGGTATGTCCACGTAGCAGGTCGGATGTGATTTTGTTCTCACTCATATCATCACCTCACAACGGCATTATACATCACACTACCATAACTATCAAGGTAATGTGATGGATAAATTATTTGTTGAATTTCTGTTTTCCGGAAACAACTGGAAGCACTGAAACAAGAGTGGCAACGGTTGACAGAAGAAAAAAAGTCCACCTACAAGGAATACCGGGAGGGAAAAAAAGGGTTTGGGGCCATAGTTACCCTGCTTGCCGGTTTTGTTCATAGTCTTTTTTTGTTTCCATTTTTAATAATTCAGATGTTACACTTTGATAATAAGACCGGGTGGTCGTATAGGGCAGTTTCTATCAATATTTTGATAATAAAGAAGACCTTCAATTTAAATGAGTATTTCAGGAATGGATCAGAAAAGGAAAGGTATTTAAAGAATCTCAACGATGCTATCAAAATTATCAAGGAAGGAATTGCAGTGTCTAAGGATTGACAGACATGATTACCTGGCGGTTTGACATTCAAAATAAAGAGAAAGGTGAATATGTATGAATCCATATGTACTTGGTTTTCAGGAAATCGATAAAACCAAACTTGCGATAGTCGGGGGCAAGGGCGCCAACCTGGGGGAACTATCCAGGATTGTGGGGATACAAGTGCCAGAGGGCTTTTGTGTTAGTACCAAAGCGTATAAAGAAATTATTGGCAATAACGAGGAGTTTAATTTACTGCTGGATCAGTTGTCCCTTCTAAAAGCGGACAACAGGGAAGGTATTGGAGAAATCAGCGCTAAAATCCGCAAGGTCATCGAAGGAATCGCTATTCCGAAAGGCATCGATAATGAGATTACCCGTCATCTTGAACAGTTTGGTGAAAAAAATGCCTATGCCGTGCGGTCAAGCGCCACGGCGGAGGATCTTCCGACAGCCTCCTTTGCAGGCCAGCAGGATACATATCTGAACATCATCGGAAAGGAAGCGATTTTGAGACACATCAGTAGATGCTGGGCATCGCTCTTTACCGACCGTGCCGTGACTTACCGTATCCAAAACGGTTTTGACCACGACAAGGTCCATCTGTCCGTCGTTATCCAGAAGATGGTTTTCCCGGAGGCAGCGGGGATTTTATTTACTGCTGATCCAATCACGTCGAACAGGAAGGTTGCATCCATCGATGCAAGCTTTGGGCTCGGTGAAGCTCTGGTTTCCGGACTGGTAAACGCAGATATCTATAAGGTACGTGAAGGCAGAATCGTTGATAAGAAAATATCTACAAAGAAGTTGGCTATCTATGCCTTAAAAGAAGGAGGAACGGAGGAGAAAAGGATCGAGGCCGAACGTCAGAATATGCAGACGCTGACAGACGAACAGATTTTACAGCTTGAACGCATGTGCAGAACGATTGAGACCTATTTCGGCCGTCCGCAGGATATCGAATGGTGCCTGTATGAAAATAAATTCTTTATCGTCCAAAGCCGTCCCATCACCACCTTATATCCCATATCGGATGTGCAGGATGGGAAAAACCATGTGTATATGTCTTTCAGTCATCAGCAGATGATGACCGACGCCATGAAACCATTGGGACTATCCTTCTTTCAGTTGGGGTTTCAGGATAAGCCAGATAAAAGGCCTAAGGAGGACTTTCTCATTCCAATCGGCGGGAGGCTTTTCTTCGATCTGGCGCACGATTTGTCTTCTCCCGTGGGACAAAGAATAGTGCTCGCTTCTATGGGTAAGATCGATCCTCTCGTGCTTAACGCGCTCAAGAGCCTGATGAAACGGAAGGCCTTCATGAAATCATTGGCTCGTAGTGGGAAAGGGTTCTTCAGCATGGGCACAGGGTATTTTTCCTGGGGGCTGGTCGTTCAGTCAATCAAGATATCCCGCGATAACGACGCATCCGTCGTTCAAACTTTAATGTCTCAAAATGAGGCATCAATCAGAGAGCTGCAACGCAGGATCGCAAATCTGTCTGGAGAAGAACTGTTTGCCGCCGTTATAGTAGAACTCAAGCGCTTAAAAGAGGCGATGTATGACCCCAAAAGCATGGGAGTGGTTTATGCCGGGTCATTAGCGCTGAATTGGATCAATAAGAACATGGAAAAGTGGCTGGGCGAAAAGAGTGCGGCGGATTCGCTATCCAAATCCGTTTTCAATAACGTTACTTCCGAAATGGGACTGGAGCTACTTGATGTGACGGATGTCGTCCGGCAATATCCGGCGGTGGTAGAGTATTTCCGGTACTCCAATGACGAGACTTTTTTTGCGGATCTGGCCGGGTTGGAAGGCGGAGACGCCGTCAGTCAAGCTATCCGGGCGTATCTTGAAAAATACGGCATGCGCTGCTCCGGCGAGATCGATATCACTAGGCCTCGCTTCAGCGAACAGCCTACTGCTCTCGTTTCTATGATTCTCAGCAATATCAAGAACCTTGAACCGAATACCCATAACGCCTTGTTTGAGCAGGGCCTGCTGGAAGCAAAACAGAAGGAACAGAATCTCCTGAATCGTCTGGAACAATTGCCCGGTGGAAAACAAAAGGCCAAGAAGGCAAGGAAGAAGATCAGCGTTTTGCGCAACTTTGTCGGCTATCGGGAATACCCGAAATATATCATGGTCGGGCATTACTGGATCATCAAGCAGGCCCTGCTGAAGGAGGCCGTTAAGCTCGTGCAAAAGGGGGTTATCCGGGAGAAGGAGGATATCTACTATCTGTCTTTTGAGGAACTCCGGGAGGTCGTTCGTACAAACCAGCTGGATTACAGCATAATAACGAAGCGAAAAGAGGAATACGAGGTCTATGAAAAGCTGACGCCGCCGCGGGTGATGACATCCGAGGGAGAGGTTATATTCGGTGAATACGATACCGGTAACATCCCGAAAGGTGCTTTGGCGGGCGTACCCGTTTCATCCGGAACCATAGAAGGCCGGGCACGGGTCATTTTAAGAATGGAGGATGCCGACATAGAGGAAGGCGATATTTTGGTCACTGCATTTACTGACCCTAGTTGGACACCGGTGTTTGTATCCGTAAAAGGTTTGGTAACGGAAGTAGGCGGGATGATGACCCACGGTGCGGTAATTGCCAGAGAATACGGCCTGCCTGCAGTTGTAGGCGTGGAAAACGCTACCAAATTGATTAAAGACGGACAGCGGATTCGGGTAAATGGAGCGGAAGGGTATGTAGAAATCCTGTAAGGTGCTGAGACGAAGCAACTGGCGAATAACGAAACGAAAGGATTAGCCGCGTTTACTTCGGGCCTACATGGCCCGAAGTAAACCAAAAGACCTTTGTTTTCGCGGTTTTGCAGCATTGACAACATTGTTCCCATTACCCCCAAATGGTATAATATAGGTGTAATTTACTATGTGAGTTAATAGTCAATTTATTCGAATTTAATTATTTAAATTTTCAGAATTTTATAATATAATTATTTAGAAAGGAGGGGTGATAACCATAGATGGTATATGATGGGAGATTTACAATGAGTATATCTAGTCTAAAATATGAATGAGGATATACTCCCCAGGGAACATTAGAATTTTTTCCTTCTAAAAAATATTTAGTCGAATTAACTAATCTAACTTTCTTACGTTATATTGTATGGAAATCCACTTAAGGCAAAAAAAAGGAGTTTTTCAAAATTCAAAGTTAACAATATTTTCTCGTGTTATTATTGGTTTAAGAATATTTTTTAGGAGGGAACAATTTTGAAAAAATTAGAATTTATTCTCTCGTTCGTAATATTGGTTTCGTTATATCTCATTACCCTTCCCTTATCATTCGTTTGGAAGATCCTTCCTAAGGGTCCTAAATCAGAAGATAAAAATCCTTTTCTTAACAATGAACGTGCTGCACTTAGATTGGTAAAATAAAACTTAATAAATTTTATTTGATACAAAAGGCCGGGGCTTTCCCGGCCTTACTTTTATACATCATTTTCAACCATGGTAATTTTATATTTACCATTAATATTTTCTAAATAGAAGTTTTCCTGGTATTGAGTATCTGTCCGGGAATCTTCTAACCTAACAAAAGATAAGTACTTTCCGTCCATTTTTACTGTGTTGGTGATTATGATTACACCTAGTTTCACGCTTTTATCATAGACAGGCACAAATCTCGGATCATTTTTCATCATATTTACAAATTCATCACTGGCTAGTTCAAGCATTTTGTTTTTATCCCCGTTATACTGGGCTTTTACAAAGCTTAACACTGTATTCTGTACCTCAAACTTTTCCTGGTCGTTCATTTCCTGGATTTTATCCTGGTCCTCACCGTTGTCTGTTTGGGTGTAGACTTCCAGCTTATCTTTTAAATCAGCGTTTTCTTGCTTCAATTGCAATATTTCTTTTACTAGTGGAAAATTAGGTGTGATTTTAGCAGCTAATGCTGGCGACATGAAGATAGAACCAACAAATATTGCAAGGGCAATCATAGCTGCCCATGAACCGTATTGGAGAATACATACCCAATTCCCCGATTTCTTACCCATGGAAAACATATTCCTCATTTCCTTTCTTTCTTCTGAGGTTAATGTCCAGCTTTCTTTTAAACTTCCTAATCCTTCGATTAAGTCCTTGAGCTGCTGGTATTCTTTTTTGCATTCGGGGCAAGATTCTATATGTGTTTTAACTGTTTCTCTATTTGTTGGGGAGATGTCACCCGTAACAAATGACTCTAACAGGTTCTGTATTTCATTGCATTTCATTTCGCCACCTCCACGTTATACCCCAGCTCTTTCCGTAATTTAATAAGGGCATAATTTAGCCTGGATTTTACTGTTCCCTCGGGGCAGTCTAAGATCTGGGCCATTTCATTGATGGATAAGTCTTGAAAGTATCTCAAGCTTAAGATTAAACGGTACTTTTCATCTAATCTGCCAATGGCGGCAGTCATATCCATTCTTAATTCCTTATCTTTTTCAGCCTGTGTTTGCGGGAACTGGGAAAAATCCTCCAAAACTACCATGCGCTTATTTTTTCGTATAAGATCCATACACTTATTGACTAATATTTTGGTAATCCAGCTTTTAAAAACCTCCGGATTTGTTAGTCTGGAAATTGATTTGAAACATTGCCAGAACGTATCTTGAACCGCATCCAGGGCATCATCACGATTCCCCAAAATTCCGTATGCAGTACGGAATAATTGGTTCTCATACATTTCTAACAGTTGATCAAAGGCTTTTTTATTTCCACGCTGCGCAGCTTTTACTAACTTTACTTCCGACATCTCCCCACCTCCTGACCGGTCACACTTTATAGACGCGGTCCTATTATATAGGGTTCGAAAAATAAAATTTTTTTACAATCCACGAAGATAGGGAACTAATTTTTGAGGTTCATCCACAGATAGATAAACTTTAGAAACCCATTGTTGACGGCCAAATAATCCTGTGGCAAGAACAGGTTCTTTAAGAATGATATCATATTGAGGCACTTCAAATAGGCCCCACTGGCAATGAAAATATCTTTTCTTTTGGCTTTTCGCTCAGCATCATATTTTTCTTGATTTCCATTTTGCAATTTGGCAATGTTGTTTAAATCCATGATAATTTTTTTTCGCAATCCAACCTGAAGAATGAGTTCTTGATCTTTCAAAATAAAAGGATGATGTTGCATTGCCTGAAAATCCCCAATTAAAAAGAAGTATTCTTTTTTATGATAGGTAAAGGATGGATAAGCCTCTCGCAAGGGATTTTTCATTTTCCATGAGAAAAACGTATATAATCCAATTAATAATTCATTAACCATTAATCTAATTGCAATGGAATTTCCCATGCTTTTCGTGATTCCCATGCGAATGGCATCGGATAAATGCAGATTTTCTTCTTTGGTGTTTTTAATGTTTCTATAGATTTGTATGAGCTTATAGATGGCAAAACAGGTGGCTGATAATTCAATAATCCCTAAGGGAACAGCCAGGTACACAAGATAGGTATGATAGGTGTTGGGAATGGTTAAATATAATAGGAGAACTCCAAGGAACATGATAGGAATCACAGAAAAGATAGAAGAGTTTTTTCTCTTTCTTAAAATCATAAAATAATAGAGAAGAGGTACAATGAGAAGGAAATCTCCTACAACTCCCCAAATAACCCAGGGGGGAATTTGTTCCGTAAGGAGAAACATGAAATAATCTCCTACTAGAATAATTAGAGCAACCATTAAAAAAAATAGGGTGCGTCGCTGATTGGAAAGAGGTAGAAAACAGAACAAAAAATATTTATTAAATTTGAGTAAACCTACTGACTACATCAGTAGATTTTTGTTTTAATTATATCAAACAATAAATGGATATATTTTCCTTTACAACCACCTATGGTAAAATAGTTAAAGAGAACAAAAAGAAAAATAGACAGATAGCTACGTTTTGATTTTAACAACAAATAAAATATTTAAAGGAGAGGAGGTTGACCATGGCAAAACAGAAAAAATCAAAACCTAAAGTAATCAAAAGAGTCCCCAAAAACGTAAAACAACACGTCGTCTATGTTAGTGATGATCAGGAGCTATTCATTATTGCTAACCGGTACAAAAACGTGAAAAATTACGTTTATTCAAGGTATTCCGGAA
>CAMLDI010000032.1 GCA_946478845.1 uncultured Paenibacillaceae bacterium
AATTTCTCCAAGATGAACGGACTGGGCAACGACTTTGTCGTCGTTGCCCATTTTCCCCAAACCCCATCGAATGCCCCGGACATGGCGATGCAAATTTGCGATCGTCATTTTGGGGTGGGTGCTGATGGTCTGGTCTTTATTTTGCCTTCTGAGCTAGGGGATTTTCGCATGAGAATCTTTAATGCTGATGGTTCAGAAGCAGAACAATGCGGCAATGCCATCCGTTGTGTTGCCAAATATATTTATGACCATAGCATGGCCCAAAAGGACCAGCTAAGTATTGAAACTCTGGCAGGCATTCAGCATATCACTCTGGAAATTGAAGATGAAAAAGTTTCAAGGGTGAAGGTGGACATGGGAGCTCCCATTTTAAAAGGAAGGGAAATTCCATTGTCCAGTGATGAAGAGCAAATCATCAACCATCCCATTGAGGTCCAAGGGCAACAGTTTTTCTTTACAGGCGTTTCCATGGGGAATCCTCATGGGGTTATTTTCGTAGAAAATGCCAGAGAGTTTGATGTGGAGAAATGGGGACCTCTTTTAGAAAACCATCCTATGTTTCCTCGCAAAGCCAATATTGAATTCGTCACAGTCCATACCGGGGATGAAATGGATATGAGAGTATGGGAACGGGGATGCGGCCAAACCCTAGCCTGTGGAACAGGGGCCTGTGCAACGGTTGTAGCCGGAGCACTCACAGGGAAAACCAACCGAAAAGGATTGGTTCATTTAAAAGGCGGGGATTTAGAAATCGAATGGAATGAAGAAGATGGACATGTCTATATGACAGGTCCCGCTGAAGAAGTCTTTACAGGTACGTGGTTAAAATCCTTCTAAATTACTGCTGACAGGAGGTGCATCCCATGGTATTCAGCATGACCGGCTATGGCCGTTCTGAAATTACCCTTGAAGATGCCCGGATTCTTGTGGAAATGCGTTCTGTAAACCATCGTTTTAATGAAGTATCCATTCGCATGCCCAGGGAATTATATTGTTATGAAGATGCTGTAAGAAAGAAAGTATTAAACCATATTCGCCGGGGAAGAATAGATGTATTTATTACCCTCGAAGCGCAAACACAATCATCCCTTTTACAGGTGAATTGGGATTTAGCTAATCAATATTATGCCATTTCCCAGGAGATGGGGGAAAAGTTTCATTTAACAGAGAAATTGTCCATTAAAGATATGCTGACTTTGCCTGAAGTCGTTCAGGTAGAAGAAAGTGAAACCCAGATTGAGAATTACCAGGGTCCTTTGTTACAGGGGGTCGAACAGGCTGCTATTTTATTAAAAGAGATGCGCAAAAAAGAAGGGGAAGCCCTGGCAACAGATCTTTTAAAACGAATGGATTATATGAAAGGGATTGTGGGTGATCTCAAGGAGATTTCTCCCAGGGTTGTTGATGGATATCGGGAGAAAATCCTTGCGCGGGTGCAAGAATACATAGGAAATCAATTGCAGGTAGAAGTAGGTCGCGTGCTCAATGAAGTGGCCATTTTTTCAGAGAAAGCAGATATTACAGAGGAAATCACCCGTTTGGATAGTCATTTTACCCAATTCGGCCATATTCTGCAAGAAGATGAACCCATGGGCCGGAAGTTGGATTTTCTTGTGCAAGAATGCCATCGGGAAATTAATACCATTGGCTCTAAAGCCAATGATTTAGAAATTAGCCAGCGGGTCATTCTCTTAAAATCTGAATTAGAAAAAGTGAAAGAACAGGTGCAAAATATAGAGTAAAGAAGTAAAATAGAGCATTATAGAATAAACTAGAGAACATGCAATTCCGGGAGAAAAAGGAGGCTTTCACCTGTGGCCATCAAGCTGATTAATATCGGATTTGGTAACATCGTTTCAGCTAATCGTATTATATCTATTGTAAGTCCCGAATCTGCACCGATAAAACGGGTTATTCAAGAGGCCAGGGATAATGGAACGTTGATTGATGCCACCTATGGTAGAAGAACACGGGCCGTTATTATTACCGATAGCGATCATGTGATTTTATCTGCGGTTCAACCGGAAACGGTTGCTAACAGGTTAACAGCAAAAGACGAAGATCCCGACGAATAGGCGGAGGGTTAATATGAAAGAGAGTTATGAAAAAGGGTTATTAATAGTCCTATCTGGTCCTTCAGGAGTGGGGAAAGGCACTGTTTGTGCAGCTTTGCGGAAACGGAAAAATGATAATTTAATTTATTCTGTATCTGCGACGACCCGTAAACCACGGGAAGGGGAACAAGAAGGAGTTAACTATTTCTTTAAAACCCATGAGCAATTCCAACAAATGATTCAAACAGATGCCCTTTTGGAATGGGCAGAATACGTAGGTAATTATTACGGGACTCCCCGTTACTTTGTAGAAAGCATGCTGAATGATGGGAAAGACGTCATTTTAGAAATTGAAGTTCAGGGTGCTTTGCAAGTCAAGGAAAAATTCCCTGAAGGAATATTTATCTTCCTAGCCCCTCCTGATTTAAAAGAGTTGCGTTCCCGTATCACTGGCCGGGGAACGGAAACAGAAGAGTCCATTATCAACCGAATGGAGGCCGCCAGGGGAGAAATTGAACTCATGGATAAATATAATTATGTTGTTGTCAATGATAAGGTGGAAAATGCTTGCCAGCGCATTGAAGCAATTGTCATTGCAGAACACTTGAAGAAAGAGCGGCAAATTGCCCGCTATCGCAGTTTGATAAAGGAGGTCATATAGGACATGATTTTTCCATCTATTGATGAGTTATTGGAACAAGTAGACAGTAAATATACATTGGTGAGTATTGCATCTAAACGGGCCCGCCAATTAAGAGAAAATGAAGTGTTGTTAATCAACCGTTCTGAATCCCGTAAACATGTGGGCATGTCATTAGAAGAATTGCATCAGGGCAAAATCCAGTTTCACCGGATTAAATAAAGAGAAGCTTTGGTAAGCGGGGAACGCATATCAAAACTGTCTGTCCTCATTTTTGGCAGCAGGTTGGTATGCGTTTTTCAACGTATAGGAAAGCAATTCGGAAAAGGAGTCGATCCCCTTGTTAAAAGATAAAACCATTGTTATTGCAATCACTGGTGGTATAGCTATTTATAAAATCGCAGATTTATGTAGCAAATTAACGCAAAAGGGGGCCAATGTGTGGGTGCTCATGAGTGAATCAGCCACCCGATTTGTCCAACCCCTTACCTTTCAATCTCTTGTGAAAAACCCTGTATTGACCAGTACTTTTCAAGAACCGGATCCAAAAGTGATTTCCCATATTAATATTGGGGACAAGGCGGATTTATTTCTCGTTGCCCCGGCTACAGCCAATACCATTGGCAAATTGGCGAATGGGATTGCTGATGATTTAATTGGCACTACGTTTTTGGCAACGAAAGCCCCTGTTTGGTTGGCTCCGGCTATGAATGTGAATATGTACCACCATCCAGCGGTACAAAAGAATATGAAACAATTGGCTGAGTGGGGCTGCTGTTTTCTGGAACCTGAAGAAGGGTATCTGGCCTGTGGTTGGGTAGGAAAAGGGAGATTGGCGCCCCCTGAAGATATTTTAAAAGAAATCGAAGATTACTTTACATATGTTGATAAACAAGATTTACAGGGAAAAAAAGTGCTCATTACGGCAGGGGCAACCCGGGAAAAAATTGATCCAGTGCGCTTTTTGACCAATCATTCCACAGGGAAAATGGGGTATTCCATTGCAGAAGCAGCTGCCCAGCGGGGGGCTGATGTGACCCTGGTCAGCGGAACCACCAATCTTACTCCGCCAAAAGGGGTAACCATTGTTCCAGTGGTATCTGCAGAAGACATGTACCAGGCAGTCATTCAGCGTTTTGCAGGAATGGATCTAGTGATTAAGGCGGCAGCGGTTGCCGATTATCGCCCTAAAGTGGTCTATGATCAAAAAATGAAGAAAAAACCGGGAGATTTAGCCATTGAAATGGAGAGGACCCGGGATATTTTATTGGAACTTGGCAAGAGAAAAGAAAAGCAATTCCTCGTTGGTTTTGCAGCTGAAACAGAAAATCTGGAAGAAAATGCCCTGGGTAAATTGGAACGGAAAAATGCAGATATGATTGTGGCCAATAATGTGGCCAAACCTGGTGCTGGTTTTGGCACAGATACGAATATTGTGACCATTATAAGAAAGGACGGGAAGTCCGTGTCCCTTCCCCAATTGGACAAAAGGGAAGTAGCCAATCAGATTTTGGACTTCATTGTGGAAACATGGAGGGAGTAGAGGTACTGTCCATTGCCCGGGTGGTGGTGGATGTGCCTGTGACTCGCACAGACCGCCCCTTTGATTATCGGATCCCGTCTTCTTTACAGGGATTTGTGCAGGTGGGAAGCCGGGTAATGGTTCCTTTTGGCCCCCGCAAATTACAGGGGTTTGTCATTGGGTTAGAAACTGATGCCCAATTTTCACTGGAGAAAGTGCGAGATATTGAAGAAGTTCTGGATTTAGAACCTCCTCTTACCTCTGAATTGGTACAATTGGCCCATTGGATTAGTGAGCGTTATATGTCTACCTATTATGGCGCATTACAGGTAATGATTCCATCGGCTCTCCGCTCTAAATATGAAAAAAGGATTTCTCTCATTGAGAAACCCGGGGAATATGACATATTAGAACCAGGGGAAAAAGAAGGCTATGAGTATTTAGCCAGGTATTCTCCTGTTTCCTTTGATGCTTTCATGAAAAAATTCCCTTATGCTGGGTCATGGATGAAGGAGGCTATAAAAAAAGGCTTTATAAAAGCAGAGGATAATCTGGTGGATCGGATAGGAAAAAAGAAATTAACCTTACTTTCCCCAGCTGTAAGCATAGAGAAATTAAGAGAAGAACGGGATGCATTAGGGAAAAAAGCCTACCGTCAGCGGGAAATGCTTTCCTATTTTATTGAAGGCCCCCCGGAGGTTTCTCTTCCCCAATTGTTAGGGGACCTGGGAACAAGCAATCAGACGGTAAAAACCCTGCTTGATAAAGGGTTACTAAAATCCAGGGAAATTGAGGATTATCGGGATCCCTTCGGGAACAGAACCTTTAAAAAAGGAGAGAAATATCCTTTTACTCCCCAACAGGAAATAGTAATTGAAGGCATAGACAGGGGGAGAAAAGAAATTGGCTATTTTCCCTGTCTCCTCCATGGGGTCACGGGAAGCGGGAAAACAGAGGTCTATTTAGAAATAATGGAACGTACCATTGCAGAAGGGAAGGAGGCCATTCTCCTTGTCCCAGAGATTTCTTTAACTCCTCAGATGGTGAACCGTTTCAAAGGGCGATTGGGAGATCAGGTGGCTGTCATGCATAGTGCTCTTTCCCAGGGGGAGAGATATGATGAATGGCGCAAAATTCGCCGGGGTCAGGTAAAGGTAGCCATTGGCGCACGTTCCGCAATTTTTGCCCCTTTTACCAACTTAGGTTTAATTATTATTGATGAAGAGCATGAGGGATCCTATAAGCAAGAAGAAACCCCCCGTTACCATGCTCGTTCTGTTGCCCATTATCGGGGAAAGGCCAATGAAGCCTGTGTGATTGTGGGCAGTGCCACTCCTTCCATGGAGTCTTACGATCAGGCAGTTCGGGGAAAAATTACTCTCTTTTCCATGGCAGACCGTGTGGGAAATCGGCCCTTGCCCCAGGTGGAAATTGTGGATATGCGTGGGGAGTTGCGGGACGGGAACCGCACGATGTTTAGCAAGCCATTGCGGGAAGCGATTGAAGCAAGGCTAGAGAAGCGGGAACAAATGGTCATGTTAATGAACCGCCGGGGTTTTTCTACTTTTGTTATGTGCCGTTCTTGCGGTTTTGTTGCCCAGTGCCCCCATTGTGATATTTCCCTGACCTTTCATCGGACGAATCATACCATGCGTTGCCATTATTGTGGGTACACTGAAAGAGAACCACAGCATTGCCCAAATTGCGATAGTGAACATATTCGTTATTTCGGTACAGGAACCCAACGGGTGGAAGAAGAACTGGCGAAACATTTCCCTGGAATTCGTGTGATCCGTATGGACGTGGATACCACCAGCCGAAAAGGGTCCCATGAAAAGCTCCTGCAGGCTTTTCGGGAGGGAAAAGGGGATGTGTTGCTAGGGACGCAAATGATTGCGAAAGGATTGGATTTTCCCAATGTCACCCTTGTTGGGGTGTTGGCGGCTGATAGCTTATTGAATCTGCCTGATTTTCGCTCTGCTGAACGAACCTTTCAATTGTTAACTCAGGTTGGAGGAAGGGCGGGACGCCATGAAAAAACAGGGGAAGTGATTATCCAAACTTACAATACGGAGCATTATAGCATTCTTTTAGCTGCAGCCCATGATTATAGCGCTTTTTTCCAGGAGGAAATCAAGCATCGCTATCAAAAGGGTTATCCTCCCTTTTGCCGGTTAATTTTATTTACCTTCTCTCATGAGAATGTTCCTCTTCTTGTCAAAAAAGCGGAGAAGTTTGCTAAAGAATTGCGGGAAATGGTGCCTTCTGATTCCTATGTGTTAGGTCCTGTAGCCTCACCTATAGGGAGGATCAAAGATAGATATCGTTTTCAATGCATGCTAAAATATAGTCAAAATTCCCAACTTCTATATAAAGTAAATCAACTTGTCCGCCGATTTGAGGAAGAACGGAAAAAGGATGATGTGTCATTGTCGGTGGATGTTGATCCACAAGTCATGATGTAATTCATAGAATGAAAGAAAAAGGGTCATTTCAAGGAGGTTTTGGGATATGAGTTTGCGAATCATAGTTAAACACCCGGATCCTGTTTTGCGGGAGATGTGTAAACCTGTCCAAAAGTTTAATGCCAATTTACACAAATTAATAGACGATATGGCAGAAACCATGTATGTGGCTAAAGGCGTAGGTTTGGCAGCCCCTCAGGTAGGCAACCTGAAAAGGGTGGTCGTGATTGATGTGGGCTCAGGCCTTCTTGAAATGGTAAATCCTGAGATTATCGAGAGAAGAGGGGAACAGATTGGTCCGGAAGCATGTTTAAGCATTCCTACTTTAATGGGAGATGTGCGCCGGTCTAAGTGGGTCAAAGCCCGTGCCTTTGATCGTTACGGCAAAGAATTTACCATTGAAAGCAGTGATTTGTTGGCTAGGGCGATCCAACATGAAATTGACCATTTAAATGGGGTACTTTTTATTGATTTAGCCCTTCGAATATATTCCAGCCGAGAACATAAATAATCCCTGAAGAGGAGTGGAGACTTTTGCGAATCGTTTTTATGGGTACCCCAGATTTTGCGGTGCCTTGTCTGCGGAATTTAATCGAAAATGAATACAATGTTGTGGCTGTTGTTACCCAACCTGACCGGCCCCGGGGGAGAAAAAAGGAATTAGCAGCTCCCCCTGTGAAAGAAGCAGCTCTTTCCCTTGGCATTCCTGTGTATCAACCGGAAAAATTACGGGAAAATGGGGTAGAGGAAATCCTGGCATTACAACCGGATTTAATCGTGACTGCCGCTTACGGACAAATTTTGCCGAAGGAAATCATTCGTTATCCCAAATATGGCTGTATCAATGTCCATGCCTCTCTATTGCCCAAATATCGGGGCGGGGCGCCAATACATAAATCGATTATTGATGGAGAAAAGGAAACAGGGGTCACCATCATGTACATGGTGGAAAAACTTGACGCCGGGGATATGTTAAGCCAGGTAAGGGTCCCTATTGAAGAAAAGGATCATGTGGGAACCATGCATGATAAATTAAGTGCAGCAGGCGCCCAGCTCTTATTGGAAACGATTCCTCGCCTTGTAGCGGGAGAAATCACTCCTATTCCCCAGGATGAAAGCCAGGTGACCTTTGCCTGGAATATTAAACGGGAAGATGAAGCTTTGCAATGGAACCATTCTGCCCGCCAATTGTTTAATCAAATTAGAGGATTATGCCCCTGGCCTGTGGCCTACACCCGTTTGCAGGGACAAGTGATGAAGGTATGGAAGAGCATGGTCCTTGAGGAAACAAGCAGCAACCAACAAGAACCAGGAACCATTCTAGCCCTTTCACCTGCAGGCATTGATGTACAAACGGGACAGGGAATCCTTCGCCTTTTGGAGATTCAGCCTGCAGGGAAAAAAGCCATGAAAGTTTCTGATTATGTGCGTGGAAATGTATCCATTCAACCAGGAATGGTTTTTGAAAGTGAGCAACCGATATGAGCCGTAAAAAATCCTTTCCCCCTCCGAAAAACGCCCGAGAATTAGCTCTTTATGTGTTAATGGAGGTGGAAGAGAAAAAAGCTTACAGCAATCTTCAATTGAAATATGCTCTTGCCGGGAAAAACTGGGATCCTAGGGAAGTTAATTTGACCACAGAATTGGTCTATGGCACCTTAAGCCGCTTAAATACTCTCGATTGGATGATTGGCCATTATTTGTCCAGGCCTGCCTCTAAACTGGAAAACTGGGTGAACTGGTTATTGCGGATCAGTTTCTATCAATTATCCTATCTGGATCGAATCCCTTCCCGGGCAGTAGTCCATGAGGCTGTAGAAATTGCCAAACGCTGGGGCCATAAAGGAATCAGTGGGATGGTCAATGGAATTTTGCGCAATCGACTGCGCACTCCGGAGAAAACGGAAATTCCTGCCGGTTTGCCTCCTATTCAACGAATTTCCCTGGAATATTCCCATCCCGAGTGGCTGGTGAAAAAGTGGATTGAAGAATTTGGCGTGGATGAAACAGAACAAATGTGTGAAGAAAATAATTTTCCTCCTGAGATGAATCTGCGTGTCAATGCTTTAAAGGCCACACGGGAGGAATTGATGGAGGCGATTAAACAACAATTGCCCCAGGCCTATGTTCAGGCATCCAACATTACCCCAATGGGAGTAGCCTTAAGTGAAAGTGGCAATATTGGTGAATTGCCGGCCTATCGCCAGGGGTTATGTACTGTGCAGGATGAAAGTTCCATGCTGGTTGGAGATGCAGTGGCTCCTCTCCCTGGAATGAAGGTTTTGGATGTTTGTGCTGCACCAGGGGGCAAGTCCACCCATCTTGCAGAAAAAATGAAAAATCAGGGCAATGTCCTCTCTATGGATATTCATCCCTATAAATTAAAATTAATTGAGGACAATGCAAAACGTTTAGGAATTTCCATTATTGAAACACGGGCGGGAGATGCTAGGGATGTCAACGGGATGCTGGTTGGAGAATCCTTTGACCGGATTTTAGTGGATGCCCCTTGTACAGGGCTTGGTGTCATTCGCCGGAAACCGGATATCCGCTGGGCCAAAGAAGAAAAAGATGAAGCCATTAGCCACATTCAATATGAAATCCTCTGCAGTGCAGCTTCTTTACTAAAGGAAGATGGGAAATTAGTATATAGCACATGTACGGTGCAAAAGGAAGAAAATCAGGATGTTATTCAGCGGTTTCTTCAGGAACATCCCGATTGGGAACTGGATTCAACCCTTGTACAAGATCTGCCCGTTTTGATTGGGGAAAAATATGCTACACTAAAAGATGGATATGTACAAATCCTTCCCCATCATTTTCATAGCGATGGGTTTTTCATAGCCAGATTAAAAAGAAAGAGTGGAAATAGGGATTGATGAAACCTTTGATCTACAACTATACGTTTGAAGAGTTAAAAGCATGGTTAACCCAGCATGGTGAGAAAGCCTTTCGCGCAACACAACTTTTTGATTGGCTCTATGTGAAGCGGGCCGGTTCCTTTGCAGAAATGAGCAATTTATCCAAAGCTCTGCGGGACAAATTGGAGGATTTCTTCACCTTCGTCCCCCTAACAGAAATCACCCGCCAGGTTTCTTCCGATGGCACGGTGAAGTTTCTCTTTTCCCTCCATGATGACCATGCCATTGAAACGGTGATTATGCGTCATAATTACGGGAATAGTGTTTGTGTTACCACCCAGGTAGGATGCAGGATGGGTTGTACTTTTTGTGCGTCAACGTTAACAGGGGTAAAAAGAAATTTAGAACCTGGTGAAATTGTAGCTCAAATCATGGCTGCCCAAAAAGCCCTTGATGAAGAAGGAGAACGGGTAAGCCATATCGTAGTCATGGGCATTGGCGAACCTTTTGAAAACTATGAATCCTTAATGTCTTTTCTGCATATTGTCAATGAGGAAAAGGGGCTTAAAATTGGCCAACGGCATATTACCGTATCCACCAGTGGCGTCATCCCGCAAATCTATCGTTTTGCAGATGAGAATACCCAGATTAATTTAGCCATTTCTTTGCATGCGCCAAATGATACTCTTCGTTCTAAATTAATGCCTGTCAATCGCCGTTATCCATTAAATGAACTAATGGAAGCCATCAGGTATTACATTGCCACAACAGGGAGAAGAATTACTTTTGAATATGGGCTTTTTGGCAAAGTGAATGACCAGCCAGCCCATGCCAGGGAATTAATCGAGTTAGTTAAAGGACTGAAATGCCATATTAATTTAATTCCTGTCAACTATGTTCCGGAAAGGGATTTTATCCGCTCTTCTAAAAATGATATTGCCCAATTCAAAAGGATTCTTGAGGAAGAAGGGTTAAATGTCACCATTCGTCGGGAACAGGGTAGTGATATCGCAGCAGCTTGTGGGCAGTTGCGTGCCCAACATGCCAACCAAAAGAGGTGAACTGCACATGGAAGTAGCCTTTCAAACCCATATCGGCCGGGTTCGGCAAACCAATGAAGATGCAGGTGCCATCCAATCCTTGCAGGAAGGATGGGTTGCAGCCATTGTAGCCGATGGAATGGGAGGACATAAAGCTGGAGATGTGGCCAGTCAAATGGCTGTGGAACGGATTTCTGCCTATATGCAAGGGTTGTCCTTTCCCATGGACGTCACAGAGATTGAGAATCAAGTGGATTCTGCCATTCATTTGGCCAATCAGGAGATTTATCAATATGCAAAGAATAATCCTGAATGCAGCGGGATGGGAACCACTGTTGTTATTGCTGTAGTGAATGAACATAGGGGCGTCTTAGCCCATATTGGCGATAGCCGAATTTACCGCTGGCACAATGGGGAATTGGAGTTATTAACCAATGACCATACCCTGGTTAATGAACTGTTAAAAAATCATCAAATAACCCCTGAAGAAGCCCTTACCCATCCTCGCCGCAATATTATTACCCGGGCTGTGGGAACAGATGAAGTTGTTGAAGCTGATTTTAGCATGGTGGAATGGAAGGCAGGAGATATTTTTCTGTTATGTTCTGATGGCCTTTATGGGAAAGTATCCCAGTTGGACATGGAACGGATTCTTCAAGAAGCAGACGTAGAGAAAGCAGCAGAGGAGTTAGTGAATTTGGCCCTGGATGCAGGTGGCCATGATAATATTACCGTAGCACTTCTCAAACATAAAAACTCGGACCATCATGAGAAAGGGGGGACGTAAAACATGATTGGAAAAACCCTTGGTAACCGTTATGAAATAGATAGGAAAATTGGCGAAGGAGGCATGGCCCAGGTTTATCGTGCCCGGGATCTTCTGTTAAATCGTACTGTGGCAGTGAAAGTTCTTCGTTCCCAATTTGGCGGTGATGAAGATTTTATCGCCCGTTTCCATCGAGAAGCCCAGGCAGCAGCCAGCCTATCCCATCAGCATGTGGTGAATATTTATGATCTTGGGCAAGAAGATGGAATTTATTATATTGTCATGGAATACGTGGATGGCATTACTTTAAAGGAATACATAAATAGCCATGCTCCTCTTTCTGTAGAGGAAGCAGTGAACATTGCGATCCAAATTAGTGACGCTCTGGATCATGCCCATCAACACCACATTATACACAGGGATATTAAACCCCATAACATTTTAATTAATAAAAATGGGCGCATTAAGGTGACAGACTTTGGCATTGCCCGTGCAGTTTCATCTGCGACCATTACCCATACCGGTTCTGTACTGGGTTCTGTCCAGTACTTTTCTCCAGAACAGGCAAAAGGGGTCATGGCTGATGCCAAATCTGATTTATACTCACTTGGGGTTGTTTTATATGAGATGTTAACAGGAAAATTGCCATTTATTGGAGATTCACCAATTAGTGTGGCATTGAAACATTTGCAGGACCCTTATATTTATCCAAAAGAATTGCGTCCTGAAATTCCCCAAAGTGTGGAAAATGTAGTGGTTAGAGCCATGGCAAAAGATCCTTTATTTCGCCATGAATCGGCTCATGAAATGTTGGAAGACTTACGGACATGCCTTTCACCTGAACGCAGCAATGAAGAACCTTATCGCCTTCCAGAACCTGTGCATCCAGAGGATGACAATGAAATAACCCGTGTCATTCCAGCCATCAAACCAGACATGTTGAAGCGGAAATGGTCATCTGATGAAAAGGAAGAAAAACAGAAAATGGAACAGGAAAATGAGGAGGGTAAACCCCCTCAAAAACCCTGGAAGAAATGGTTAACTCGAGTGGGTGCCATTGTTGCGATCTTATTGGTAATAGTCAGCGGGCTAGTGTTGGCGAATCAAATTTTTAGCGTTCCAGAAGTGGTAGTGCCTAATGTGGAAAATATGCCCTTAGACCAGGCACGAAAACTTCTGGAAGATAAAAAATTAGTTCCTGTAATTCAGAATCAATACGACCCGAAAAAGGGGGAAGGGATTGTTTTATCCCAGAATCCTGGCCCCAATAAAACAGTTAGGCAAAAGTCGGAAGTGGTCCTAATTGTGAATGCCACTACAAAAGAAGCGATGCCAAACTATGTAGGACTAAAGTTAAAAAGCATTGAATCTGAATTAAAAACGAAATTCCAAAAGTATGAAACCAAATTTGTCAATAATGATGATTATGAAGCTGGGATGGTTGTGGAACAAATTCCGGCAGCAGGGGAAAATGTGGTTCTCGCCAATACAACGGTCGTCTTAACGGTGAACCAGGGCACTGTTGCTATGCCGAGTGTCACGGGATTAGCAGAAGCGGAAGCTATCGCAAAAATCGAAGGTGCAGGCTTGCAGCCTGAAATTACCCGAACACAAAGTTATTCCCCGGAAGGAATTGTGATTAGTCAGTCTACCAAAGCAGGGGAACAGGTGGTCAAAGGATCAAAAGTAGGAATCCAGGTAAGTTCTGGCTATCCGAAAGAGTCTAAAAAACATCTTGTGCCTATTAATGTGTTCTTAAATAATGGAGAACAGGCAAGTATTGAAATACGTTTAACGGATGCTACGGTAACCAATCAAACCATT
This sequence comes from uncultured Paenibacillaceae bacterium, assembly GCA_946478845.1. The sequence goes on from CAMLDI010000032.1 coordinate 13,173, forward strand.
GAGAAAGTAACCATTTACCAGAGCACACGATTCTCCGTGACATGTATTTTATCGCCTTCCCGAGATGCCACAATACAAGTATTTAAGAATAATGTGCTAATTGAAACAAGAGTTGTGAAATATAACGATGTGCCATAAAAGGAGGGATTAGATGCCTCAAGGGCGTATCATTAAAGCGTTGGCAGGATACTATTATGTAGAAGCAGGACAACAGTCTATTCAATGTCGTGCGAGAGGGATTTTTAAAAAGAAAAAAATTAGCCCTCTGGTTGGAGACCTTGTTGAATATGAACTCACTGGCGGTGAGGAAGGGGTCATTAATGAAATCCTTCCCCGCCAGAGTGAGTTAATTCGTCCTCCCATTGCCAATGTGAATCAGGCCATCCTGGTTTTTTCGGCAAAGGAACCTGATTTTAGTCCCCAACTTCTTGATAAATTTCTCGTTCATACGGAAAAAGCGGGGATTGACAGTATTATTTGCATTACGAAAGTGGATTTAATCGAAGAAGAACAGCTAGCTGAAATTAAAGAGAACTATGCAAAAATTGGCTATCCCATCGTGATGACCAGCAGTAAACAAGACAGAGGCATTGAAGAAGTAAGAGAATACTTAAAGGGACATTTGAGTGTTTTTGCCGGCCAATCAGGTGTAGGAAAATCCTCTTTATTAAATCAGTTATTTAAACATCTTGATTTAGAAACAGCCCCCATTAGTTATAAACTGGGACGGGGGAAACATACCACTCGCCACGTTGAATTAATCCCCCTTCCTGAAGGGGGATGGGTGGCGGATACCCCTGGGTTTAGCTCCCTTGATTTTCAGTTGATTGAAGCAGAAGAATTAGGGCACTGTTTTCGGGAAATCAGAGAACATAGTGTCCATTGTAAATTTCGTGGTTGCCTTCATTTAAATGAGCCAGCCTGTCGTGTGCGAGAAGTATTGGAAGAAGGGCAAATTTTGCAGTCCAGATATAATCATTACACCCAATTTTTACGAGAAATAAAGGATAGAAAGCCGAGGTATTAACAGCATGGTGAAAATAGCACCTTCCATTTTATCAGCGGATTTTGCCCGTTTAGCACAAGAAATACAGGAAGTGGAATCCGGTGGAGCGGATTGGATTCATGTGGATGTAATGGATGGACACTTTGTTCCTAATATTACCATTGGTCCTTTAGTGGTAAAAGCCATTCGTCCTCATACCACTTTGCCCCTGGATGTTCATTTAATGATTGAAAATCCTGACTTATATATTCCTGAGTTTGCTAAGAGTGGAGCGGATATTATTACCGTTCACCAGGAAGCATGCATTCATTTGCATCGTACCCTTTACCATATTAAAGACCAGGGCGTGAAAGCAGCGGTATCCTTAAATCCAGCCACTCCTGTTTCCACATTAAAACACGTCCTTGAAGATGTAGATATGGTTCTGTTAATGTCTGTAAACCCAGGGTTTGGCGGACAGAAGTTTATTCCGGAAGCGGTCAATAAAACCCGGGAATTGCGCAACCTTTTAGAAGAAAAAGGACTTGTGGATAAAGTAGAAATCCAGATTGATGGAGGAATAAACGAAGAAACGGCAAAATTAGTGATTGAAGCTGGTGCCACCTGTCTGGTAGCTGGGAATGCCGTATTTGGGCAAAAAGATCGGGCTCGAGCCATTCAAGCTATTAAACAGGCATAAACCTTCTTTTGATGCATAGTTTAGAAAAAGAAAAGTAGGAAGGAAGAAGGAACAACGGATAAAATAATTCGCAATCCTTTAGGCCTATTGAATATACTAAACTAACTGCATCTGAATTGAAGGAGGGGGCATCATGCGGTTTTATACCATAAAGTTGCCGAAATTTCTCGGTGGGCTTATTCGTGCCATTTTGGGCGGCGGAAAGCGATGAACGAATAAGAGAAGAATAAAAAAAAGCACCTTATCAAACACAAGGTGCTTTTTTTACACTAAACACGGGTAACGAGTCCAGATTTGAGTGCTTTTGTGCTAACATATACTCGTTTTGGTTTTCCGTCAACAAGGATGCGCACTTTTTGAACGTTAACTCCAAAACTGCGTTTTGTGGAACGGTTAGAGTGGCTTCTTGCGTTGCCAGTTTTAGCTTTTTTACCAGTTACAAAACAAACACGTGCCATATCTTTCACCTCCCCTTGAGAGGGTAATATTCTCTGACTATTTTTGCATACTTTGTTATCATATCATAGGGTTTTTTATAAAGCAAGAAAATCACCCCTTTCTTTCAACAGGGGAATCTTTGTAGTACAATTAATTTTAGGTTTTAGATAACGGTGCAGTAAGGAAAGATATAAGGAGGAAATAAAGAATGACCATTCAAATAAGTACAGAATTAGGTTCTATTGAAATTGAGAAACAAGTCATAGCCACTTTAGCCGGTGGTGCAGCAATGGAATGTATGGGTTTAGTGGGCATGTCATCAACCCGTGCCATGAAAGACGGGATTGCCGAATTATTGCGGAGAGAAAATTTATCCCGGGGAGTAGAAGTACATAAGGAAAACGACCAGTTAATCATTGATTTATATATTATTGTTAGTTATGGAACCAGAATTTCTGAAGTGGCCAATATTGTCCAGGAACGGGTGAAATATACCTTAAAACAAACCCTGGGATTAGATGTGGATAAAGTAAACATATATGTTCAGGGAGTTCGGACACTTTAGCTGCAAGGAGGAAATGTAGTGAATGAAGTAGTATTAACAGGCAATCAGCTCCGCCTCATGTTAAATGAGGGGGCGCAAAACTTAGAAAAAAATGCAGTACTTGTAGATGCTTTAAATGTATTTCCTGTACCAGACGGTGATACAGGAAAAAATATGAACCTTACCTTTCAGTCAGGTGTAGATGAATTGAAAAAAAATGCTGCTCAAGGTTGTGACCAGGTGGCAGCTGCCTTTTCTCATGGCCTCCTGTTGGGGGCCAGAGGAAATTCAGGAGTGATTTTATCCCAATTATTTCGTGGGTTTTCCCGTGGGTTAACGGGATTACAGGTTGTTAATGGCCGCCAATTGGCAGAAGCTTTGCAACAAGGGGTAGAAATGGCCTATAAAGCGGTGATGAAACCGGTGGAAGGGACAATTCTCACAGTAGCGAAAGAAGGGGCGAAGGGAGCTCTTATTGAGGGCAGACGTGGAGGCGAACCAGAAAAAGTAATGGAAACCCTTGTGCGGGAAGCTCAACTTGCCCTGGCTAATACACCTAATCAACTTCCTGTGTTAAAAGAAGTTGGAGTGGTGGATTCTGGTGGACAGGGACTTGTCTTTATTTACGAAGGGTTTTTCAGTGTGATTAAACAGGGGTTTGTGCCTGTTCAGGTGGCAGCCGCTCAGGATACACCTATTCTTAATGTAGAGCCTGTAACTAATTTGGAAACGGTTCATTCCCATGTCCATGAAACTGATATTCAATTCGGATATTGTACGGAATTTATGGTTCATTTACAGGACAAGACATCCTTTGATGAAAATCAATTTAAGGAAAAAATAAGCCATTTTGGCGATTCCCTATTAGTTGTCACTGGGGACCAATTTGTCAAAGTCCATATACATGCGGAACATCCCGGAGAAGTGTTAAGTTTTGCCCAGCAATACGGTATGCTAGACCGAATGAAAATTGATAATATGCGCATGCAACATAATGAAGTATTACGAAAACAGGAAGAAGCCCATGGGAATGCTGCCATGGAAGCAAAAGAACCCTATGTGATTGTTGCTGTTGCTTCCGGTAAAGGAGTGGTTGATATCTTCCGTAGCCTAGGGGTTCATATGGTGATAGAAGGTGGACAAACCATGAATCCCAGTACTGAAGACATCGTACGAGCCATTGAAAAGGTGCCAGCAAACCATGTCATTATCCTTCCCAATAACAAAAATATTGTGATGGCCGCCCAACAGGCCGCTCAATTAGTGAATGTCCCTGTGACGATCATTCCAACGAAGTCTATTCCTCAGGGAATCTCTGCGATGCTGGCCTTTAATCCCTCAGAATCACCTGAGGAAAATGAAGAGGCGATGAAAGAGGCCCTTACTTATGTAAAAAGCGGCTCCATTACCTATTCGGTACGGGATACCACCATTAATCAAATGCCCATCCATAAAGGGGATTACATAGGCATGGCAGAAGGAGATCTTGTCTCTTCGGCTTCAGATTCCCTTAATGCTTCCCTGCAATTGCTGGAACATATGGTGGATGAAGAGACAGAATTAATTACGGTGATTTATGGTGAAGATGCAGGTGAAGGGGATGTAGAAACTCTGATTCAGGAAATAGGAAATAGGTTCCCTCATTGTGAAATCGAAACCCATAATGGAGGCCAACCTGTATACCATTACCTCTTTTCCGTAGAATAGAAATAGGATTGAATCGTTAAGCAGGATAATTGGAAGGAGCAAGAACCATGACTAGGATTCGTGTGGTGACGGACAGTACATCGGATATTCCTATTTCCTTAAGAGAAGAGTTAGGAATTAAAGTTGTCCCCTTAAAAGTCCATTTTGGCCAGGAAACTTTTCTGGATGGAGTGACAATTACTCCATCTACTTTCTATGAAAAATTAGCATCAGTTGAGGAATTGCCTACCACATCTCAGCCTGCGCCTCTGGATTTTACTCAAATGTATGAATCCATTCGGGAAGAAGAAGGAGATGATGTGGAAATCATCTCCATCCATCTGGCAGGGGTTTTGAGTGGAACCTATCAAACGGCGAATATTGCCGCTGGTATGGTTGAAGATCAGGTAAAAGTCCATGTGGTTGATAGCCGGTTAGCCTCCTATGCTTTCGGACAGGTTGTAGTGGCTGTGGCAAGGGCAGCTAAAGCAGGAAAGTCTGCGGAAGAATGTTTAGCATTAACTCATCGCATGCAAGAAAGAACACAGGTATTATTTGTTGTGGATACCTTAACTTACTTGCAAAAAGGTGGCAGGATCGGAAAAGCTGCTGCATTTTTAGGATCTTTGCTAAATGTGAAACCTATTTTAACATTAGATGAAAAAGGGACTGTAAGTCCTTTTGAAAAGTTAAGAGGGAAGAAAAAAGCGATCAATCATATCTTTGAAGCCAGTAAAAATTATGCTGGACAGGATCCTGTGGTGGTTTCCGTCCTTCAATCTGCTAACCAGAGTGAAGCAGAAGCTGTAAGTGAGCAAATTCGTAAAGAATTTAATGTTCAGGAACTGGTGATTGCAGAAATTGGTCCAGTCATTGGAACTTATACTGGGCCAGGTGTGGTTGGGATAGTAGTGTATAAATTGTAAGGGAACGTTAATATGTGAGTGAAGCATCCCTGCTCTATAGGTGGGGATGCTTTTTTTTGCACTAACGGAATTTATAAAATTTGGATTATTATAACCTTTCATTTGTTAATCCTATAGACTTCGATAAACCTAACAATTCCCCAGGCAATCATTGCGTACACCGCCATTCCCACAATCGTGGCTGGTTCCAAAATGCTCTGTGTTCTATCCATTCTGGCTGTTGGGGTTTTGAAGATACCCAAGAAAGGAATTAAGAAGGAATTAGTTACAGAATATATAAATCCATTTCGTCAAAAATAATATGGGTAACCATTCCTTAAGTTTCCCACCAAACGTATAGATTATTAAATCATAAGGGGATTTTATACGAGAACATTTAGGAATTGACGTAAAGGGAAAAAATTTTTATAATTAAAACCAAGTAATTAGGTTTGTATAGTGTGTATATCTGAGAAAGGGTAAGGAGGAGTTGTATGGCTAAGAAAATTCTTTTTATTTTTGCTCATCCTGATGATGAATCTTTTGCGTGTGCAGGAACTATTGCAAAGTATCGAAATCTAGGGCATGAAATTTCCTTAGTTTGTGCAACTTCCGGATGCAAAGGGAAGTCTGGGGAATACCAGTTCAATTGCCGTGAAGAGCTTGCCCGCCATCGGGAAAAAGAAACGAAATGTGCCGCTGAAATTATGGGGATTTCCAATTTATTCTTTTACCGTTATCCTGACGGTTCTTTAATGTCTCAGGATTTGCAGGCATTAGGACTTCGTATATATAAAACAATCCATGAGATTCGTCCAGATATTATTGTTACTTTCCCACCGGATGGGGTAACAGGACATCCTGATCATATTGCCATTTGCCAGGCTACCAATGAAGCTTTATTGTTCATGGACACGGAGGGGGGCTTTTGGGGGGATGTTTATTTTGCATCTATTCCCCATTATTATGATTACTGTGAGTTATCTGGACCTGCCAATGTCTTTCCTATTACGGGAAAAGTGGATATTACCCCATATCGTGAAGTAAAAGGTAAAGCCTTGCAGGCCCATCGGAGCCAGTTGTTCTCATTAAATCGGGCTTACCCGGGAATTATTGATGGGGAGCACTATTCCATTGGCAATTATGAATACTATACTTTAATCCGCTCTAAAGGAGAGCTTAATTTTCCACAGGGAAACCCTGAGGAAATTGCTACTTTCGATTTTGTATAATAAAGAAAAGGTATCAATTTAATAAAAATTATTAATTGGAAATTATCATACCCTGGAAATTATACTAAAGTAAGATAAAGTAAATGGAACGGAGATCCATTATGAGAAGTTATCTTATTTTAGGAATGTGTATCTTATATTTAGTTCAATATTTTCTTCAATTAAATTGGCTACTCTATCTGGTTGTATTTTTGTCATTCGTTACTTTCATTAGCAGTGCCCATCATGCTAATCGGATGCCTCGTTTACTGGGAATCATCATGATGGGTGCAGGAATAATAATAGAATGGAACAAAGGGACCGGCGTAAAAGGAATCAGCGAGGGGATTTTCTTAATTCTTCCACTGCTAAGCTTGATTATTTTAGTTCCATTACTATCGGTTCCCTTAAGGCTAGGGGGATGGTTTAACTCCATTTCCCTTTTTTTGCATAATTTATTGAACCGGCCTCGAAAATTATATGCAGGGATTACGGGAACTCTTTTTTTATTGTCTCCAATCTTAAACCTGGGCTCTATTCGAATTATGAATGATGTTCTTAAGGACCTTAAACTTCCTTCCGCAATGTCCGCAAAAAGCTATGTAGTGGGTTTTTCGACTGCAACTTTGTGGTCACCTTATTTTGCTTCAGTTTCCTTAATTCTGCACTATTTAAATTTGCCCTTTAAAGAATTTTTCTTATATGGATTGGGCTTTTCTTTATTAATGTTGGTAACAGGGAATTTGATGTTTTACTTTTGGGAAAAAGGGCATCCCCTGAAAATTGCTCAATCTACCGAGGTTTCATTAGGAAAAGAACAACGGAGTCATCTTTTTAAGCTTGTCCTATTTGTCATTCTATTAATGAGCAGTTGTTTTTTCATAGAACGGATGACCAATTGGTCCATGATTGTTATTGTCTGTCTTATTTCTATTCTTCTTCCTCTGTTGTTTGGGATCATTTCAAGGAATATAAAAGGAATGATTCCTTTAGTAAAAGATTACCGTGATTGTACTGTTCCTATGGTGAATAATGAAATTATGCTTTTTATGAGTGCAGGAATGCTGGCTTTTGCATTGAAAGGGACAAATGTGATGAATGGAGTCAGTTTATACCTTAACAATTTAGCAGCCCAATCCTTTATTCTCGTTGCTATAGCCATCATCTTAATTGTGTTTTGTCTTACCTATATGGGCATTCATCAGATTGCCGTTGTTGGTGCCTTAGCCATGCAATTAAATGGGGCGGAACTTGGAATGAGTAACAATGCTTTAGCGATGATTCTTTTGCTTTCCTGGGCGATATCCACAGCTATTAGCCCATTCTCTGGCCTTAATTTAATGGTGAGCCGCTTTGTCAATCTATCGGGAAATCAGGTTGGACTTCGTGTCAATGGTTTCTATATGCTAGCGATTACTTTAATGGGAATTGCTGTTATTTCTTGGATTGGGTAAGACTTTAATGTAGTGTAATTTTAGTGCCTGGAAAATAAAACTGCAGGATTTCTTTATAGGTTTTTCCTTTATGACCCATCATATAAGCACCCCATTGGCTCATGCCTACCCCATGGCCATAGCCTCTTCCTTTCAAAGTGTATATACCATTGCTAAATGCCAAAGTATCCGTAAGGAAACTTTTAAATCGGGTACCTCCCACCATAGAGCGGATGGTTGCTACTGGCACATCATGAAGGGAGATTTTTTGATATAGAATGGTTCCTTCCAGTAACCGGAGGAGGAATTCTACATCTATGGATCCCTTTACGGAGCGGCTAGATGTATAACGTTGTTGAGAAATTTCCCAATGGGGGATGGAGAGGATTTTAATTTCTCCAGAGTATCCCTTGTTTTGCAGCCATCTTTTTATATTTGCTGTGATTTGTGTATCTTTTTCTTCAAGCAGGTCCCATATATGGGGAATTTCCCAGTTGATTTTTCCCATATCAATTTGGGTTTTATGGAAGGATAACTCCCAGGGATTAATGGGGTCATAGGGATCCTTTTTAATTGGGAAGTAGGATAAGGGATTGCCGCCCCACACGTTCGTATTATTTTCTGTGATGCCTCCATTGCTCGAAGAATAAAAAGCTTCAATTAAATGGTTATTAAATGTAAGGACTTCCCCGCGGGTTTCCTCCACAGCTTTGGTACTACTAGAATACCAGGCATATCCTCCATATACCTGATAATGGGTCGTATCATCCATTTCTTTTTTGTAATGGGCATAGGTATAGGTGCGAGCTGCCAGAGTTTGGGCTTTTAAAGATTCAAGATTCCATGAAGGGCTTACTTCAAAGGGGACAACCCCTTTTAGGTAATCTTCAATGGGCAATTGGTTAACAGGACGGATATTGTTGTTTTCTAAACGGATTTCCATGGCTCCCAAATAGGGGCGATTGTTAATCTTTATATAGTGGGCTGTGTCATAATGATTGGGTACAAGCATTAATGATTCTGTCAGTTGATATGTATTTCCCCCGCCCTCAAGAAGTAACTTCCCATTTTTTGCTGATAGGTGATAATTCACTCCTTCCTGTAAGTAAAGGGTAGGGTCTGTTGTAAAATAGGTTCCGTTTATATGAAGATATAGTTCTGAAGTATTTCCCACATAATTCACTAACTTCACGGATACCATTTCTTCAGCTTTACTAACTGCAGGATATGTAATAAATAAAAATAAGGATATGAAAAAACCAAGTAAGTATCTCATATCCCTATTCTTTCCTTAAAAGGGAAAACAATTCCTTAAGGAGCAAAGGGTTCAAAATCTGCCGGATTTAAATATTGAATAGATTAACCAGAGGAACATCAGTAGGGCCACGGCAAACCCAATTTCAATGGCGGGTACGTTCCAGAGAAGGGTGGATTGTCTGGTTAATGCCGAGCCTATAATAAGACCGGCCATGATGATGCTGAAAGAAAGCAAGACAATACTAAATGACAACCGGTTACTAATCCGTTCTAATTTTTTTAGAAACAGATTAAGTTCTGGAATGGTAATTTCCATATGAAGTTTCCCTTTTTTGATGACTGAAGCCAGTTCGTGCAAATGCTTCGGCAATTTGGAGAGCAGTTCCCCATATTCAATCAGTTCGTTCATTAAATTTCTCGTAATCTTCTTTGGATTATAACGATCTTTTAAAAGTTCACGGCCAAAAGGTTCAGCTACTTTGATGATACTAAGTTCCGGGTCTAATTTTTCTACAATTCCTTCTACGGTAAGAATTGCTTTTCCTAACAATGTTAAATCAGACGGGATTTTTATTTGGTGTTGGAATGCGACAGAAAATAAATCATTCATTGCTTCACCTAAATTAACTTTGCTAAATGGGATATCATAGTACTTTTCCTTTAGTAACTCCACATCTGCTCTCAATTGCCTCATATTCATTTCATCAGGCATGATTCCTATACTGGTAATTGCTTTGATGAGCTTGTCTGTGTCCTGATGATTTAGAGCAATCAATAAAGATGCGAAATGCATTTTCATTTCAGGAGTAAGGCGCCCCACCATGCCGAAATCCATAAAGGCGATGACTTCCTCTGATAACACCAGAATATTGCCGGGATGGGGGTCTCCATGGAAAAAGCCTTCAATGAAAATCTGATGGAGAGTCGCCTGTGCAACCCGTTTTGCTAATACTTTACAGTTATACCCTTTTTGAGTGAGGGTTTCTATTTTATTAATCTTAATTCCTTCTATGTATTCCATGGTGAGCACTTTTTGCGTGGAATAATCCCAATAAATTTTTGGAACACGTATTTTAGGGTCATGAAAAAATTGCTTGCCAATCTTTTCCCCATTTCTCCCCTCAACAGTATAATCTAATTCTCCTTGCAACGATTTGGAGAATTCATCCACTATATCCCTTAATTGATATTTAGTTGCTGATTTTATGCGTTGCTCAACTAACGTGACTATTTCTTGCAGAATTTCTAAATCGGTTTTTATAATTTTTCGAATATTAGGACGTTGCACTTTGATGGCTACTTGATCGCCTGAATGTAAAACAGCGTAATGAACCTGTCCAATGGAAGCGGCAGCAAGAGGAACCTCATTAAATTCAGCAAACAGATGATCAATGGTATCTCCCAATTCTTTCTCAATAATGGTCTTCACAATTTCAGAGGGAAAGGGAGGGACATGGTTTTGCAGTTTCTCAAGTTCAAGAATAATGTTGGCCGGCAATAAATCAGGCCGGGTGCTGGCAAACTGCCCCATTTTAACAAAAGTAGGCCCCATTTCCTCTAAGAACATGCGAATACGCTCTGCTATGGGTTTCATATAAATGTCCTGATCATCTTCAACCAGGTGTTTTGGCAAGGAAAACAATTCATGAAGCCCTAATTCTTTAGTAATAAAGCCGAAACCATGTCGGGAAAAGGAGGCTACAATATCTCGATAGCGATGCATATGGCGAATTCGTTTATCTAAAATATAAAACCTCTCCTTTAAAGTTGATGCCGGTGCCTTCAAAGTAGGCACTAACCAAGTTTTCTTTAATAATCATGGTCTGGAAAAACGTGATTGTCAATAATCTAAAATAAGGAGTGAATCCTATATCCCTATTTTTTCCTTTAAGTAGAAAACAATTCTTTAAGTCCATTCGGCAAATAGCAGCATAAATACAATTCCTCTTTTTACACGTTAAATTTTGTAGTAACCCATTTAAGTCAAAATATTGAAATGAAGCAAAACCTCCATTTTTTACAATTGTTTTATGGTATGATTCAAGTGAGAAATTTGTCGAAATTTGACGCAAATTATCACAAGGAAAAAAGTGGGGTATTATTATGGGCAAGAGATTTACTTTAATTGTATTCTCTATTTTATCGGCAATAATAGGTATGTATTTAATGTATGAATCTTTTATTTTACAGAGTGCAACAATTGATGGCGGGGGTGTAGGCTTTCATCCTTTTGGATTAAATATGATGATACCTAATGATATGATTACCTCCATCTCTATTAAAACCTTTGTTTTTGGATTCTTATTTGTTGTGGTTTCCTTTTTGTTATTCAAATTGAAAAAACTGCAAACGAATTAAAATACATAAGGCTATCCCCCCTGAAAATAAGCGAAAGACGGAGAGGATACATCAATTTTCCTTTCCGTCCTAGTGGCTATATCTAATCATCCGAGCTTTTTTTATTCTTGTTAAATAATTTCCCAAATATACCGCCTAACTGGATTCCCTGACCTCTGTTTTGCATTTTTTCTTTTCTTTTCTCTTCCCGAAGTTCCCTTCTCCGAGCTCGCTCTTCTTTCATGGCAGCTATTTTTTCTGCTTTTGCTTTCCTTCTTTCGATTCGGTATAAATCACCTCTACGAGATTGTCTCCTTCTCCTGGGTAAACCATTGTCTTCTTGTTGTGGATTTACAGCCATTATTTTTCACCCTCTTCAGCCAGATGATTCATTATATACAGGAAGAGGGAGATGGTTTATCTTCTATTTAGTATAATAAGTGGGGTATATTGGTTTTACTGTAGAAAGGAAGGGCCAGGAATGAGCGGTACAATTCTTATAGTGGATGATGAAGAAAAAATTCGATCTATTGTTACGAACTATTTGAAGCAGGAAGGATTTAAAATAGATGAGGCCTCAAATGGCCAGGAGGCTTTACAACGATTAAAAGATACTAGCAGGGACTATGATTTAGTCGTTTTGGATTGGATGATGCCAGGTATAAGCGGGTTAGAGGCATGTAGGAAAATAAGGGAGTTTTCCGAGATTCCAATCCTATTTTTAACGGCGAAAACAGATGAAGTGGACAAGCTGGTTGGTTTAGAAATTGGTGCCGATGATTTTATTACGAAACCTTTTTCCCTCCGTGAATTAGCTGCAAGAATTCGCGTGATTTTACGCAGGATGCAAAAAGTTCAAAGGGTTTCTGTGGAATTTATACTCGTTCGGGGTGAAATGGCCATTGATTTAAACCGCCATATTGTAAAAGTAAACCAAGAAGAAGTCGTGCTTACTCCTACAGAGTTTAAGTTATTGCATACTCTGGCAAGTTCTCCAGGTAGAGTATATTCTCGTTTACAGCTTTTGACCCTTTGTCTTGGGGAGGAGTATGCAGGATATGAACGTTCTATCGATACACATATCAGTAATCTGCGTAAGAAAATAGAAAAAGACCCCGCCAAACCTACCTATATTGTTACTGTATTTGGGATTGGGTATAAATTTGGAGAAACCCTATGAAATTGAAAAACAAGTTGGCAATGATTTTAGGAGCCATAGTCACTATTGCCATGGTTTCTGCAGGATGGATTGCATTACATTGGGAGAAATCCCGTTTAATTAATGGTCCTCTTGATTTTTATCTTATTGTATTCGTGGTTCTGTGGTTGATCCTTTTATCAACGGTTTATTTAATAAGCATCTGGCTGGGTCAGCGGATTGAAAAACTATTAGTTCAGGCAGAAGAGATGGCTTATATCCCTGGAATGAAGGATGTTTCATTTACCAGGGAGGATGAATTATCTGCTCTGGGTAGATTGATGGAAAAAGTGGAAATTAACCTGTTAAAAGGGGAAGAGATTAGAAATCGGTTGGTATCTGATGTCGCCCATGAGCTGCGTACCCCTTTGGCTGTACTCCATGGACAATTGGAATCTATGATTGATGGTGCAAGGGAAATGAAACCAGAGCAACTCGTGCCTTTATTGGATGAAACAGTACGAATGTCCCGTTTGATTCATGATTTACAACAATTAAGTTTGGCTGAAACGGGAAAGTTACAGTTGGAGCGGAAGTGGGTATCATTTTCATATTTGTTAAATGAAGTTATTTCCTTATTGCAGTTTGAAGCTGAGGAAAAAGGGATTTTCATTAATCATCTTGGTATGGACCCAGGGGAAGTGTATTGTGATCCGGGACGTGTTAAACAGGTGCTGATTAATTTAATAGGAAACGCCATTCGATATACCCCTGATGGTGGGAATATTAATGTGAGTTTATTTCAAGATCATCATTCAGTTCGTGTGGATATTAAGGACAATGGCCCTGGCATTGCACCGGAACATTTGCCCTATATTTTTCACCGATTTTATCGGGTAGAAGGGTCTCGCAATCGCCAATCTGGTGGTATGGGGCTGGGTTTAGCCCTTGCAAAAGAATTCGTAAACTTGCATGTGGGAACCCTCACAGCTAGCAGTGAATTAGGTAAAGGAACAATTTTTAGTATGACTCTTCCACGGTTTCCTGAATCTTAACAACTTCTTGACATCCTCCAAAAACGATTTTGAAAAGTGGGTTTTACTATAGTAGGAGATGATCAGAGAGGAGTAGAACAATGAAGGAACCTATGGAGTTAATACTTGCGGATGATATTTGGAAAGTTTTTGGCAATAAAGAGAATCCCATTGAAGCTTTAAGGGGCATTCACATGAATATTTATGAAGGGGAAATCATTGCCATTATGGGACCATCAGGCTGTGGGAAAACCACGTTGCTTAATGTTCTTTCTGGCATTGATTCTATTACCAGCGGGAAGATTTTTTTCGTGGGAAATAACTTACATAAAATGAGAGAAAGGGAGAGGGACCGTTATCGTGTAGAAAACATGGGGTTTGTTTTTCAATCTTATAATTTAATACCTGTTTTATCAGCAGTGGAAAATGTTGAATTGCCTCTTTTATGCAGAGGGGTATCGGCCAGGGATGCCAGGGAAAGAGCCATCGAAGTGTTGGGGCGTGTTGGTTTGAAGGAAAGGAAGGATCATCGTCCTAATCAGTTATCAGGAGGCCAACAACAACGAGTGGCCCTGGCGAGAGCCATGGTAAACAATCCCCGGGTGATATGGGCTGATGAACCAACGGGAGCCCTTGATCGGAAGACCACGGAAATGGTTTTGGACTTAATTGAACATTTAAACCGTGCCGATGGCATTACATTTGTCATCGTCACCCATGATCCTAAAGTGGCTGAAAGAGCCCATCGCATCTTGTATATGGATAGTGGACAAATCATACAAGAAGGGAAGGGGCGAAAATAATGTCCTGGAAACATCTCCATTTATGGCGAATGGCCTTCCGTAATATGCTTGTCCATAAACAGACGACCCTATTAACCATTCTCGGCGCTCTTGTGGGAACAGCCCTAATTACCACATCATTGCTTTTGCAGCATTCAATGAATCACAGTGTGGATCAGGTGATCGCTAAACAAATCGGGAATATTGCTGTTGATGTTTCAGCTTTGGAGCAAAAAAAGTTGCAACAGGGTTATTTTACAGATGCCCATGTTCGTGAAATGAAAGAAGAAATAAAACAACAGGGGCGCAATCTTTTGCCCACGGTGGCCATGGAAACCTTATTTATGGTGAAAGACCCCTCTGGCAAGCCTTTATTAGTAGGCCCGAAAACGTATGTGTATGGTTTTGCCCCTGTATTGGGAAAGCAATTTGATGAAAAGGCGATGGGACTTCTTCCTGGCCAAATTAAAAGCAATGAAGTCATTCTTTCTTTACCATTAGCGGAACAGTTGGATGTTAAAGCGAATGACCAGATCTATATTCAGGATAAAAGGAATCAACTTCAACCTTTTGTGGTCCGAGCTATTGTACCGGAGCAAGGTTTAACCGGATATAAAGGCATTCAGCAAAGCAGGTACACAGCCATTGTTTCCCTGGATCAAGCAAGACAGTTAGCCCAAATGAAACAGGGGTATTCTAATGTCCTTATTTCAACTAATCAGGATATTCAAGAGAATGGGATTGTATTAGATTATAAAAAATGGACGGAAAATTCTGTTCGGTGGAAAATCAGGTCAGATTTGGAGCATAATTTGAAAATGCTTCCTGTGTTTACCATTGCCAGCTTAAATGCCATTGTCATTGGCATGGTGTTAATTATCAATATTTTTAAAATGATTGGGGAGGAGCGGCGCCGGGAAATGGGGATTCTCCGGGCCATTGGCTTGACCAGTGAAGATTTAGCACGGGTTCTTCGCATTGAGGGAATTCTTTATGCAGTGATTTCAAGTATTTTGGGAACTGTAGCTGGAATCGGTTTGTCTTATTTGCTTATGCTTAAGCTTCAGGATTTATTGCAGGTCATCGCTGAATATGAGCAGGGGATTATGATGAAATTTACCTTTGATGTAAATTTAGGCACCCTAATGACGGGATTTTCAATAGGTGCCCTTTTGGTCTATGGGTGTGTTTGGTTTGTATCCCGTAAAGTGACCCGATTGCAAATCGTTGAGGCCATTTATGGGCAGGAAAATGTAACAAAGGTGACCCCAACAAAAAATAAATCGATTCTTTTTAAAGCATTTCAATTATTCTTATTCATTTTCAGCGTGTTTTTGTATTTGGTTACCATGACAGAATCCTATCGAAACTATGTTAGTGACAGCCCCATACAACCAGTTCTTAACTTTCTCATGGGATTTATCCTGGTAATTCTGACTGTCCTGATATGCGTGATGTGGATGGGTAAAATCATCAACATCATAACAGGTCTTTTTCGTCCCTTCCCCAGGATGTATGGCATGTTCAAACTAGCCTTTCGTTATCCCGAAGTCAATAAAACCCGATCAGGTCTTATCCTGTTAATGTTTTCTCTTGTATTATTCCTTACCGGTTTTTCGGGGGTATTCAGTAAAACGATGGTGCAGTATTTTGGAAATTTTGATGCCAGGAAAGCCACAGCGGGATATGATTTATTGGCCATCCATTCCGGGAAAATGACCACAGGGGAATTGCAGAAAATAATGAATCAATCCCATTATATTGATAAAGGAAAAATCCAACAGGGGGTGGCTGTGCAACAAATACCCATTGGAGATATTAATGATTTCTATATCAATGAAATTGATGAAGCCTTTTCTTCCCATACCACCCTTACTTTAAAAAGTCGGGACCGAAGTTATCATGATGATCGTTCTGCCTGGATGGCTATAGCAAAGGACCCCAATGTGGTGATTCTTTCATCCCATCTTCCTAATTTGAATGGAGAAACCTATGAGGTTGGGGATCTTTATCCTGTTGAAGCCTTTGGCAGGATTGAAAAAAAGAAAATCATTGGCATTGCTGATTATTCGAACGAAAGCTATGGGTATCCCACCTCCTATGGCCTTTGGGTGAAACAAAATGATATAAGCCAATATGCTGTTGATGATAAACAAATCCAGACCACGGTTTTGATTCAAGGGAAAAATAACGGGATCAGCAAAGAGGTGATAAAAGGGATTGAAAAAGAATTCACCTTGCATAATATCTATCCTCTGGTCAATCCCACAGAAAATTTTCTAGTCCACAATTCCTTTATACAGGTTCTCTTTTCTCTATTTGAAGGGTTTAGCGCACTGGCTACTTTTATCGGAATTGCCGGCCTCATGGTGGTGATGCTGCGGGTGATCAGGGAACGGCGCCAGCAAATTGGCATGATGCGGGCCATTGGTGTCCAGGGAGAATTGATTTATTGGAGTATTCTCTTTGAAGGGATTTCCCTTGGCTTAACAGGTATCTTATTGGGGATGGGTCTAGGTTCTTATACGGGATATATGATGATTTCTAGTTTAATGAAGGATGGGGGAGGAAATGTTGCCATTCTGGTTCCCTATGGAAAATTAGCGTTATACTTAATAGGTTCTCTATTATTCACAATCCTGGCTTCCATGATTCCCGCAAGAAAGGCAGTAAAACTTCCTCCTGCTGAAGCAACACGATATATAGGGTAATTGACATCTTTTTAATCTTTGTTTAGTATAAAATTATATTATTAACTATGGCCTCCTTGATCAGGTGGGTACCCGCAAAACAATTAATAATTTTTACGAGCACCAGCCCTAGCATTTTTAATAATCAGGAGAAAAATCACGCCATACAATTTTATAAATGTGTGGCGTTTTTATGTGTTAGAAAAATTTCATATTAAACGAATGTAATGGTAGTCAGCCTTATATCTATAATCCATGCAGAAGGAACAAGATATAGACTTGCATCTATACAATCAAGGAAAAAAAGGAGAAGGAACTAATGGCTAATACAGTAAATCTCGATTGGGAAAATATTGGGTTTCTTTACAGAAAGACCAATGAGAATTATGTTTCTTACTGGAAAGATGGGGCCTGGGATGAAGGGAAGCTTGTAGAAGAAAATTCATTAACAATTAGCATGGCTTCTCCTGCACTTCACTATGGCCAACAATGCTTTGAAGGGTTAAAAGCATACAGAAGAAAAGATGGAACCATCGGCCTTTTTAGACCTGATCAGAATGCAAAGCGGATGCAGGATACCTGCAGAAGACTTCTTATGCCAGAAGTTTCTGAAGAGAAATTTATTGAAGCCGTGAAAATGGTGGTAAAAGCAAATGAGGAGTTTGTTCCTCCTTATGGATCTGGTGCCACATTATACATTCGCCCATTTATCATTGGCGTTGGTGACAATATTGGTGTTAAGCCGGCTTCAGAATATATTTTCTGTGTTTTCGTAACTCCTGTAGGACCGTATTTTAAAGGTGGAATGACCCCTATTAAAATGGTAGTTACTGATTACGACCGGGCTGCACCAAACGGTACCGGGGCTGTTAAGGTCGGCGGTAACTATGCGGCCAGCCTATTGCCTCATGAGATTGCTGCTAAAGAAGGATATAGCGACTGCGTATACCTGGATCCTAAAACCCATACAAAGATTGAAGAAGTAGGCGCTGCCAACTTTATTGGCATTACAAAGGATAATGTCCTTGTTACACCGAAATCTCCATCCATTCTTCCCAGCATTACCAAGTACTCTTTGCTTTACATTGCAGAGAAGGTTTTTGGGATGAAGGTGGAGGAAAGAGACGTTTATATCAATAACCTGGATGAGTTTGTAGAGGCTGGTGCTTGCGGCACAGCAGCTGTTATCTCACCATTAGGCAGTTTAACCGTAGGAAATGAAAAGCATGTGTTCTACAGCGAAACCGAAGTAGGACCTGTGATTAAGAAACTTTACAATCATTTAATCGGTATCCAGTATGGTGAAGTAGAAGCTCCAGAAGGATGGATTGTAGAAGTAAAGTAAATTTGAATACGTAAAAAGGGAAGGAGCGTTATCCTTCCCTTTAATTTTATTTATTATAGACTTTAGTCTGTTGAGCCTGAAGAAGGCGAAACATAAAAC
>CAMLDI010000033.1 GCA_946478845.1 uncultured Paenibacillaceae bacterium
TCGATCGAGGGCTTAACCTAATTATACGCTTATTTTCTTCTGTTTCAGTTTTCAGTGGGCAACCAAAAACCCTCCCGTTCAATAAAGAACAGGAGGGTTTTTTATGTTGTTATTTAGGTTTAGATATTAGTAAAAGGCTGTTATTATTCAAAGTCTATACTTCTTCCATGTAAATAGGGATAAAGTTTTTTAATATCCCAAGGATTTTTATTTTTTTACCATCTAAAGAAACGTCATAGATCGAAAATATAATAAAGTTTTGCGTAGTGGTTGCATTTTCAATAATGGTTTCACCAAAGAGGCTGACGACGCCTTTCATGATTGCATTATCCGTTTTTGATTCCATTTTTTCTTGCAACCAGGCGGTATAGTCTTCTTTTGAAGGGTTGGTGACAGCTAATAAGATAAGTATCAATAATGCAATCGCAATTTTCTTCATGATGTAGTTACTCCTTTGTTTTTCCTATGAAAGAATTATAAAGCATTTGCGAAACTAATAGGAGTAGTTTAACGTAAAAAGAGAGAAAAGTAGTTGTGGGGAGGAAAACAACATGAAAAAAATAATCATCTTTATCGCAGGCTTATTCATTATCGGTTCATTAGCTGGTTGTTCAGCATTGGAACGCCAGGCGAAAGATGTGCAATCTCAATGGACTGGATTAGAACGGGAAGTTACTGTTTATGATATGAATGGCAAACCCATTAAAACTTACAAAGGAAAAATTGATATTGAAGATACCAGCAGCCAAACAGGCAATGGGGGAAGTAAAGTGAAATTCGAATTAAATGGCAAGAGGATTATTATTTATAATAGCCCTGTGATTGTAGAAGAAAAATAAAGGAATAATAATAGTGAAAATGAGACCCGGGCCGGTAGGTCCGGGTCTCATTGATAATAGTTTTTTTTGCCTGGAATGGGAACAATGATGGGTAAAGGGGGGACGATTTGATATGGCTCCGGTAAAATGTTTTAAATGCGGCAGAGTGAACAGCAAAGGGAAAAATACCTGTGACTTTTGCGGGGATCAGTTACTCAATGGTAAGGAATATGAGGGGAAACTTCAAGAATTGAAAGACTATGTGGAATTTCGAAAGAAGTACAGTATTTTTGGGATTATCCTTATAACCTTTATGCTTTTCCTTATGTACCCAGTCGTTAAATGGCTTGTTCAAGCCACGTTCACAGTGTTGGGAACCGAATTCTTGCCTGCTGTCATATTGGAATATATTGCACCAGCTATGATCCTCCTGGTTTTTGTGATTGCTGTCTTACCAATGATATTCAGCAGATGGAAAATCCTACGCAGGTACCGCTGGACAAGTAGGAGAATGTGGCGTATGGAACGTGAGATGAAGTTTTTACCTAAGAATTTCCTAAAATCATTAAACCAAAAAATGAAAAAGGTCTGAATGAAAAGAAAGACATTACATATTCGTCATTGTTAATATGTAATGTCCTAATTTTTCCAATTTTTGTTTTATTGCAGATACACTGGCTCCTCAGGTTTCATTGATTCATTGGGATTGTATAATCCGTTGTCAAAGTCCTGGAAGTATTCCTTTTGTTCATAAGGTGCAGTATAGCCTAATTCAATGCCTGTGGCTTTAGCGATAAAGGGATCCAGGCAACAAATATCCGATTTTGTGATATCTGTTAAGGCTGTTTTTCCTAGGGATACAGCTACTTGTTCCATTTCTTGTACTGTTGCATTTAAGTATTTAAATAAAGAAGTGGCTCCTTTATCAATATCAAATTGATCTGTCATTTTCCCTGTATAGACAATCAAGCTGGTTGGCGGCTCGAAAGGCATGGTTTCCACCATTTGATCACTTACCATGGCCATTAACGCGGCGGTGCCTATGTACACGGCGTCTGCCCCCATAGCCATGGCTTTTAACATATTTCCAGGAGTAACAAGGCCTCCTGCGGCGATTAAGTTTATATCCCTAATCACTTTCTTTTGGGAAAAAAACTTTGAAGCCCTGGATATTGCAAATAGGGTAGGCAATCCCACATCATCTTGTAAGGTAGGCGCTCCCCCATGGGTTCCCCCTTCAGCTCCATCAAGGGTGACAAAATCCACTTCTGCTTCCACTGCAATTTGCAATTCTTTTTCTAAATGATGGGTGGCCGCTATTTTTAAGCCCACAGGCACTCCGGTTTCATCCCTTAGTTTTCGTACTAATTGAATGAATTCATCCTTTGAATTGACCCCTGGCATACGGGAGTGGATTAATGCGGATTCTCCATCCGCCAGTTCAAAAACTTCTTTATATTCTTTGCCAATATTTTTCGCGGTGGTTCGCTGATAGGTAGACCCTTGAGCGCCCTGTCCTAATTGAATTTCAATAGCATCTACTTGTTTGTATTTTTCCGGGGTATTCAACCAACCTCCACGATTGTACTGCCCTATTAATAAAGAAGCGGCTTCCCGTTCTTCATTCATTAATCCTGCTTCACCTGTGTTGGTGGCTGTTCCAATCATGCTTGCTGCTTTTGCCAGGGCGATTTTCGCGCTTTTACTTAGTGCTCCGCCAAAAGACATTCCCGCAATCATGATGGGAATGGAGATGGTCATTGGTTTTTTGGCGCGATGGCCAATGGTAATGGATGTACGAATGCCCACATTTTCAGGGGTAGGAAAACGATAGAGATGAACAGGGTTAAAAAGGATTTTTTCCCAGGGTGAAAAAGATTGATGGCTTCCTAAGGGACGGGGAATTGGAGTACCTTTAGATGCGCGCATCGCGATTTCCATAAGATTAATGGGTCCAACTTTTTTAGTTGCGGGAACTAATTCGAAGATGTTTTCGATATATTGGTCTTTAATCATTCTGGTGATTGCTTTATCTACTACTTCATTGGCAAAGGACCGTGCAATCCAACTAATGAGTTTCATTTACTTCACTCCCGTTTAATTCTCCCCTTTGAATGGCTTGATTAATGCCATCTACTTTTTGTGCTAAGGACAAACAAATGTGTTTTATGGTGCCAAGCTGGCGTGCAGCATTTTGTTCTTCCACGGCCAGGTCTTGCAATGTGCTGTTATCAAAATTAGTTAAGGCGGTAAAGTGGTCTCTTTCCACTGTTGACAGAGTTCCGGCCATGGTATCTATACGATACAGTTCGCTTGTAATGTATGAAAGGGTATTTTGCAGATCTTCAGTGTTCATTTTGGTCACCTTCTTTTCATTGTTTTTATCATTCATTATTCATTCCTAAACCCTTGTTTTTTATAGATGTAAATTAAGGGATAATAAAATTCTTCGATGAGGTTAAAATAACAATCATCTTTTCTTGCATTAACGAAGGAGGAGGGTGAATAATGGATTCTAACCATGGAAAAGAAAAAGAGGGACAACATCATGTAGATGTTCATATAAAGGATGCGACAAAAGGTCTGTCAGCGGAAGAAGTAAAAAAAGATATCGAAGAATTGAATAAGGTTGCCGATTTGGCTGAAGGAGGAAGCGCAAATCCCTTTCGCGTTTATGATGAAAATTAAAGCGTATAGGATAGATTTCCCATACGCTCCAGTTTCATTTTATAAATCTTTGATTAACTCCTTAAGTTCAGTTTCAGTTAAATTCCGCCATTTGCCTATGGCTAACCCATTAAGTTTAATATTCATAATTCTTACCCGTTTTAATTGGGTGACCTGATAATAAAAGGCCTGGCACATGCGGCGAATTTGCCGGTTTAACCCCTGGGTGAGAATAATTTTAAAGGTAAACTCATTGATCATCGTCACTTTACAGGGTTTGGTTGTCGTTCCAAGTATTTTTACACCCCTTGCCATGCCTTTAATAAAAGAAGGGGTAATGGGTTTATCAACGGTCACAATGTATTCTTTATCATGATTATTTTCAGAACGTAAAATTTTATTAATAATATCCCCGTTATTCGTGAGAAGAATTAACCCCTGAGAATCTTTATCGAGACGCCCAATAGGAAAAATACGTTCAGGATGGTTTACAAAGTCAATGATGTTGCCCTTCACATGTTTTTCTGTTGTGCAGGTAATGCCTACAGGTTTATTTAAGGCAATGTAAATGTGCTTCTTTTTAGGGCCAATGGGTTTTCCATCCACTCGCACTTCATCTCCAGGCATAACCGTACTGCCAAGCTGGGCTATTTCTCCATTAATGGTAACTCGTTTTTCTTCTACCCATTTATCTGCTTCCCTTCTTGAGCAAACACCTGTTTCACTAATAAATTTATTAATTCTCATGTAGTTATTCCTTCCGGTAGTAAGTTCACGTGCTAATTTCCCTTTATTTTATCATGGTTTAGTGTAAGATAAAGAATGAATTCAAGAGAGTGTTAAAGAGGTGAACACGTTGTCTAATTTTTTGGAATTGGGAATCCATCCTGATTTTAATCAGATTGTTACAAATTCTGGATTCTTTCAACCAACTCCTATACAGGAACAGGCAATACCTGTTGTTCTTAAAGGGAAGGATGTAATTGCCCAGGCTCAAACCGGGACAGGGAAGACTTTAGCATTTATCCTTCCTATTATCCAGAAAATTGATACCCAAAAATCAACCATTCAAGGGTTAATCGTTGCACCTACACGGGAATTGGCTTTGCAAATAACAACAGAAGTAAATAAACTCACGGAAACTCTAAATGGGGTACATGTCCTGGCTGTTTATGGGGGACAAGACGTGGAAGCTCAAATCCATAAGTTACAAAAAGCTGTACATCTTGTGATTGGGACCCCTGGGCGTTTATTAGACCATATTAGGCGAGGGACTCTAAATCTATCCCAGGTATCCATGTTGGTCTTAGATGAAGCAGACCAAATGTTGCATATGGGTTTTTTAACAGAAGTAGAGGCCCTAATCCAGGCAACTCCAACTACTCGACAGACTTTGCTTTTTTCGGCAACCATGCCTTCCCAGGTTCAATCTCTTGCCTTGAATTATATGGAAAACCCGGAGACAATAAGAATTGCATCATCCCAAATTACGTTAAAAGAAATTAGGCAACGGGTTATGGAAACGACAGACAGGACGAAGCAAAGTACCCTGTGCAATGTAATTGACCAATATCGACCATACCTTGGGATTATTTTTTGCCGGACGAAGCGGAAAGTCAGCAAATTAAATGAAGCCTTGCAAGGGCTAGGGTACAATTCAGATGAGCTTCATGGGGATTTGTCACAGGGGAAAAGAGAAGATGTATTGAAACGTTTTCGTGAGGGGCAGATTCAATTATTGGTGGCAACGGATGTGGCAGCCAGGGGATTAGACGTAGAAGGGGTAACCCATGTTTTTAATTATGATATTCCTCGTGATGTGGAATCCTATATTCATCGCATTGGCCGTACAGGCAGAGCAGGGGGAAAAGGCCTTGCCATTACATTTGTTTCACCCAAAGACCGAATGTACCTTGAAATGATTGAAAAGGGAATACAATTAAAAATTGAAAAAAGAAAACCTCCCTTAAGACGTTGATAACTTGTATCGACAAAAGGCCTGTATAATATTACAATTAATACAACTAATTATACATATAAGATTACTTGTTTTACATGTCAGGAGGATAATAACAAAATGAACATCGCGAAAAACCTTACGGATTTAATCGGCAATACCCCTTTACTTGAATTAACCAACTTTAATAAAAACCATGAACTTGAAGCTACCATTATTGCTAAGTTAGAGTATTTCAATCCCACAGGCAGCGTAAAAGACCGGGTTGGCTTTGCGATGATTGAAGATGCAGAGAAAAAAGGAATCATTGATCAAGATACGGTGATTATTGAACCGACTAGCGGCAATACAGGTATTGGACTTGCTTTTGTATGTGCTGCAAAAGGATATAAATTAATGATTACCATGATTGAAACCATGAGCATGGAACGGCGTAAATTATTAAAATCCCTTGGGGCAGAAATTGTGTTAACCCCTGAAGGGGAAGGAATGAGAGGGGCAATCAATAAGGCACTGGAATTGGCTGCAAAGATTCCCAATTCTTTTATTCCCCAGCAGTTTGAAAATCCTGCAAATCCTGCTATGCATCGGAAAACCACCGCAGAAGAAATATGGAGGGATACGGATGGGCAGATAGATATTTTTGTTTGTGGTGTAGGTACTGGCGGTACCATTACAGGAGTAGGGGAAGTATTAAAAGAAAGAAATCCTAATGTGAAAATTATTGCTGTAGAGCCTTATAATTCTCAGGTATTATCCGGAGGGAACCCTGGTCCCCATCAGATTCAGGGGTTAGGCGCTAATTTTATTCCCAGTGTGTTAAATATGAATATCCTTGATGAAATCATTCCTGTAAAAAATGAAGAAGCAATGGAAACGGCAAGAAAATTAGGCAAAATAGAAGGGGTTCTTGTGGGGATTTCTTCCGGTGCAGCAACCTATGCAGCGTTGCAAGTGGCAAAACGGCCAGAAAATAAAGGGAAAAACATTGTCGTTCTTCTTCCTGATACCGGTGAACGGTATTTATCCACACCATTATTTGAAGAAGCTTAGACTTAGCCCTTTTTCAAAATAAGACCGTAAGGTCAATGGTTGAGATGCTAAAGA
Organism: uncultured Paenibacillaceae bacterium; assembly: GCA_946478845.1. The sequence goes on from CAMLDI010000033.1 coordinate 6,550, forward strand.
ATCAAATCAGTGTTTTGCTTCATTGTTGGCGAGGAACTGGCATTGATTTGATTCTTAGCAGCTCTTTTTCAAAATGCCACTTCAGGAATATGTTCCCTTTGCCTTTCCATGGATTCAACCCAATACCGAATTAACTCTGTTCCTTCAATTAATTCAATGTTTAATCCTTCGGTATATTTTTTGGCTTTAGATGTAAATTTCCCTGTTGTAATGACAAATCCGTGATCAGCTCCGAATTTGACCATGTTGGAATGAACGAATACGATAGGATCCGTATCCACTTTTTCTTCTGGATTGATGCAAAGAACTTTGCCAAAATAGGTTCCATTATTCCTTTGCTGAACCAGGTCAATCCCATATTCATCTTCTTCAGAGGTAACAGATACTCTCCCACCATATAAATCCTCAAGTATATTCCCAACAAATTGGTGAAATTCAGTGCCTGCTTCTTTTTGGAATCGATGATAAACCCCCAGTAAAAGGGTTTTATGCATATCATTATTGACATGGACTAAATCCATAATCATAGAGGATATGGATTCAAATTGTTTTCGATCCTTATAGGCTTTGAAAACAACAAAGAGTGTAACAGTAATGGCGAATAAAAGAATATATAACATTTCAACAGCTCCTTTTAAATGGGGTATTATTCCATTCTAAAAGGTAGTATGCCCCTTTGAGACCGGTTCATGTTGATGATATGAAAAAATGGGTTTTCGCCCCTTTTTATACTGCAATGCTTTCTTCTCTATAAAGTTCCATGAAAAATAAGCAAAGATGAGGGTGATGGGAAAAGCTATGGCAAAGTTTAAATAGGGAGCAAAGGCATTCCCCCGGAAATATTCTGCGACCGTTTCCTGAATGGGAAAGGAGTAGATATAAATGCCATATGAAAGATCATTTTTACCCAACTTCTTATTAATAGAAAGAACAGAAATAAAAGAAAGATACATCACAAGGTAACTGCCAAAGATGGAGAACATGCTATTGAAAAAACCAAAACGAGCCGAAGCAAGGACAACTGCAAAAGAGACGAGGGCAAGCCAATGATTGAGTGGAATCTTATCCCGGTACAAATAAAAAATCATGCCTGCTGAATAAAATCGCAATAAATCTGGAATCCAGGTAAGTTGGGTATTCTGGTAAGGGTCCTGGAAAAAAGAGAAGGCAAAAGAACCAAGGAATAACAGAATAGCTACCTGTTTTCGCAAAAGCTTAACGATTCCTAGAACACCTACCACCAGATAAAATGGGAATTCGTATTGCAAGGTCCATAATGAGCCATTCACCGGAGCGCCAGCAAAAACCCCGGGCAAATTGTTATTCCATTGATACAGCAACATGGTTGTTAAATAGGTATACGTTTCAGGCTTTGAAAAGTATTCTCCAATATCCAGTTCTGTCACCAGGGGACCTAATATAAATGCAGTGAGCAAAACAACCATGATTAATCCAGGGAAAATCCGTAACACCCGGGATTTAAAAAAATAAGAGAAATCCTTCGTATGATCAAAACTCATGGTAATGAGAAATCCACTAATGACAAAAAAGACAAGGACTGCTAAATGGCCCAGGGTGGATTGACTATGAGTAAAAACCATTAAGGGTTCTGTTTTTGTATTTCCGTTTCCCAGAAGAAAACCATGGGAAAATACGACTGTAGATGCAGCAATTAGCCGAATTAGATTAAAATTATTGTTTCGCAACTGAAGGGATTCACCAATTGTCTTACCTGAATTCATGAATTTTAAAACCTTTCTTAGATGATTTCGATGATGCAATTCTACCATTTCTATTAAAACATTTCTCCATGAATATTTCGCATTTCTTTCACAATATTAACTTTATAAATCAAGATATAATAAAGATGCCAATTAAAAGAAAAAAAGGGGATATACCATGGGGGTAAAAGCGAAAAAATACTTTCCAATCCTATTCGTAATTTTCATATTGATTTCTTTAATGTTGCTCGTTGCTCCTCGATGGATGGGGAATTCAAGTGTAGTTCGAATACAAAATCATACATACTGGTGGGGTTATCAGTACCAGGTGAATGAAATATCAAATGGAAACACCCAGTGGACGGTAAAAAAAGGTTCGTACATTAAACTTGTCACAGAAAACCCTGATAATAAAGACAATCTACAAGGATTTAAAAAATCGGTAAATCAAATTAAAATCAATCAAACAGCTTTTATTCTGGCAATTATCGTGACCTTAGGAATCGCTGCTTCAGCAATCTGGTTGAGTAAAGTTACCCGTCCCATATTGTTAAGTATCATTCTTTTATTAGGAGGTTCTCTGCTTTCCAGCGTTCTATTTTATAATGCCTATGTGTATTCCCAGGAAGGAAGCAATCATTTTGAATTGGTGGATCAGAAGAAGTGATATCGGGGGTTGAAAAGTGTGTTTTATGTTAAGGCAAATTTGGTCTTTTCTTTTTTAGTACTTTTCTATAATCTATATCATAACGCAGTAAGAGATCAACCTTATCCAACTCCTGGCACAAATGGAGAAGCCCTGTACAACTTATTCATTCGTGATAATGATTTATTGCCTGTTTTAGTTGTGTATTTATTCATTAGTGTATATCTCTATTATTTCATGAGACAAAAGAAATATAAGTGTTAGAAATGTATACACAAAAGTAAAAGTTATCAAAAAAAGGAATTTTTTACACTATAAAAATTCTTATATATAAGGGAAACTAGGGCTGTCGCCATCGGCCAAAGGCTTGGCGCCAACCCAGTTTCTAAGACCGTAAGGTCAATGGTTGAGATGCTAATGAATCAAAATAGTTGCCTTTTTGCGAGCCGATACAAGGGAAACTGAAAGAAGGGCGAAGAAAGCCTTCAACAGTCTCACTTCTTGAATTACCCAGATGTTTTGAAGGCGCGTCCGGATTGAAGTTGACCGTCATTTTAACATCCATGTCGGCGAGCAAGAGGCACAATTTGATTCTTAGCATCTCTTTTATTTTGATTGGTTAGTTTTTCCTATCATGATAAAATAAAGATTGAAAATTGTAAGAAAAGAGGATATCCAATGAAGAAATCCACTTTATTCGTTTCCATAACAGCAATCCTAATTTTCCTGTTAATATGGTTAATCTATGGTTGGGTTAAATTATTAATCGTTTTATTTTTTGTGGGAGTAATAGGCTACATCCTATTCTTTTTGTATAAAAAGTATCTCAAAAAAAGCAATGAAGAGATCATTATGTATAAATTTGAAGAAGAATTAATACATGTCCAGTATTTTATGGCTTCCCAAAAGTTTATTTCTCCCGATTTTTCATTATTAATTGCTTTAGATGAACAGACGGAGAGTCTATGTTTTATCGAACGTAAAATCCTAACAGTAAAAAGTGAAAAAAGTTTTAAAAAATATGATGAGCAGGAAGTATTTAACAGGGTTGTTTTAAGTTATAAAGATTTATTGCAATCAGAAATTGTAGAGGATGGAGCCGTTATTACTACAACAGTAAGAGGAAGCCAGATTGGCGGAACACTGGTTAGCGGGTTATTGGCAGATGGCATGGGCTCTATTATCGGAAGTCTTTCTGCCAACAGTACGGCAAATACAGAAGTTAAAAATATTCAATTAAAATTAGTTGTCAATGATACCCATAAACCTATTTATTTTTTCCCATTTATGAAGGAACAAGCACCTATTGAAAAGAATAATGATAAATTTAAAAATGCCATGGATCAAGTGAATCACTGGCATGGAGTGATGAGTGTTTTAATTAAAAGAGCTGACGAAAGCAGCCGGAATGTTAATTACTTCTTTGGGGTGCAACATCGGGATGTAGAAAAAATTAATTAATACGGATGGATAAGGCCTAGTTTATTTAACTGGGCCTTTTTTATGGAAGCTTCTTAATTTAGCCACATTTATGGATTCTAGGCGCAGTCAGAACGCCTAGCTTATCAATACACTATTATTGAAGGAGATGAATGAAATAGGGAAGTTAAAACATGATTACCTCTGGCCGGGTCAGCTGAAGGTATAGGGAAATTGGGTGATAAGGAGGGGAATTAAAGTGAATTTCTCTCAAGAATTTATAGAAGTTTTTACACAGATTATTTTAAATTTAATTTATATAGGTGTACTTGCCGGTTTTGTATATATAAAAAAATTCATTCAGAAATATAAAGGAGTTCTGGATGGGAAACTTACAGAATCTCAGCGTCAGATTCTTGATTCTATCGCAAAAGATGCTGTTATCTATGTGGGAAAACAATGGCAAAACTCAAGCGGACCAGAGAAATTTTCGCTAGCAGTGGTCCATGTATTGGATAGTGCAAATCATTATGGATTAGATCTTTCCATTCAGGATGTTCAGGCAGCCATTGAAGCTGCATATCAGCGCTCAAAACAAATGAATAACCAATCGTGAAGAATAAAGGTATCCCACTGTCAATCGGATGGTGGGATATTTTATTAAAAAAATAATTGTAAAATTATGTAATTAATTCCTGTTATATGATAATATTTGTATATCAATATAAAGGGAAATTAAGTGAGAGTGAGTGATTTACCCATGTATACCCGGATTTTTTCTGCAGCGGTAATTGGAATTGAGGGGTTTTGTGTTGAAGTAGAAGTGGATATTTCTAATGGATTGCCCTGTTTTGAGGTAAGTGGACTGGCAGCATCTTCTGTAAAGGAAGCCAGGGATCGAGTAAGGGCGGCAATTCGTAATAGTGGATTTGAGTTTCCATTGCAGAGAATAACCATAAACCTGGCACCTGCGGATGTTCGTAAAGCTGGGTCCATGTTAGATTGTGCTATGGCATTGGGAATTTTATTAGCTACGAAACAAATTTTCCCCAGGGTAGATATAAATGGCCTTCTCGTATTGGGCGAACTTTCACTGGAGGGGGATTTGCGTCCTATTCACGGGATTTTACCCATGGTTCTGGCAGCAAAGAAAGCAGAGTTTCGAGAGGTGATTATTCCTGCAGCATGTGAGGAAGAGGCGGAAAGAGCAAAAATGCCCATTTATCGCATGGGAACATTGAATCAGTGTGTAGATTTTTTAACAGACCCATCTCGTTGGGAGCCTGCAAAAAGAGCAGATAGAGTCATACATAATAAAAAGGATGTTTCTGAAGAAGAATCTCTTTGTTTTCTAGATGTGAAGGGCCATACCCATGCTAAGAAGGCCCTCGAAGTCGCCGCTGCTGGTAATCATCATGTGCTAATGGTGGGGCCACCAGGGACAGGCAAAACCATGATGGCAAGAAGATTCCAGACCATTTTACCCTCTTTAAATGAAGAACAAGCATTGGAAGTCTCCTGTATATATAGTTCCAGCGGAATCCTTAGTGAAAGGGAGGGATTAGAAAGCATCCCTCCTTTTCGTGCCCCTCATCCAACGATTAGTACCGTTGGATTGACAGGAGGGGGAGCCATTCCCCACCCTGGTGAATTAAGCCTGGCCCATCAAGGGGTTCTTTTTCTCGATGAAATTCCTGAATTCTCTCGTTCTGTTTTAGAAATTTTGCGCCAACCTATTGAAGAAGGAAAAATCATTGTTATTCGAAATGGTATAAGAGTTGTTTTTCCCAGTCGATTTTTACTGATTGCTAGTTTTAATCCCTGTCCCTGCGGGTTTAATGGTTTTGAACAAGACCCTCATTTTTGCACCTGTAGCCAGTATGAAGTGAAACGATATCGTAAAAAATTATCCGGTCCATTTTTAGACCGGATAGATGTACAAATTGAAGTGCCCAGAGTAGATGTAAAAGAAATGGGCTGTGAAACCGGGCCTACTTCCAAAGACATGAAAAAACGTGTAGAAAGGGCAAGAGAAATCCAGAAGGAGCGCTTTAAAGGAAAGTCATTTCAGTTTAACTCAGACCTTTCTGGCAGATGGATTAAACATTACATTCCTTTAAGCCGTTCATCGGAAAAGTGGCTCCATGCTTTATATGATTCTCTGGGAATCAGTAACCGTTCTTTTGACAAGATTATTAAAATGGCAAGAACTATTGCAGACCTGGCAGGGGATGAAAAAGTGGGAGAGGAGCATTTATCTGAAGCGTTTCAATATCGCACTCTGGATTATCGGTTTTGGTCTGATTAAATTATTTTTAAATTTCCTCTATACAGAAAAAATAAATTCCATGTATAATATTGATTGTCTGTTTTTACACAGGAAATTTGGCAAAAGGGTGAACAAAGGTGATCAATTTAACCTGGGATATTATTAATATTATTGCAATTGTGGCATATGCTTTTACCGGCGCCATTGTGGCTCTTCAAGAAAAGTATGATATCTTTGGGGTCTATATTTTGGGGTTAGCGGCCGCTTTTGGCGGAGGGATTATGCGCAATGTTTTAGTAGGGGTTCCTGTAACGCCTTTTTGGGAACAGGGTTTTCTCTACACAGCAGCCCTTATTGCCATTACTATCATTTATTTAATGCCTAAGGATTGGATTAAATCCTGGAATAAATGGAATGATTTCTTTGATGCCATTGGCTTAGCAGCTTTTACGATTCAAGGGTCTATCTTTGCCCTTCAATTAAATCTTCCCCTCAGCGGAGTGATTCTTTCCTCAGTGTTAACAGGGGTAGGGGGAGGGGTAGTGCGAGACGTTCTTGCCCGCAGAAAACCCATGGTTTTTCACCAGGAAGTATATGCTTTATGGGGCGTAATTGTTGGGGTAATCATTTTCTATCAATGGATTGATATCCAAAACTCTGTTCAATTATTTACCCTGATGTTTTTGGTGACCTTCTTGCGTATGGTTTCCCTACATTATAAATGGCATGTTAATTTCCGCAGTTTAGAAGATAATCTTCGAATTCATCTGGTTCCAAAATTTAGAAAACAAAAAGATGCATAGAATGGAAGGATTTCCCCCTGTTATCATGAATAGGTAAGAGTAGTGTTCCTATTAATGAAGATAAGGGGGATTTCTATGTTAGCCCTTGCTATTCAGGGTATTGGCGGAATGAATGCTTTTGCCGCCGGTGTATTGCAACAGTTTCGCTGTAATGGGATTGAACCTGAATTAATATCGGCTACAAGCGGCGCCATCTATTCCACATATTTATATCTTGATCCTAATCCAAATGCCATTCATAAATATTATGAAGGATTTACAGAGGAGGAAAGGGATCTTATCCCTGATGAATTGCAATTCATGCGAAATGTGATGTTGGGGGTTCCAGGTAAGTTTCGTCCCATATACCCACCGGAGCGGTTGGCGGAGAACTATCCATTTGTTGAACCAAAACAATGGTTGAATTTTTTCTTTCCTGCGAAAGTATTTCAGCCAACATACCCAGACTCTTTTTATGAGAAAATGGCAGACCGTTTTGCTACCTCATCTGTAGGCATTATCACGAATGCCTATCACTATGAGAAAGATAAAACCATCTTGTATTTAAATAAAGCGGCCATGATTCAAACATGCATGGAACCTGGGGAAACGAAAGATTATATTGTGAAAGAAATAAGTGCCGAGGGACTTCGCAATTGTCTCCAATTATTGCAATATGGAGATCGCAAAGGTGAGTATGATGGTGCCTATCAGTTTAACCCGGTGATCGGGCCTTTAAAAAAGGCGAAAAAAATTATCTTGATTACTGTAGAATCCATTGAAAAATCTCTCCATAAAATTGAAAATTATTTTGATACCCAGGACTTTTTATTAAAAATGTTGTTTAAAAATGCCTTGTATTCGGAGTTGAGAACTATTCGGTTAATCAATAAGTTAATTGATGAAGGAATAATCACACACCAACGATATCATCCAATTGAGATACAAATTATTCAACCAACCATGTATCGAGGGTATTTTGATTATTTTGTAGAGGATTACTCCTTTTTTCAGGATGGCTTATCCCAGGGTAAGGACTTTCTAAATAAAAATTACTCCACCTCTTAATGCAAGAGGTGTTTTTTTGTAAATGTTGTCGTTTTCTGTGAAGGGATCAAGGCATGAGAATTGTCGCAAAAGAACAGGTAAACGTTTCCAAAAGAAAACTTATCGACAAGCTTAGCGTTGTGGATAACTTTATCTACAAATTCACAAGAGAAACCCCTTGATATCCTTGAATTTTTTAAGAATTAGCAAAAAATTTCCACAAGTTATAAACAACTGGTTGTGGATAAGAGAACGATTGTTCTCACTGGTTAAAGGTGCTACAATGTGGGAAATAAGTGGATGTCAGGAGGCTATGGAGAATGAATTTGCTTTCCGATGACGCGTTGTTGACGGCTTATTCCAGGGCGATTGAGTTTAAACTAGATCCATTGTTTATATCCATGTTGCACAAAGAATTGCAAAGAAGAAAAATGGAAATTTCCCTCTATGAAAAAGTTATAAATTAATTGTTCGTTTTTTGCAGATAATAGATTTATCTGCATTTTTATTTAGGGAATCATTATTAATAGAGTTTTTTATAATGTTTACGCTTACATTTCAAGCTTTGGAGGAATTCAGTCTTGTAAAGGTTACCAATTAGGAGTAAAATCCTGCATTAAGAGGCGGTTTTTATCGAATACTGTCGCAAAAAAAAGTTTTTAAAAAAACTGAAAAATTCAACAATAGTGGCAGGAGTTTGGCGAATCGTATCGAATTAGTACAATATAACACAATTCACTATCTTAGGGTATGGGACAGATGATTTGTGGTTAATATTGGGATTTGGTTAGGAGGATGGAGTATGAATATCCATGAGTATCAAGGTAAAGAGATACTTAAACAGTACGGAGTAGCCGTACCAAATGGAGAAGTCGCTTTTACAGTGGCAGAAGCGGTAGAGGCAGCGAAAAAGCTGAATTCTAGCGTTTATGTTGTAAAAGCCCAAATTCACGCAGGAGGACGCGGTAAAGCAGGCGGTGTTAAAATCGCTAAAAATTTAGATGAAGTCCGCGACTATGCGAAAGAATTACTTGGAAAAGTGTTAGTAACACATCAAACTGGTCCAGAAGGTAAAGAAGTGAAGCGCCTCCTAATTGAAGAAGGTTGCGACATTAAAAAAGAATACTATGTTGGACTAGTAGTAGACCGCAAAACCAATCGGGTTGTTATGATGGCATCTGAAGAAGGCGGTACTGAAATTGAAGAAGTAGCTGAAAAAACTCCGGAAAAGATCATCAAAGAAGTGATCGATCCAGCTGTTGGCCTTCTTCCATTCCAGGCTCGTAGCCTTGCTTATGCAATCAACATTCCTAAACCTCTTGTAAACAAAGCTGTTAAGTTCATGATGGGCCTTTATCAGGCTTTTGTGGACAAGGATTGTTCAATTGCCGAAATTAACCCTCTAGTAATAACTGGCGATGGGAATGTAATGGCTCTTGATGCCAAATTAAACTTTGATTCTAATGCGTTATACCGTCACCATGATGTACTGGTTATGCGGGATTTAGATGAAGAAGATCCAAAAGAAATCGAAGCTTCCAATTATGACCTTAACTATATTGCCCTTGATGGCAATATTGGTTGTATGGTTAATGGGGCTGGTTTAGCCATGGCCACTATGGATATCATTAAACACTACGGTGGGGATCCTGCGAACTTCCTCGATGTAGGCGGCGGTGCCACTACTGAGAAAGTTACTGCAGCTTTCAAATTGATTCTTTCTGATGAGAATGTAAAAGGGATTTTCGTTAATATCTTTGGTGGCATCATGAAATGTGATGTTATTGCTCAAGGAATTGTGGAAGCAGCGAAAGAAGTGCAACTTGATCGTCCACTCGTTGTTCGCCTTGAGGGAACCAATGTTGAATTGGGCAAAAAGATTTTAAACGAATCCGGATTACAAATTACTGCTGCTAGTTCTATGGCAGATGGTGCAGAAAAAATCGTAGCCCTCGTAGGCTAGAAAGGTGGGTATGGTTAAATGAGTATTCTTGTTAATAAAAATACAAAAGTTATTACTCAAGGGATCACTGGGAACCAGGGTTTGTTTCATACACAACAAGCCATTGAATATGGTACACAAATGGTAGGCGGAACCACTCCAGGTAAAGGTGGTTCTGAAATCGAAGGTCTTCCAGTATTTGATACTGTTCGTGAAGCTGTCCGCGAAACTGGTGCAACTGCTTCCGTAATCTATGTTCCACCAGCATTTGCTGCAGATTCTATCATGGAAGCTGTAAATGCTGAATTAGACCTTGTTGTATGTATTACTGAAGGTATTCCTGTTATCGATATGATTAAAGTTAAACGTTACATGGAAGGCAGCAAAACCCGTTTAATCGGACCAAACTGCCCTGGGGTTATCACTCCTGGCGAGTGTAAAATCGGGATCATGCCTGGCTACATTCATACACCAGGCAAAGTAGGGATTGTTTCCCGCTCTGGTACCTTAACGTATGAAGCAGTTCACCAATTAACAACCAATGGCATTGGCCAATCCACTGCTGTAGGGATCGGTGGGGACCCTGTAAATGGCACCAATTTCATTGATGTATTAACATTATTTAACGAAGACCCAGATACTGAAGCAGTGATTATGATTGGGGAAATTGGTGGTACAGCTGAAGAAGAAGCAGCAGAATGGGTTAAAGCCAATATGAAGAAACCAGTAGTTGGTTTCATTGGCGGACAAACCGCACCTCCTGGAAAACGCATGGGCCATGCCGGTGCAATTATTTCTGGCGGTAAAGGCACTGCTGCAGAAAAAATCCGGACCATGGAATCCTGCGGCATTCCTGTTGCGAAAACTCCTGCAATAATGGGTGAAACCTTAATTGAAGCTCTTAAACAACGCAACCTTCTCGACCGTTGCAAAACTGTAAATGTAAAATAATAACGTTGAATGAACGAGCGCTTACTGATGTAAGCGCTCGTTTTTTGACTTTTTAGTTGGAAGGAATTGGAATTATAACTGTCGAAATCATGGGGAAAGGGGGAGAGGAACCATGAAAGAAATCGAAAAGAAGCTATTTATGATTGCATTATCACAGGTTGAGGATGTAGGGAGATTTACGTTAAACCGAATTTTTGAGTTAGAGGAATTTCCTGTCCACATCACCGCATATCCTTTACAAAAAATCCAGAAGATTCTTTATGTCACGGAAAATGTAGCACGGAAAATTAAGGATCAATTTTCCCTTTCACTGGCTGAGGATATTTATGGAAAATTGAAGGAAAAAGGTGGAGATGTACTTCTATTTGATGATTCTCAATTTTCCAGGAATTTAAAGGAAATCTATGACCCTCCACAACTTCTATATGGCATCGGCAATTTTAATCTATTGTCTCAATATTCTATCGCAGTAATTGGCAGTCGCACTCCTACTCCTTATGGGAGAAATAACGCCCGTACTTTTGCGAAGTTTTTTTCTGAAGTAGGCTTTTGTGTGGTTTCCGGTTTGGCCCGGGGGATCGATGGAGAAGCCCATCGTGGAGCCTTGCAGGGGAGCGGTGCAACAATTGGGGTGTTAGGTGGCGGCATTGATCAAATCTATCCAAAGGAGAATAGTAACCTTTATTATGAAATTATCCAACGGGGGCTTCTTCTTTCAGAATATCCCCCTGGAAAAAAACCTTTTCCAAAATTTTTTCCAGAACGTAATCGAATTATTAGCGGTCTTTCTCTGGGGACTCTGGTCGTAGAGTCAGCAATCAATAGCGGTTCCCATATTACCGCAAGAGAGGCATTCGAGGAAAATCGAGATGTATTTGCTATCCCCGGGTCGATCCATTCCTCTCGCAGTGCTGGTTGCCACTCACTTATTGCGATGAATAAAGCGAAATTAGTCCAGTGCCCTGAAGATGTAATTGCAAATTACTTGCATTACCTTCCTGATGTTTTAAACACTTCTGCAAATCATGGGAGCGTTTTCAACCCTTTACAATTAACTTTTGAAGAAACAGAAATCCTGGAGTTCATGTCCTGGGAACCCATTTCCTATGAAAAAATTTCTCAAAGATTTCTTTTACCCTCTTCTCAATTGCATCATCTTCTGTTATCGTTGCAAGTAAAAAAATGTATTGAAAGACTTCCTGGACCTTCTTATGTAAGGGTAAAATCTTGATTTAAAAAATATGAAGGGTTTGACAAAGAAGATTTTTGTAATAAATAATAGAAAGAATTCTTTTGATTAAGGGGGAAAAACCTTGGCTGATTCGCTTGTAATCGTGGAGTCTCCCGCTAAGGCGAAGACCATAAAGAAATATTTAGGAAGTAAAGTTATCGTAAAAGCCTCCATGGGGCATGTCCGCGACTTGCCGAAAAGCCAGATGGGGGTAGATGTGGAGCAAGGGTTTGCTCCAAAATATATCACCATTCGCGGTAAAGGAGACGTATTAAAAGAATTACGGGATGCTACAAAAAAAGTGAAAAATGTCTATCTGGCAGCTGACCCGGATCGGGAGGGGGAGGCCATTGCCTGGCATTTGGCCCATAGTTTAAATATTGATGAGAATCAGGCTTGCCGTGTGGTATTTAATGAAATTACGAAAACAGCCATTAAAGAAGCCTTTAAACATCCACGTAAAATAAATATGGACCTTGTGAATGCCCAACAAACCCGGCGTATTCTTGACCGTTTAGTTGGTTACAATATTTCACCCCTTTTATGGAAAAAGGTGAAAAAGGGATTGAGTGCCGGACGGGTGCAATCTGTAACTGTAAAATTAATTATTGATCGGGAAAAGGAAATTAACGCTTTTGTTCCTGAAGAATATTGGACGGTTACTGCGGATTTAAAAAGCGTTAATGAGAGTTTTGAAGCGAAGTTTTACGGATTAGGCAAAGAGAAAATTGAACTGAAAAATGAGGAGCAGGTAAAAGAACTGTTGTCTTCTATTGAAGGGAATCCATTTATTGTTCAGGACATCAAAAGAAAAGAACGGAAAAGAAATCCTGCCCCTCCCTTTATTACAAGTTCATTGCAACAGGAAGCCGCACGAAAATTAAATTTCCGTGCAGCAAAAACCATGATGATCGCCCAACAACTTTACGAGGGAATTGAGCTGGGCAAAGAGGGTTCTGTAGGTTTAATTACCTATATGCGTACAGATTCCACCCGAATTTCTGTTACAGCCCATGAAGAAGCGAAGGAATATATTACTACTCATTACGGAGAGGAATATGCTTTGCAGGAAGCAAGGAATTATTCGAAAAAAGAGAATGCCCAGGATGCTCATGAGGCCATTCGTCCTTCTCTCGTACAGAAAAACCCAACATCGATTAAAGCCTTTCTTAGCCGGGATCAGTTTAAATTATATAAATTAATTTGGGAACGATTTATCGCCAGCCAAATGGCTTCCGCTGTGTTGGATACAGTGTCTGCTGATATTGTGAGTGGGGAAGCCTTATTCAGGGCGAATGGTTCGCAAATTAAGTTTCCTGGCTTTATGAAAGTGTATGTTGAAGGAACGGATGATGGGGGAAAAGAAGAAGATGGCATGTTGCCACCTCTGGAGGTAGAGCAACAACTGGATGTAAACGCTATTCATCCACGCCAACATTTCACCCAACCCCCACCCCGTTATACTGAGGCCCGCCTGGTTAAAACATTAGAAGAATTGGGGATTGGCCGGCCAAGTACCTATGCGCCTACCATTGATACCATCCAAAAACGCGGGTATGTGCGAATGGAAGAAAAACGATTTGTTCCTACAGAATTAGGGGAAATCATTCATGAAATCATGGAAGAGTTCTTCCCGGAAATTATTAATCCTGAGTTTACGGCGAAAATGGAAGATGACCTGGATCATATTGAAGATGGAAAAGTATACTGGTCCAAGGTCTTGGATGAATTCTATGGGCATTTTCAAACCCGACTTGAAACGGCAGAGAAGCATATGCAGGAAGTCGAAATTCGGGATGAAGTCTCTGATATCCAATGTGAAAAATGCGGCAGATTTATGGTTTATAAAATGGGGAGGTTTGGGAAGTTTCTTGCCTGTTCCGGTTTTCCTGAGTGCCGCAATACATTGCCCATTGTGAAGGAGATTGGAGTGGATTGCCCGAAATGCGGTGGCAAGATTGTAGAGCGTAAAAGCAAGAAAAATCGCTTGTTTTATGGATGCAATAACTATCCTCAATGTGACCTGGTTTCTTGGGATAAACCCATCCCACGAAGCTGTCCTAAATGCAATGAAATGTTAGTGGAGAAAAAAGGCGGTAAAGGGAAGGGTCCCAAGGTGGTTTGTACCAAATGTGATTATGAAGAAGAGTCAATTTAAGAAGGAGTTACAGTCATGGAGAAAGTAACAGTAATCGGGGCTGGTCTAGCTGGAAGTGAAGCTGCCTGGCAAATCGCCCAACAGGGAGTGCAGGTTACCCTTTATGAAATGCGGCCTGTTAAGCAAACCCCTGCCCATCACACAGGTAAATTTGCCGAATTAGTATGCAGCAATTCCCTTCGTTCTAATTCCCTAAACAATGCAGTGGGAGTAATCAAAGAGGAGATGCGCCATTTTTCTTCTTTGATTATGGCTGCTGCTGATGAGTGTGCCGTACCTGCGGGAGGCGCCTTAGCTGTGGACCGCACTGATTTTGCAGATATGGTAACGGAGAAAATCAAACACCATCCCTTAATTGAAGTGAAGCATGAAGAAATCACAGCCATACCCGAAGGTATTGTGGTGGTTGCCAGCGGTCCCCTTACCTCGCCTGCTCTTTCCGAGGAGTTGCGGAAATTAACCGGAGAAGAATATTTTTATTTTTATGATGCTGCTGCACCTATTGTGGAAAAAGAAACCATTGATATGGATAAAGTTTTCTTGCAATCCCGTTATGGAAAAGGAGAAGACGCCTACCTCAATTGTCCCATGACAGAAGAAGAGTTTCTTCATTTTTATCAAGGGTTGATTTCGGCAGAAGTGGCAGAATTGAAATCCTTTGAAAAAGAAGTTTTCTTTGAAGGATGCATGCCCATTGAAGTGATGGCAAAACGGGGGATGCAAACCATGTTATTTGGTCCTTTGAAACCTGTTGGTTTAGTAGACCCCCATACAGGAAAACAGCCTTTTGCTGTTGTACAACTGCGCCAGGATAATAGCGCTGGAACTCTTTATAATTTAGTTGGTTTTCAAACCCATTTAAAATGGCCAGAACAAAAGAGGGTGTTCGGTATGATTCCAGGATTGGAAAATGCTGAATTTGTCCGTTATGGGGTGATGCATCGCAATACTTTTATTAACTCTCCTCGTCTACTTAATCCAACCTATCAACATAATGGAATAGACAAGTTGTTTTTTGCAGGGCAAATGACCGGGGTTGAAGGGTATGTAGAATCTGCAGCCTCTGGACTTATTGCTGGGATTAATGCAGGCAGGCTGGCAAAAGGGTTAGATCCGGTGGTTTTCCCATTGGAAACAGCTATGGGGAGTATGGCACATTACATTACAACTACCGATTCGACCAACTTTCAACCCATGAATGCTAACTTTGGCCTTTTCCCACCTTTAGAAAAGAAAATCAGAAATAAAAGGGAAAGATATGAGCATTATGCTAATAGATCCCTTAGTAAAATTCTGAATTTTTCACAGAACCTCCACACAGTTTGAGTTGAGTTAAAGATTGGAATATGATACGATTGACATGCTAGTAAGGGGGGAAAGAAATGGATGTTTTAGCATCTGACCGAATGTTTCTCCTGTTCAAGCAATATTTACAGATAGAGAAAAATGCTTCGCCTCTAACGATCTTAAACTATGGCAAAGATATTCTGACATTCAAGGATTTTATGAAGCAGCATGGGATCGAAGAATATGCTGCTGTTTCCTATGCCCATGTACGGATGTACCTCTCAACTCTCTTTCAGGAGAATTATTCCCGGCGATCCATTGCGAGGAAGCTTTCATGCCTTCGCAGCTTTTATCGCTTTTTATTGCGGGAAGAGTTTATCCAACAGAATCCTTTTCAAATGGTTTCAACTCCTAAATTGGATCAACGTTTGCCTAACTTCCTCTACCCCGCTGAAGTAAAGCAGTTGATTGAACAACCTGATTTAACCACACCTTTAGGGATTCGCGATCGAGCAATCATGGAAATTCTATATGCTAGCGGAATGCGGGTGTCTGAATTGGTAGGTTTGAAATTGAGATCTGTTGATCCCGAGATAGGGACGGCTCTTGTTCGAGGCAAAGGGGCTAAAGAGAGATATGTACCCCTTGGAGGTTTTGCAATAGAAGCATACATAAATTATCTCCGGCGTTCCCGACCGATTTTGCTTCAATCGAAAAAATCAGATCACCTCTTTCTGAATTTTCGTGGGGATCCTCTTACAGATCGAAGCGTTCGGCGGATGATCGAAAAATATGTAAATCAGGTCAGTCATACGTTGAAGGTTAGTCCCCATACTTTTCGCCATACCTTTGCTACCCATCTTTTAGACCATGGCGCTGACCTTCGCAGTGTGCAGGAAATGCTAGGGCATTCAAATATTTCGTCAACCCAAGTGTATACCCATGTAACTGGAGAAAGGTTGCGTGCTGTATACAATCAAGCTCATCCTCGTGCATAGATTATTAAAATTGGAGGTGATAACATGGATTATTCATTCCATGCGACAACCATCTTTGCAATTCTACATAACGGCAAGGGCGCTATGGCGGGAGATGGTCAGGTAACATTTGGGAACAGCGTTGTAATGAAACAAACTGCAAAAAAAGTTCGCCGTTTGTTTCATGGGAAAGTAATTGCCGGTTTTGCAGGATCCGTTGCAGATGCCATAACACTTTTTGAAAAGTTTGAAGGAAAACTTGAAGAGTATCATGGGAATTTGCAGCGGGCAGCTGTTGAATTAGCAAAAGATTGGCGAACTGATCGAGTGTTACGAAAATTAGAAGCCTTAATGATTGTAATGGATAGTGAAACGATATTGTTAGTTTCAGGGAATGGAGAAATCATTGAGCCAGATGATGGAATACTGGCCATTGGATCTGGAGGGAATTATGCCCTGTCTGCAGGTCGGGCACTGAAACAATATGCACCGGATCTTTCGGCACGGGATATTGCCACAGCTGCGCTGAATGTAGCTGCTGATATTTGTGTTTATACCAACCACAACCTGGTTGTGGAAGAAATTCAATGATCAGGGGGCTATGATTTGAATAGTAATTCTGAAGGATTAACACCCAAACAAATTGTTGAACAATTGGATCATTTTATTGTTGGCCAGCATCAGGCGAAAAAAGCTGTAGCAATCGCTTTAAGAAATCGGTATCGGAGAAGTCTGCTTCCTGAAGAGATACGGGATGAAGTGGTACCGAAAAACATTCTGATGATTGGGCCAACGGGTGTAGGGAAAACAGAAATTGCTCGCAGATTAGCAAAATTAACTGGAGCGCCATTCATTAAGGTAGAAGCTACGAAATTCACTGAAGTTGGCTATGTTGGCCGTGATGTTGAATCCATGGTACGGGATTTGGTAGAAACGGCAATCCGAATTGTAAAGGCTGAAAAAACAGAAAAAGTGAAAGATAAAGCTGAAAAATTAGCCAACGAACGAATTGTCCACTTGCTGGCACCGGGTAAATCGGCCAACAAATCAGCAAAGAATCCCTTTGAGATGTTCTTTGGGAACCAGGATCAACGCAACAATCAAGATACCCAAACAGAAGATATGAATCTTGCACAACAACGCAGACAAATTGCTTTTCAACTGGCCGCTGGCCAATTAGAAGATGAGATTGTTGAAATCGAAGTTGAAGATTCATCAGCTATGATGGATATGTTCCCAGGGAATGGCGCAGAACAAATGGGGATTAATATTCAAGAAATGTTTGGAAATTTCTTGCCAAAGAAAATGAAAAAAAGAAAACTTCCTGTCCGTGAAGCTCGCAAAGCTTTAATCATGGAAGAAGCCCAAAAATTGATTGATATGGATGAAGTTATTCAAGAATCTGTAACTCGTGCTGAACAATCAGGCATTATTTTTATCGATGAAATTGATAAAATTGCTGGTAAGGAAATGAATGCTTCTGTTTCCCGAGAGGGGGTGCAACGGGACATTCTTCCCATTGTTGAGGGTTCTACAGTAGTAACAAAATATGGTCCAATCAAAACAGACTATATTCTTTTTATTGCAGCTGGGGCCTTCCATATGGCGAAACCATCTGATTTAATACCGGAATTGCAGGGTCGATTTCCAATCCGGGTTGAATTAGGTAACTTGAAAGTGGAAGATTTTGTTCGTATATTAACAGAACCAAAAAATGCTTTAACAAAACAATATGTTGCATTATTGGAAACAGAAGGAATAAAAGTTGAATTTTCTGACGATGCTATTAAAGAAATAGCAAGATTAGCAGCAGAAGTGAATCAAACGACCGATAATATCGGAGCAAGACGGTTGCATACCATTCTAGAAAAGCTTTTAGAGGATCTTTCCTTTGAAGCTTCTGAAATTAATCTGGAAAAAGTGGTCATAACCCCCGTTTATGTAAAAGAAAAATTAAATGAAATCGTAGAAAATCGTGATTTAAGCAGGTACATCTTGTAGGTTTTTTAGGAGGAAGAATTATGGATTTACTAAGCAAAATACGGCGTATCAATCGTTTACTACAGAAATCAGCTGGTCATCCAGTAAACTTTATAGAAATGGCTGAAGTCCTTAGTGAAATTATTGGGGCAAATACCTATGTAGTAAGCCGAAAAGGGAAAATTCTTGGATTTTCAATTGTTCAAGAAGTGAATAATGAACGGATCCAAAATATGTTGGAAGAGCGTCGCTTCCCAGGAGATTATTGCTCACAATTGCTTCGTGTGGATGAAACTTCTGCAAATCTGGGCATTGAAACTCCATATACCATTTTCCCTGTAGAAATGAAGGAACTTTTTAACGCGGGTCTAACAACCATCGTTCCTATTATTGGCGGTGGGGATCGTCTAGGCACTTTGATTGTTGCCCGCTTGAATGAAAAATTCACCGATGATGATTTAATTCTTGCAGAAGTTGGAGCGACAGTAGTTGGAATGGAGATTTTACGGGAACGTACCGAAGAAATCGAACAGGAAGCCAGAAGCAAAGCCGTTGTGCAAATGGCGATTGGATCCCTTTCTTACAGTGAGCTTGAAGCTGTTGAGCACATTTTCGAAGAATTGGATGGAAAAGAAGGCCTTTTAGTTGCTAGTAAAATTGCAGACCGGGTAGGCATTACACGTTCAGTAATCGTAAACGCCTTACGAAAATTAGAAAGTGCCGGTGTTATAGAATCTCGCTCTTTAGGAATGAAGGGGACATACATAAAAGTATTGAATGAGAAACTCTTGCCTGAACTTGATAAATTAAGAACATCTTAATTTTGTTTTAGAAAACCCGGCTAGATTCATAAAAGCCCTATCCAAATGATAGGGCTTTTTAAATAGTTGTTTTTTATTGTAGCAGGCAATTAGGGGGAGAAAGAATGTCATGTGCAAAAGAATCTTAATTGTAGATGATGCCGCATTTATGCGGATGATGATTAAAGAGATTTTGACAAATTACGGCTTTGAAGTAGTTGGGGAAGCTCATGATGGGTTGATGGCGATTGAGAAGTATAAGGAACTTCGCCCTAATCTTGTAACCATGGATATTACTATGCCTGAAATGGACGGTTTAACAGCTTTAAAAGAAATTAAGAAATTAGATCCGGAAGCGAAAGTGATAATGTGTTCTGCCATGGGTCAGCAGGCCATGGTCATTGATGCGATCCAGGCGGGGGCGAAGGATTTTATTGTCAAGCCTTTTCAAGCGGATCGTGTGATAGAAGTGATTAAAAAGTCGCTATTATAATGTCCTATATTCCTCATCTCATTGCCATAGGCACCTCAATAGGTGGCCCGGCAGCTCTGGAAATATTGTTAAGTGGGATTCCTGCTGATTTTCCCGCCAGTATTTTAATCGTCCAGCATATGCCTTCAAGGTTTACCTCTTCTTTTGCCAAAAGATTAGATGGCCTCGTTGGATTTCATGTGGTTGAAGGTAAAAATCATGAACCCCTGCAAATAGGAAGGGCATATATTGCGCCAGGGGATTATCATATGGTCGTCCAACAACAAGAGAATGGGGAACTTTTTTTATCCACTAATAAAAAGCCTCCTCGTCATGGATTGCGGCCATCTGTAGATGCATTGTTTGAATCATTGTCTTTGATTCGGCATCCATCCATATCTGCTGTTATACTAACGGGTATGGGATGTGATGGGACAAGTGGATTGAAAAAATTAAAAGAAAAAGGAATTCAGGTGATTCTTGCCGAAGATGAGACTACATGTGCGGTTTTTGGAATGCCTCGGTCTGCCATTCAAGCAGGTGTAGTAGATGAGGTGGTTCCAATCTACGAAATGGCCAATCAACTCTTACGTTGCTTAAACCACTAGAGAGGTGGATGCATTTTGAATACTAATCTTTATCTTGATATTTTTATTGAAGAAGCTAAAGAACACATTAATTCTATGAATGAAAAAATGCTCCTACTCGAAAAGAATCCGGATCATGAGGAGATTGTGCAAGAGTTATTCCGATCAGCCCATACCATAAAAGGAATGGCTGCTACCATGGGATTTGAGGAAATGACCACATTGACTCATGAATTAGAAGGGGTATTAGACAATGTGAGAAATCAGCAAACCCGGGTAAATGGACAGCTGATTGACTCTATGTTGCATTGCATAGATTTAATGGAACATATGTTAATATCCATTGCCGTAGGGGGCGATGGGAAAATGGACATTAGCAGGGCAATTCTGGATTTAAAACAAGGGGAAAATGCAGGAAAAATAGAAAAAGGCGAAAAAGGTGATTGGCTTGAATCATCGGAATCTTCGAGCAGTTTAGCGTTTAAACACCTAACAACCCGTACAATCCGTGTGGATCTTGATCGAATGGACATGCTAATGAATTTGTTTACAGAATTAATTATTGACCGGGGCCGTTTAGATGAACTATCAAAAGAACTTAATGATACCTCTTTAACGGATACCGTAGAACACATTAGCAGGATTACAGGTGATATGCAAAATATTATTTTGAACATGCGCATGATTCCCATTGAGCATGTGTTTTCCCGTTTTCCTCGTATGGTGCGTGATCTTGCCAGAGAATTAAAGAAGCGCATCCGTTTGGAAATACATGGTTCAGATACAGAAATGGATCGGACAGTCATTGATGAAATAGGGGAACCATTAATCCATTTGTTGCGAAATGCCATTGATCATGGAATTGAGCCTCCTGACCAAAGGGAAAAAGAAGGGAAACCTTCCGAAGGATTGCTTCAATTAAAGGCCTATCACAGTGGGAACGGGGTACTAATTGAAGTGAAAGATGATGGAAGTGGCATTGATCGGGAAAAAATAGTAAACAAAGCTGTAGAAAAGGGCTTGATTTTACCTGGTGAAATCAATAGTTTAAACTCAAGGCAAATTGATGATTTCATGTTTTTTCCCGGTTTATCAACGGTACAAACTGTATCTGATGTTTCTGGAAGAGGGGTTGGGCTGGATGTGGTCAAAACAAGAGTGGAATCCCTTGGTGGGTCATGTACAGTAGAATCTGTACCTGGTAAAGGGACAACCTTTTTCATTCAACTTCCTTTGACCCTGTCCATTATTTCTGCAATGTTGGTTAAAATAGAAAGTGAAACGTATGCCATTCCTTTAAATTCAATTTTAGAAGCAACAGTTGTACGAGTTGAGGATGTCATCTCTCTCCATCAACAAAATATTATCAATTTCAGAGGACACGTTATTCCCCTGGTGAAGTTAAAAACTATTTTTCAAATATCTACTTCAAATGAAAAAACGAATGATACATTGTCTGTTGTTATTGTTCGCAAGGGGGATAAGTTAGCAGGCCTGGTAGTTGATTCTTTCATTGATCAACGGGAGATTGTCTTAAAATCCCTTGGCAATTACTTGAATAATGTATTTGCAATATCTGGAGCTACTATTTTAGGAAATGGCCAGGTTGCCCTTGTTGTGGATTGCAATGCATTAATTCTTTAGAAAGGGGAGAACTCTGTGTTTGAAGAAAAAGAGTTTGTGGAAACCGTAAAAGTGGTAGTTTTCCGGTTAATGAATGAAGAATATGGGGTAGAAGTAAGCCAAGTTAAATCCATTGAACGTTTTCAACCGATTACACGAGTGCCTAATACCCCTCCGTTTGTAAAAGGAGTAATTAATTTACGAGGGGTTATCACTCCCATTATAGATTTGCGCAGCAGATTTAACCTTGAAGAAAGTCCTTATACTGAATTAACCCGTTTAATCATTGTTTTTCTGGATGATATAGAAGTAGGGATGATTGTTGATACTGCCCATGATATTTTGGATATTCCTTTGGATGAGATTGAATCTCCTCCAGAGGTTGTAGGGGGAATCAAGGCAGATTACCTTCGGGGAGTGGCAAAGGTTAAAGATAACCTTTATATTTTGTTGAATTTAAACAAAGTGTTAAATATGGATGAAATGAGACAGCTTGAGAAAATTGAGGGTTAACAACATGAAAAACATCGATCCATTGGATGAAAAGCATTTTCAAGTATTATTTGATGTGGGGAATTTCTGCTCTATCAATGCAGCTGTCGCCCTTTCTAAATTAATACAGAAAAAAATTGACATGAAAGTCCCGCAGGTAAAAATGATCCCTATGGATGGGATTGCTGATTTGGTGGGAGGCCCTGAAAAGGTGGTCGTTTGCGTTTTCTTAAGGGTAATTGGCGATATCCCATCAAATATGTACTTTATTATTTCCAACGAATCAGCGAAAAATTTGCTGAGGAGAGTGATGAATCCCACCAATGATGACGACCAGGACAATTTATTTAATGAGTATGAATTGTCTACGTTGAATGAAATTGGGAATATATTAATGGGGTCATATTTGTCCTCTCTTGCAGATTTTACACGTTTAAAAATGCAAGCCTCGGTCCCTACCATTGCTATTGATATGGCGGGAGCCGTTTTGACCTATGGCTTGCTAGAGTTTGGACATATTGGAGATTTTGCATTAACCATTGACACCGCCTTTTTTGAAGGAAATCATGAAGTTTCTGGCCATTTCTTTCTTGTCCCTGACCCCGATTCTCTTGAGAAACTATTTCATGTATTAGGAGTTCCAATTCATGATTATTAAAGTGGGAATGGCAGACTTAAATGTTGCTGCATTTCCCAACCGTATTCGGACAACGGGCCTCGGTTCTTGTGTTGGTGTGGTATTGTATGATCCTCTAAACAAAATAGGAGGCATGGCCCATGTCATGTTACCGGATTCTTCTTTAAGCAAAGGAATAATTAATGAAGCCAAATATGCAGATACAGCAATCCCACGATTAATTCAAGAACTGGAAAAAGCAGGCGCAGAGCGAGGCTTCTTGACTGCTAAGTTAGTTGGCGGTGCCCAGATGTTTGCCTTCAGTACCGTGAATGAGACGATGAAGGTCGGATTGCGAAATGTAGAAGCATGCAAGGTAATCTTAAATCAGGAACGAATTCCAGTGGTTGCTGAGGATACTGGTGGGAATTGGGGAAGAACCGTAGAATTAGATAGCAAAACAGGGCATTTAAGTATTCGTACTGTTAATCAGGGAGAGAAAAAGATATAGAGTTCATGTATAGTTTTTGTTATTTCTTGCATTTCTGAATGCTCTATGGTATATTAATGAGCAGTGTGAAAATACACACGTCGTTCAATTTATAGAGGGGTGCTTATACACATAAGTCCTTTGTAAAGATGCGATCGACGGAGGAAACTAAAAACCATGAGGAGGTGTCGTTGAAGAT
>CAMLDI010000034.1 GCA_946478845.1 uncultured Paenibacillaceae bacterium
AGACAAGTAGAAGAAAGAAAGCACCCACGTGCTCTCCTGATTAAGAGGGATAGAGGAGACAAGTAAGAGAAAAGGAAGCACTCACGTGCTCCCTGATTAAGAGGGATAAAGGTGATTAGGGGCTTGACAAACAACACAATATGAATTAGTGTATGAAGTGTACCAATTAAACTAATACACATAATACACCATGAAATAGATTGATCAAAGGCGGTGAGGGCATGATTGAAATTGATTCCCGTAGCCAGGCGCCGATTTATGAGCAGATTATTCGCCAGATTAAAGAGTTAATCGCAAGAGGGGGACTTGTTCAGGGGGAAAAGCTTCCTTCAGTCAGGGAGTTGTCTTCCATGATTCTGGTGAATCCTAATACAGTGAGTCGGGCCTATCAGGAATTAGAGCGGGAAGGTGTCATTGAGACATTACGGGGAAAAGGGACTTTTGTTTCCTCCCTGCCAAAACCCCGTTTAGAAGAGGAGAGGGTAAAGACCATGAAAGAGATTGTAAAAAATATTGTGGTTGAAGCCACCCATCTTGGGATTACGGCAGAGGAAATAAAAATTTGGATCGATGAGGAAATGGAAGCGTTGAGGAGGGATCGGGATGCTGGAAGTAACCAATCTTAGCAAAGAGATGGATGGAAAGTTGGTCCTGGAAGATGTGAATTTTTCTCTTTCCAGGGGGAAAATTAGCGCTCTTGTTGGAAGAAATGGAGCCGGGAAAACAACGTTGCTACGACTTATGATGGGAATCCTTGATCCTGTACGCGGGGAAGTGAAAGTGGAAGGGAAGAACATACATAAACACCCAGAAGCAAAAGAAAAGATGGTGTTTGTCCCAGATTCCTCTGAAGCTTTTATGAATTACCGGGTAGAAGATTTGATTGATTTTTATCAAAACATTTATCGTGAATTTGATAAGGTTGAATGTTTGTCATTGATGGATCAATTTAAACTTCCCCGTAACCGGAAACTGAGCAATTACTCAAAAGGGATGAGAATGCTATTTCTCTTGATTCTCTCTTTCTCTACCCATGCTTCATTTATCTTATTGGACGAACCAACCAATGGCCTTGACCCGGTAGTGAAGAAGAAAGTGCTCCGTTTGCTTGTAGAAAAAGTAGCAGAACAGGATGTTTCCGTGTTCCTTTCATCCCATCAATTAGAGGAAATCGAGCGGATTGCCGATGAAGTGCTATTTTTGAAAGAGGGAAAAATTACAGATGTCCTATCATTTGCAGAACAAAATGCAGGGGTAGAAAAATGGCAGGTTGTTTTCCAGGGTGAAGCCCCGGAATCTATTTTATCTTTACCAAATCTTCATGTTATAAATCAAATAGGAAGGGTTTATACCTTTTTAGCAAGTGGAGAGGTTGATGCCATTCGCCTTTTATTGGAACAAGAAAAACCTCTATTATTTGAAAACCTGACTGTTTCGTTAGAGAATCTATACATGTTAAAGTTAGGGGATGATCTGGATGTTTCCTAAAGCACTATGGTTAAAAGAATATATGCAGACAAAATGGTTATTGTGGATGATTCCTGTATTGGGAATAGTATCAATGGTTTTTTACCGCTTACAAAATTTTCAATACTTGCATGCTGTGATAACATACAACGGTTATCTAAATGAACAAATTTATGAAACCTTTTATGGACATAATGGGGTGAATCCCCTTTTTCAATTAAGTCCATTTATGTATCTATTGCTTTTTGTACTGGCAGTTTTACTCTTTGGATTTGAAAGAAGGGGAACCCATCAGGATTTCACCTTCTCTCTTCCTTTTTCCCGAAAAACTATTTTCCTTACAAAATGGGCACTTCCCGTGGTATTTTTAACAGGTACTTATATCATTTGCTTTTTTGTTGATTTTACCCTGATCCAAACCTCACAATTTAGTGGTTATTTTCATCTATCAGAATCAATAGGGAGCTTTATCATAGGTTTTTTATTGTATGTCCTTTTTTACTCCTATGTTGTGGCCATCGGAACCATGACAGGAAGCGCATCTACACAGGTATTTGTATCTATTGCCGTTGTTATTATACCTATCATGTTAGTAGTATTGGTAAATGGGATCTTGCTTCAATTTTTTGATACTTCTTTACCTAGCGTGCTTTCAAACAGTAAGCTTGCTGATTACTTATATTCTTTTCTCATTGTTCAGGAGAACCTGGCTTTGCCCATCTTCATTATCATACTGATGTTTGTATCTATTGCAATTTTTTGTTATGAGAGGAACCAAATTGAAAAGAATGGAAAATTTATTCTTTTTAAAGGATGGGAAGTTGCTTTTCGTATTGGTGTAACTCTCAGTGCAGCAACGGTTTTTGCCGCTATTTCAGAATACTTCTCAATGGAATCTTATTTGTCGCCCAAGGTATTTGTTTTAATTGCTTTTTCATTAGGTTTAGTACTTACCCATTTTATTTTAATGTTCCTCATGGGACGAAAGTTCAAATTTTGAAATATACTTCTAAAAAAAGTCACAAAAAAATATAGTATTTGATGTAAAATATAAATGTAATTATTTTCCACACATTTTTGGGGATTATTTGATAGAAAGTGGAGGCGAAATAAAATGAAGAAAGTATTAATCATGTTTGTTACGTTTTTAATTGCTTTATTAGTATTAGTAAGTTGTAATTTGAACAATAATGGGCAAAATACATCTCCACCGGCAGGGACGGAGGAGAAGAAAACCATTAATGATTATGTAACAATTAAGGAAGAACTAAATAAAGAAGCAATAGCCCCAGGTGGGGACAAGGTAAGATATATTTATGAAGTACCGGTGATCAATATAGATAAACCGGGAGCCAAAAAAATAAATGAGATGTTTTTAAATTTAGAAAAGGACATAGAAAAACGGTTGGCTGATGGTCAGCTTATGCCTTCTACGATAGAATCAAAAGCATTTTTAAATGATGGCATCATATCACTTGTAATGGACATCAAAAAGTCTGGTCCAGGGGGAGTAAATGTAGCCAATTATGATATCAAAAATGATAAAGAAATCAGTACAAAAGAATTGATTGAGAACAATAAATTCGATCCCCAAAAGCTAATCGCAGAAATAAATGGACAGGGGAAAATAGACTTTTTTGTTGATACTGTACTATCAAATATGTATCCTAATGACTTTTTGAAAAAGTCAGAGGAAATGAAGAATAAAACAAAAGAAGAAAAAGAAAGATTTGTTGTTGAAAACATAGGAAAATTAAAGGCTTATCTCAATAAAGATGGCAAATTTGTCTTTATTCATTTAGGACAGTTAGCAGATGAAGAACTCGTAGTTGAGTAATGATATCACATCACAGTAGAAGGATGCTTTACCTTTTTTAGGGGTGAGGCATCCTTTCTTCTTGTTGAGTATTATGAGGATTTAAATCGAATACAATTTAATGAGGGAATCGGTTGAAATTAGAGGGAAATAGTAGGTGAAAATGAATATGGTGGACTATTTACAATTGAGTAAGGAAGTATCTTATGCATTGCGGCATGCACCCTGGGAATATGAATTAGAGTTAGATGAAAATGGCTGGGTAAATGTAGACCAATTATTGGCTGCCTTAAGGCAAAGCAATCAATGGGACGGGGTAGTACAAAATGATTTAGAACAAATCATCGCTACATCGGATAAAAAGCGTTTTGAAATAAAAGATGGGAAAATCCGAGCACTATATGGCCATACCCTTGCCAATAAGATCATCCGGGAAGCGCAGGAACCACCGGAAATACTATATCATGGCACAGCCCAACGATTTATTTCATCGATTAAAGCTGAAGGGTTAGTACCTAAGGGAAGACAGTATGTCCATTTGTCAGTGGATGTGGATACGGCCATAGAGGTGGGCAAAAGGCGTGATCCCCAACCCATTCTCCTTAAAATAAATGCAAAAAAAGCATGGGAAGAGGGAATTCTCTTCTATTATGGAAATGATAAAGTCTGGTTAGCTGATTTTGTTCCAAGCCAGTATATTGATGAGAAATAAATTGCATGTTATTTCACAGAATTGGCTATTTCAACAAGCATCTTTACTGGAACCTTGTTCTCAATACGATTATCCACAGATAACCTATATTGCCA
This sequence comes from uncultured Paenibacillaceae bacterium, assembly GCA_946478845.1. The sequence continues at coordinate 4,091 of CAMLDI010000034.1, forward strand.
CCCATTCTTTTCAAACACTAATATATTGAACCAAACCTTTGCATTAAGGTCTTTAGGAGAAATATATATGGCTTTCGTTCCATCATTTAAGATATAAGTTTCAATTTTTTTTGGATTTTTTGTAAAATTAATTTTTGGTTCAACGGGCCTTACATTTATTTTATAATGGTTCTTCCCTTTATTTTTATTAAGATTAAGATACTCAATTTCAAACTCATCATTTATTTCACCGTCTGGATTACTGAACATACCAAAATGATGGGTAAACTCCACTGGCGGCAATTTAATAGGCAAATTCAGTTCTCTCCCAAAATGTTTTTCAGATTCATTTAATGCTTCTGTAACTGATTTATACCCATGTTGAAAATATCCATCTTCATAGTTTTCAGCCGAAGCGACCTTAACAACCGTCAACATAATAAAAGCAGTAAAAATAACCACTCTTAAACTTCCTTTTTTCAAATGATCACCTCTTTTCTAAATGTATTTTCCCCTGTAAAATAAATTTAATGTAAATGAAGCTTAACAGCAAAAGCAGACTTATTCCCTTGATTAACAAGGGAGAGGTCTGCTTTTTTTTGGCTTCAAAACAGAAAGGGGATAAAGCCTTATTGATTGGCATCCGCTAAGTTATTTTTATATTTTACCCGTACGATTGGCGGTTGCGTTTTTTTTCCATAGATCCAGGTAACCATCATGCATAGGCCAATTAAAATCGTAGTAAGAATCCCACCTTCAGGACCGAATCCTCCTCCGGATAACCATTCTTGTCCAACCACCATTTGGGTGTGATAAATACTGTCCACAGGATTGCCGCTTACGGGGAACCCAAAGACGATCCCCTGGGTATAGTTCCAGCTAATATGAAAACCAATGGGCATCCATAATGATCCTGTGACACGAAACATGTAAGCAAAGAGAAGGCCAACAAGGAAGATATTCAGCAGAGCAATGGAGTTTATCTCCATATTGCCCATATGGGCTACGGAGAAAAGAACGGAGGAAAGAATATAGATAAACCATTTGGAATTTCCTCGTTCTTCCAGGGTTTTCATGATATAGCCCCGAAAGAGAAATTCTTCGCAAAACCCCACAGCAATAAAAATGGCCAGATAAATCAGATTGCTCCAGGAGAAGTCGGGGCTACTCCAATGATTGCCTACCCGTATGGCTTCAGTGCCCAATAAAATGATGAAAATGACAAGCATAGAGAAAGCGCCAAACCCTAAACCCCAGAACATGTCTTTCCAACCGGTGCCATTCCCCCGCAAACCAATTTCACCCAGGGGATTTTTCTGCACGAACAACCACATAAAGACGACCCCTAAAAAAATGGCTACTTCCGTGGTTATTCCCGTAGCAAAAGAGCGCAAGGGGCTGGAGTTTGTTCCCCCAAATTCCATAAAGGGGATGATCAGGAGGAGTTGAAAAAAGATAATCATAATTGCTAAAAGCAAGACTAGCCATCCAGATCGTACTTGACCGTATTCATTTTTAAATACACCCATCACATCACCCCATTTTTCAGCTTATCCGTACTTACACCTTCTCTTATTATGCAATATGCAGGTTACAAACAAAGATATGAATCTAGCAAATGGTTTGAACAATTCTCTTAACTTTTGTAGAATGATAAATGTTGGGAAAATACCATCTATTAAGGGTGAGGAGAGAAAGAAGGTTAAGAGAAGTGAAAAAAACAAACTTATGGAGGAAAGTCACAACTCTGGTAATTAGCTCAGGGTTATTAATGTCTAACTTTCCTATGTTTGCATCAGCAAACGTGTCCAGTACTAATGGAAGGGTAAAAGATTTTACCCAAAAAACATTAAGTACGGCCCAGAGTAAGGAGCAGTACAAACAGGGAGAAGTCATTGTTAAGTTTAAAAGCGGCCGTACTGTACAGAATTTGGGCCCAGTAAGAACCACCCATGGTTTAAAAGAAAAGAAGAGTTTAGATCAATCTGCTACAAAGCTGCTAGAGTTTAATTCTAACTCTGCCATTGACCAGGTGATTCAAGATTTAGAAGAATCGGGACAAGTAGAATATGCAGAACCGAATTATATGAGAAAGGTTGCTGCAGTATCTGACCCTATGTATAATCAGCTTTGGGGATTGAAAAATACCGGCCAATCCATTCAAGGCGTAATTGGAAAATCAGGCATTGATATTAAAGTAGAAACAGCCTGGACCAAGACAAAAGGCAGCACCAGCCTTGTGGTAGGGGTCATAGATACAGGGATGGATATAAGCCATCCAGATTTGCAGGCTCGCATCTGGAAGAACGCTCAGGAAATTGCCAATGATGGCAAAGATAATGACGGCAACGGCTATATCGATGACATCAATGGTTATGACTTTGCCGATAACAATAAAAGCGTTTTTGATGGTGATGAAGATAGCCACGGCACCCATGTGGCAGGAACCATTGCTGCCACCAACAATACCATTGGGGTAACCGGGGTTGCACCTAATGTAAAAGTGATGCCTTTGAAGTTTATTTCCGAAACCGCTGGAACCATTGCTGATGAAGTGGAAGCCATTAATTATGCTAAGAAAAAGGGCGTTAAAATTATTAACATGTCCATTGGCGGATATGGATATAGCCAGGCAGAGTATGATGCCATTAAAAATGCCAATGCACTTTTTGTAGTGGCTGCGGGCAATGAAGGAAACAATAACGACCTGCCCGATCCCAGTTATCCAGCTGCTTATAATTTGGCAAACATTTTATCTGTGGCTGCCGTAGACAATAAAGGGAATGTACCTTACTGGTCAAACTATGGGGTTACATCTACCGATATTGCAGCCCCTGGAGATAAAATTTTAAGTACCCTTCCAGGAAATAGATACGGATATTATAGCGGAACATCAATGGCTACTCCTAATGTGACGGGAACAGCCGCTTTAGTATTAAGTAAATATTCCACTGCAAGCCCGACCAAAATTAAAGATTACATAATGAAAACTACAACCCCTCTTGCTTCCTTAAGCGGGAAAGTGAAAACAGGGGGCATGTTAAACGCAGGGAAAGCACTGACCTATGATGTTACTGCACCCGCTGCTCCTAAAGTAAATACAGTTACAAATAAAAGCAAGGCAGTAACTGGGACTACAGAAGCTGCAGCAAAAGTCATCATTAAAAAAGGGAGCACCCAGCTTGCCACTGGAACTGCTGCTTCTGACGGCAAGTTTAACATTGCCATTCCATTGCAAACAGCGGGAACTACTTTATCCGTAACAGCTACAGATAAAGCAGGAAACGTTAGCCCTGCAACAAACGTTGTAGTCAAAGACATTGTTGCTCCTGCAGCACCTACAGTAAATGGGGTTAACATTAAAACGACAAAAGTGACCGGGAAAGCAGAAGGAAGTTCCACTGTACAGGTGTATACAGGCTCCGTAATTATTGGCCAGGCAACCGCATCCAGTACGGGAGCATTTTCTGTACCTGTTTCCTACTTAATCGGCAATACGAAAATTACCGTATATGCAAAAGATAAAGCGGGGAATAAAAGTGCCGGAGTAACCCTTACTGTAAAACCGGTAGCAACAACCTTCACGGATCTGGGCAGTGTAACATGGGCAAAACCAGCCATTGAATCCATGGCTAGCCTGGGAATTGTTAATGGGGTAGGCAGTGATAAATTTGCTCCAAATAACAATATTACCCGTGCTCAATTCGCAACCTTAATTGTTAAAACCTTAAACATTCGCGGGACTGCTACAGAGCCTTTTTCTGATGTGAAATCCACCGACTGGTATGCAAATGCCGTAGCCCTTGCTTATAAATATAAAATCGTTTCTGGTGTATCCAGCACTGAATTTGCACCGAACCGTACCATTACCCGGCAAGAAATGGCGGTTATGATGGTTCGGGCCATTAAGGTGAAACAATCCATTGCAGCGAAAGACATCAATGGAACCTTAAGCAAATTTAAAGACCGGAGCCAAATCGATACCTGGGCAAGAGAATCTGTAGCTATTGCTGTAGAACAAGGGTTAATGAATGGGGTAACCACCACCACTTTCTCCCCGAAAACCAATGCTACCCGTGCCCAATCAGCGGTTATTATGTATCGTTTCTATGAAAAATTCATAAAGTAATAAATTTGACAAAAATCCCCTTCTTCAAAGGGGATTTTTTTGGTTTAATAGATTTATAATAAAAGGGACTCATGCTTCATAGACGGACAAAGATGAAAAAAGTTGCAGCATTATGCTTTTTATAAATTAAACAATGTGATTTACAAAGTACTGGTTAAATAGAAGCACATAAAATGGGTAATCCAAAAGGGTTATCCTCTTTTTTTTGGGGTAATTTACTTTTTTCTTCATTTGTTAAACAGGTTTATAATGATAGATGGCGATAGACTTATTTTTGATAGATTATATTAAAAATTGTAAATTGATAGTTGGGGGATTGATGTAGCTTTACACCAGGAAAAACAGAGAGGGGAAACCAACAATGGGGAATCGCAGCATGATAAAAAAAGTTGCGGTATCATTAGTTAGCATTGGGTTAATCATTTCTAACATTCCCGCCTTTGCATTCGCTGCCGACAGCCAAAGGGATACGAAAACGTATAATGAAGGGGAAATTATCGTTAAATTTAAGAGTGGCAGAAATGCAATGAATTTAGGAGAGACCCGGTCAAAACATGGTTTAAAAGAAATGAAAAGTTTGGACCAGGCAACCACAAAACTAGTCACCTATGATACAAAAGCATCCTCTATGTATGAAGTGATCAAAGATTTAAAAGCTTCCGGGCAGGTCGTATATGCTGAGCCCAATTATGTAAGGAATTCAAATGCAGTCACAGATCCTTTTTACTCTTTACAATGGGGTTTAAAAAACACAGGTCAAAAAGTATACACAACAGGAACGCCAGGAATTGATATTGGCATAGAATATGCCTGGCCTGTAACAAAGGGAAGTTCAACGACTGTGGTTGCTGTCATTGATTCCGGGATTGATATTAATCATCCAGACTTAAAGAATAATATTTGGACAAATCCTCGGGAAATTGCTGGAGATGGTTTAGATAATGATCTAAACGGGTTCATCGATGATATAAACGGATGGGATTTTGCTCACCATGATAACACAGTTTTTGATTCAGCGGATGAAGATTTCCATGGAACCCATGTAGCCGGTACCATTGGGGCAGCAAATAATAACATTGGGGTTGTCGGCGTAGCACCCAATGTGAAAATTATGCCTTTAAAATATTTAACATCTGATGGGGGCTCTATTGCTGATGAAATTGCGGCCATTAACTATGCTAAATCCATGGGAGTTAAAGTGATTAACATATCCAGCGGCGGACCTGGATTTAGCCAGGCTGAGCATGATGCTATTGCCAATAGTAATGCAATTATTGTCGCATCTGCCGGAAATGAAGGAAAGAACAATGATGGGGAGGACCCTGATTATCCTGCCAGCTATCATTTAGAAAATATAATCTCTGTGGGCGCCATGGATAGTAATGGAGACGTGCCTTACTGGTCTAACTATGGTAGCGAATCTGTGCATATTGTTGCCCCTGGTGTAGATATTCTGAGTACAATTCCCGGTGAGAATGGGGATTACGAAAATGCTTACGGTTTTAGTGATGGAACATCCATGGCGGCTCCTCACGTGACGGGAACTGTAGCATTGATGTTAAGTAAAAATCCTGCTTATAATTTACCCAATTTAAAAGGGGACCTTCTCTCGTATAACCGAATAGTCCCAGACTGTATTGGGACTGTCTATTCAAAAGGATACGTCCATGCAGGCAGGGCAATCTATGGTGATTCAATAGAACCTAGCACAAAAACCTTTATTGATATACAAAGTGTTCCATGGGCCAAAGATGCCATAGAAATCATGGCCGGCCTTGGAATTGTGAATGGGGTAGGAAACAATAAATTTGACCCCAATAGCAATGTCACCCGTGCTCAATTCGCCAAATTAATTATCAACACATTAGGGATTACAGGTACAGCTTCTGAACCATTCTCAGATGTCAGATCAACAGATTGGTTTGCCAAGGATGTAGCCCTGGCTTATAAATGTGGAATCATTACAGGCGTATCCAGTACCCAATTCGCCCCTAACCGTTCTATTACCCGCCAGGAAATGGCTGTCATGATGGTTCGGGCCATCAAGGTGAAGCAACAGGTGACCGCTAATAACATGAATGGAACCTTAAGTAAATATACAGATAGAAACCAAATTGATAGCTGGGCTAAAGAAGGTGTGGCCATTGCCATTGAACAGGGATTAATGAACGGCATGACAGCAACAACTTTCTCCCCGAAAACCAATGCTACCCGTGCCCAATCAGCGGTTATTATGTATCGTTTCTATGAAAAATTCATAAAGTAATAAAATTTGACAAAAATCCCCTTCTTCAAAGGGGATTTTTTTGGTTTAATTAATATAAATAGGGGAGGGGAACTGTATGATTAATAGACGTAAAAAAATGAGAAAAGTTGCGCTCTCATTTCTTAGTGTTGGGCTATTCACTTTATCGATGCCTTTTTTGGCATTTTCTCAGTCATCTACTAGTGGAACGACTAACAGCCAGACCCAGGAGAGAAAGTATAAAGAAGGGGAAATTATCGTTAAATTTAAGAATGGCCGAAGTGTTAACAGCCTCAATCAAACACAGGCAAAACATCATTTCATAGAAAAGATGGACTTTCCAATTACTCAGACTCAACTGCTATCGTTTAACCTGGCATCTTCAACAGAACAGGTTATTAAGGATTTATTAGGTTCCGGGTTAGTAGAGTATGCAGAACCCAATTATGAACGAACCTTTACCGCTGTCACAGAACCAGGGTATGAAAAACAGTGGGGATTAAAAAATACCGGGCAATCTATCTCAGGGATACCGGGAACCCCTGGAATGGATATTGGCGCAGAAAGAGCCTGGAGGAAAACCATGGGAAGCAAGAATGTTGTGGTTGGGGTCATTGATTCAGGGGTAGACATTACCCATCCCGATTTACGAAATCAAATTTGGAGAAATCCCGGGGAAGTTCCCGGCGATGGCCTGGATAATGACCGCAATGGGTACGTGGATGATGTGAACGGCTGGAATTTTTTTGATGAAAATAATGACCTTTATCTTTCCAGTGAAGAAGATGCCCATGGCACCCATGTTTCTGGCATTATCGCAGCAAGCAATAATAAGTCGGGTGTTATTGGCGTAGCTCCCAATGTAAAAATTATGCCCCTAAAAATTATGGCACAGGGAGGCTATGTCTCCGATGTATTGGAAGCCATTGAATATGCCAAGGCCAAGGGTGTGAAAATAATCAACATGTCCCTTGGAGGCAGGGATTATAGCCAGGCAGAGTATAACCTCATCAAAAATACCAATGCCCTATTTGTGGTCGCTGCCGGGAATGAATACAGCAACATTGATGGCTATTTTTCTAACTACCCTGCAGCCTACGATTTGCCCAATATCATCTCTGTTGCTGCTGTTGACCATCAGGGAAACGTCCCTTACTGGTCCAACTATGGGACAACCAATACGGACCTTGCTGCACCTGGGACAGTCATCTACAGTACCTTACCGGGCAATACATACGGCTATTATAGTGGAACATCCATGGCCGCACCCTTTGTGACAGGAACAGCAGCCTTAATTTTAAGCAAAAACACCTCTGCTAGCCCATTGCAAATCAAAGATATTCTGCTGAGCAATACCACCCCATTATCCTCCTTAACATGGAAGGTAAAAACAGGGGGCATGTTAAATGCGGGAAAAGCCCTGAGCACAATGAACGGTGGAACCAGGTATCCAAATTCCCAAAGTGTATCGACTGCTCAAGACATGGAAACAACCGATAAGTTCGACCAAGATTCCAATGGCACCCGCTCCCAGTTTGCGGTGATGGTGGAACGTTTCTTGCAAAACTTTATGAATTAGCTACGATTGATACCATCTCCATAGAATTCATTTCCCAATTTAGGGATATCCTTTATCGTATAAATGTATAAAGGAGAAATGAAAGATGGCAAAGCCTTATGTGGTAGACATTGAAAGTATGACCAAAGACAATGAAAATTATCGTACTACGATTTGGACAGGGGAAAAATTACAGGTAACGGTAATGAGCATTGAGCCAGGGGATGATATCGGCCTGGAAGTTCATCATGGTATAGATCAATTCTTACGCATTGAAAAGGGCCAGGGTCTTTGCAAAATGGGACCTACAGAAGATAACTTAAACTTCGAACAAAGGGTAAAAGATGACGATGCAATCTTTGTTCCTGCCGATACATGGCATAACATCATTAACACTGGGGACAAGCCTTTAAAACTATATACTATTTACGCTGGACCAGATCATGTACCTGGCACCGTTCATAGAACTCATGAAGATGCCAAAAATGATCCGAATGAACAGGATTAATAAAACGGCCATAGGGAGCCTTCCCCTCCCTATGGCCGTTCTATTTCATTCAGGCTTCTTAACAGTTGATTAATTTCCTCAGAAGCCATGGTATAAGGCAAACGTAATTGATCCAGGTTTTTCCCCGTTTGTTCATAAAAGGAGAGATAGCGAATCATCCGTGTCACAGGCCTTAAATCTGTTTCTACAGGCAAATTTAAAGCCACATGCAAGTCATACAGCATTTGCCGAAAGTAAGGGTCATCCTTCGATTTTCGTAACAGAGTATAGAAAATCTCTGCGGAGCGGAGTGAATACAGAGCTGCAAAATTGCGGCAACCCTTACCTTGTTTGGATCTCTCTAATAAATCCTCAATACTTAGATCCTTACCTTCGGACAGACGTACCTTTAATTCATCAAGCAATTCACAGAATACTTGATAATCCATCCCCTCACATCCATTCTTATTACATTTATATTTTACTTCAGGCCCCCCATCCCCACAATCCTCCTAAACTTCTCAAAATTCATCAAAGGATAATTTGCACTATGACGAGAATGAAAACATTGTACCCAAAACGGCGTACTGTTTTGTTACAATGGAACATAAAAGTAAACTAGCTTAGGAGGCAACACGAAAATGGCAATGGATGGCATCATCAATATTTTTTTATCTTTGCTCTTTATTGGATTAAGTTTTTGGGCAATTCAATGTATTCGTTTGGAGGTATTTTTGAAACGTCCCCAGGGTGCACAGGCGAAAACCCTGCAGGTATTCTTATCTATTGCCCTGGGACATTTAGTAGCCACTTTTTTTAGCGATTATTTCGGTTGGACAGTCTTGTTAAAACAACTTTTTATACAATAAATTTTCTGCGAAAATCAGCCTTTGTCCCGGTATAAACCCATCTCCTTTCGTACAAACTGAGAATAAAATAAAATATGGTTTTTCAGTGAAGCAATATTGTTTCAGTAAAGCAATATTGTGGGAAAAACCATGGGAGAGCGGGAACAAAAATGAATAAGAAAAATGGGGTAAATCTCCTTTTTGTCGTCACAGGATTAGGATTACTTCTGTTTGCCGGCATTTTTGGCATCCTTCATCAGAAAAAAAATGACAACCAGAAACCAATTGCAACATTGGAGGATATAATAAAGAAGGTAGAAAGTTCGGGTGCTGACGTAAGGGAACTTCAGGTACGGGTTAAATTGAATCAGGCTCCTTTTCATAATGAACAAGAAGCCCAATTATACCGTGAAAAGATTGCCGGAGAATTAGGAATTGATTTGAATTCTCGGGTACGAGAAGAAGGTCAAAAGGAAATGATCGTATACCAGGGAGAAACGAAAACACCTGAAGGAACAACCGTTACCTTTTACCAAAATTTTGGTGAACAGGTGGAGAGTAGCATGTCCTTTACCTTTAAAGGTTCTAAGAATCAGCAACAAAAACTGGGACATTACACCACTGTTCTTGAAAATGTGACAAAAAGCGACACGAATGTTCTCCAAATTAACACTTGTATTACAGGAAAAATTAATGGTAAACTGAAAAATGACTTGCAGAGAAAAAAAATCCAACAGGTTTTAACGTCTTTCCAGGGGAAGGTCGTTGAATCCCTTGAGGATTACACTGTAATGAGCGTTTCTGCTTATACACCCCAAATTCCATTTCAAATCATGACGAATCGGAAACCCATGAATCTGCAAGTAGCTTCACATGTTGATGATTACCGCAATGAGACTACTCTCACAGTAGGTATGCCAATCATCACAACGGAATATTAGGAGACGCGGGGGGAAGTAACGTGGATAAGATTATCATCCGCGGTGGACAACGTCTAACCGGAAAAGTACGGGTCCATGGGGCCAAAAATGCTGTGTTGCCCATTATTGCTGCATCCATTTTGGCTGAGAATGGGGAAAGCACGATTTATGAGGTGCCCGGCCTAGACGATGTTTATACCATCAGTGAAGTAATTAAAGCTTTAAATGTTAACATAAACTATGATCCCCAATCTGAAGTGCTCCGGGTGAATGCGAGCCAATTAAATACCACCGAAGCACCCTATGAATGGGTTCGTAAAATGAGAGCATCTTTCCTTGTAATGGGACCATTGTTAGCTCTGAAGGGAGCAGCACGCATTCCATTACCCGGGGGTTGTGCGATCGGTTCTCGGGGAATCGATCAGCACGTAAAGGGTTTTGAAGCAATGGGCGCCAACATTGAGTTTGGCCAGGGCTATATTGATGCCAAAGTGGAAGGCCGGTTAAAGGGAGCCAAGATTTATTTGGATATCCCCAGCGTAGGCGCTACAGAAAACATCATGATGGCTGCATCCATGGCTGAAGGAACCACAGTGATTGAAAACGTGGCCCAGGAACCAGAAATTGTTGATTTAGCGAACTATTTAAATGCAATGGGCGCTCGTGTACGTGGAGCTGGAACAGGTACCATTCGTATTGATGGCGTTGATAGCCTAACTGGAGCAACCCATTATGTTATTCCTGATCGCATTGAAGCAGGTACATACATGATAGCTGCCGCCATTACCCGTGGAGATCTATTTGTGGAAAATGCCATAGGAGATCATTTGAAACCGGTCATTGCGAAGCTTCGTGAAGTTGGCGTAAATATTGAAGAAGAAGATAACGGAATTCGTGTTTTCATTGATGAGAATCAGGAATTAAAAGCAGTTGATATTAAAACCCTGCCACACCCTGGGTTCCCTACCGATATGCAGGCCCAATTTATGGCATTGCTTTTATCGATTAAAGGAACTAGCTTGATTACCGAAACTGTATTCGAAAACCGTTTTATGCATGTGGATGAATTTAAACGGATGGGTGCCCACATTAAAATTGAAGGGCGTACTGCTATTGTAGAAGGGGGCCTACGGTTATCCGGGGCTCAGGTAAAATGTACTGATTTACGGGCAGGGGCTGCGCTCCTACTGACGGGGCTCATTTGTGAGGATAATACCTCCACAGAATTAACTGAACTTCATCACATAGACCGAGGATATGTAGACATTGTGGATCAGTTGCGGATAGTAGGTGCCAATTTGGAACGAATCAAGACACCTGTGGTACAGCTGGTAACAGAAGAAGAAAAAGTACCATCAGTAAATGTGAACATACAAACATCTTTAGCGTAAGCTTAAAAAGCTATTGTGCCTTAAATAGGGCAATAGCTTTTTTGTATATAGTTCCAAACACCGTAAGGAACAAGATTACGCTAATTCGTACGATAATAATAAAGGATATACAGAAGAAACGAGCATACCATGCTCGTTTCTTCTGTTATGAGGGTATTGGATCAACACCTTCATCATAGCAGACCTTGTAACCCTTTGTGGGAAAGGCTGAAAGAAAACTTCACAATCTTTTTGTAACCTATTTGTAACCACGGGGGTTTTACCAAAGTATATGCAAAAAGACAAAAAAAAGACCGATTCCCTCGGCTATGCAGTAAGGAGAGAGGGATCGGTTCCTAAAATGGAGAAGACCTTGATGAGCTGTCGCACCCATACTGGATGATGACTTTCGACACGTTTAGCATAGCTTGTTTTAAAAAGCTTGTCATTTAGTTTGTTAGATTATCTGACAAACTTTTGTGCGCTTTCCTAACTTGAACTATTGCGTTAGAGGGTTTTTGCCCCTTCTTATCTCCTTTCTCCCCTTTGATCAGGTGGAAATTTCGTGAAATACTAACTGTCCATATAATATTTGGTAATTTATAATAAGGGAGGAAGAACTTTTAATGCTGGGAGGACTTATATCTTGCAAAAAGAAGAACTTAAAAAACGGGCCCAATCCATCGTACAAATTCCCCCTCATTTTAAACCTGTAATTGAAGATATTCTAGAGAATGATCCTGTTCAGGGGGAAGGGATTTTTACTTGGGTCAACGAAGCTCGAGAAGAGGAGTATATTGACCTTACTCTGGATCTAAAGGGTAATTTACTCCATTTATCCATCGATAAGAAAGTTGAAGATATAATCAACAATCCATTAAATGAAAGGGAAAAAAGAGAAATAGCAGAGGGATTTTTGGGATATCATTATCCTGATGCCCTTAAGTCCCTTACTTTAAGTAAAGTCAGAAATCAGACCTATGATGATATTTTTTATTTTGAACAAATGGTCATGGATCTTCCTTTGCCTAATGCAGGGTGTACAATCGTGATTGATCATTGGGGTGATGTGACTGGTTTTACTTATGAAGGGATCAAAGCCATTCCTGAAATTCCCGCCACCCTGATTTCCAAAGAGAAACTGGTTGCAGACCTACAGACCAGATTGGATTTTAAGCTGGTTGTTATGCAACCAGAAGAGGGGGGATTTCGTCTGGTATACGAGCCAACCACAGAGTGTATGGATTTTAAAGCAGGAGTGTTGGAACCTACATTAACCATTATCCATGAAGAAGATGTAGTGCCTAAAATCGTTCCACTTCCGATACTGGCAAATCCGCCCCGGGTATCTGCTTCCATTGAGGAAATTATTGGCATTTCAGAGGACATGGAAATCATCCGAGAAACAGAACTATGTGATGAACGGGGCGTCGTGTGGCGCTGGAAAAACTGGGTAGGAAAAGAACAGGATTTAACGCTCAACAGTTTTTTTGCAAATCATAATGATGATACAGTAAAGGCTTTTATCCATAAGGAAACAGGGAAAGTGACACGGTTTATTTGGTTTTATAAACGCAACGGGGAACTGCAGCTAACCCGTGAAGAGTGTTTTGCCAGAGCTGTCGATTTTTTGTGCAGGATGGTGCCGGAGTATTGCCCTTATTTACAACTGGTAGTTCGGGAAGATGCCTTTGAAGATGAGGACGAGGACGAGCCCAACACGATATCAGGATTCACGTTTTGGCTTCATAACGGCCATGGCATTCCTATTCAGTCAGAAATCGTCATGGTTGGCGTCAATCGTACTACAGGACAGATTGACCACTATAGCGGCCTGCACATGAAGCCGGAGCAATTGCAGCAAATTCCAACCGAACCAGTCATTTCAAAAGAAGAAGCCCGGGAACGATTCATGGAGCATTTGGATTTTAAATTAGCCTGGTCATGGTATTATGATAATCAGAACGAATCTTATATCCTTGCTTATGAAGCATGCGATTCTCTTACCCAAACATTTATCGAATATATTGATGCTATTACGGGAGATGTGATTACTTATAAAAATCCTTTTTAAGAAGGGTTGTGTGAGATGAAGAAAAAGATAACTGTACTCATCCTTTTTGCCCTGATTATTCTTTCTAATTTTTTTACTTTTCTCTTCATCAAAAATTTAAAAGAAGAAATAGAAACAACCAGGGTGATGCACGCAAAGGACATGAAAGAAATGATGAGTACGGTGAAACAGGAAACGGAACGGGAACTCGTGAAAAGCAATCCCATTTATTTTGTTGGAGACAGCATTACTCGCCGGAATGATTGGCAAAGCACCTTCCCATACGTATCCATTGTAAACAAGGGGATTGATGGCAATAAAACCAGCGATTTGTTGCAACGAATTGATCCCATTGTTAGTACCCGTCCATCCAAACTATTTCTAATGATAGGGATCAATGATTTTCTGCAAAATAATGAGTTCACCGAAACGGTGAAAAACTACGAACAAATTTTGCAAAAAATAAAAGAAAAATCTCCACATACAGAGATTTTCGTGCAAAGCGTATTGCCCCTCTCCCGAACGTTGCCCAGGTACGGAAATCAGGATATTGTGAAATTTAACCATCAAATCAAAGCACTGGCTACTAAGTATCATGCAACATACATCGATTTATACCCCTCATTTTTGGAAAATGGGACGTTGCGTGAACAATACGCAGTGGATGGCCTCCATTTAAGCAAAACAGGATATGATTTTTGGGCACAGAAAATTACTTCTTATATTAAATGAAGAAAAGGGAGTGTCGCTAACTGTTCAGCAAGCAGTTAGCGACGCTCCCTTTGTTTCTGACTAAAGGGGATAGAGATGATAAGGCAGCTAGGTGCTCCTATGGTGAAGCAACATAAATTGTCTCGCCAGGTAAGTTGGGGTATAGGGCATGTCCTTTTGCAGCCAATTTACAATGGTTCCAATCAAAGCCGATGAAATATACCATATCAAAATATCCTTTTGCACACCGGCTGTAAGGACATAAGAATCACCTCTTACCTGTTCTAACCTTGTCACCACCACGTCTGTCAAAAACAGCAATAATCGGTCTCTGAAAATGGGCAGTCGCCTGGTAAGAACGATTTTATAAAAATCAGCCTGCCAGGCGATATGCTCAAATAAATGAATCAGCAGTTGCAAATCCCCATCTTCAGTGGATATCTCATTTTCTATGGTTGGGTTAATAACCTTAGAAATGTCTTCGATCATCTCATCTGCCATCTTTTCCAGCATATCTGGAATGTCTCGATAATGGAGATAAAAGGTCACCCGATTGATGGTTGCCCGCTCAGTCAGGCGATTGACGGATATTTTTTCGATATCCATTTCCTGAAGCAATTCAATAAATGCATTTCTTAATAATTGGCGGGTACGGAGTATGCGAGGGTCCATCCTACTTTTTCCTTTCAATATGAATAGCAGCGCACTAACTCCAAATATATGTCGTTTATCTACAAAATAAACTACAAAATACGATATATATGTAAATTAGTTTACACTTTATCCATAATTGTCAATTGTAAACACACTGTATTGTGCTTATAATCTCATTTATACAATGTAAATTATACGACACATTGTAAATTTATAATACTATTGAATGGAAAGGATGAATGGGATTGAGTAATCGGGCAACAATAGACATCCGTTCTGTAAACAAGGGACCAATCTTGTTCATTATGATTTTGGGTGCCTTTCTTGCGATCTTTAATCAAACCATTATGACGGTTGCTATTCCAGAATTAATGGAGGATTTTAAAATACAGGCGGCAACGGCCCAGTGGCTGACAACAGGGTATATGCTGGTTAATGGGGTTTTGATTCCAATCACTGCCTTCTTTATGCGAAGATTTACCACGCGCCAGCTATTTCAAAGTTCCATGATTATTTTCCTTATTGGAACCATCGTCTCCGCTCTGGCAAACAGCTTTCCTGTCCTGATGATTGGACGGCTGATTCAAGCAGCAGGGGCTGGGATTATTATGCCTTTGCTCATGCACGTTGTTTTATCTCTTTTCCCTCCAGAGAAGAGAGGCTCAGCAATGGGTTGGGTGGGGTTTGCCATTATTTTTGCCCCTGCCATTGGACCGACTTTAGCAGGGTATGTTATTGAAACTTTTACCTGGCAGACCATGTTTTACGGCATGATTCCCTTTGGTGTTTTAGTGATTATTGGGGGCCTACTGTATTTGGAAAATGTGTCGGAAACGAACCCCATTAAAGTTGACATGATCAGTGTTCTTCTTTCAACGATCGGATTTGGTGGTGTATTATACGGTTTTAGCGAGGCAGGCAACGAAGGCTGGTCTAGTAATGAGGTTGTCCTTTCTCTTATTTTGGGAATCCTTAGTCTTGTCCTGTTTACCTGGCGGCAGCTGGTATCTAAGAATCCCCTTCTTGATTTGCGGGCCTTTTCATACAATATGTTTTCCCTGACGTCC
The DNA here is from genome assembly GCA_946478845.1 of uncultured Paenibacillaceae bacterium. The sequence goes on from CAMLDI010000034.1 coordinate 20,112, forward strand.
ATTATAAGTGTCGGGGTAACCATCATCATGTATGCGGATATGATGCTATTGCCTTTGTACTTGCAAAATATCCGGGGGTTTACTCCTCTGGAATCTGGCCTGCTGCTGTTTCCTGGAGCCCTTCTCATGGGCTTGCTAAGTCCGATCACGGGAAATCTATTCGACCGATTCGGAGGGAAATGGCTTTCCATTATTGGTATGGCCATTATTATCGCTACCACCTTTGGCTTTATTAATTTGACGGACTCAACCAGCTATACTTATCTCGTTCTCATGTCTACCGGGAGACGGGTAGGGATGGCCATGCTCCTTATGCCATTACAAACGACAGGTTTAAATCAATTGCCGAGGATTCTGAATACCCATGGAACAGCCATTTCCAACACCATTAGAATGGTGGCTGGCGGGATAGGCACTTCTCTCCTTGTGACTGTGATGGCAAGCAGCACGAAAAATCACCTGCAGGAAATGATGGCAACCGGGGGAGCAAAAGGGGTAACACAGGAACACCTGTTAATGGAGGCTTCCATTCAAGGAATAAATGACGCATACTATGTAATTTTCCTTATGGGCTTCATTTGTTTACTGCTAACCTTCTTTATTAAACGGGTTACACGAGCTGCCGAAAAAAAGCCTGACACAACGGTGAAACAGCCAGTAGCTAAAGAGGCGTAAAAATACAAAAATCCATTTTGAGAACTTGCTGTTTTCAAAATGGATTTTTTTGCGGGTTCGTAATGAAGGATTCATTAATAAAATTGGTAGAATAACTGCAAGCCGAAGAACGAAGAGCATTGGAAGCCGTATGAAGGAAAACTTCACGTATGGTTTGATGAGGGGGAATTGAATTAAAAAAGGCAACCTAAAGGTCACTTTCTAAAATTTTAGTTCTTTATTCTACATTACAGAAATCAATTTATCATCCATTTCAATAAATGGTTTATTTTATAACAAATTTATATTATAAATATAAATGGATTAAATTAGTAGACTATGTTTTTATTTACTAGGAAAGAAAATTTAACAGGGAGGAGAAAGATATAATTAATAAAATTTCTTTTATTATTTTAGTAGTATTTATTTTTGCATTAGAATTCCTATTTATGTTTGAAGCAGGCGAGATTAAATTAATGGGAAATCAACAAAGAGATATTAAAGTCAAACTAAGCCAGTATGAAAAGAAAAATATAATTCCTAATATTAATGAACAATTTATTTCCTGGGGTTTTAGCACAATTGAGGGGAAAAAAGTGAAACAAAAAAGAACCGTAAAAATAGCAGTAATAGACTCTGGGATAGATAAAGACCATTCTGATTTAAAAGGAATCGTCACAAAAGAATTTAATTCAATAAATAAAATAGCTCAAGTTGAAGATGATACTGGCCATGGAACTGCAGTCGCAGGAATAATTGCTGCTCTTGATAATGGTTTTGGTGTAAAAGGAATCGCGTCTGATATCTCTTTAGAAATTTACTCTATAAAGGCCTTTTCTAATAACAAAACAACCGTCAATTCTATTATTGATGCTTTGAATTGGGCAATAGAAGAGGACGTTGATATTATTAATATGAGTTTAGGTTCAACAACTGAAAGCACAAATATAAAAAATTTAATAGATAAAGCAATAAATAAGAAAATTTTTATAATCGCCGCGGCTGGAAATAATCTCAATGGCAATGTTGATTTTCCTGCAAATCAACCAAAGGTAATATCCGTTGGAGCAATAAATCCTGATTTAAAAAAAGTGCCATTTACAGCCTATGGGAAGATTGATTTTGTTGCACCCGGTTATAATATTTTGTCTACTTCTATTAATCATCAATATAGTTATTTTTCTTATACATCTGCTTCTACAGCTTTTGTTACAGCTATTTTTGCAAAGCACTTGAGCCGTTATTCATCAAAAAATGAATATAGTTGGAATCAGGTTTATACATACTTTAAAAATAATGCAGTACAACTCGAAAAGAACAAAAGTCATCTATACGGAAAGGGATTAATTCAAGAATAAGCCTATTTTTTGGAGGAATAATTATGAACAAATTAGTTAAGAAATTTAGTTGTAAATTACTGCTTATTTGCTTAATTTTTTCTTTATTTAATATCAACTCATATGTAAATGCACAAGAACTTAAGAGTAATGAAAAAATTAATCAACTAGAAGAAAAGATTACAGAGAAACTAGAGAATGTAGGTATTGAAAATGCTGAAGTTGATGTTGCAATTCCAATGAGTAAACAAGAAGAAAATTTAGTAAGAAGTAACCCTAATTTATCTAGAGAAATAACTTCCGATAATGAAGAGGTGAACGAGGAAATTATTAATAATTTAGATCCAATTAATGATAATTTTGAGCAAATTGTTGAAGAGGAAGATGTTGTTATTAAAATAGTTGCAGAAGATGATAAGGGAAAATCTTTTGAAACTGGAATAGGTCTTAGTATAGGTGACAATAATGTCACGATTATTAGCAGCACTGATCGTGCAGAAAAAGAATACAGTATTGAGATTAAAGAACTTACTGATGAAGATATAGCGGCATCCATTACAGACTTGGATACAAATCAAGAAGAATATATTAATACAAATGACGCAAATAATGAAATATACCACAATTCATGGTTTTGGGTACCAGCACTTGGGATTGCTGTAGGCTCTGCCTTACTTGCGGATTTCGCACTTGCCGTAGGTGCGGCAGCTATTATCTATTTTGCTGCAATAGGTGCCCTTAATTTATACCAGGGTGTTCTTTGGATTGCAGGTTATATCGCAGAGCAACAACCTAAAAATAAGAGATTTTATCACTACCAAGCTAGAACTGTTAATAATAAATATGGAATTTTTGTAGGGCCTGGATTAAGTTTTACCAAAGCGGTTGCCCGTTTAAAGGCTAAGGGAAATATTTGGAGTATTTCTAGTTATTATGCTCAAAAAGCAGCTAAAGCAGCGTCGTCATATAGTGATACCCTTCACCATTATGCCCATAGTCAAAGATCAGGTATCAGAACTTATAATCATTACCACCCGAAAGGATTAACTGGGGTTCATTCATTTTACGGACAAGGAAGATTAAATTAATGAATAAATCGATGAACAGTTTTCCAACGTGGACGATTGCAGAAGTCAAGGAATTCTTAGTATATAAATTACATTCGGCTGAAATACCATTAAATTATCCTGGTCTAAAAGAATACCTGTATTATGATGAAATTTCTGATCGTGACTGTATTTGCGGGGCATTTGTCATTTATTACAAACCTATTATTGATTTATTGCAAGGAAAAATAAAATGTGTTGATAGTATGGAGTACAAAGTCGCGGTAGAATCACCTAAAAATAAGATTTTAAAGGATCTTGATAGTATTTTGGATATTGGAGCATTAATCTTACTGAAATCAAAAGATAATCATTTTTTATCAGATTATTATATCGGAGGAGCAAATGCAGATATCGAAAAAAGCCTATATTTGTTTGATGTTTTTCTAGGATGGCCACGTACTGAGGATAGTCCTTATAAAAACAGAACACTGAATGAATATTTATGTTCATTAGATGTGATAAAGAACATGGGTTTGATTTAGGAGCACCAGGAAGGGTTCTGAAGACTAGAAGGTGTTGGATGGGCAGACAGGTTATCAGTCTTATCAATTCTATCTCTATGCATCAGGAATTGTTTGATGAGATGATCTTAACGGCAGAAAAAGTCCAGAACCGAATGGGTACCCTTTTTGGGGACAAGGCCCTAAGATAGGCTATACTAGAAAAGAAACCGTATGCTATTTAATTGGCATACGGTTCATTTATTTAAAAATCTCTTGTGTGTTTATGGGTGAGAGAAATGGAAATGTATTGATGGGTTAATCATCCTCTCTCAAGTTTTTGCTAGCATGATTCCCTTTAATAGCAAAAGTTAGTGCAAGAGTCAAAAAAACAATTCCCCCAGTCCAGCCAACAACCGGCGAATAAATAAAGTAGTTTTTGAACGCCATACCTCCTGAGATAAAAGAAGTGGCTAAAAGTACTAATAGTATTGCGAACTTGCGGTTTTTATCCATCAGTTAACCCCCAGTCATCTTGATTTCTTAAACTGTAACATAAAGCAGAATATAATTGGTTAATTATGCTAAATTACTTTAACTGACTTAAAGGGATATAGATGATAAAACGCTACATGCTATAGATAATCAATATTTTTTACGTAATATCGCTCTTTTAAAAAGATCCCTAAATTTCTCCCGATCTTCTGATGTAAATGGTTTTGGCCCCTTTGTACGTTTTCCGTTTTTTCGAGCCATTGCACTAAAATAACGTGTTTGTAATAATTCATCAATATTTTCATTTGTATAACTAAACCCTTTATGGTGAAGAACTGTACACCCTTTTGCTAAACCCAGGGAAGCAAGGCCATAATCTTGTGTAACAATGATATCGCCTATTTCTACTAGCTGCATAATCCGATAATCGGCAGCATCTGCTCCTGAATCAACATAAATGGTTTCCACTCCTGGCGGATTTTCTGCATTTGAAAAATGGGAAAAGCTAGTAACAAGGGTTACAGGAATTTTTGCCTTTGTACCTTCAAAGATAATAATATCTTTTACAGGACAAGCGTCTGCATCAACATAAATTTTCATCTTTTTCTCCTCTATGAATAAGTTCGAATAGGTTAGTATTCCCTTTGAGGTTGTGAAATTGTCTACTTAAACTATAGCTATTGTTTTAAAAAGAAGGAAGGTTATAATCGGTCTTGTTATGGTTATTGGTGTTATTAAAGAATTGTTATGAAGCAAATCATCAAACATGTGCGGTTGATAATATGGTGAAAAGAGGAAACCGTATGACCCAGTATATTTATATTGCTTCACCAATGAGATTGCCGAAGGGGGAATTCGGTTCAAAAGCATTATCTCCGCAACAAACGAATGTCTATAAAAATGAATTAGATTTTGTACATTTATATTTTAAAAATAATTACGATAGCAAATTAAAACAAAGATTTTCATATAGCCGACACCTCTCATTTAATTACCAAGTTGTTGCATATGCTAATTACATCCCTTTAAAACATTCATTAAAAGGAACTGCGGAAGAAGAAAAATGTTTAACGATACTATATTCTTATTTAGAGGATGCCATCCATGCGAGTGGCGTTGTAGAGTACTTTACTTGTTTGAGTGGAAAAGAAGACTTGGCAATTTCAAAAAAACAAAACATTAGCTGGTTGGACATTAAAAAACCTTATGATTTGGTCATGGAAGATCGTGAGTTTTGGGAGATTACTATTTAGAATTCAAATAACTTGTTGTATTAAAGGGGTTAAAGGTGATAAGTAGCGAAAAAATGGGCTATTGCTTACGAACGAAATCCTTCGTAAGCAATGGCCCTGTTTTTTTACTTACTGTGTGACATAGCCTTCTTGATATAGTCAGAAAGCTGTTTATCGATCCCGAATCGCTCTGCTACTTCAGGATTATCTTTATAATAACGTTCAGCAGCCTTAGAAATCTCAGGATCTCCAAGAGTCAACTCATTGATGAATTCGTTCCATTGTTTAGCCAAATGGGTCACATCCAGATTTTCTGGCGGTGTCCCTTTTTCAAACTCCTCACGTAGTTTTGCGGTTATTTCCGACCATTCACTTACATACTGCTTTCGTTTCTCAAGACCAAAAGATTCCGAGATCCTTTCCATTTGTTCCTGGGTAAAATATTTATCTTGATTCATTTTAATCACCTCAATCAAATTTATAAATTGCTCAGGTGTGACTTCTTGTTGGCTAGTAAGCAATTCATATATTTTCTCCAACCGATTACATAACAGCTCTTGCAGCCGAAGGCGTTTTTTCACGTCCTCTAACTGTACTTTGATAAGTTCAACGGGATTGAAATTTCGTTTTTCCATAATTTCCTTAATGTCTTCCAAAGAAAAACCTAACTGCTTTAGGGACATAATTTGTTGCAGCTTGACGATATCAGTTTCCGTATAAAGCCGATGACCTGTATCTGAATATTGAGAAGGAGAAAATAAGTCGATTTTATCGTAATGATGAAGCATTCGTACCGTAAGCCCCGTTTGTTTAGCTAATTCGCCCACTTTCCAATTTTTCTTATCCAGAACCAACCCCTCATTTCGTACGAAAAAATATTTGCCGGCAACTTAACTATACAACCTGACATCGTGTTAGGTTCAAGTCCCTGTTACCCTATTTTTATAAAATATTTTTAGAAATGCCTCATTCAGCTTTCCATAGCTTCTGACTAAAGGGGTTTTTCTTTATTCAACGAACTTGTACTAGCATAACCCATGTTTCCTTAACCAGTGGTAGAGGTTTTTGTTTATAAAAACTAAAATTAGGAAAAATATAAATAGTTACATAAACATAATTATGGTAAAATATAATTTTGTGTAAATTTACATTGTAAAGTTAAAAAAAAACTATAATTAGAAATAAATATGGTATTATTTAGATAGGATTTAAAGGGAAGGTGGGTTGAAAGTGTATTTTAATGAATCAAATAGAAGTATAATAAATTCTTCTTTTAATATTACATATTTAAGAAAACCACAAGTAAAAGAAAAAATTCAAAATAAAATTGAAGGAATTAATAAATTATTTGAGGATCTATATCTTCCCCCTGAAATAATTGATGTACCGTACAGCATCGAGCCTGAAATACCGAGGGCTGTTTTTAATGCAATAAACGGACATAGTCAAATAACCTTTTCCCAAATTATGGCTAATATAAATGCGAAGTTTGATAAAAGGTACCAAGGTAATTTTGAATTATGTAAAGAATATATAAAAAGTCGTACAGAAAAAACCCTCGATATATTAAGAATGGCAGATATAAAAACAATTTATTATATGGGTTTATCTGGTACACTACAGTTTAAACAGGACAGCAATGAAGAAGAAATTATTAACCATATAATGCTTAAATTAAATAAATCTGTACAACATGAATCTAAAATTTATGATGTAAATAATAAGTATACGTTTGTCATAAATGATAAGTATTTTGTCAATATTACGATTGGTAATTATAGGAATTTTAATATAGGCGGAATACAAAGCGGATCAATCGCTACAACATCATTTGTGGATGCAACGTTACTTGATAAGGGTATATTTATCAATTTTGACATTAATAGTAGATATGACTTTAACACCAATGGTAATAAACTAAATGATACAGATATTGAAGAAACAAAAGAATGGTTATACAGTTTCGCAGAAGAATTTGTTTACCATAAAGTATTTAAAATTTTAAATGAAGGAGCGTTTGATTTATGATGAGTTTATTTTCATCTACAATAGCAGCTGGTTTAGTTGCTGGAACATTTTCCTTCACTCCTATAGCTATTAATTTTAATGAAACTTCTTATGAATATTCATCAGCTGTAAATAATTTTACAAATTCATCACCAATTACGGATGATAATGTTGTATTTTTTAGTGATTTTATAGATGAAGATTTATACATTCATGACTTTTATCAAGAAAATGATGAAAAAATTGTAAGCCCAAAAGGGTTTGGTAAAATGGAAGCAACCTTGGGCAATAAACTACCAGATATGTTTTTACCAGTAGATGATGAAGATTTTGCCTTTATTCCGGACAATTTCGATGATATATAATAATGGTGGTGTTAGTGCAAAATGGGTGAGAATGAGAAGACGAATGGTTGGTATTCAATTGTTTCTGATAACACTTTAGAACAAGGTGACATCATTGAAGAGGTCAAGGTAGCTGTTCCAGCAATTGGTTTTTTTAAAGGTGAAACAAAAGAAATAGATTATATGGTAAATGATGTTGTTATCCTTACCCAATCTTGCGATTTAGGAAATAGTAAAATACCATGGGTATATGTTTCTCCAGTTCAGCCATTAAGTAAACAAAGAGATGAAGTTTCAGCTTTCAAAAATGATAAAAATCTTGAATCAATAAGAAGAGGACAGCAATATAAATATCATATGATTGCAGAATGTAATGTTGAAGAGTTTAAAAGGGAAATTTGCATTATTGATTTTAGAAATGTATATTCGCTTCCTTTTGCTTATGTTCAGGAATTAGTAAACCAAGGTGACAAAAGAATTAGATTAAATTCACCTTATAAAGAACATTTAGCTCAGGCTTATGCAAGATTTTATATGCGTGTTGGTTTACCGAATGATATTCCGCGATTTGCATAACGTCTTTAATTTTGAAATTTATTTTAAAAAAACAAAAAGCTCTGTCACCTTCTGGTGGCAGGGCTTTTTTACACTTGTGTGCGGATCAAACCACATGCGAAGGTTATAGTTTTTGCTTACCAACCTAACTATACAACCTGACATCGTGTTAGGTTCAAGTCCCTGTTACCCTATTTTTATAAAATATAATCATCTTTATTAATTTCTTGATGGGACCCCCAGCTCTTGCGAGCTATCTGAGCAAAGGGGATAAAGGCGAAAAGGAGCGCCATCCC
>CAMLDI010000035.1 GCA_946478845.1 uncultured Paenibacillaceae bacterium
ATCAACTATACCAAACGATGAGGTGCTTTTTCATGCCTGTTTTTTAGGTCAAGCACTATATTTCAATGGCTCCGAACCTTACAGTCATTTAAACTCATCACATTTATCTAGCTGCGAAAGTTGAGTTAGTAATAATTTCATTATATATCTAACAATAAATACTTTAAATACTTAAAAAATAAAGTCTAGATATCAGGTTTTTAGGCAATAAAAAAAGACCAATTTATACGTTGAGAACTATAAATACAGTCTTTTTTATTAGTATAGTTATCGAACGTTTTGCGGAGTGAGTGACAGGCTACCTCCTATTTATGCCAAATACAAATAACAGGCGGTTCCTCCCATGTAGAGCCGCTTTCATTCGCTCGATATCTTTCTTGCTGCGTATCGGTTGTACTTCGTTCATTATCGCCGCCTCTTTTCGTTTTTTAATAGATTTTTAATATCCTCCTCAGTTAGTGAGGTTCTTTTCGGTCGAATAAGTTCTTCGTCGAGAACCTCATCGCTAGGCTCCTGATAAGCGTTATACTCATCTACGAGCTTTTTCGGAGCTCCTTTTTTGAGCTTACGAGTTTTTTCATCGTACCATTCTGACTTGAGATAACTTGGTGCTCGCAGAGACTGATTTACCACGGGTTCTAGGCGGTTGAGTCTATCGTCATGCCCTCGCATAAAAAAGCATCGTATTCTCTTCGAATAGCTGCGGGAGCGTTGGGTTTTAGCAGCCACTTTCCGCCCTCCTCGTAACAGTACGGGGAGTCAAGAAATTTAGGTCGCTCCCAATCTGTAGATATTTTTAGCCTACCCATCGGATTTTCGAGTCGTTCGTGATAAGCGTTAAACCTCTCGAGCTCCTTCTTATCCTCCTCGGAGGCCCCGTCTCTCAGTTTCCATTCGCCCGTTTTTTCGTCGATATAAAAATACGGGCTATCTACGAATTTTGGCCTATTTACGGTCATTGTTTCCGCCTCCTTTATTAATGGAACGTCCCTACTCCGAGAGTAGAAAGAACATCCACGACCTGATTTTCGTTTAAACTCGTAAACTCCTCGCCATTCGTGCAGCATACGAAAAAGGTTCCACTGATACCGAGTAGGTTTTCTTCGAGATTCGTAGGCAGATTATTAGCATGACCCTCGAGCAATCCCTCCTCGTTACAAATCACGGCATACTTTCCGCCCAGTACTCCCTTTAACGCAGCGACCTCGAGGTAACCGCCTACGAGCTGCTGCATCGGAACGAGTTCGTTTTCTAGTTCGTACTCCCTCGGTATAACTTTCGGCTTACATAGAACGACTTTTATAGTTGACCTACTTTTCGGCATGATAATACCTCCCGTTCCTTTAGTTCGTAATCTAATAGTACTCTATCGTATACTCAAATGGATATCCTCGTCTTTCGGGATTCCTAGTCGATAACTTGCGTATATCATCGGGGATAAGCCTCGTAAAATAAATGGCCTTTACGAATTGTTTTAATGCTCTGTTTTGGCCTTCGGGCGGTAATTTCTCGATGTTATCGAGTAGGCCTATGATATGCTCGATGCGGTCTATATGAGAGCTTACGTCTATCTCCGCAGCCTCACGTGTAATCCGTTTTCTTTTCTCCTCTAATGATTGGAGGCGGTTAGTGAGTTCCTGCTTTTTCGCCTTTAGCTCGTCTAACGTGAATAATCCCTCCGCCACGGCATCTATAAGATTGTTTTGCCGCCTGTTACATTCCCTTATCTCTGCCTTGATATGCGTTAGGCGGTCGTTATAATCCTTTTTTAGTTTCGTTAGGTCTAACTTCTCGAGCTTTCGCAGCTCCTTTTTCAGTTCCTTTCGATAATCTTTTAATTTCGATAAGACGGCTCCCTCGAGGTAGTCAACTCTAATACCGCAGTTAGGGCAGCGTTCAGAGCTACCTTTTAATAAGTACTCGCATCGTTTGAGAGTGTAATCGTTTCTATCTATGCGGATAGTCATCTTACGACCGCATACGCCGCAGTATACGAGGTCTTTTAGCATTGTTACGCCTGATACTTTCGACGGCTTTTCTCTGGTTATTCTTGACCGTTCCGACCTTGCTCGATTCTCTAGGTTAGCCCGCTCCCACTCATCGGGAGGAATAATCGGAGGATGAGCGTTCTCTGTTGTAATGGTATCTACGACCTTATATACGTATTTACCTCCCTCCTTTACCCGCTTTCGGTTGTGATAAACTACCGTTCCCTTATACACGGGATTCTGTATTATACGTTTAACGGTGGGAAGATTAAAAGCGTTAGATAGTTGCGGCTTATAGCCTTCGGCGTTCAATATATCAACGATACGGAAAGCTCCGAGGCCTTGTCCGTGTAGCTCGAATATATAGCGAACTACTTTTGCCTCTGGCTCGTATATCTCGAGCTTTTTCGTTTCCTGGTTCCTACGAAAGCCATAGGCAGGTTTACTCGATATCCACTCGCCACGGGCCGCCCGTTGCATCTTGTTTAATCTCATCCGCTTCGCAATCATCTCGTACTCCATGGATGCGAACATACTCGATACATCGTATAAAACCCTGTCCTCCTGCGAATTGGCGAGGTCGAATGTCTGGGACGGCGTAATTATTAAAATTTCGTAATCAATACATAGTTGCTTTATCTGCTGCGATACTAGGCCGTTCCTTGAAAGGCGGTCTAACGATATGCAATAGATAGCCTCGTATTTTTCGATATTATCAATAAGCCGCTGTAGCTGCGGGCGGGATTCGATATCCTGCTTACCGCCCGATACGATTTCCTCGTATGATTCGTAAATAAAGCCGTGACTTTCGCAAAACTTCGCCATTATTTCTCTATGGTTTTGTAGCGTGTCCTCGTTTTCTCCTTTATCACGGGATATACGGAGGTATAACGCTCCGAAAAGGCCCTCGTTTCTCTTTTCCATGTCTTACAACTCCCTTGCGTTATGTTTCTAGTTTAATTATAACGAGGGATTTTCATACATACAATAAAAAATGATGTAGGAATCGCATAGCCCGAAGTATGTCCCCGTAGGGATTCAATAATTTCCAATCCTTTGGATACAGGCGTACGAAAATGGCCAATGCCTTCAGATAAATCGCATTGATAGATGTAGTATGGCCGGACTCTTATTTTCACTAGTTCATGCATCAGTTTTTTGATAATTTGTGGACTGTCATTAATCCCCGCCAGAATCACCGTTTGATTTCCTACAGGCACACCGGCATTCACTAGCTTTTCGCAGGCCTTTTTGGATTCAGGGGTGATTTCAAAAGGGGTATTAAAATGAGTGTTTAACCAAACGGGATGATACTTTTGCAAAATCGAGCAAAGGTTATCTGTAATTCGCTGGGGAAACACCACAGGAGCGCGGGTACCAATACGGATGATTTCAATATGGGGAATGTCCCGTAAATTGCTTAAGATATACTCCAGAATATTGTCATTAATAAGTAAAGCATCTCCTCCGGAAAGAAGGACATCACGTACTTCGGGGGTTTGGCGGATATAATCGATGGCTTTATCTATTTGTTTTTTGGGAACACCCATGCCTACTTGCCCTGAGAATCTGCGGCGAGTACAGTAGCGGCAATACATAGAACACTGGTTGGTGACAAGGAATAATACCCGATCAGGATAGCGATGGGTGAGGCCGGGGACAGGGGAATCTTCATCTTCATATAGAGGATCTTCTAAATCATAGGGAGTTTTGATTAATTCCCGAGAAAGAGGGACCGATTGCCTGCGAATAGGACAGCGGGGATCAATGGGATCCATGAGGTTGGCGTAGTAGGGAGTTATATTTAAAGGGATGGTTTGTGTTGAGATTCGCACTCCTTCTTCTTCATCCGGCGTTAAATGGATTACTTTTTTTAAATCATCAAGGGTGCGTATGGTATGGGTTAGTTGCCATAACCAATCGTTCCATTGATCCTCATTTAAGTCTTTCCATAATTCTACCTGGCGGTAATCTTTTGATTGCCCTGGAGTGGAAAGCATAGGGCGACCTCCTCTGCATTTCATTCTTACTTATTCTTCATGCAAGAGGCGTGCCAAATTTTCCAGGGGAAAAATTCACAAATATCAAGGAAAACAATAGCAGTGCCAAAAATTTTGCGCAAAAAATAATGGTGACGCAAAATTTTTTACAGCCTGTATTTTTTAAAAAGACCGTAAGGTCAATGGTTGAGATGCTAATGGATCAAATCAGTTGCCTTTTTGCGAGCCGATACGAGGGAAACTGAAAGAAGGGCGAAAAAAGCCTTCAACTGTCTCCATCAATGAGCTACCCAGATGTTTTGAAGGCGCGCCCGGATTGAAGTTAACCGTCCGTTTTACATCTTTGTCGGCGAGGAACTGGCATTGATTTGATTCGTAGCATCTCTTCTTTACAACTTATATTTCTTGATTTTATATTGAAGGGCCTGTCTTCTCATTCCCAGGGCTTTTGCTGTTTTCGATATATTATATTGAAAAGAATCAAGGGTTCTTTTTAAAATATCTTGTTCGTAATCTTCAAGGAGTTGGGGCAAATTTAAGGGATAAAAGGGGGAAGGAAGGTTCATGGTTTCATTCTTTATTGAAGGTCCGTTTTTTTCAAATAAGGGAGGCAGGTGAATAAGATCCACTTCCTCATCTTTTTCCCCAAGCATATTAAAAGCATATTCTAAAGCGTGTTTTAGTTCCCTTACATTGCCAGGCCAGGAATAGGATTGCAGATGATCTAAGGCCTTTTTCGACACTCTGGAGATTCTTCGATGAAATTCTTGATTAAACTCTTGAATGAAATGGTCAATTAAAAGGGAGATGTCTTCTTTTCTTTGAGAAAGGGGTGGAAGATGGATGGCCACCACGTTGAGGCGATAATAAAAGTCAGCCCGCATTTCTCCCTTTTTCACACTCTGTAATGGATCTGTATTCATGGCTGCAATGATACGGACGTTGGTCTGGAATTCTTCTGTTCCCCCCAGGCGACGGATTTTTTTGTCCTGCAGCACCCTTAGTAACTTGGCTTGCAAACCGGCGTCTAAACTATTGATTTCATCCAGGAAGAGGGTGCCTTTATGGGCTTGTTCAAATAATCCGGGACGGTTAATCGCTCCTGTAAAAGCTCCTCGAACTGTGCCGAAAAGCAAACTTTCTAAAAGGTCTCCAGGAACAGCAGCACAATTTTGCGCAATAAAAGGGTACTTTTTGCGATGGCTAGATTGATGGATTTTTTTCGCCACCAGTTCCTTTCCTGTTCCTGTTAATCCTGTAATGAGCACAGTGGAATCAGTAAGGGCCACTCGCTTGATTTTTTCAATAGCATGGAGAAAGGCAGGATCCAATCCCACTAATTGTATATTATCTTCATCTTTAAAATGATGTTCTAACAATTGTTGGCGCAGTTCTAAAATTTGTTCATTTAATTGAACCACTCTTGTCAGGTCTTCAGCTAGTTCTACTGCACCAATGATTTCCCCATTTTGCCGTAAGGGATAGGTACGATTAATGGAGGTAATTTGTTTCCCTTTAAAATTTACATAGGTTTGTAACTGCTCTGTAATTTCCTTTCCTGTTTTTAAAGCCCGAACCAGGGTGCTGCTTTCTTCTGTTAGGGAAGGAAAAAGATGGAATATATTTTTGCCTAACACATGTTCCTGGTTTAATCCATCGATTTCCGCCATTTTTTGATTATAAAAAAGAGTAATGCCATCTTTATTAATTAAATGAACACCCGTCTGAATAAATTCTAATAACATTTCCATTTGTTCTTGCCACATACTAATCTCCTTCTACTCTTCATTAGGTTCTAATAAACATAGATAAAGGGTTTGCTTAGGAGGCATTTATGCTATGAGTGAACTGAAATATTACATGAACAGCACCATATCTGGAACCGATTTTATTATGAAGGTATGTTTAGATTGGTATAGTCTTCGGCTGCGGGTAGATGATTATCGAGGAAATATATATGCAATGATTGAAGAAATTAATCATCTGGCCCAAAAAAACTTCTTTACAAAAACCTTTGTGAAAGCGAGAAGTGAGCACTGGCGGCTTTTTCTTTCCAGAGGATTTATGTTGGAAGGAGTATATACTGGTTACTTTCGAGGAAGTGATGCCTATTGTATGTCCTTTTATTATGATGAACAGCGAAGACAAAGCAATCAATGGAAAAAAGAAGATGAAATTCTGAAAAGGGTATTAAAACTCCCTATTCAACAAGATCGGCCTGTTTTGCCTGAGACATTTATTTTACGAAAGGCCAGGGTGGATGATGCTCCTATTCTGGCCCGATTATATGGAAGCATATTTGTTTCTTATCCTACTCCCGTTCATGAACCTGCCTATTTAATTTCTGTTATGGGGGAAGGAAGTTTATTTTATGTGATTGAAAAAGAGGGTGAAATTGTTAGTGCCGCTTCAGCAGAAATCAATTATATAGATTGTAATGCGGAAATTACGGATTGTGTGACACGGCCAAAATTTCGCGGCTACGGATTCATGCGCCTTTTAATTTATGTTTTAGGTGAAAAGTTAAGGGATCAAAAAATATTTAATCTATATTCTCTTGCCCGTTCCCAATCCTTCGGCATGAATGCAGCACTCCACCAATTAGGCTACACTTATTCAGGCCGGTTAACACAAAATTGCAGAATTGCGGGAGCTTTTGAAGATATGTGTTTATGGGTAAAGAATGGGGGCTAACTTAACATGAGGTTAAACAGCCACGTGATTAAGCCTGTTTTCGCCAAAAACTATCCTATGGTCTCTCATGGTAAGGGGATTTATTTATACGATACCAGAGGGAAGGCCTATTTAGATGGATGTTCTGGAGCGATCACCGCCAATATTGGCCATGGGGTACCTGAAGTGATTACAGCTATGGATAAACAGGCCAATAAAGTGTCCTTTACTTACCGATCTCAATTTACCAGTGAAGCGGCAGAACTTCTAGCCGATAAATTAGTGGCATGGGCTCCAGGGGATTTGGATTATGTTTTTTTTGTAAATAGCGGTTCGGAAGCGACAGAAACAGCTATAAAAATTGCCTTGCAATACTGGCAGGAAAAAGGAGTGAAGGGAAAATATAAAATTATATCACGGTGGATGGGTTATCATGGCATTACCATGGGGTCTCTGGCTGTCTCCGGCCATATCCCCCGTAGAATAAAGTATGTTCCATTATTATTTGATTCTCCTATGATGGATCCCCCTTATTGTTTCCGGTGTCCTTTCCATGAAAGTTATCCTCATTGTCAATTACCCTGTGCTGAACAGTTAGAGAAAGTAATTATTAGAGAGGGCCCTGAACATATTGCCGCTTTTATCTGTGAACCTATTATTGGGGCTTCAGGAGGTGCGATTGTCCCTCCTCCTTATTATTATCAACGCATTAAACAGCTCTGTGAGCATTATGGCATCCTGTTTATTGTAGATGAAGTAATGACAGGTATGGGGAGAACCGGCAGAACCTTTGCAATTAATCATTGGGGAGTCATTCCTGATTTAATTGCCCTGGGAAAAGGGATGAGTGCAGGATATGCTCCCATTGCAGCCACCATTGTAAGTGAAAGAATGATCGATGTCATTGGAAACGGATCAGGGGCTATTATGGCAGGCCATACCTATAGTGCTCATCCTCAATCTGCAGCTGCTGCCCTTGCTGTATTAGAAATTATTGAAAAGAAGGGACTAGTGCAAAAGGTAGCAGAAAAGGGCAATGTCCTAATAAGGGAATTAAAAAAATTAAAAGAAGCTCACCCCATTATTGGAGATGTTCGGGGTAAAGGTTTTCTTTGCGGTATTGAATTCGGGAATCTGGAGCAAAAAAAACTTACAGAAAAACTGATTGAGAAGGCCTTTGCTTTAGGATTGTTGCTTTATCCTGCCATGGGTGGGGCCGATTACTTTGGGGGAGAAGCGATACTGATTGCCCCGCCTTTTACTCTGGAACAGGAAGAAATGCATGTTTTATTGCAACGCTTAGATCAAGCTTTTTCATTGCTGGAGGAGGATATAAAAAATGGATAAAAACAAAGTTGTTTCTATTGAAGAAGCACTAAACGTTATTAAAGCTGGAACGTGTTTGATGTATGGGGGATTTGGTGGAGTAGGAAACCCGCCTTCCCTTATTCAAGGAATTTTAGATAAGGGAGTTAAAGGATTGCATCTTGTTGGCAATGATGCTGGATTCCCCGAAATTGGGATTGGCAGGCTTTTTAGCGCAGAACGGGTTCAGACGTTGATTACATCCCATATTGGATCTAATCCCGTTGCGGGGGAGCAAATGAATCAGGGGAAACTTCGGGTTACTTTTTTTCCACAGGGAACCCTGGCTGAGAAAATTCGTGCAGGGGGGGTAGGACTAGGGGGAATTCTCGTAGACGTAGGTTTAGGGACGATTGCGTCCATGGAGAAGATGATTACAAAAGTAAGGGGAAAAGAATATATTATTGAACCTGCCTTAACCGCAGAGGTAGGAATTGTATATGCCAAGCAAGGGGATGCCTATGGAAACCTGGTTTTTGATAAAAGTGCACGGAATTTTAATCCAATGGTAGCCATGGCATCGGATATTACCATTGCAGAAGTAGAAGAAATTGTTCCCCCAGGAGAGTTAGACCCTGAAGGGATTATAACCCCTGGTATTTTCGTTAATTATGTTGTGCAAAGCGAAGGGGTGAATTGGAGATGGCACTGGGAGACTTAGAAAGGCAAAAAATTGCCAGAAGGGCAGCATTAGAAGTCAAAGGGGGAATGACAGTCAATTTAGGAATTGGCATTCCCACATTAGTAGCAGACTACATTCCTGCAGATCAACATGTAATGTTTCATGCAGAGAATGGAATTTTAGGTATTGGCCCTTCCCCAGAGAAAGGAAAAGAGGATGAAAATTTATGCAATGCTGGGGGATTTCCTGTAACTCTTGTTCCTGGCGCTTCTTATTTTGATAGTACATTAGCTTTTGCTATGATTCGCAGAGGGTTAATTGACCTTACCATCCTGGGGGCTCTGGAAGTGAGTGAAAAAGGGGATCTTGCCAATTGGATTGTCCCTGGCAAAAAGGTGCCTGGCATGGGAGGAGCCATTGATTTAGCGCAAAAATCTAGGCGAGTCATCGCTTTAATGAACCATACTGACCCCAGGGGAAATCCGAAAATTGTATCCACTTGTTCTTTGCCTTTGACAGCTCCCCGTTGTGTGAATTTAATCATTACAGAACGTGCAGTTATTGAAGTGCAGGATGCCGTGTTAGTTTTAAAGGAGATTCTATCTCCCTTTTCTTTATCAGAGGTTGTCGAGTCAACAGGAGCGCCTTTACTGTATTGAGGAGGATGCTTATGATTGAAAAAATCAAGGCTTGGATGCGGGAAAAAGAAGGGGAGATCGCCGCTTTTTTGCAACAATTAGTGCAAGCGTCCAGCCTGCCTGGAAATGAGGCAAAAGCACAGAGTCTTATTATGGATAAATTGAAATCTCTAAGAGCAACAGTTGATGATTGGGAACCTGGAGGGGATTTTTTTCTTAAACATCCCTTGTTTTGTTGTCCGCGAACAGACTTCTCAGGAAGCCCTAATGTGGTAGGGGTTTGGAAAGGAAAAGGTGGAGGAAGATCGTTAATACTCAATGGGCATATTGATGTCGTACCTCCGGGAGACATTATGCAATGGGAAGATGATCCCTTTAGCGGAAAAATAGAGCAGGGGAAGATGTATGGGCGAGGGGTTACAGATATGAAGGGTGGATTAGCAGCCATGCTGTATGCTGTGGAATGCCTGCAAGATTTTCAAATTTCTTTGAAAGGGGATGTCATTTTTCAAAGTGTAATTGAGGAAGAACGAGGCGGGGCGGGGACTTTAGCCGCTTTTTTGCGGGGGTATCAGGCAGATGCAGCTATTATTCCAGAACCAACGGATATGAAGATTTTCCCTAAACAGCAAGGGTCCATGTGGTTTCGCATTCATGTGAAGGGAAAGTCTGCCCACGGAGGCACCAGGTATGAAGGAGTCAGTGCTATTGATAAATGTTACCTGGTTATAGAAGCCATAAGGGAACTGGAGGAAAAAAGAAATGGAAAATCCCCAATCCCTATTCCTATTAATGTGGGTACCATCGAGGGAGGAAATTGGCCTTCTTCTGTCCCTGATCAGGTGGAATTGACAGGGCGTATGGGTGTAGGCCCCAATGAAGAATTAGTAGATGCACAAAAGGAACTTTTGCAGGCGATTTCATCCATTGAGGATGAATGGATGAAGGAGAATCCTCCGGAACTCCAATGGTATGGGGCTCGCTGGCATCCTGGAACCCTACCGCCTCACCACCCCCTGGAGGAAAGCCTGATCGCCTCCTTTTGTGAGGCCACTGGCAAAGAACCTGTAATTCAAGCTTCTCCCTGGGGAACGGATGGAGGGTTGTTAAATAAAGTTGGGGGTATTCCTGTCCTTATTTTTGGACCGGGAAAAACCGGTGTTGCCCATTATCCCAACGAGTATATTGAATTGAATCAGGTGGAAGAGTGTGCGGTGGTTTTAGCACGTATGATTATGGATTGGTGTAAAGTGAAAAATTGAATAATTAATGGAACTTCGGGGAAGTTTTTCTCGTAAAAAAAGAAAAAATGAACTGGGGGAGATGGATTTGCGGCCTGAGCCAAAAGAAAAAATAGATGCTCGTGCATTCAAGGTGTGGCAATTAAATGGATGGACTTCAGGGATTATATTTGCCCTAATATCACTTACGCTTTTCATTTTGTGCAATACATTTGATTGGCCAAATTTTATTTGGATGATTGGGATATTCTTAACCCTTCTAGACATCCTTTTCTTTGTTTTTATTATACCTGGGATTCGTATGAAACGCTGGCGATATGAAGTGTTTGAAGAAGAAGTTGATATTCAACATGGTGTATTTGTAACAAAAAGAACCTTAATTCCCATGGTAAAGGTGCAGCAGGTGGATACAGAACAGGGTCCTTATTTAAAGAAATATGGATTGGCTACAGTAGCATTATCCACTGCCGCAGGAAGATATGAAATTCCCGCTTTATCTCAGGAAGTAGCCGATCAATTGCGGGACCAAATAGCGAAGTTGGCGAGGGTGACAGAAAATGACATCTAAGGTTTTGCATACCCCTCGCCGTTTACATCCTTTAGTTGCCCTCTTTGCTTCCTTAAAAGCTATACGGGATATGTTCATTCCCCTGGTAGTTGTACTCATTGGCATGTTTTCTCGGGGAAGTGAAGATCGGTCTAATTTATACGAACTGGGAATATGGGGTGCCATTACTTTGCTCACCATTTTGTGGGGAATTTTTCATTGGCGAACCTATACCTATCGCATTGAAGAAGGGGAATTCCGTGTGGAACAAGGGGTTCTGATTCGGAAAAAGAATTTTATTCCCCTTGAAAAAATACATAGTATTGATTTTACGGAAAGCCTCTTGCATCAAATTTTCGGAGTAGTCAAAGTGCAAATGCAAACCGCCGGGGGGATTGAGCCGGAGGTAAAATTGACGGCTGTGACGAAAGAGGAAGCTAATCGGTTGAAACAGGAGATTTTATCCTGGAATAATCTTACATCCTTACAGGAAGTACCTGTAGAAGTTACTATGAATGAAAGGGTAATTACCACAAAAGAGTTAGTGATGACAGGGATTACATCAGGAAAAATCGGGATCATTTTCTCAGGGGTCATAACACTGGTTTCTGTCATTGTACAAGTTTTTGAAGGTGTGGATTTTAAAGCTTATCTTCCCCAGTTTTCCGATTGGCAGGGATATATAGTATTAGGGATTGCTGTACTGGCGGTGACCTGGATTATTTCAGTAATTTACACCATAATTCTCTACGGCAATTTTACAGTGCAACGAAAAGAGGACAAGCTGTTTATCTCCTATGGGATTTTAGAGAGAAAACAGTTTACTATTTCACTGTTTCGCATTCAATCCTTAAAGATTGTCGAAGGGCTTTTACGACAACCTCTTGGGTATGTAACCCTACAGCTGGTTTATGCAGGAGGGGAAGTGGGACAACCAATGAATGTATTGTTATTTCCACTAATGAAAAAGGAAAAGGTGGAAACATTTCTCCAAACCTTTTTGCCAGATTATGCTGAATCCCTGGAAGTTCAAGGATTGCCGAAAGGAGCAAAAAGCCGCTATATCTATTGGAATACCATTCCCTGGCTTCCTATTGTAGCAGGTCTCATTTATTTTTTTCCTATCTGGGGCCTATTGTCCCTTCTTCTTTTGCCAGTGGGCGCTTTATTTGGGGCATTAAAATTTAGTGACGCTGGCTTTGCTTTAACAGGAAACAAGGTGATCTTTCGTAGCAGAAAATTAGCCCGTACCACAGGGATTATACCCAGGTTAAGAATCCAATCCCATATGTTGCAACGTTCTTATTTTCAACAACGAAAAGGATTGGTGACCTGCCTTGTTAGTGTTGCTTCTTCCTTTGCAGGGGAAAATTTCGAAGTGAAAGATTTAGCTGAAAAAGATGGGGAAATGCTCTTTGAAGCCTTAGGCAAAAGACAATAAGGTTGAAGGATTCCGGTGGTTATGGCACAATGACGGGAAGGAGGTGAAATGATGGAACAATCTGTATCGTTTTCTTTTGCTTTAATCGCCGGGCTTTTGTCCTTTTTTTCTCCCTGTGTTTTTCCCCTTATTCCTGCTTATATTACTCATTTAACTGGGGGAATGGTGGATGGGGACAAATTGGTGACTAAACCATCTACCTTACTGATTCGTTCTTTATCTTTTATTATTGGCTTTAGTATTGTTTTCGTCTTGTTTGGAGCAACGGCCAGCTTTCTCGGACAATTCTTAAAGGAAAATCGGGAGTTAGTGCAACAAATTAGCGGAATTCTCATTGTCATCTTTGGTTTTCAAACGATGGGATGGCTCCAATTCAAGTTTTTATTAAAAGAGAAACGAATGGACATGGGTAAGATTAAGGCGGGAGGCATTTTTTCTTCCGTTTTGTTAGGGATGGCTTTTGCTGCGGGGTGGACACCTTGCGTGGGTCTGGCTTTATCATCCATTTTGCTATTAGCAGGGAATACGGCAACTGTAGCCACCGGAGTTTACTTGTTAATTGTATATTCTTTAGGTCTTGGGATTCCATTTTTAATTATCTCCATGCTTATGCTTTATTCAGTGAAATTAATTCGCCAGGTAAACAAGTGGATGCCTGTCATTAAAGTTGTTAGTGGGTGGATCCTTATTATTCTAGGTGTCTTAATTTTCTCTGGGAAAATGCAACAAATTAGTGCCTGGCTATCTTCTTTTAATCCTTTTGGGATTTAAAAGTAGAGGTTTACAAATCTCTTTTTTTACTATATTATATACCCATAGGGGTATTATTAACGAAAGCATATACAAGGAGGAAATGTTTCATGTTTGAAGAGATCTACCCGAGAGAAGTCAATGAACAATTAACAAATGGGGTAGCACTGAATATTCTTGATGTGCGTGAACCAGGTGAATTTGCAGGAGGGCACATTCCAGGAGCGAAATTATTTCCTCTCGGGCAAATTCCAGGACGTTCTGGTGAATTAGATCGTAATTTAGAATATGTTGTTGTTTGCCGTAGCGGCGGACGCAGCGGCCTGGCTTGTGAATGGTTATCCAGCCAGGGATTTAATGTGAAAAACATGATTGGCGGCATGATGTCCTGGCCAGGTCAAGTTGAGTAACTAAAAAAATGGAAAGGGCAGTCGTCAAGGACTGCCCTTTTTTCAATTAACTATTCATTTCAATGGGGGTGCCATGGGGAGTTGTGGAGTTTTGCAGCTTATCAATGACTTCCAGGGCTTCGAAGGCTGCCCACTTTCTATGAATTTTTTTCGCATTTACCCTCATTTTATTTAGAATTTCCCGATTAAAGAGGGTGAATGATAATATATCAATCATTTCTTTTGTATTCTTTGCCTGGAAGGCAACCCCTAATTCTGTGAGTAGCATGGCGTTGTCTTGTTCCTGGCCTGGCAATGGCTTAAATAACAGCATGGGCAATTCTGATGCCACTGCCTCTGAGGTTGTTAATCCTCCTGGCTTGGTTATTAACATATCTGAAATTGCCATGAGTTCATGGATATAATCGACATGCCCTAATAAAATGACCTGATGTTTTGAATTGCTTAATTCTCTAGACAGTTGCTTTTTTAGTTTATCATTATAACCGCACACCACAATTAATTGGATTGTTTCCGAAAGCTCTTCTAAAGCACGGATAGTAGTGGAACCATCCCCAATAATTCCAACACCGCCACCCATGACAAGAACTACAGGAATGGAAGGATCAATCCCATGCTTTTTTCTTAATGGATCTACAGGTAAGTTATGGCAAAATTCTGGACGGATAGGAATGCCTGTAACAGAAATTTTTTCTTCAGGAACTCCCAGGCTTTGCAAGTCTTCTTTTACATATTCTGAACTAATAATATAACGGTCAGTATTGTCATGAATCCAGGAACTATGATAGGTGTGATCTGTTATCACGGTTACTGTAGGTACGTTAATATAGCCATGTTCCTTCAGGCGAGAAACAGCTCCTGCTGCAAGAGGAAAGGTTGAGACAATGACAGAAGGCTCAATTTCATTAATGGATTTAAGCAATCGGCCAACACCAAGGTTGTTTATTTTATTCAAAATCTCTGACATGGAATTTGCAGCACGTGTTTTACGGTAGAAAAACCCGTAAATAGAAGGGAACATTTTAATCCCCTGGATAAAAAGATAATGGCTGATTGGATTCAATAAAGGGTGGGTAACTTCCATAAAGTCAATAATTATTGGTTCATAATTAAGCTGGCGAAGTTGAATAACTTTATACAAGGCATTTGCGGCCTGCTTATGTCCTTCCCCATAATTCCCCGTAATAATTAGGATTTTTCTCATCTTTTAAAACTCCCACCTTTTCAAGGAAAAGAAAAAGGGACTAATAACTGATAGTCCCAATTATTGTACTCCTGCGTGATTCGATTCAACAGTTGGTTTGGCAAAAAAATGCAGTCGTTTCACGTAACTTTCCCATCCGGCGATAACGAAAATGGATAAAAGTGCGGTTTGCGGTGAAACAAGAGGGTGATCCAGCATGCCTGTCATTAAAAAGATCGGCATTAATAAAACAAATATGTCTAAATACTTTTTTCTATTCCTAAATGAGTAAAGGACAAACAATACTTTGGCAACAATCGCTACAAAAAGTAATACGAAAGATAACCCTCCAATGGTTCCATATTCCGAAAAAAAGCCTAAAAAAATGTTATGGGCATGGGCTACCTTATCATGGGCAAATGCATCATAGGCTTCACGAAACCCCAAAGGGGTAACGCCGAAGAATGGATGGTCTGACCAGATATGAACGCTATTTTCCCAGATATTCTTACGTCCTGTAGCTGATACTTGAATGGATTCGTATCTTGGCAACAATTCATTAATTAAATCAAACTTAAGGGAGATAAGTCCAAATAAACCAGCTAATGCAGCACCAATTTGCCAGCGGAAACGAAATAGGAAGATGATGACGAGAAGAATCATGCCGATTACACCAGAACGGGAACCAGTTTGAATGATAGCAACACCCAGAATGAGCAAGAGCCCGCTGTTGCGTAAAATGTTTTCTCGTTGCAAGATTTTCCACAGTAATAAAGCAATGGACATGAGCAAAAAGAAAGCTGCAAAATTGGGATTATAGGCACTCCCGAATAGTCGGTTGCTTTCATCGAAACTTAAGGGCATCCAACCTGTTAATACGCCAATCATTCGAATAAACAAGTGACTCTTTGGTTGAAAAAGGTTAACGAATTCAGGTATTAGCAGTTGAAATTGGCCAATGAAGGCGATATAAACACCACCAAAAATAATAATTTTTACGAAATTGCATAATAATTCTTTTGAGAAGTGTTCTTTAATATATAGATAATATCCTAGATAACTGGCAATTAAAATGGGAATCATAAAGTATTTAATCTCCATAAACATGAAAGATGCCCCAATAGAGGCAATGAGGAGATTAATAAAAAAGAAAGTCCCTATGGTAAATGGCAATGGTTTTTTTGTTTTAAGTTTTTTTATGAAATGGATTAGACCGATAATAATTAATAGCCCTATTCCAAGGGGAGGCAGTAAAAAAAGCAATAACAACCCGATTTCAATGGAATATTTTTTCATAACGTTCGTTTTCATTCAATATCCCCTTAACCTTTGGTCCATCGACCATATCTACGTCCTCATTTTAGCAGAGAAATATCCTTATGGTAAGATAATCAGTTCATTTTTTTTCATATTATGAAAACCACGGGCATCTACATGAAAAATTACATAATATTTACCTGGTTTACTAAAAGTGTATAGAGAAGAATAAGAACCGTCTTTCGTTTTGCTTGCAGTAATTAGCTCATGTTGATCTTGTCCATCTTTCCAGAGTTCATATTTTACCCCATCTGCATCTTGAACTCGTTCATTTTCCTGGGTAATAAAAACGGTAAGTTCTACCTTTTCCATTGCTTTTGGTTGTTGTGGTGAGTATTGAAAACTCACTTTAATAGGCGTTTCTTCGGCAAGGGAAGTTGTTCTTGATTGATCTCCTTTTCCTGTACAAGCGGTTGTAGCTATCATAAGCAGGGCATAAATAGAAATAATAATACTACTTATCTTTACCATTATGACTTCCTCCCTTGGCTTTTAAAAGAGAATACGAAAGAAGTTGCTTATTCACTGTAGGAAAGGATGTTATATATTTTGTACCTTTTTAAGAAAATAGTTGGAACTCTTTTTGCCTTATGCTTGATTTTTATAATAGGTTTCTGTAGTTACTATGTATATTCCTTTTATTCATTTACCAATAAAATTCAGCAAACACCAACAAAACAGCCATCTACATCTGCAACTGCTTTACCGGAATGGAAAGGGAAAGAACAAGTGAATATTCTTCTTTTAGGTGTAGATAAACGTGAAAATGAAACCTCTACCCGCTCTGATTCCATTATGATTTTAAGCGTTGATCCTGTGACGAAAAAAGGGTTGTTATTTTCTGTATTGCGGGATACATGGGTTGATATACCTGGCCATCGAAAAAATAGAATTAACGATGCCTATGCTCAGGGGGGGCCAGAGCTGTTAGCTCTTACAGCAGAAAAATTAACAGGACTTCCTATCCAATATTATTTCGTTACAGATTTTAAAGGATTTGAAAAAGTTGTAGATGCCATTGGCGGGGTTGACCTTTATGTTGAAAAAAATATGAATTATAAACTCTGGGAAGACAATGGGTATTACGATATTAATTTAAAAAAGGGAATGCAACATTTAAACGGAAAGAAAGCTTTACAGTACGTTCGTTTTCGCCATGATCGAACAGGGGATTATACACGAACGGAAAGACAGAGAATATTTCTCGTATCGATTGTGAAGGAAATTAAAAAAACCACGAATATTCTCCGTGTACCAACCATTCTTGACTCTATTTCTGGTTATATAACTACAAATATGAATACAAGTGATATGATTAGATTAGCAACCCTTGGTTATAACATGGATTTACAGCAAATTAAAATGGAACAAATACCGCCAATTACAATTTTAAAAGAGAAAAAAATTGGCGGGGCACAGGTTATTGATCCACAGCCTGCTTTAACTAAAAAATATATCAAGGAGACTCTGAAAAATTATAAATAAATGGGGGAGAGAAGTTGGAAGGTATATTGGGAGCAATTGGTACTGGGATTACAAGCATTATTGATTTTTTAGGGTATACTGGAGTGTTCCTGGGGATGTTATTGGAAAGTGCTTGTATTCCCATCCCAAGTGAACTGATCATGCCTTTTGCCGGTTTTTTGGCGGCAACGGGGAAAATGAGTTTATTTATAGCCATTCTGGCTGGAAGCCTGGGAGGTACCCTGGGTTGTATTTTGTCTTATTGGATTGGGTATCGATATGCCCATTGGATTGAAGGTCCACTTCGTTTTATTATTCCTGCCCACGAAGTCAAACGGGCGCAAAAGTGGCTGGCAAGGCACGGGGATATCGTTGGTTTTACAACCAGATTGTTGCCAGGGGTTCGTACTTTTATTTCCTTGCCTATGGGCATGGCCAGGGCACCCTTTCTTCGCTTCATTAGTTATAGTTTCATTGGCACATTTATTTGGTGTTCTGTATTAGCTTATATTGGATGGATAATGGGTGAACACTGGGCAGATATTAAACAATATATGCATTATGCGGATGCCTTTGTCGTCGCGGGGATTTTGCTACTTATTGTCTGGTACGTATGGAAAAAGAAAAAAAGAATAACCTCTTAATTTTTTTGGACTATTATAGTCCTTATTTTTTTGTTTGAAACAACATTTTTGCATTGTGTCAATAAGATAAACGGAATAAAATGTTACAAAATTATGAATTATTATTGACAACTCCTCATAAAACTAGATATTATATATTTAAGAGAATATTCTGAAAATTTAAATAACGAGGAGTTGGTCAATGATGTGGAATAACATTATAATTGCTGAGATTGTGTTTAGTGTACTTGTAGGAATTTCGTCCTTATTTATACCGGTATTTGCAAAAAAAAAATATGATAAAATCACGGGTTAATAGCCAAACTAAGAAGTGCTTATAAAGCACTCCTTTTTTTTGTCTTAAAAAAACAAAAAACGGTCACATTTTTGTAACAAAAAGCGCAAATCAACTTCCCATTTAGATAGTGTTAACATTTTATACTTAAATGTGTAATAAATTGAGTGAAGAAGGGATGGGGTCATGGATACGTTTTTATTAAGCCGAATTCTAACTGGCCTAACAATGGGGTTTCATATTATCTTTGCAACCATTGGGGTCGGCCTTCCTTTATTGTTATTATTAGCAGAGGGAATTGGAGTTTGGTGTAAAGATCCCCATTATATTCTTCTTGCAAAACGGTGGGCTCGTGGATTGGGGATCTTTGTTTCCATAGAGGTTGTAACCGGAACAATTGTTAGTCTCCTCTTCTCTTTTTTATGGCCTAATTTTATGAGGGTGGCAGGACATGCTATTAGTCTCCCTTTATTTTTGTATACTTTTGCTTTTTTTCTTGAAGCCTTTTTTCTGGCGATTTACTTATATAGCTGGGGACATTTGAAACCTCTCCAACACTGGTTATTAACCATACCTATTTTCATCGGGGGATGTTTTACCGGGGTTTTCTTTACAATAATTAATGCTTTTATGAATACCCCAGGGGGAGTCACACCTATTGAAGTTTTGTTTAATGCTGCGATGCCATCCATGGTTTTTCATGTTTTATCTTCAAGCTTTTTGACTGCAGCTTTTATTCTTGCCGCCATTACTGCATATCGAATTTTGCGAGGGAAAACCCATACATATTATATAAAAGGTCTACGGATATCTATGTTGACAGGATTGTTTTTCTCCATTATAAATGGGATTTCAGGGATTCAATCTATAAGTTTTATGGAACAATTCCAACCTGATCAATTAAGGGATTCTATGGATGAGCTGCAAAACTTTTATTATTTCATGACTTTTACAGGCATTTATTTAATCATTATTTCTAGTTTATATTTATTCATTTTAAAAAATAATAAATGGCTCATGGGGTTCATTGTACTTGGTGGAGTGTTTTCATTTCTTTCTATAGAATTTGGTTGGATTTTTACGGAAGTGGGCCGGCAACCATGGGTACTACAGGGAAATCTTCTTTCAGAAGCAGGGGTTACCATGGCTAAGGGTGTAGGCATTATTTTGTTTTTGTTTGCTATTCTATATTTTTTCCTGGGAAGTATTTGTTGTATGACCTTGATTCGGCTTTTTACAAGACATACACCAGAAATAGAGATGAAGCAGCTGGGTATTAGCTGATGCACAGGAGGAATGAATATGACATACGAACTGATCGGGGTCATCTTGTTATGGACATTTTTGTATGGGTATGTCATTGTTGCTTCCATTGACTTTGGGGCAGGTTTTTTTCTCTTTTATGGGAAATGGAGGAAAAAAGACCATATTATTAATCGGACGATCGAAAGATATATGTCCCCTGTTTGGGAAATTACCAATGTTCTCCTTGTTTTTTTCTTTATTGGCCTTGTAGGTTTTTATCCTGAAATTGCTTATTATTATGGGACGTCTCTTCTTATCCCTGGAAGCATTGCTTTAATTCTCCTTGCTATTCGTGGGGGAATTTACGCATTTTCCCAATACAGGAAAAATGATAGCTTCCTGGCTCTTTTTTTGTATGGAGCAACTGGATTGTTAATCCCGGCAGCCTTATCAACAGTATTAACCATTTCAGAAGGTGGGTATATTTACGAAAATCAATCAGGGATTGTTGTTTTTTCTCCTCTTGAATTGATTACGAGCCCTTATTCCTGGGCAGTTATTTTTCTTGCTATTGTTAGCGTTCTGTTTATTAGCGCCAGTTTTTTAACCTATTATGCAAATGAAGCTGGGGATAACAAAGCGATGGAGCTTCTCAGGCAATTTGCTTTGCTCTGGAGTGCGCCAACCATCGTTGCCAGTGTCCTCATTTTTGCTACACTACAAATTCATAACGATTGGCATTTCAAAAATATGATTCATTATAGTTGGATGTTTATTCTTTCTTTAATTTGTTTTGGCATTGC
Source organism: uncultured Paenibacillaceae bacterium (assembly GCA_946478845.1). The sequence goes on from CAMLDI010000035.1 coordinate 20,606, forward strand.
TGTTTATTTAATCAATAAAAAAATGAAGTTAGGCTTTGCATTCATTATGGTAATGTTGCAATTTGGTTTTGCTTTTTATGGGTATGGCGCTTCCCATTTGCCTTATCTTCTCTACCCATATATCATGTTGGACTCTTCCAATGTAGATTCCCACATGGCAATGGCTCTGGTGATCAGTTTTATTGCAGGCCTTATTTTTGTGATACCGTCTTTATATTTGTTGTTAAGAATGTTTTTATTTAATCTTAAAGAAGCTAAATAAAAAAGGTTGGTTCTTTTGAGGGGAGAAATTAAAGATTGAAAAGAGCAATAAAAGTATTGGGGATTTTTTTGATTTTTTTAACCGGAATCTTTGGGGTTAAACCGGCTGAGGGCCATGCTGCAATTTATCAGCCCCGTCTAGTAATCGATGGAAAGGTTACAACTCCTTTTGTACCTTTGCAAAATGTTAATAATCGCACCTTGATGCCAGTGATTCAATTAAAGATATCCATGGGCATGGCTGTTGAATGGAATGGGACAACACGGCAGGTAACTGTAAGAGATTCAGGCAATGTTTGTGTTATGACCATTGGTTCGCCGATCGTCTATATTAATGGTGTGAAAAAGACAATTGATACTGTCCCGATTATTATTGGGGATCGGACGTATCTGCCAATTCGGGCTTTAGGTGATTTGATTGGACATGTAGTAGGTTATGAAGATGCCACAAAAACAGTTATTTTTAATCGTAATTTAGGAATGTCCCTTAATGGGAAAAGGATTCCTGTCACAATGTATAAGCTGCCTGAAAGCACTTATGCTGATCTTCTTTCACTTTGCAATGGATTAGAGATTTCCTATAGTTTGAACGGTGAAATTCTTACCCTCACAAAAGGGGATAAACATGTAAATCTGCCTTTAATCACAGAAGCGGCTGGTTCTGGTGGGTATCGCCATATTGATGGACAAACCGTAATACCTTTAGCAACGGTACTGTATCTGCTTAATGGGAAAGGACAATGGATAGGCACCCAATTTTCCATTACAACAACTCAGTCAACAGTATTGCCTTTTACCGTTGTTATTGATCCTGGCCATGGGGGAAAAGACTCTGGTTGTATTGGTGCTGATGGTAAAACTTATGAGAAAAGCTTTACCCTTTCTCAAAGCCAAAAATTGAAAGATAGGTTGTCTTCAAATCCTAACTTTAAGGTGCTTATGACCCGGGAAGGGGATACATATCTTACTCTTGACGAAAGGGTAAATTTAGCTAATAATGCAGGGGCAAATGTTTTTATCTCTATTCATGCTAATGCCTCTGACATTTCCTCTGCGAATGGAACAGAATCCTTTTATTTTAATCCCTATAGCCAGCCATTTGCGGATGTTGTCCATAAACATTTGATACAAGCTACAGAATTCCAAGATCGAGGGTTAAAAGTGGAAAGTTTTAAGGTAATCACTTCTACAAAAATGCCTGCTGTCCTAATCGAAGCTGGTTTCTTTACAAATCCATCTAATTTCGCAGAAATGAACACTGATCGTTTTCAACAAAATGTTGCAGAAGAATTGTACCAGGCCATTTTAGAGTATTATACTAAACTGAATAATTAAGAAGGAAAAGCTGGTTCTAATAGAGAACCAGCTTTTTTAGCAGATTAGAATTTAGCTAGCCATTCGAAGAGTTACATTCTAGAATTATTTAAGAATCTATATCCCCTGAAAAATCTCTTTGCATAGGAGGTTGCATCCACGGGGACTGTTGCATTCCAGGATACATGGGCATATTTTGCATCATGTATTGGGGAGGGTAGCCAGGCTGTTGGCCAGGATACATAGCACCTGGCATTCCTGAATCTGAATCCATTTCGTCTTCCATAAACATTTGTTGGCAATAAATTCTATTTAAACGAGGGATATAAATAGTTTCTCCACCTTTAATACCTGCTTCAGTTAGGTGTGGATTCATGCTTGCAAGAATGGGCATGGGAACATTGTATTTGTCTGCTATCGTTTCTAAGGTATCTCCTGCTTGTGTTCTATATTCCATAAACAACTCATTTCGTTCTTCTTCATTCCTGAAAAAGCGACGACGGCGGAAAGGGAAAAGAAAAAAGAATGGGAAGAACCTACGCCTTGGGAAAAAAGGAAAAAAGGGGGGGAAGAAAAAAGGTGATCCAAAACCAAATTGGCGTTCCAAATTAATGACCTCCTAAATATTTGAAGTGACTATGTAAGTATATGTATAAATGCCTATTTGGTTTTAAAAAATTGGTAAAATGGGCTTGTCGTAAAAAGAAAGGGGATTGAAATGGAGGAGATCCTTAAAGTTGAAAATTTAGTCAAGGTTTATGGCGATCAAAGGGTTGTTAATGAAATCTCTTTCCAAGTGTATAAAGGAGAAATATTTGGTCTTCTTGGGCCTAATGGTGCCGGGAAAACGACAACAATGGAAATGATCGAGGGATTGCGAAAACCAGATGGAGGATGTGCTGCCATAAACGGATATGACATTGTAAAGGAGAAGAACAAGGTAAAACAAGTGATTGGAGTACAATTGCAATCCACTTCTCTCTTTGAATTGTTAAAAGTGAAAGAGATTATGCAAGTGTATGCAAGCTTTTATCCTAGTTCGTTGCCTATTGATTCAATCCTTGCTGATGTATCCCTTACTGAAAAAGAAAATTCATTTGTAAAACAACTTTCTGGAGGGCAAAAACAACGGTTAGCGATCGCTTTAGCTCTCGTAAACGATCCGGCTGTTATTTTTCTCGATGAGCCTACCACAGGGTTGGATCCCCAATCCCGCCGAGCTTTGTGGGATATTATTTTGCGGCTGAAAAAGAGAGGGAAAACCATCTTTTTATCCACTCACTATATGGACGAAGCCCAGGTGTTATGCGATCGCATCGCTATTATGGACCGGGGAAAAATCATTGCTCTGGACACGCCAAATGGATTGGTAAACGGTTTGAATATGGGAACAGCCATTGAGTTTCATAAAGAAGAACTCATTCTTTTAAGTACCCTGGAATCCATTAGTGGAGTACGAAAAGCCAGAGAAAAAGAAGAGTGGGTTACCCTTTATTCTGATGACCTACAATCTACTTTAACAGATTTATTCTCCCTTACTGCTGATAAGGGCATCCAATTAACGGATCTTCGCACAAGGACTGCTACTTTAGAAGATGTATTCTTATCGATGACGGGTAGGAGGTTAAGGGAAGAATGAGGGGATACAAACAATTAACAATAGCGCAGCTGCTCCTTTTTTGGCGAAATAAAAAGGTTCTATTTTGGACCTTGCTCTTTCCTGTTTTCTTTATGCTGGTTCTGGGTTCTTTCCTGGGGAATGGAAATAACACAACTGTTGAAGCGGTAGTTATCGATCAGGATCAAAGCCCCTCTTCGGTGACACTAGCAGGGAAATTTCATGGTGTCCAGGGACTCCATGTGAAAGAAGAAAAAGATCTGGTTATTGCGAAAAAAGAGTTGGAAAACGGGGAAACCCAATTAATAGTTGTGATCCCCAAAGGGTATGAACAATGGAGTTTAAGTAAAGAAAAAAAATTAGAAGATCCACAGAAAGTAACCCTATATTACGATGAAACAAAAATGAATACTTCCCAACTTGGCCTTTCGGTCATGAACCAGGTAATCGATGGGATTAGCAAACAAATGACCGGGTATCGTCCAGTATTAGTAGCGGAAAGTACCCCTCTTCGTTCCCTGGATTTAGGGTATATCGATTTTCTTGTTCCAGGAATTGTAGCCATGATGATTATGAGTAATAACATGAATGGGGTAGCAGGACAAATTTCTTCTTGGAGGGAAAGGGGGATTTTACGAAGAATGCAAACCACAACCCTTGCACCTGGAGCTTTTATTGCTGCCCAAATCACTTCCAGATTACTGTTAAATGGTATACAGGCCCTGATCCTGATTTTAATTGGGCATTTTGTTTTTGGAACACAGGTAAACGGGTCCTGGCTCTTGCTTATTTTCTTTATTATTCTTGGGACTTTAACCTTTATGTCTATTGGCTTTATTATTGCTAGCCTGGCTAAAGACCCGGAGCAAGCGGGGCCAATGGCAGGTTTTTTATCATTTCCTATGATGTTCCTTGGAGGGGTTTTCTTTCCTGTTTCTTCGATGCCCGCTTTTTTGCAACCAGTGGTTCAAGTTATTCCAATTACCCATTTAACGACAGCGATTCGGCAAATAATGAATTTAGGGGCAGAAATTCAGGAGTTATGGATCCCAGGGATTACGTTAGCTGGTTGGGCCATTGTGGCATTTACCGTATCGGCATTAACTTTTAAATGGGAGTAAAAAGGAAGATTGAATATGATTTATGGAATAGGCATTGATATCGTAGAGCTAAACAGAATTGAGAAAATCTTAGAACGGAGTCCAGACTCCTTTATTCAACGTATATTAACACCCTATGAACAAGAGCTCCTTCCTTCGGGGGGAAGAAGGAGAATTGAGTATTTAGCTGGCCGCTTTGCTGTGAAGGAAGCGGCTGCAAAAGCTCTTGGAACAGGAATTGGAAAGAATTTTTCTTTTTTAGATGGGGAAGTTCGAAAAAATGAAATGGGAAAACCTTTCCTCCTTTTTTCGGAGAATACAAGAAAATCTTTGAATTTAGATGATTCTTTTCAGGCCCACCTCTCTATTTCCCATAGTAAGGAATATGCTATTGCACAGGTTGTTATTGAAAAGACAAATCCTTAAAGCATAATGAAAAAATTTGGACATACATATATAGCACGGATTAGGAGGGAGTCAATTTGTACGTGGTGAACTCGCAGGAGATGCGTGAATTAGACCGTTTCACAATTGAACGAATCGGAATTCCAGGACCTGTTTTAATGGAGAATGCAGGGGTTGCAGTTGTAAGAGAAATTGAACAAAGATGGCCAAGGGGCAAGGTTGTGGTGGTATCAGGCTATGGCAATAACGGCGGAGATGGACTTGTTATTGCAAGGCATCTGCTAAACGCCGGGCGGCAGGTCCGCATTTGGATTGTCGGCGATGAAAATAAAATGACGAAGGACTGTCAGGCACAGCTGAGGATTTTACAATCTTGTTCTTATTCTTATTCTTTTTGGGAGGAAGAAAAAGAGGAAGAATTCTTGCGAGAATTAAGCCAGGCAGATGTTGTTGTGGATGCCCTCCTGGGCACAGGAATCAAAGGTACAGTTCGAAAGCCTTTTGACAGGGTTATTGAGGGATTCAATTATGTAAGAGGGAGCGTTGTAGCTATTGATATTCCCTCAGGAATTAATGCTGATACTGGAGAAATATGCGGAGTAGCGGTAAAAGCTGAGGTGACCCTTTCCTTTGCTTATCCCAAATGGGGCCATTTCCTTTATCCAGGAGCACAACATCGTGGGGAACTTATTATCGCTGATATCTCCATCCCTCCTGAGGCAGCAAGGCATTTTTCTTTAACTGATCAGGTGATATTGCCTTTTTCCCTAGCAGAGGAAATTCCCCACCGGTCTCCCTTTTCTCATAAAGGGACCTATGGCCATGGATTAATTATCGCCGGTTCCCGAGAGATGACAGGTGCCCCAGTTTTGTCTGCTATGGCAGGATTACGGGCAGGATGCGGCCTTTTAACTCTTGCTGTTCCTGAAGGCATTCTTCCTATTGTTGAACAAAAAATCAATGAAGCCATATTCTGGGGATTGCCTGAAGAAGATGGATTTCATTCTTTGTTAAGCCTTACTCTTTTAGCCGACCGCATCAAGAAATACCATGTAATTGCCATTGGTCCAGGTATGGGGGTCTGGCAGGAAGGAAATAAATGGATTGAGTCTTTATTAACTTTTTGCGAAGTACCTTTAATTATTGATGCTGATGCATTAAATATGCTATCCCAAAACCCTAATCTCCTTTTTAAGAAAAAAGGTCCGGTTATTCTCACTCCACATCCAGCAGAAATGGCCAGGTTGTGCCAGTGTACAACCCATGAAGTAGAAAAAAACAGAAGTGAAATTGCACGCCAGTTTGCTCTTAAATACGGGGTTTATGTGGTGTTGAAGGGGACATACACCTTGCTTGCTACCCCTGATGGTGCTGTCTATGTGAATACAAGAGGCAGTGCAGCACTAGCTAAAGGAGGCAGCGGTGACGTGTTAACAGGCATCCTGGCTGGCGTGTTAGCGCAGAAAAAAAATGATGTTTTATTATCTATTCAACTTTCTCTGCTTCTTCATGGTTTGGCTGGTGAGATTTGTGGAAAAAGGTCTATCTATTCTACCCTTGCTAGCGAGGTTGTTCTTGCGATTGGCGAGGCGTATGAATGGTTACGTTCTCTAGCAAATTCGAAATGTACAAACTTCCCATAACATTTATGTGGGATCCCCTTCTTCGCATAAATAGACGAAGGAGATGATTTTTTTGAAAAGATTCCTTCCCATTTTGATAATAATACTTCTATTAATCACTGGGCTAATTGGTTGTACCACAAAGAGCCCTGATCGGGTCGTTGGTGATTTATCAAAAAATGTAAGTAAATTAACCAGTTATAAAGCAGCGGGGACGATGACTTTCCAGACAGGAAAAACACCCCAGGTATATGATTTAGAGGTTTGGTATAAGAAACCAGGATTATATCGTATCTCTTTAAAATCCAAGCAACAAAATATTATCCAAATTATCTTAAGAAATGATGAGGGTGTGTTTGTTTTAACGCCACATTTAAATAAAAGTTTTCGTTTCCAAAGCAACTGGCCACAAAATCAATCCCAGGTGTATTTGTATGAATCTCTTGTAAAAGATATTGAATCGGATAAAGAAAGAAGTTTTGAACGGGTTGATGAACAATATGAATTTACGGTTAAAGCAAATTATCCCAATCAATCCTTAACCACACAAAAAATCATTTTCGATAAAACTTTAAAACCGAAAAAAGTGGAAATTATGGATTCTAATAAGAATTCAATGGTTCAAGTGAACTTTACCCAGTTCGAGTTTGATGTTACTTTTGATAAAGATGCTTTTGAAAAAGACCGGAATATGCAGTCAGCCTTATTTGATAGCATTCCTACTTTTGCGTCCATTCAAGAGCAAAGCAGCGAGAAAAACTTTACTGTTGTTCGCCCTTCATATATTCCTAAAGGATATAAGTTGCATAATGTTCAACAAAGCAAAGGGGAAGATGGGGAGCAAATCGTCTTAGAATATAGCGGCGAATATCCATTTAAATTAATCGAAAATAAGCCGAGGGCAGCAGAGGTGATTCTTCCTGCAGGAGAGCCGGTTGATCTAGGATATACTGTGGGTATCTTAGCGAATGATATGTCAGAAAAACAAACGTTGACCTGGACACATAACGGGATAGAATATCATCTTTCTGGTTCTGTTCCAGTAAATGAGATGATTGAAATTGCTCGATCTACTCTGGCTAAAAGTGAATATAAGTAAATGATCTTAAGGACGGTTTATCTGTCCTTTTTTGTTTCAACTTTTTTTATAAAAGTTGTTGCCAAAGTTTTTGAAACCTGATATATTATTCCTTGTCGAAATTATCGGCTAAACACTTTTTAGAAAAACTTTACTAACAGCAAGTTTTCAGGCAAAGGTGTTAGTTTAGCAGTTCTTATACAGAAAAGTTGAAATCTTATCTGTAAGAAAAAAGCTAAAAAAGTTTTAAAAAAGAGCTTGACGGTAACTTCGGAATGTGATAAATTATAAAAGTCGCCGCTAAACAAACGGAGACAAGCACAATGAAAACTGAACAGTGAAAAAAGCTAGAATGCGATCCTAATCAATTTCTTAAATTTATACAAGCTAGCAAAGCTTGAAGTCAGCATTAAAACTTTACCTTTATTGGAGAGTT
>CAMLDI010000036.1 GCA_946478845.1 uncultured Paenibacillaceae bacterium
GTGATAATATGCCCAGTATTGGATTAGCTCTTGGTGCCGGTGGCGCAAGGGGCTTCGCCCATATTGGAATCCTCGAGGTTTTGGAGGAACATGGAATTCAAGTGAATAGTTTCGCGGGCAGCAGTATGGGAAGTTTGGTTGCTTCTTTGTATGCAGGTGATTATTCTCCTGATATGATGGAGAAACTTGCAATTAATTTAAAACGCAAACATTGGATTGATTTAACCATGCCCGGAATGGGTTTTGTGGTGGGAGAAAAAGTGCGGGAATTGGTGAAACTTTTAACAAGGGGAAAAAGAATTGAGGAGTTACGCTATCCCCTTGCTATTGTGGCTACGGATTTAAACCGTGGAGAACGGGTTGTGTTCCGTGAGGGTTTAATCTATGAAGCGGTGCGAGCCAGTATCTCCATTCCAGGGGTATTTGTTCCTTATAAGATAGGGGACCGGCTCTTAGTAGATGGGGGGGTCATTGATCGGGTTCCCATTGAAGTGGCAAAAGAGATGGGGGCTGATTTAGTGATTGGCGTTGATGTCGGGCCGTCTTCTAACGCAATGCCTGTCCGTACTTTTTTTGATGTCATTACTCAAACCATTGATGTAATGGAAAGAGAAATTTTCAAATATCGGGTCTTCCATGCAGATGTCATGATTCGTCCTGATGTAGGTCAATTTAGCTCAACTGCTTTTACGAATATAAAAGAAATCATTGAAGCAGGGAGGAGTGCAGCTCAGGAAGCGATTCCTTCCATTAAAGAAAAGATTGCTGAATGGAGGGTTCGTAATGATTCGACGTCTCTTCCGCCAGCGTAGCTGGCGGATTGGTTCCTATATTTTTATTCTCCTATTGCTTATTATCTCTGTACTCTCCTTTGTGCCAACCCAATACTATATTCTTCGACCAGGGTCAGCCATGGCTTTAGGGCCAATGGTAACCGTTTCAGGAGGGCAGAAAGACGCCAAAGGCTCTTTTCTGTTGACTACGGTAAAAATGGGCCCTGCCAGTGTCATAGGGTATTTATATGCCAAGGTGGATCCTTATTCTGATTTATTGGATACCAATCTGGTTCATAGCCCCCATGAATCCGATGAAGAATATAACCAAAGAGAAATTGAAACCATGAAGGATTCCCAATTAACGGCTGAGGTGATTGCTTTTCAAAAGGCAGGCTTGCCTGTACAGGTGAAAAACATGGGTGCCATTGTCATGCAAATTATCCCTGATATGCCTGCAGATCAGGTGTTAAAAGTTGGGGATGTCATTACAAAAGTGAATGGGAAAACCGTTACTACCGCTCAGGATTTATTAATCGCTTTATCAGGGCGCAAAGTAGGAGACCAGGTTCAATTAGAATGGACAAGAAATGGACAGCCCATGAAGGCGAACATTCCTTTAGAAAAATTGCCTACAACGACGAAGGATACCAGGGCAGGCATTGGTGTCTCTTCCCCAATTACAAAACGAGAAGTGAAATTGCCCAATCAGGTAACCATCCAATCCCAAAACATTGGGGGACCCTCCGCAGGGCTCATGTTTACTTTAGAAATCATGAATCAGGTTTCTAAAACAGATTTGACGAAGGGGTATCGCATTGCAGGAACGGGAGAAATGCTGCAGGATGGAAATATAGGACGCATTGGGGGTATAGAGCATAAAATCATTGCCGCTGCAGAAGAAGATGTAGACATTTTCTTTGCTCCTAATGATCATCTTCCTCTCGGCGTGAAAGACCGTACTAATTATGAAGAAGCAGTGGAAGTAGCGAAAAAAATCAATACGGATATGAAAATTGTTCCTGTAAGTACCGTTGATGATGCAATAAAATACCTGGAAAAACTACAACCAAAATCATAGATATAAAAAAACTGGTTAAATTCGCAGTGGGGGTTGGCGAAACTCCCGCTGCATTTCTTTTTTTCTTTGTTGTGGGTCGGGATAAGCCAATCCATAAAGACGGCTTCCTTGTAAATCGAAATTTAACAGGGTGTCTCTCTCTTTTTTCAGGTGTTGTATGAGGGGAAGGCGCGCTGTTTTTTTCATGGTTTTTAACAGTGTTTTCCCTTTTTCCGTAAATCCTAAAATACGAATGTAAGAAGGGGAATCCAGGTTACAGTGGGCTACTTTTTCACGGGTCACATTCATAAGAACATTCAAAAGAAGGCGGCGGATACGGCTGTGGGTATATCGCTTATTTCCCATTTGTTGAATAAGGTCTGGATAGTTTTTTGCTTCAACCCCGATTTTTCCTAAAAGGTGGTGGATCCCTTCTTTCATCTCATGGATGCTCTCCAATTCTGAGGAATCCATTGTAATAAGTTGATGGAGAAGGAAAGGGAAATAGGATTCAAGTTTAACTGGGAATTTGCCTTCTGCCTGTTCCCTTTTCAATATCTCATAGGTGGTTTGGGGAACATAAGAAATAATCTGTTCAAGATTGCCCTGGTACAGAAGTTTTCGCAAGGAGGTAGCGCTGGCAATTTTTCCTTCCCCGGTTTCTTGTTGATGGTGTTCGGACCCTTTGCGAAGGATAGGGACTGGTTTAATGTTACTTTGCAATCGGTGAAGTGTGCGGCAATAATGCAGAGCTAAAATATTATTTGGCTTCACCCGTTCTTCTACAGGTATGTCCTTGAAGGAGGAATCCTGTAAGGTGGATAAGGCTCTGGCAAAGGCAGCGGGATAGCTCTCTCCCTGGGATAAAGTTTTTTTTATGGCCTGGCGAAAAGCAGGAGGCTCCTGTTCGAGAAATGCGGCTAAAGGCATAAGCCAGGATGGTTCTTCACTTTCCATACCGAAACTAATTCCATCGATGGCACCCGTTGCATCCAGGATGGAGACAGCGCCATAAGCGAACCACTCTGCACTCTGGGTAGCATAAAGAAAAGGGAGTTCAAGAACCAGGTCTATTCCTCCGCGGAGTGCCATCTCTGTACGGGCCCATTTATTCACGATGCCAGGTTCTCCTCGTTGGACAAAAGGGCCACTCATAATTGCCACGAGGCATTCTGCTCCTGTTTGTTTTTTTATTTGGCCAAGATGGTAGGCATGCCCATTATGAAATGGGTTATATTCCACAACGATACCGACAGTTTTCACAAGGGTTCTCCTTTTTTTTGAACTTGTTAATAGAAGTATATCTTTATTCCCTGTCAATTCTCAAGCTTGACAGGCGTTTTTAGACAAGATATAATTTAATTCGTTGACTTCTGTCAGATAAAGGGGTGTTTTCCAGATTGGAATTGCATAAGAATGATTTTCTAAAAGGGAATCCGATTTGGATTGATACGGATGTAGAACTCGATCTGGTTAAACGCCATATACAAATTGTTGGTGCCAGTCCTGCTCATTTTACCGGGACAGCGACGAAAATGGCCCATTTGTATGTGGTTGAAGGGGAGGTCACAGGAGAACTTACCCTGGATTGCGCCCGTTGTTTGGCACCTTTCCCTTATCATTATCAGGTGAAGGTGAAAGAAACCTTTGTGGATACAGAAGGAGGACCCATTGTACAGGATGGGGAGACAGATTATTATCCTCTAATTGAGGATAAGATTCAACTAGATCCTAGCTTACAATCGGCAATTCTTTTATCCCTTCCCCAGGCCATCCGTTGTTCGGATCAATGTCAGGGAATTTGCCCGGAATGCGGTACGAATCGCAATGAGAGAAATTGCGGTTGTGTGGTAAAACGGGTGGACCCACGTTGGGCCGCTTTAGGGGATTTATTTAATAATAAAGAATAATCGCTTTCCATTCCTAACAATATCGTGTATGATGGTAAATGGTGATTTTTGTGGAGGAGGTGTGAAAACATGGCAGTACCTCAAAGAAGAACTTCCAAAACCCGTAAAAACATGCGCCGTACCCACTTCAAATTAGAAGTGCCAGGCATGGTTAAATGTCCGGAATGCGGGGAATTAAAATTGGCTCACCGTATTTGCAAAGCATGTGGGTCTTATAAAGGGAAAAAAGTTATTAATGACTAATTTTCCGGTCGAAAGCTGTTGATAAAAAATCAACGGCTTTTCTTTTTTCCGCCAGATTTCTTGGCAGGAATTCACAACATTTTCAAGAAATTTTGTTGTCATCAGCTGATTTTTTATATATACTGCTCTTAGCAGTAGGTCACAAAGTACCTAATTTTAGCAGATAAAATATTTGCTTTAGTAAAATGAGTGGGTGAAGGATTGATGGGTGGTGATTAAAGTGCCACGCTTAAGTAAAAAAGTACGACAGAAAATGCTATACGAACTATTAGAAGAACATCCTTTTCATACTGATGAAGAATTAGCTGCCCGTTTTCAGGTTAGCATTCAAACGATACGTTTAGATCGATTAGAATTAGGGATTCCAGAACTTCGGGAACGAATAAAAAATGTTGCCCAACAATCCTTTGATCAATTAAAATCCTTAACACCAGAAGAGGTGGTAGGGGAAATGATTGATGTGCAATTAGATCATTCGGGAATCTCTATTTTGGAAATTACAGAAGAGCATGTTTTCTCGAGAACGAAGATCGCCAGAGGACACCATATTTTTGCCCAGGCAAACTCTTTGGCTGTTGCGGTGATTGATGCAGATATGGTTCTTACAGCGACAGCGAGAATTCGCTATGTCCGTCCTGTAGGCCTTGGGGAAAAACTTGTTGCAAAAGCGACTGTTCGTTCTACGGACGGGGAACAAAGTAAAGTAAGAGTAGAAACCCGAATCAGGGATGAATTGGTTTTCACTGGAACGTTCCGGGTATTAAGAATAAAAGATTTTACCGCGGATTAAATCCGCAACAGGAGGAAACATGATTATTGCAATTGATGCTATGGGTGGAGACCATGCCCCGCAATCTACAGTAAATGGTGCCATACAGGCTGCAAAAGATTGGCCCGATTTACGGATTGTCCTTGTTGGGGATCGGGAAAAAATAGAGCCATTGCTTATTAATAATCCCGGAAATATAGAAATACGCCATGCCAGTGAAGTGATTGCCGCAGATGAAGAACCTGTAAAAGCAGTGCGGAGAAAAAGGGATTCTTCTCTCGTTGTAGCGGTAACTATGGTGAAAAATAAAGAAGTGGATGCTGTTATATCTGCAGGAAATACGGGAGCGTTTATGACAGCAGGTTTATTGATAACAGGAAGAATGAAAGGGATTGAACGGCCGGCGTTAAGCCCGATTCTTCCCACTATTGATCGGGCCGGGGTTCTGGTTCTTGATGCCGGAGCCAATATGGATGCCCGTCCTATTCATTTAAAACAATACGCCTTAATGGGCAGCATTTATGCAGAGAAAGTAATGGGGGTTACCCGTCCTAAAGTTGGGCTTTTAAATGTGGGGACCGAAGCGAAAAAAGGCAATGAATTAACGAAAGAAACCTATTCTCTTTTAGAAGCTAGCCCTGTTAATTTCATTGGAAATGTGGAAGCGAGAGACGTGACCAATCACGTATGCGATGTGGTGGTTTGTGACGGATTCTCAGGAAATATTCTGCTGAAGTCCATGGAAGGCCTTGCGGGAGCTTTCTTCTCTGTGATGAAACAAGAATTTTTGCGCACAACAACTGGGAAGTTGGGGGCGTTTCTGTTAAAACCAGCGTTTAAACGCATTAAATTGCAAATGGATTATGCAGAATATGGCGGGGCTTTGTTAATGGGAATTCGGGGAACGTGCATTAAAGCCCATGGTTCTTCCAATCCAAGAGCCATACGCAACGCAGTCCTGCAAGCTAAAAAATTCGTAGAGAATGATGTGAATTCTCTCATTGCCCGTGAAATTCAAGAAGAAAGCGGTGAAGTTCATGTCTAAAGAATTGCATTCCGTAGGGATTTTGGCCACTGGCCGTTATTTGCCTGAAAAGGTTTTAACCAATGCAGATTTAGAACAAATAGTAGATACATCTGATGAATGGATTGTTGCCCGTACAGGGATTAAAGAACGCCATATTGCTAGAGAAGATGAAGCATCCTCTGACTTAGCAGTTGCAGCAGCAAAAGATGCTTTAGCCAAAACGAATTTAACGGCAGAAGATTTAGATTTGATTATCATTGCAACCATTACTCCTGACTATTTCTTCCCATCTACAGGCTGTATGGTGCAGGAAAAATTAGGGGCGAAAAAAGCAGCTGTCTTCGACCTTTCTGCAGCTTGTTCTGGCTTTCTTTATGGCATTTCCACGGCCTCTCAATTTATCGCAACAGGCATGTATCGTTATGTCCTTGTTGTAGGGGTAGAAAACCTTTCTAAAATTACAGACTACACGGATCGAAACACCTGTGTGTTATTTGGAGATGGTGCCGGAGCAGCCATTCTTGGTCCTGTAGAAGACGGAAATGGCTTCCTTTCCTTCGAACTAGGCGCCGATGGAAGTGGTGGAGATTTGTTAAAATTAGGCGCTGGCGGTTCAGTTTGCCCGGTTAGTAAAGTTGAGCCTGGTTCCAAAGAAAACTATATTTACATGGCTGGCAGTGAAGTGTTTAAATTTGCTGTTCGCATGATGAATACAGTATCAGACCGGGTTTTAGAAAAAGCAGGGTTAACCAAAGAAGATGTAGATTTTCTTGTTCCCCATCAAGCAAACTTACGGATTATCGATTCTGCAATGAAACGTTTGGGATTATCTTACGATAAAGTGGTTGTGAATTTAGACCGTTATGGAAATATGTCCTCTGCATCCATTCCGATTGCACTGGATGAAGCTGTGAGCGAAGGCCGCATTAAGGAAGGAGATGTCCTGGTTCTTGTGGGCTTTGGCGGCGGTTTAACCTGGGGAGGTTCTGTATTAAAATGGTCTACTAAAGAGAAAGGAAAAGCGTAAAATGAGTAAAATTGCATTTGTTTTTCCAGGCCAGGGGTCTCAGTATGTAGGGATGGGCCGTGATCTTTACGAAAAAGAACCAGCAGCAAAGGCTATTTTTGATGCTGCTGATCAAGCGTTGGGTTTCTCTCTCTCTTCCTTATGTTTTGAAGGGCCAGAAGATCAGCTACGCTTAACAGAAAATACCCAGCCAGCGATTTTAACAACGAGTGTTGCCATCCTCCGGGTATTACAGGAGAAGTTGTCCGTTACGCCTGATTTTACAGCGGGCCATAGTCTTGGGGAGTATTCTGCTTTAGTTGCTGCAGGAGCCTTAAGTTTTGAAGATGCTGTGCGCACTGTTCGTGCCCGTGGCCAGTATATGGAGCAGGCTGTGCCTGCTGGAAAAGGGGCCATGTCAGCGATTATGGGCATGGAACGGGAAGCATTAACTCAGATTTGTGAAGAAATCACAGGAAAAGGGTTCCCTGTCCAATTGGCCAATATGAATTGCCCAGGTCAAATTGTTATTTCCGGAAGCGCTGAAGGGGTACAACAAGCTGGGGAAGAAGCAAAAGGCCAGGGAGCAAGACGGGTGATTCCCTTAAATGTAAGCGGCCCTTTCCATTCCATGTTAATGGAGCCAGCTGCGGTCAAATTGGCAGACACCTTAAAGCAATGTGAATTAAATGATGCTTCTGTAGATGTTGTGGCCAATGTTTCTGCCCGTTCTGTTCTTGCCAAAGTAGACATTGAACAAAGTTTAATTGAACAAGTTTCCTCCCCTGTGTTATGGGAAGATTCTGTTCGTTATATGCTAGAACAGGGTGTAGCCACCTTTATTGAAATTGGGCCAGGCAATGTATTATCTGGTTTAGTGAAAAAAGTAGATCGCAAAGTGAAAACCCTTTCGATTCAAGATCTTGAATCCCTGGAAAAAGGGATTCAAGAATTAGCTTAAAGCAAGGAGGGATAGGCATGTTACAAGGTAAAGTAGCCTTAGTCACGGGAGCATCCCGGGGGATTGGTCGGGCCATTGCTTTAGAATTAGCTCGCACAGGCGCTTATGTTGTGGTAAACTATGCCGGTAGCGAAGGAGCAGCTAGGGAAGTGGTGCAAGAAATTGAAGGGATGAATCGCAAAGCAATGATGATTCGTGCCAATGTTGCCCAATCCCAAGAAGTTGATGAAATGGTAAAAGAAGCCCTTGGGGCTTTCGGAAAAATAGATATCCTCGTTAATAATGCAGGGATTACCAGGGACAACCTGTTAATGCGCATGAAAGAGGAAGAGTTTGACGAAGTGATCAACACCAATTTAAAAGGTGTATTCAATTGCATTAAAGCAGTAACTCGCCCAATGATGAAAGCCCGGGGTGGACGGATTATCAACATTTCCTCTGTTGTAGGGGTTATGGGAAATCCAGGCCAGGTGAATTATGTGGCCGCCAAAGCAGGCGTAATTGGGATGACCAAATCTGTTGCCAGAGAACTGGCTGCCCGCAATATTACGGTCAATGCTGTGGCACCAGGTTTTATTGACACAGATATGACCGCTGTATTGGGTGAAGAAACAAAACAAAATTTATTAGGGCAAATTCCCCTTCAACGGTTAGGGAAACCAGAAGACATTGCTCATGCAGTGAAGTTTCTCGCATCAGAGGAGGCTTCATACATGACAGGCCAGGTACTCCATGTAGACGGTGGCATGTACATGTAAACTTCTGTATAATACCTTGAGAGGGGGTGAATGTTTTGGCAGATACATTAGAACGTGTGAAAAAAATCATCGTGGATCGCCTCGGTGTTGAAGAATCCGTAATCACTTTAGAATCCAATTTTAAAGAGGATCTTGATGCTGATTCCTTAGATGTAGTTGAACTTGTTATGGAACTTGAAGATGAATTCGATCTTGAAATTTCTGACGAAGATGCAGAAAAGATCGCCACTGTGGGTGATATTGTAAATTACATATCAGCCCAGAAGTAATTTATTGGATTTATAACAGTGGAAAAGTCCCGTATCATGATGCGGGACTTTCTCCACATATCAGTCTTTCGAGTGAAGTTGCCTGGTTTAATTACCGGGTTGGAATATATATAGAGGTGAAAGAAATGAAAAATCGTGTAGTTGTAACCGGATTAGGTGTTGTATCTCCTGTGGGAAATAATGTGGATACATTCTGGGAAAGCCTTGTAACTGGCAAGTCCGGCGTTGGCTTAATTACATCTTTTGACACTACTGATTATCCTGTGAAAATAGCAGCAGAAGTAAAAGATTTTAATCCGGAAGATTACATGGATAAAAAAGAAGTGAAACGGACAGACCGTTTCGTTCAATTAGCTATTGCTGCTGCTACCATGGCTGTGAAAAATGCGGGATTAGAAATCAACGATGAAAACCGCAATCGTATTGGTGTGTATATCGGTTCTGGCATCGGAGGTCTTGGAACATTAGAAGCGCAACATCGCATTTTAATGGAAAAAGGCCCTCGTCGAGTGAGTCCTTTCTTTATTCCAATGATGATTGGCAATATGGCTTCTGGACAGGTTTCCATTGTTCTTGGAGCGAAAGGGCCAAATAGCACAGCAGTAACTGCCTGTGCCAGTGCCACTCATTCCATTGGGGATGCCTTCCATGCCATTCAAATGGGCAAAGCAGATGCAATGATTACCGGTGGCGCTGAATCGACCATTGTTCCTTTAGCCATTGCTGGTTTCTCTAATTTAAAGGCTCTTTCTACTCGCAATGATGAGCCAGAAAAAGCTTGCCGTCCTTTTGATAAAGACCGTGATGGCTTTATCGTTGGTGAAGGTTCTGGTGTAATTGTTCTGGAATCATTGGAACATGCGAAAAAACGCGGAGCTACGATTCTTGCTGAGATCGTTGGTTATGGCATGAGCGGAGATGCGTATCACCTAACCCAACCAGCTCCAGAAGGGGAAGGCGCTGCACGTGCTATGGCAGCTGCATTAGAAGATGCTGGCATTAAACCTGAAGAAGTTAGTTACATTAATGCTCACGGTACGTCCACTCATTACAATGACAAATACGAAACCATGGCTATTAAGAAAGTCTTTGGGGAAAATGCATATCACGTTGCTGTAAGTTCTACCAAGTCTATGACCGGGCACCTTCTTGGCGCAGCTGGCGGGGTTGAAGCGGTGGCTTGTGTGAAAAGTATCCAAAATCACATTATTCCTCCAACCATTAATTACGAAACTCCAGATCCAGAATGCGATTTAGATTATGTACCTAATGAAGCGCGGAAGACAGACGTTAAGGTTGCTATGTCTAATTCCCTTGGCTTTGGCGGACATAACGCAACAATCATATTTAAAAAATACGAGGATTAATCGGCGTGGTGGTGAAAGCATTGAATTTCCAGCAATTGCAACAGCAGATTGGAGTTCAATTTAATAACGAAAAGTTGTTAAAACAGGCCTTTACCCATTCCTCTTATGTTAATGAACATCGGGGAAAACCATTTCAGGACAACGAACGATTAGAATTTCTGGGAGATGCAGTCCTTGAACTGACCGTCTCCCATTTCCTCTACACTCGTTATCCAAAAATGTCTGAAGGGGAATTGACCAAATTGAGAGCTGCTATTGTTTGTGAACCTTCTCTTGTCACCTTTGCCAATGACCTAAAGTTTGGCGAATTGGTCCTTTTAGGCAAAGGGGAAGAGTTTACAGGGGGGCGCCATCGTCCCGCTTTATTGGCTGATGCCTTTGAAGCTTTTATTGGTTCCCTTTATCTTGACCAGGGATTAACTGCGGTACAGGCGTTTTTAGAGAAGTATGTATTCCCCCGGGTTAGCCAGGGCGAATTTATGCGAGTGACGGATTATAAAAGCCAATTGCAAGAGATTGTCCAGCATGACAATCTTGGAGAAATCCATTACCGCATTGTTAAAGAACAGGGCCCAGCCCATCATCGGGAATTTATTTCTGAGCTTACCTTAAATGGCGCGGTTCTTGGAGAAGGGAAAGGCCGTTCAAAGAAAGAAGCTGAGCAACAAGCAGCAGCCAAAGCCATTCAACAACTAGGGCCTATTACTCGGATAAAAAAATGAAAACCCATGTAAATCTTGCTATTTTTGTTCCACACCAGGGCTGCCCCAAGGATTGTGTCTTTTGCAACCAATCTCGAATCACAGGGGCAAAACGGCTTCATCGTTATACAGAAGCAGAAATTAAAAAGATGATTGAAACAGGATTAAGCACCATTAAAAGGGGTCAAAAAGTAGAAATCGCTTTTTTTGGCGGAAGTTTTACTGGATTGCCCCGTTCCTATCAGAAGATGCTTCTTTCTGTGGCACAGGAATACATTCAATCAGGACATGTATATGGCATTCGCCTTTCTACTCGCCCTGATTATATCACTCCCTCCATTATGGATTTTCTTCTTTCCTATGGGGTAACAACTGTTGAATTAGGGGCTCAATCCCTTGATGCCGAAGTGCTTCTTCGATCTAAACGAGGGCATACTGGGGAACAAGTAGAAAAAGCAGTGGCCATCATTCGCCAGTACCCGGTTCAATTAGGCTTGCAGTTGCTTCCTGGATTGCCCGGGGATACCATGGAGAAAAGTGTGCTAACAGCGAGAAAAACAGCAGAATTGGCTCCAGATTTTGTGCGAATTTATCCTGCGCTTGTTATTGAAGATACAGAGTTAGCAACGTTATATCGAGAAGGGGTATACCAACCCCTTACCCTTGAGGAAAGTATCAAATGGGTGAGTGAAATGTGGTTGATCTTTTTACAAGCCCACATTCCCGTCATTCGCATGGGATTACACTCTTCAGAAGATCTCCGTACACCAGGAACGATTCTCGCAGGTCCGTTCCATCCTTCGTTTAGGCAATTGGTAGAAGAAGCGTTATATAAACGCCTTCTGAAGCGAATGATGGAAGAGATCAGCAATGCGGGTGCAACTGGCGTTCTTGAATTAAGGATTCATCCTGCCGATGAAACCTCGTTACGGGGAAGAAGGAGCAGTAATTTACGAATGATTGAGAAGGTATTTTCCGGTCAAATCATCCTTCGTTTAGATCCCCATTGTGCTAGAAGACAAATGAATTGGCGATTAAACCATGGGAAAGAAGAGTTAGTGACCTTCTTAGACCTTAAGTTGATGTAAGCCCAGCTTTTAACCCAGTTTTGCATCTTTGTCAGATGACCTAAACTGGGTTTTTTGGGCGGATACAAGGTTTCTTTAGCAGAAATATGAAAGAATTGAGGGAATGCGGGATGTATTTAAAACGGTTAGAAATTATCGGCTTTAAATCTTTTGCTGACCGCACAGAATTTGAATTTGTCCCCGGGGTTACCGCAGTTGTTGGACCCAATGGAAGTGGAAAAAGCAATGTATCCGATGCGATTCGCTGGGTATTAGGCGAACAAAGCGCCAAAACGTTACGTGGAGCCAAAATGGAGGACATTATATTCTCCGGAAGTGATTCCCGGAAACCAGTGAATTATTGTGAAGTTTCATTAACATTGGATAATGCCGATGGGCAACTACATATGGATTATACGGAAGTCACCGTCACCCGGAGAGTATACCGTTCCGGAGAAAGTGATTATTTCATAAACCGAAATCATTGCCGTTTGCGGGATATTATTGAACTATTTATGGATACGGGTGTAGGGAAAGAAGCATATTCAGTTATTGGACAGGGAAGAATTGATGAAATTTTAAGCACTCGTTCCGAGGACCGCAGGGTGTTATTTGAAGAAGCAGCCGGGATTGTAAAATATAAATCCCGGAAAAAAGAAGCCGTTAAGAAATTGGATGAAACGGAACACAATTTAATTCGTATTGAAGATATCATTGCTGAAATTGAAGAACAAGTAGAGCCTCTAGCTGAACAGGCGGAAAAAGCCCAGAAGTATTTGTATTTAAAAGAACAGCTAAAAGAAAAAGAAATCGGGTTGTTCATCCTCCAATTCGATCGCCTGTATCAACAATGGACCGAGGTAAAAAATGAAGTTCAATTTCTCACAGAAGAACAGGTAAGGCGTTCCACAGAAATTAGCGTATTAGACGGTGAACTGGTGGCCTTACGCCAACAGGCCAGTGATGTAGATGAACGATTGGAACAATTGCAACAAAAACTTTTATTTGTGACAGAGGAAGCGGAGAAAAAAGAGGGTTTGAGGGAAGTTTTGCGGGAGAGGATGCGAAACTATCAGCGAAACCGCCAGGAATATCGGGAAAAAGGCGTGGCTCTGGAAACGAAAAAAGAACAATTAGATTCATTACTGGATACATGCCAAAAGAATGTTGGCGAAATGAGTGCCCGGGTTCAATCATTGGAACAAGAATTGCAATTTGAACAGAGGAGATTTGCTAATTTTACTGTCGTTGTTACCGGGGATGTTGACCGTTTAAAAGGGGATTATTTTGAAATTCTTAACCAAATGACGTCCTTGCGGAACGAGCAACGCCATTATCGTCAACTGATTGATAAGAATCAGGGGAAAATAAACCGATTGGAAGAAAGCAATAGCCAGCTAATCCAGGAAAAAGAGGCTCTTTCTGGGAAAAGGAAAGAGTTGGAGGAGCAACTTCGCTCTGTTAGCGAACAATTGCTTACATCGGCGAAAATCTATCAAGAAAAAGAAGCTGAAGAAAAACAGTGGGCACAACGACGCTTTCAATTGAATCAGGAAATGCAAAGTGGAGAACAGCGGTACAATTCCCTTCTTTCCCGCCGGGATGTTATTCGGGAGATGCAGGCTGACTTTTCCGGATTTATGCAAGGCGTGCGGGAAATTCTGAAAGCCCGGGAAAAAGGGTTTCAAGGGATTATTGGAGCGGTTGCCGAATTAATCCGGGTCGATAAAAATTATGAATTCGCAATTGAAACCGCCCTGGGAGGAGCACTGCAATATGTTGTGGTCAGTGATGAAAAAGCGGGCCGGGATGCTATTTCCTTCTTGAAAAGGAATCGGGCAGGCCGGGCAACTTTTCTTCCTTTAAATGTGATTCGTCCTCGTACCCTGGGTTCTTCCGAAAGGGAACGATTGAGCCAGATGGATGGGGTGATTGATGTCGCTTCTAATTTGGTGGCAGCGAACCCGGAATACCGGAACATTATTGAAAACTTATTGGGACAGGTCATCGTTACCCGTAATCTGGAAGTCGCCAATGCTATTGCCCGCCAATTCCAGTACCGATATCGTATTGTTACCCTGGAAGGGGATTTGGTGAATCCAGGGGGTTCTATGACCGGGGGTGCCATTCAACAAAAATCCAATCATCTTCTTGGACGGCAGCGGGAACTGGAGAAACTGGATCAAGAGATTGCAGTACAAAAAAATCAATTGGATGAAATTCAGCAAAAAATTAGCCAGTTATCCCAGGATGAGAAAACCTTCCGCAATAATCTGGAGATGCTTCGCCGGGAAATTGAACAACTCCGTTTGCAAGAGCAGGAAATAAAAGGGTTGTTACGGGAAGTCGATGCAGGGGAAAAAGGCATTTCAGACCGTTGGAATATTTTCCGCCATGATTTAGAGTTATTAAAGAAGGAAGAAGAACAGGCCAATCATCGTTTAACGGTGTATGAAGAACAACTGGAAGAGTTGGCTATTGCAGAACAGGAAAAACAAGCAGAAATTGAAGCCGCAGAGAAAAGCAAGCTGGAAAAAGAAACAGATAAAGATGCCCTGAACCTTCGTATTACAGAATTGAAAGTGCAAACGGCAACAGCCAGAGAGCAGTTGGATTCATTAATGAAGGAAGAAGAGCGGTTATCCCGTGAACGGCAACAGGTACAGAAAGAACTGGAATCCCTAACCCATTCTTTATTGAATCTTGATTCTGATGCAGCCTTTAGCGATGAAGAAGAAGAAAAGCTAGATTTAACGATTAAAGCCCTGCGACAGGAAAAAGAGAATTATACACAGCAAATCCAAGAACTGAAAACCATCCGGCAAGAGTTGTACCGGGGCATTGATGACAGGGAGATGTCCCAAAAGGACCAGCGTCGCCAGTTAAAAGAAGTAGAAGAGAACCTTCGTACTGGAGAAGTTGCTGTGGGCCGTTTAGATGTGGAACTGGATTCTATTCTAAATCGTTTACGGGAAGACTATGAGTTGACCTATGAAAGAGCCCGGGAAATTTATCCTTTGCCGGAAAATGAGAAAGAAACGGAACAACAGGTAAAAGGGGTTCGCCGGGATATTCAATCCCTGGGAACAGTGAATCTGGGTGCAGTAGAGGAATATGATCGAATTCGGGAACGCCATGAGTTCTTATTGAATCAGCATAACGATCTGTGTGGAGCGAAAAACTCCTTATATCAGGTTATTCAAGATATTGATGAAGAAATGTCCCGCAGATTCCAGATTGCCTTTGAGGCCATTCGGGAACATTTCTCTGTGGTCTTTGCCCAATTGTTTGGAGGGGGACGAGCAGATCTTCAGTTAACAGATTCTGAAAATCTTCTAGAGACAGGAATTGAAATCGTTGCCCAACCCCCGGGGAAAAAATTGCAATACCTTGCTCTTTTATCAGGGGGGGAAAAAGCATTAACAGCGATTGCTTTGCTTTTTGCCATATTAAAAGTAAAACCTGTGCCTTTCTGTGTATTAGATGAAGTAGAAGCGGCATTAGATGATGCCAATGTCAATCGTTTTGCAGAATATTTACAAGAGTTCTCAAAACAAACTCAATTTATCGTAATTACTCATCGGAAAGGAACCATGGAGGGAGCCAATGTACTCTATGGCATTACCATGCAGGAGTCAGGAATCTCTCGCCTTGTGTCTGTCCGTTTAGATGATGAAGTGACCATGAAGTAGAAAGGAAGCGGCGATCTTGAGTTTCTTTAAACGATTAAAAGATAAAGTATCTGCACAAACCGAAGCGATTACAGGGAAGTTCAAAGCCGGTTTATCTAAGACCCGGGGAGCCTTTGCAAAAATTGAAGAATTAGTTCTCCGTTCCCAGAAAATTGATGAAGAATTCTTTGAAGAATTAGAAGAAATCCTCATTGCTGCCGATGTGGGTGTGAATACAGTGATTCAACTGGTGGATGAATTGCGGGATGAAACCCGCAAGAGAAAACTGGAGAATTCTGTAGAATTGCAACCCATTCTCTCAGAGAAACTGGTAAACCTTCTTCATAAAGATGAAGATGCTACCGATTTAAATGTTGAAGAGGGCCGTTTGAATATTTTCTTATTTGTAGGGGTTAATGGGGTAGGGAAAACCACTACGATTGGAAAAATTGCCCATATGTTTAAAAGCCAGGGAAAAAAAGTAGTGATGGCAGCCGGGGATACTTTCCGTGCAGGTGCCATTGAACAATTAGAAGTCTGGGGCGAACGGGTGGGAGTTGATGTGATTAAACAACAATCTGGTTCAGACCCTGCAGCTGTTATTTTTGATGGGATTCAAGCTGCCCGGACCCGCAATGCCGATATTCTCCTTTGCGATACTGCAGGCCGCCTGCAAAATAAAGCGAATTTAATGGAAGAATTAGCGAAAATCCATCGTGTCATTCAACGGGAAATGCCTGGAGCCCCTCATGAAACCTTGCTTGTGTTAGATGCAACCACAGGGCAAAACGCCTTAAGCCAGGCGAAAGCCTTCCATCAATCCACAAAATTAACGGGCATTGTCCTTACCAAATTAGATGGAACGGCAAAAGGGGGAATTGTCATTGCCATTCGCAATGAACTGGATATTCCTGTGAAATTGGTAGGGTTAGGGGAGAAGATGGACGATTTGCAACCCTTTGATCCTGATCAATTTGTTTCTGCTCTCTTTACTGGAGCTGGAGAAAATGAGTAAAGTAAAATCACTTGACACTTAAATGGTTTTCCTATATGATAAGACACTGTAAAGCATTTCATCTTTACAAGACAGGGTGGATATAGAAATGCTTGAAGAAACCAATCGATTACAGCTTTTATTTGATTTCTATGGCAGATTGTTGAAAGATAAACAACGCCAATACTTTGAGATGTATTATCAGGATGATTTATCCCTTGGAGAAATCGCTGAATTGTTGCAAGTAAGCCGCCAGGCGGTTTTTGATCAGGTTAAACGTGTGGCTAAGCAGTTGGAACAATATGAAAGCAAACTGCAGTTGCTTACCCGTTATGAAGAAAGGCATCAATTGTTGGGGGATTTAAAAGAGGAACTTTGCAAGGATCCCAACAGCAAGGCATACCAATTAGTTACCCGGCTTATTCAGCTTGAATCTGAGATAGATGAGGAGGCGGACCATGGCCTTTGAAAGTTTAGCGGGACGCCTTCAGGCAACGTTGGATAAATTGCGTGGAAAAGGGAAAGTCACCGAACAAGACGTGACTGCTGCCATGCGGGAAGTCCGGCTGGCATTGCTTGAAGCGGATGTTAATTTTAAAGTTGTTAAAGATTTCATAAATAAAGTAAAAGACCGTGCCGTTGGTCAGGAAGTTTTAAAAAGCTTAACCCCAGGGCAACAGGTCATTAAAGTGGTTAATGAAGAATTAACCCAATTAATGGGTGGAGGGCAAAGCAAAATTGTGCCTGCCCATAAACCCCCCACTGTTGTTATGATGGTAGGTTTGCAAGGGGCAGGTAAAACCACAACCACTGGGAAATTAGCCAATTACCTGCGTGGGAAAATGAACCGTAAACCCCTCCTTGTAGCCTGTGACGTATACCGTCCTGCCGCCATTAATCAATTGCAAGTTTTAGGGAAACAATTAAACATCCCTGTATTTTCTATAGAAGGGGAAAAAAATCCCGTAAGAATCGCCCAGGCTGCCATGGAGTATGCCAAAGAGGAACATCGGGATTTCGTCCTCATCGACACTGCCGGCCGTCTTCATATTGATGAAGTGTTAATGAATGAATTAGCTGACATTAAGGAAGAGACCAAACCCCACGAGATTCTTCTTGTGGTCGATGCGATGACCGGTCAGGATGCTGTAAATGTAGCTGATAGCTTTAACCAGCAATTAACCTTAACCGGGGTAGTTCTCACGAAACTGGATGGGGATACCAAAGGCGGTGCCGCCCTTTCTGTTAAAGCAGTAACAGGAACCCCCATTAAATTTGTGGGGATGGGCGAAAAAATGGACGCTCTTGAACCTTTTTACCCGGATCGTATGGCCAGTCGAATTCTTGGCATGGGAGACGTACTGACCCTTATTGAGAAAGCCCAATCTGAAGTGGATGAGGCCAAAGCAAGAGAGATGGAGAAGAAGATGCGCACCGCATCTTTTACCTTCGAAGATTTCCTTGATCAAATGGTACAGGTTCGCAAAATGGGGCCTATTAATGACATTTTAAAAATGCTTCCAGGAGCCAATAAAATGAAAGGCCTGAAGGATGTCAACATTGACGAGAGGGCCATGGGCCGTGTAGAAGCCATTGTGCGTTCCATGACCATTAAAGAAAGGCAAAATCCTGAAGTTATAAATGCGAATCGCCGCCGTCGTATTGCAACGGGGAGCGGAACCACTGTACAAGAAGTAAATCGTCTCTTAAAACAATTTGATGAAATGCGGAAAATGATGAAGCAATTTACCAAAATGAATGACAAAGCCAAGAAAAAAGGCGGCAAATATAAGTTTCCATTTATGTAAGCTAAACGTTAGTTTCCTTAGACAGGGACTATTGTTATAGACTATAAACTACGAAAAAACAACTGGAGGTATATGATTATGGCAGTAAAAATCCGTTTAAAACGCATGGGCGCTAAAAAAGCTCCTTTCTATCGTGTGGTAGTAGCAGATTCTCGTGCACCACGTGATGGCCGTTTCATCGAAGAAATCGGTACTTACAATCCTGTAGCACAACCAGCACAAGTTTCTATCAATGAAGAGAAAGCTTTACAATGGCTTACTACTGGTGCTCAACCTACTGATACAGTGAAAAATCTGTTCAGCAAAGCAGGCATCCTGCAAAAGTTCCACGAAGCAAAGCGCCAGAAATAGTAAGATCACACCACTAATAAGGGGTTTTTAAAATGAAACCATTAATTGAAGTGATCGCTAAAGCGCTTGTGGACCATCCGGAAGATGTTTCGGTGAAAGAAATCGAAAAAGATCAAACGGTGGTTTATCAATTATCTGTACATCCTGATGATATGGGGAAAGTGATTGGCAAACAGGGCCGGATTGCAAAGTCCATTCGTACTGTTGTCAGCTCTCTTGCCTTAAAGAAAAATCAACGGGTGACCATTGAAATACGATAATTCTTGAAGCTGGGAGGAATATCCCAGCTTTTTATTTAATTTATAGGAAGCGGTTTAATTTTTTGTGGATTTATTCTGGGGAGGTTTGCCCATGATAACTGTTAAAAGACCCATTAAAGTTAAAATGATTTTAACAGAGGATTCAAGGAAACAGCTTGAAGAAGAATTCTCTTCTCGAAAAAAACGCTATGAATTGGAATTGGAACAATTGCAGTTCCAGGGAAAAAAGCTCATGCTTGAAGCTCAGAGGCGAGGGATGGACGCCCAGGAAGTGGTACAACAACGCATGATTAAGGAAGAATCATCCCGCCGCAAAAAGATTTCTGATTTAGATTTTCAGATTCAACAACTAGCGCAGATTCCCAATGGTTCTGAAGTATTGTATACCACCGTTGAAAGTGAAATTGAAGTCAAGGTTGGTGACAATTGGGATCACGTGATTAATCAAGCAGAAATCATTCTATTAGATGGAGTGGTTCACGAAATTAGAGGAGTGGACAAAAAACAGTGATTCAGGAATATATCACCGTAGGAAAACTAGTGAATACCCATGGTTTAAAAGGAGAAGTGAAAATCTGGTCTGAGACTGATTTTCCTGCAGAGCGTTTCAAAAAGGGCAATTCTCTTTATTTATTCCTTCCAGGTCAGGGCGAACCTCTTCAAATTACAATTTCCTCAGTAAAGCCCTATAAAAATATGTATATTTTATCCCTTAAAGGGATTGATTCCATTCATCAAGTGGAGAAATGGAAAGGTGGGCTTCTTAAAGTAAGCAAGGAAGACCGTGTGCCTCTTGATGAAGGTGAATTTTATTTTCAAGATATTATGGGATGCCAGGTGTTTTCACAGGAAGATCAGGAATTGCTTGGTGTTATAACCGACATTTTGCAACCCGGGGCAAATGATGTATGGGTCATCAAACGACCCAATGGGAAAGAAGCCCTTATTCCTTATATTGATGATGTGGTGAAAATGGTCGATGTGAAAGAGAAAAAAGTAATCATCTACCCTATGCCTGGTTTGTTGTAGGGTGATGATATGAAAATAGATATTTTAACCTTATTTCCTGAAATGTTTACCGGGATTCTTTCTTCCAGTATTTTAGGAAAAGCTGCGGATAAACAATTAGTGTTTTTTCGTACCGTGAATTTTCGGGACTATTCCGGCAATAAACACGGCCAGGTGGATGATACTCCCTATGGTGGGGGAGGTGGCATGGTATTAAAACCAGACCCTATCTTCCGGGCGGTAGAAGACCTGTTGTCAACGGAAGAAAAAGAATCCATGAAGAAACCACCCCGGGTTATTCTTCTATGTCCACAAGGAAAACGGTATGAACAAAAGGATGCAGAAGAGTTAGCCAAAGAAGATCATTTGATTTTTATTTGTGGCCATTATGAAGGATATGATGAGCGGATACGCCAGTATTTAGTGACTGATGAATATTCCATTGGGGATTATGTATTAACAGGCGGGGAATTGCCTGCCATGGTGATGATTGATAGTATTGTTCGTCTGCAAAAAGGGGCTCTTGGCAATGAGAATTCCGCTGTAACGGATTCTTACAGTACGGGATTGCTTGAATATCCCCACTATACTCGTCCCCCGGAATTCCGCCAGTGGAAAGTGCCAGATGTGCTTCTATCGGGGCATCATGAGAACATTTCCAAATGGCGTTTAAAAGAATCTCTGCGCCGAACCTTACAACGGCGTCCTGATTTGCTAGAAAAGTATCCACTTACCGAGGAAATGAAAAAAATGCTAAAGGAACTCCAGGAAGAGTTGTAATCAGTGTTCGGCTATGTTATGATATCAGTTGTGGGTGAAAAACCCGGTGATCAAGATGGTCCTCTTCCTATCTTGAAGTCATGGAAAAGCCTATGTTCTTTGAATATGGAATGAACATCTGCTGGAAGGAGGAAAATGGCATGCAAGAGTTACTTCGCGAAATCACTAAAGCGAACATGAAAGAAGAAATCCCTGCATTTCGTCCAGGGGACACTATACGTGTTCACTTAAAAGTAATTGAGGGCCAACGGGAACGGATTCAGGTTTTCGAAGGTGTTGTGATTAAACGCCGGGGATCCGGAATTAGTGAAACTTTTACTGTTCGTAAGATTTCTTACGGCGTAGGGGTTGAACGTACATTACCGTTACATTCTCCGAAGATTGACAAAATCGAACTTATGCGTTCTGGTAGAGTTCGTCGTGCGAAACTTTACTACTTACGTGATCGGGTGGGTAAAGCTGCTCGTATTAAAGAAATTCACCGAAATAAATAATTGGTGTGGAGAAGGGGCTTGTATTCAAGCCTCTTTTTTCACTATATAAATAAAGGAGGCTTTTTTGTGGCCGAAGAATCATCCGTTAAACCAACGAAAAAAAATGAACTATGGGAATGGATTAAAGCATTATTAATCGCCGGGGTTCTGGCAATAGTGATTCGCAGTTTTATATTTGCCCCCTTTCTTGTTGATGGTTCTTCCATGATGCCTAATCTGGTAGATCGGGAGCGGTTAATTGTTAATAAATTTATTTATTATTTACATACACCACAGCCTGGTGAGATTATTGTATTCCATGCAGAAGAGAAAAGAGATTTCATTAAACGTGTCATTGCTACGGAAGGCCAAACTGTGGAAATGAGAAATGACGTATTATACATAAATGGCAAAGCAAAAGACGAGCCCTATTTGAATCAGTATAAAGCAGATGCAAAAAGTAAAGGAATGTTGTTAACGGAAGATTTTGCCCCTATTGAGGTGCCCAAAGGGCATATCTTCGTGATGGGGGATAATCGCCAAAATAGTACAGATAGCCGTATTATAGGGCCTGTTGAGCTAGATAAAGTGGTTGGACGTGCAGACCTCATCATGTGGCCTCTAGATAAATTTGAAGTGTTACCATAAACTAAAGCAGGTGAAAGAATGTCTATTCAATGGTTTCCCGGTCATATGGCTAAAGCTAGAAGACAGGTTACTGAAAAACTTAAATTAATTGATGTTGTAATTGAGTTATTGGATGCCCGAATTCCTCTCTCTAGTCGGAACCCTATGATTGATGAAATTGTATCGGGGAAACCCAGAATTATTTTGTTAAATAAAGCGGATTTAGCTGATGAAAAAATAACGGCAGAATGGGTCAATTATTTTTCATCCCAGGGAATCAAGGCGTTGCCCATGGATTCTTTATCTGGGCAAGGGGTTAATAAGATCCCCGGGGAATGCCAGTCTGCTGTAAAAGAACTCATGGAAAAACGCAGAGCCAAAGGGATGCAGGATCGAGCCATTCGCACCATGATATTAGGGATTCCCAATGTGGGGAAATCTTCTTTGATGAATCGCTTAGCGGGGAAAAAAGTAGCCCAAACTGGGGATCGTCCTGCCGTAACGAAAGCCCAGCAGTGGGTAAAAATGGGCAAGACCTTAGAATTGCTGGATACGCCAGGCATTCTCTGGCCCAAATTTGAGGATCCCCTGGTAGGATTGCGTCTTGCAGCGAGCGGTGCTATTAAAGATGAAATCATGGATTTTCAGGAAGTGGCGTTGTTTATCATCGGATATTTAAAAATGTATTATCCTCAATCTATACTGAATCGTTATAACTTAAAGGAACTTCCTGAAGACAAAATCGAAATCATTGAGGAAATTGGTCGCCGTCGGGGGTGCATTGTCAGCGGAGGCCATATTGATTATGATAAAGCTGCAGAATTAATTATACGTGAATTGCGGGGAGGAAAGTTGGGGCAGATTACCTTAGAACGGCCTAATGATTCCTTTACGATAGATATGGCCCGAGTTCAATTAATGGAAGATGAATATGATTACGATTGATAAAATGACCATTACACAAATTAAAGACTATCTGGCTGCCTGTGATGACTTGTCTATAGAAATTGAGCAACAAATCCTTGCAGATGGGAGAACCGGTGTCCGATTAGCTTACCAGAGCTATTGTAGAAGAAGGGAAAAAACCCTGCAGTTGCAAAACATGTGGGAAGAGATGTCCCGAAATGAACGTGCCTTATGGGAAGAGGGATACCAGTGGATTGCTGGAATTGATGAGGTAGGAAGAGGTCCTCTGGCAGGCCCTGTAGTAACAGCAGCAGTCATCTTGCCCCAGGATTTTTACTTGCCTGGCTTAAATGATTCCAAAAAACTTTCTACCACTCTTCGGGAAAAATTTTATGAAGAGATTATGGAGAAAGCTGTTGCTGTTTCCATTGCCCTAGGAGATTCTGAATTGATTGATGAAATTAACATTTACCAGGCCACACTTCGTACCATGTCTAATTGTATTCATGGGTTACCTATTAAGCCCCAGATTACCTTAAATGATGCTGTAACCATTCCAGGCATTCCCATGCCTCAGCGGCCCATTATTGGAGGGGATGGCAAAAGCATATCCATTGCCGCTGCATCCGTAGTAGCCAAAGTAACAAGAGATCGCTTAATGGCAGAGTATGATCAAAAATATCCGGGGTATGGATTTGCTAAAAATATGGGGTATGGAACAGAAGAACATTTAATGCAATTGCGCAAGAAAGGGCCCTGTCCCATTCACCGCAAAAGTTTTGCCGGTGTTCTTATAACTACATAGACAACCCTATTTATTTGGATTATAATAAAAAAAGGAATAATTTCCAGAAACTGTCACCTGTGTCTAACACAATTGGCAGTTTTTTTTATTTAGTAAAGAAAGGAAAGTGAGGAGGATGAAAAAGAAAAAAGATTCACGAAAGGAACTTGGACGAAGGGGGGAGGAATTGGCGGAACATTATTTACTTAAGAAGGGGTTATGTTTACTAGAACGAAACTATCGAGCCCCAGGAGGGGAAATTGATTTAATCATGTGCCAGGAATCCTTCTATATTTTCGTTGAAGTGAAAACTAGAAAATGTGACAAATTTGGGGACGGAAGAGAATCCATCACCCATCAAAAACAGAGGCGCATTAAAACAGTTGTCCTACAATATCTGAAAAATCGCCCTTTTTCAACAGGACGATTTCGTTTCGATGTCATTATTATCACCATTGATAAAAATTTTTTACCGCATATTTCGCACATTGAAAACGCATTCTAAGTAAAACGATGTCGTATATTTTGCCGAATCTACACTAATAATGGAGGAATTCTGTTGTTTTTCTGAAAAAGATAAAATTATTGTAACAGATTTGTTAATAAATTGTGAACTCCTGTAAAATCAAGGGTTGTTGTATAATACAGTTTTTCATTTCTGATACAGACAGGTTTGAAAAATGGGTGTATACTAAGATTAAAGAAAAGGAGTTGATAAATTATGGAAAGACAAGCCCTTCAATTTGAAACACGCATAAACCCCTGGGTTCTCCAACAAGAGCAAAAAAGAGAGTATGAAGAACACTTCGCATTCTACTGGATGCAGAAATTAGAACAAGTGGGAGAAAAAAATCAACAGGAGCCGGAATTGCTTGAAATGGGAGTAGCATATGTGTAGTACGTCATTAAGAAAAAAAACCCTCTTTCTTCATCAGAATTGAAGATAGAGGGTTATTTTTTTTGTTTTTAAATGATTTATAAAAATTTACCAAGTAATGAAAGTAAGGGTTTGGATACCTTAAGATTATTGGAGGTGAAACATATGTCAAAACGGGTGCGTGAAAATATTAATCGAGAAGGCAAACGCCAGCAAACCAATCAGGCTACTCCTGGAAGAAATGACAGTGACTTTATGAGTGAAACGGATCCCCAGGAAGTCAGAATGAAAAAGAAACAGAAATGAGTGTGCCAAAGATGAAGAAATTGATGGTTCTTTTCCTTGGTTTGAGCTTTTCCTTAACCCTGGTTAAACCTGCAGTAGGAAGCAATACTTCTGTCCATTGGGCGAATCAGGTAATTGGAACCAAAGTAGATCAGATAAGCAAGGTAGAACCCTATGGGGATAAAGGAATGAAAGTATCTTTTTCCCCTACAGATTGGTTAGTGTTTACTACGGATGAAATTCGAAATGGGTCATTTGAATGGGCCCTTGATTTTCATCAATTAAGGCAACGCCCATGGGATGGAAATGTATGGCTTTCTTTTGATGGAACCAACAGGCAACTAATTGCAAAAACAGCAATTAAAGCGTGGCAATTAAGATATAGCAACTATCAGTTGTTAACAAAGGATCCCTACAAAGCGGCTATTTTACTTACTAATCGACTCTCTGCCTATTATGGGTTAAAGAAACATAGGGAAAAAACAATCGCAAATGCTTTAATTGATGAAGCTTTGGCTGCCGGGGTTATTCAAATGAAATCAGGTTCCTAAGGAGGGGGAGTGCTTTGAAAAAAGGGTGGGGTATTCTTTTTTTGCTTTTCCTGGGATGCTTATCCTTTTCATCTCAAACATTTGCACAACTAAGAGATATCAGCCAATCATATGCTCGAAATGAGATCATCTCTCTCTTTGAAAAAGGATATATTACTGGCTATGAGAACGATGTCTTTTTGCCTGCCAATCCAATGACCCGGGCAGAATTTGCCACCCTTTTAGCAAAAGCACTGGAATTGCCCCTTGATGCAGCTTCTGCTGCTTTTTTTACGGATGTTCCTTCCTGGGCAAGGCCTTATGTTGGCGCTCTTGTTTCAGAAAAAATAGCAAAAGGAACTTCCTCTACCTCATTTGGCTCCAATCAACCCTTAACAAGGGAAGAAATGGCTGTTTTCTTTACCCGTGCCCTGGGATTGGAAGGAGTAGCCCAATCATTGGATTTAGCTACACCTTTTGTTGATCATTACAGCATTCATGATTGGGCTCGTCCATCGGTTTCTTTTCTTCAATCTATTCAATTTGTAAAAGGAACAGGGCAAAATTTTCTTCCGTTACAAAAGGCTGAACGTCAGGCTATTGCACGCTTAACCTATGAATATGTGTTTCGCTTTGCTACCTATATTCCACGGGTATTAGATAGAACCGTTAAAACAGAAGTGCCAGATGCAACTGGCGTTACTTTTTTAGATGAAAATAACGTTCAAGTGTCTTTTGGTAATGGAGACAACGTAATTTTTCTTTTAGAGGAAATTATTTATGGGGATTATTATTATAGTATTGGCGCCAGAACGATTCGGGAATTAGGTTTAGATGGCAATCTGTGGATTACTTTAGAAGCCTCCTCGAAAAGGAATTTGGCGCAAATTGTTGTAGGTGCCTGGGGGTTAGCACACAGTCCTTTTCAACTGCAAATCAGTAATGATGCCGCCATTCTGGCATTAATTAATGCTTTAGACCAATATTATGGGGTGGTTGGCAATAGAAGTGTAAAATTGATGGATAGCATGGAAGCCAGGGCTCTTGCTTATAGCATTATCAACAAAAAATAATTTTTTTAAAAAAGCATTGACTCTAGAAATAAATGTATGATATATTATTTTTCGTTGCCGCTGAAACGGCGAAACACACCAAAATCTAGCAACACAAACTTCAAAAAGTTGTTGACAAACTAGATTAGAAGATGTAAACTAATATAGTTGCCATTGAGAGATGGTAACGAAGTTCCTTGAAAACTGAACAGTGAAAAAGCTAGAATGCGATCCTAATCAATTTCTTAAATTTTTACAAGCTAGCAAAGC
>CAMLDI010000037.1 GCA_946478845.1 uncultured Paenibacillaceae bacterium
TTTTACAACTAAGGATCTCCTTTCTTACTGTCTAGTTTTTATGTAGCATTATAAAGTGGGCTTATGTTTACTTCCTATGCAACTTGGGTTTTAGGTACTTTAATTGGAGGATTGTTAGCTAATTTTATACCTACATCAATTACTTCCGTAATGTCAATCTCTTTGTATGCCATGTTTATCGGATTATTAGTTCCAGCAATTCGTAACTCTTGGAAACTAATTTTAATTGTAATACCTAGTGTTCTATTAAGTTACTTATTTAGTTTGTTTTTAAAGGGTGGTTGGCCTATAGTTATTGCTACAATTTTAGGAAGCGCATTGGGTATAGTTATTAAAATGGAGGAGGATTAAAAGATGTGGGTAATGATTACTATTTTAGGGATGGCCATTGTTACGTACATTTCTCGCCTTGCTCCTGTATTTATTATTGGGCGCTTTACTATTCCTAATTGGCTTGAAAATTGGTTAAAATACGTTCCTTATGCAGCTTTGGCTGCTTTAATCTATCCTGGAATACTTACAGTAAATGAACACAAGCCTTTCGTAGGATTACTTGGCGGGTTTGTTGCAATTGTATTAGCTTATTTTCGTCTGCATATTTTATTTGTGATAATATGCGCTATTATGACAGCATTTCTGCTGTCATAATTTTTGTGCACAAAGAATTCTTATAGATAAAGTATCTGATCCATATACCAAAAATAAGATCATTTTCGAAAATGGAAAACTCATCGCTCAAGTTTTAATCAAATTCATGGATCGGCGATCAGCGGAAGCTCTTTAAAAAACGAAAACCGGGTCTTAAAGTAATTAAACGAAATTGATTTTATAATAAAGTTTGATCAAAAACCATCTAGTATCCTTGACATATCAACAATTTAAAGAAAACAGATGTTTATTTTGATCAATCTTTTTTCAAAATGATCAAACTTTTTTTTAAATCAACACCATCATCATTCTTGCGCAATTGGCCGTAAAACTATGGCTACTTGTTTACTTACAGCCGAAATCATTTTTGGTAAAGAGAAGTTCGTTTGCTTGCCTTTCATACCGAACGATGACTCTTCTTGGACGATTCCAAAAGCTTGCCTGATAATCAAATTCATCATAATAAACTTCCTCATATTTAGATGAAGGGGATGGAGTGGGGCTTATTTACAAACAAGAGGCCGTTGCTTACAAATAATCATAACCACCCTTCAAAAGTGGGTGGTTTTATGTTTCGCCTTCTTCAGGCTCAACAGACTAAAGTCTATAAATAAATGAGGGAACCCAACAAAGAAGGGTTCCCCTATTTTTATTAAGCTCATGGCTCCGTAACGAAGAATGTCTTAATTTCTACTTTAAAAAATAAAAACCTCTCTTCGAATCTATAACCAAAAATTTCTTACCATGTTTTACTCGTCTAATAAACTTTCCTCGTACTCCTCCAATTCATCATCATCAACTACGATAGGGTGAGGATTATTCTTAATGAATCTTACAGCATTTAAGCCAATAATCTGTGCAGGTATAGAAGTGTTGCCGTCTGGCAAAATAGGAGATATTGATAAATCGGCTACTTTAAGGTTTGTTGTCCCAAATACATCAAGAAATTCATTCACAACACCATCTTGAATGCTCTTAGCCATTCTACATTGCCCGCCATAATGGAAGAAATTTGACAAAGATGCTCTAACAAAATCCCTCAGTAGCCTTCTTTTTTCTAACTCAGGCATTGTGAAAATTTCCTCACTTGGAAATACCACTTCTTGTATTCCACTATTGTGCAATCTTGCTTCTACGATAATATTGTACATATTGATATATTGATCCACTAAGAACTCTATATCATTGGTATTTAGCTGCAAGGGATTGAATGAAAATGATGGAAGCGCTTCAGGATCACTATGGGATGCAATAATTGAACCCTTGCTTTTTGGGTTAAGATCTATCAGGCCAAAACTCATAATATTTGTTTGCTTAGTTAGATCAAGCTCCCACGCATTGCTGGCAACTTCCGAAGAAGGAAGAAAGAAAGGTGCAGGTGCTCCTAATATTTGAAGACGACGGCCCTCCAAACTATTTTTATGCTCGGCTACAAAAGCACCATAAAGAAAAGGCTGATTAGGATCTGAAACAAATATAGGAGTTAACTGGGATGTATCTACCTTTACACCAAATCCAACATACGCTTGAGTTTGCAGATTGTATCCAACGTTTGGGTTTTCCATCAATGGGGTAATTCCAGCATTAAGTAAATCACTGGCTTTACCAATCCCTGATCGTTGAAGAATGACGGAGGAGTTAAATCCTGCCGATAGAATAACACCTTTTCGAGCAAAAGTTTTGTAGGTAATACCGTTCTTGACATATTCAACTCCAACGGCAATCATCCGGCCTTTCTTTTTCATAAATAAAACTTTATTCACTGTTGTTTTGCCGAATATGACCAACTTTCTTTTTCCAACGCCAAACTCATCAGGATGAAACTCATTCCCTTGTGTAACAATACTCTCATTTAAATATCCTGTTGCGGTCGACGAACGGGTAATGATACCTCCAATCTCCTTTTGAATAAATTGACCTTTTAAAAAAGTACAGTCTCGTATTCCTGTATTATAGTCCTCAACAATTGGGATTCCTAATACGTCTCTTGTTGCTTCTGCTAACGTATCGAGCAGACTATACGAGGACGGAATATGCTGTTGTCTAACAAATATTGGCCCCTTTCTTCCCCTCTCATTCAGACTCTGTGTTAATCCAGTATAAGTTTCATTTTCGATAAACAGAGAACGAATCTTGTCGTAGCTCCATCCAAGATCACCAACCATGGAAGCCCATTCATCATACAACTCTCTACTCCCTCGCACGGCATACATCTCATTAACTTCCGAGCTTCCTCCAATAACCCGTCCATTGACCGTAATTAGCTGACGTTGAATCATTGGCTCAAATTTAGATAGAAGGTTGAAGGCATACTTATTATCACTGGCCAACAATAGGGCATCTAAAATGTTCGGGTTGCTTAATTTAGTCGTACTATTTATTCCAGGTTCAAGCACAAGTACAGAAGTATGTGTATCATCTGTTAATTTCTTAGCGATTACCCCACCTGCTGTTCCAGCACCAATGACTATATAATCAAATATTTTACGTTTTTTGGATTTTTTATCAAAATGACCTGACATTACAAATCATCTCCTTTATATATAGGAATGATTTTTCACTTTCATTGGTGTGGACAAATACTCTTTTCTTTTTGCCTTTTTTTCTTTAACAAAACTACCTATTTTTTTCAAAAATAAAGGGCATCCATTAAATAAAGGAATGCCCTCGTGTGAGGCCTTAATATTAATATTAATCAGAATCGATCCAGGTTGTTTTTTCCTGATAAGGTGTACGGGTTTTAGTAGGAGGCCAGGGATCAAAGGTCCCTACATAAACAAATCCTAACACCTCATCTTTTTCCTTTAATCCAAAAAGTTCTTTCATCTTGGGATGATATGTGGCTTTTCCTGTGCGCCAAATCGCACCTAACCCTAACCCGTGTGCTGTTAATAACATATTTTGAATTCCAGCAGCAACAGCTCCTATTTCTTCAATCCTTATGACTTTCGATGCTTCCGAAGGAGTAACAGCCACTGCGATAACAACAGGTGCACGAAATGGTTTCTCCATAGCCTTTTGCAGTTTCTTCTGATTTTCTTCTGTTGTGGGATCATCCATTTCTTCTTTACTAATTTCCGCCAACACCCTTCCCAATGGCCGTCTTCCTTCACTTGTTAACACAAAAAACCGCCAGGGCTCCGTTTTATAGTGATTAGGTGCCCAGGTGGCTGATTCCAATATCTTTTCAATCATTTCTTTATCAACCGTTTCTGGTTTCACCTTCCCAATACTTCTTCTGGTTTTAATGGCTTCAAAAAGATCCAAGAACTCACACACCTCTTTCTTTATGAATCATTCCCATGCCAAATTCATATGCAACAACACTGCATTCAAAAACAGAAATATAAAAAGGCGGTATATTAAGCATATCCGCCCTCAGCTTTAGGTAATTTTTTATATTCATCTTTATTTTTAACGATATCAAAGATATACTCTCGCAACTTGTATAATTCTTCTGCATCTTTGGTTATTCCATTATATTTATCCGTCCAATAAAAATCAATCAGTTGTCCATTCACACGAATCTTCCAAAAGTCTTCACTATAAGGGGTTTGCTCTCCCCTTTTTACCAGAGGATTGAACCTTTTTGGTTCTAAAATATTAAATTCTCGCATTTTTGCATAGATCGATCCCATTTCTTCCTTCGTAAATGTAATCTTTGTGGATGCTGTTCCTTTGGCAATAAGATCTTTCGTTACAGTACCAGTAAAGGTATTAATTTCATTCTTACTGGTAATGCCAAACTTTATAGAAAAAGCAAAGTCTGCAGGCATGGTTTCTGGCATTTTATTTTGCTGATTCAGCAACACGTACCCTAATACAAAACCTAAAACAATAAGACCCAAAAACAAAAATGCAAAAAACTTCTTACGGTATCGCCACATGATATAGGTCATAGTTTTTTACGCAAATCGATGGTGGGACCTAAGGTAATGTACTCCACCTCGTATCCTTTCTCTAGGAAAAATTCCTTTAAAGAAACACTTAAATATTTCTTATTAATAAATTCCTCATGCTCTTTTTTAAACTGAGAGATCAGGGACTTAAGTTCCTCCAATTCAATCCCCTTTTTCACATGGAGGATTAACTCATAACCTGTAAAATCAATGATAGTATGATACGTGGATTTTGTGCTACTTCCCATCATAAAATGCAAACCCCTCCCATGCATCTGGCAACTTTTGAAACTCATCTTTTTGCTTCACTAATTTAAAGATCCACTGGCGCAATTCCAATAGCTTCTGGGCATCTTTTGTTGTTTTTTTATTTGCATACTCCCTGTTTTCCAATTGAATATAATGGCCGTCTAAACGAATTTCCCAATATTCTTTCACAATAGGCTTCTCCCCTATTTCTATAAAGAAAGGAGAGGGAGTAAGCTTTTTATGTTCAATGATATTGATCTGTTTCATTTTTTTGTAGATGGCTTCCATTTCTTCCTTCGTAAAAGTAATGGTTCCAGAAGTTTTTCCATCCTTTAATAAGTCTTTAGTGATGGTATGAGTAAATGTGTTGATTTCATTTTTCCCTTCAACCCCGAAGGAAATTTTAAAGGCGAAATCATTAGGCATTTTTTTTGGCATATAATAATCTGCTTTTACCACATAATACCCTGCTAGAAAAATCATGATGAAAAATATACTAAAATAGATTATGCCTTTTTTTCTTCCCATGGATGGTGAACCCCCCTATACACCCATTGTATCTTAAGATAATGGATTCTCAGAGAGGGATTTTTGCAAATCCTTGAATTATCTTTGAAACGGCAAGGAAGATGCATCGTATAAAATAAGGAAGAAAGGGGAGAGGAAATGGCCTCTTATGAAGATCAAGTTAAACGGGAATTAATCCGTTGGAAAGTACAAATGAAAAAACAACCTGGATCCTTTAATAAAACGGCGAAAAAAATCCAAACCAAAATAAATAGTTATATTCCAGAAAAAGTACACCATGTCATTACAGAAAGCGTAAAGAAAATGATCCAAGGAACCCTGATTGGTTCAGAATACACCACTAAGAAAAAAGAAACACCTCTACTCAATCTTGAGGAAAAAGAAAAAGCAATCCTGGAAAAAATCAAATTCTACAAAAAGACCGCAGCCATTGAAGGGGCGGGCACAGGAGCAGGAGGATTTTTCCTGGGTTTAGCAGACTTCCCTCTTTTATTAGCCATTAAAATGAAACTGCTCTTTGAAATGGCCTCCATTTATGGTTTTGATATTAACAAATACGAAGAACGTCTCTATATTCTTCATCTTTTCCAACTGGCTTTTTCCAGTGAAGAGCGTCGAATTCAGATTATGGATGTAGTAGAAAACTGGGAAAGCAAAAAACAAGAATTAATTGAACTGGACTGGCGGGTGTTTCAACAGGAATACAGGGATTACATTGATTTAGTGAAATTGTTTCAAATGCTTCCGGTTATTGGCGCTGCCGTAGGGGCATATGCCAATTACAATTTACTGGATCATTTAGGAAAAGTGGCCATGAACGGCTACCGTTTACGCCTTATTTAGATTCCATCGTTCTTTCAAATTCGTTTCTGACAGTTCGTAGTGACGAGTATTGACCAACCAATTCACGGGGAACCATTCTTTCAATATAATCATTCTGAATCATAAATTTTCCTTGAAAACCACTTAGGGGAAGATAATAAGCTTCTCCTTCTTTTACTTCTTTTGCAGCAAAAATCAGCACCCTTTCCCCTAACTTCATCACAGGTACCTCAACCACAACTTCAACGGGTTGATGATTTCCCTTGGTGGTCACCCCACCCTGTTCCACAAAAGTGACAACTTCGCCTTTTTTCAGAACGTTTTTATAATCATTCAGTACTTTAATCTTAGATTGGGTTTGAATTTGTCCATCCTGATTTAAGGTGATTGATTCAATCACATCCCCTTCAACAATAACACTGGCATCTTTTCTTAAATCTGAAAAACTATTATATACTATACCCTTAATATCCAACAGTTTTGATTCTTGTAAAGCATATGGACTAGCCGCCAATGAAGTTCTTTGTTCTTGAGCTAATTGAGGTGAAGATTTTGCTGCATTTTCTTCCTTATCTATTAACATGGAACCAGAGATTAGAAGGGAGACCATTGCAACAACCCCCATCAACCATTTTATTTTGTTGTTCATTCTTGTAAAAATGTTCTTATTGTCCATTTCTCCTTTTGCCTGGAGAATGGCCTGAACACTTCTCTGGTGCAAATCTTGTGGGATTTTAATTTTATTCATTTCTTTTTTGATGTTATTTCCCAATGTGGTCCCCTCCTTTCCATTCCTTACGGAGCTTACTCAAGGAGCGATAAAGAATGGTCTTCGCTGTTCCTATTGGAATATTTAAAACATCAGCAATTTCCCGTAAGGTATAATCCTGATAAAACTTTAACATTACGATACTTTTTTCATCCTCTTTTAAAAGATCCAATAATTCATGCAAGGAAATCGTGAGGGAGACATTTTCCTCTTCCTCAACAAAGAGAGTTTCTTCATATTTAGGAAATAATTGAACCACCTTTTTCCGTTGCCTTAATAGATCAATAGAACAATTAATGGCAATACGAATAAGCCATGTTTTAAAGTAACGTGGCTCTTTTAATTTCGTTATTGTTTTAAATGATTTATAAGCCGTTTCCTGGACCACATCCATAGCATCACTAGCATTCTTTAAATAAACGAATGCCATGCGATAGATTTCTTCTTCATAGGTCTGAAACAATTGGATAAAGGCTTGTTCATCGCCTTTTTGCGCTTCTTTCACTAAAGAAATGATGGCAATCCCCTTCTCCCATTTCTATCTTTCTGTAAATTAGACGGCCAGGGAAGAAAAATAGCTTTAAATCTTACGTCTAAATTATAGTAAAAAAAATGAGGATAGATTACTCCATTTTGTTTGCTATATTTAACAATTTCTTTGGGTCAAAACTTTTATTTGTTGCATTTTTGCTTAGTCCCAGAATGTAATTTAATCCTTTTTTCTGAAATTCAATGGCATAAGCTGATGGGAAATAAGGCCTGTAAATCACTTTGGTTCCATCTTTCAGGGTAAATTCTTGATCTCCATGTTCCTGAATGAGTTCCCCGGTTGCAGATTGTACATAAAGTCTCAGGGTTTCTGACCGATTTTTCTCATTTAAATAAATTAATTCTAACCTGGATGCCACAGCATTTATTACTCCATAACTTTGGGTGAAGTTGTAAGGGATTATCCCTTTAGGCAATAGAACTTTATGCTGGCTTAGTTCTTCAAATTTCTTTACGGCTTGATTAATTGTAAGCTGAGTTCGTCCATTTACATCTTCTGTACTATTGCATGCTGATAAAAATAAAAAACAAACGATCAATAAGGTCAAGATTTTTCTCATGTTAATGGCTAGTCCATTCGTGTTTATAGGTTATAGTCCTATTCTGTTCATAAAAAATAAAAATTACCCTTTCAACCCAATAAAAAAACAAATGACATTCGGACTTTCAGTAAACAATATAAGTGGGATTCATTATGAACACCCAAATACCCTTGAAGACATGGAGGTTATTTAATGTCCATTTTCGGAGACAATTCAGTACAACAACCTATGCATTATGGTGAGGTTTCCGGTGTTTGGGGTTATTTATTTACCACGAAAGCCCTATACGCACAATATCAAATTTACCTTAATAATGTCGGTGACCCAGAACTTAGGAGATATATTGAGGATACGTTAAAAAGCAAAAAAGATGAAATTCTAAAACTGGAAAATTTATTAAAAGCCAATGGGGTAGGCCTTCCTCCATCTCCTCCTGATCGCCCAGTGGCTTCCATCGAAAGTATCCCTCCAGGGGTAAAAATGAACGATATTGAAGTTGCCGGCGCAATGACAAGGGATTTATCTCTGGGATTAGTGGCCTGCAGTTCAATAATGGGACAATGCTTGCGTGAAGATATTGCCGTTTTATTTGGTACATTCCATATGAATAAAGCCCGTTTAGGTGCCAGATTATTACGCATGAATAAAGAAAAAGGTTGGATTGTTATGCCCCCTCTCCACATGCAAACACCAGAACATGCTGCAGAACATGCCCAGATTTAATAAAAAAACCTGAATTCGATGGTATCGAATTCAGGTTTTTTTTCATCATGTCTAAATTATATAGATTGTCACACTGGCATATATTTCTTTAGAATACAATAAAGACATGAAGTAAAAGGAATGATACATATGAAAAAAACGCACCTATCCAGTTTTCTTATAACCTTTATCTTGTTATCAGGATGCATGCCTCAACCAATTGATCCCATTAAAGAAAAAATCAAAGCAATGTCTGTAGATGAAAAAATTGGACAAATGGTGATTGCAGGTATTGAAGGGGAAACTCCCGGAGAAAATACAGTTAAATTAATAAAAGAATATTATGTGGGCGGATTTATCCTATTCAGTAAAAATCTGCAGAACACCCATCAATCTTTACAACTAATCAACTCATTAAAGGAAATCAATGCCCCTAATCCCATTCCCCTATTTTTTTCCGTGGATGAAGAAGGAGGACGGGTCTCAAGGCTTCCGAAAGAAATTAAAAAAATGCCCTCCAGCCAATCCATAGGCATGCAAAATAGTGTCCAGTTGTCTTATCAGGTGGGCATGACCCTGGCTAAACAACTGAAGGCCTTTGGATTTAACATGAATTATGCTCCTGTACTTGATATTAACAACAACCCGAATAATCCAGTCATTGGCAACCGTTCCTTCGGAGATAATCCAAAGATTGTCAAGGAGATGGGAATATCGGTCATGAAAGGGCTACAGGACCAAAACATAATCTCCGTTGTTAAGCATTTTCCTGGACATGGTAATACCGCAACAGATTCCCATGTTGGTTTGCCTGTCGAAAATCATTCGTTGCAGATGCTGAAAAGTTTTGAACTCCTGCCATTTATCGAAGCAATCAACAATAATGCTGATGCTGTAATGGTTGCCCATATTCTTTTGCCCCAAATCGATCCGGAACATCCTTCCTCAATGTCAAAGAAAATCATTACCGATTTGCTTAGAGAGGATTTAAAATTTAAGGGCGTGGTCATGACCGATGACATGACAATGGGGGCCATCCTAAAAAATTACGATATAACAGAAGCTGCCATTGCCTCAATCCTTGCTGGCACTGATATCATTCTGGTTTGCCACCAATTTAAAAATATAACATCCGTAATTCATGGGATTAAGGAAGCCGTAGAGAATGGCGTAATCTCTGAAGAGAGATTGAACGAAAGTGTGTATCGAATTTTAAAATTAAAAGAAAAATATAATCTAACTAATAAAAAGATTGAATCTATTGATGTAAATGAAAT
Organism: uncultured Paenibacillaceae bacterium; assembly: GCA_946478845.1. The sequence goes on from CAMLDI010000037.1 coordinate 9,986, forward strand.
AAACAACATGGTTGATAACCTGTTTATGCGCTAAAATGATCCTCTTCGCTGAAAGAATTTCTTTTTCCTTTTTTATTACCTAAATACAAACAGGTCATAATAGCACCAAGGGTTCCACAAATCATATCGAACATGGTGTCTGCAATACTTCCGTTTTGGGAATTAAGCCCGATAATCCCATCAGTAACAAATTCATATATTTCCCAACATCCTGCCATAGCAACTGAAAAGAAAAGACTAAACCATATTTCCAGTGCGGAATGAAATAAACGGTTGTCCTCCTTTTTATTGATTTTCCTGAAAATCAGAAGTCCAATAAAAGTGAGAATCACCCCTGAAAAAAAATGTTCCATTTTATCTAAATAAGGGATCTTTCCATAAAACCCAAATTCATTAGCCATAAACATTGCGATGAAGATAAAGAACAGGATAGAAAAACGCAATAAAGGAAATAGTTCTACCTTAGCTATTTTTATCAGAACCCTAATACCCACCAATGCAGCAACAATTAAAACCGCCTCAAAAACTTTTGGGTATATTCTCTGTGTTAAAAAATAAACAAAACAAATTGCCGCTAAAAAAAACATTCCTAATTCAAAGAAATCATTCCATTTGTCTTTTCGCTTTTGCATCAAAATCCATACTCCTCCTTTCAGTATTGAAAAAAAATCGCCTTTTATATGGCGATTTTTTTTTATGAATTTCTATTCACCTAAATCTACATTGTGGTAGACTTGTTGCACATCATCAACATCTTCTAATTTTTCAAGCAACTTCTCAAATTGTGACTGTGCATCTCCAGAAAGTTCGATTTCATTTTGAGGAAGCATGGTTAATTCAGCAACAGAGAATTCAGTAATGCCTGCGTTTTTAAATGCTGCTTGCATCGCATGGAATTGATCAGGTTCAGCATATACGATGACCGCATCATCTTCTTCGATAATGTCACGCACATCTACATCTGCTTCCATAAGCAATTCAAGCACTTCATCTGAGCTTTTCCCTTCAATGCCTATAACCGCTGTAGCATCAAACATATAAGATACAGATCCGGTTACACCCATGTTTCCGCCGGTTTTCGTAAATGCGGAACGAATTTCAGAAGCGGTGCGGTTTACGTTATTGGTTAATGCATCGACGATGACCATAGAACCATTTGGCCCGAAACCTTCATAACGAAGTTCGTCAAAGGTTTCATCGGAACCGCCTTTTGCCTTATCAATGTTCCGGTCAATAATATGCCTCGGCACATTATAAGTTTTAGCCCGCTCAACAGCAAACCTTAACGCCTGATTGGTTTCGATATTGGGTTCTCCCCGTTTAGCTGCTACATATATTTCTTTGCCAAATCGTGCATAAATACGACTGGTATTCAAGTCTTTTGACGCTTTTTTCTCTTTAATATTGTTCCACTTACGGCCCATATTTTCACTCTCTTTCGAACTGATTAAAAATGGTCATGATTCACTAGGGAATATTATACAACAATTGCACAATGGTTTCGAGTTTTATTGAATGATAGACACCCTTAATCACAACAGGGTGTCCATAAATATGTCTATTGGCACAGTTTTGATTTCGGAAACTTGAGCCAAACGTTGGTCATTGGTAATAAAAAGATTTGCCTGAGATACTATCGCACATCCTAAAATTAAAGCATCAGGTGTTTTTAATCCGTATTTTCCACGGAGATACGCAGCATGCTCTGCAACACTAACATCAACGGATACGATTGATAGATTTGGAAAATGAGTAAAAAGCAACCTATACCGTTTTTCTAAGGTTTCGTTTCTTTCAATGATTGGCTTTGTAAGAATCTCAGTTAGAGTTATGGTGGAAGCAACTGCATCCACTATCCCTTCTTCCACTTCATCTAAAATTGCTTTAACAGTTTCACCATATTGAGGATGTTGCTCAAAGGCATAGATAAACAAGTTGGTATCAAGAGCAATTCTTTTATACACAGATAATTTTTCTCTTAATCCCACCCTTCTCGCTCCTTCTGGACATACTCATCCCCATTTTCTTGATCCCACATTTCTTTTCCAAGTCCCCACAATGCATCTGAAAAACGTTTAGGTTTTCGAATAACGATAATTTCATCTCTTAATTCGTCATACTTCCATATTAAACCGTCTCCAACATCTAATTTAGCCTTTTCACGAATATCTTTCGGTATTGTTGTCTGATATCGTTGTTTAATTTCACTTTCGGAGCGTAATATAAGATCCATATATACAACCCTCCATAATAATGTATGATATATTTCTATTTTATCATACAAATTAACCTTTTATAACACGCATGTTCATTTATTCTTAAAGATATAAAATGCATTCTTAAATGATATAGGCTTTTTGGACAACAAAAAGAAGCAAAGCCTGTGATTCACATGTTGTGAAAATAGGCTTTGCTTTTTAAAGAAAACTTGGCTGGCGCCAAGCCTTTTAGCGCTGGCGGCAGCCTTAGTTGCACTTATACTATAAGAATTTTATAAATTCTTTAAGTGTAAAAAAATCTATTGCTGTACATAGCCTTTATAAGCCAACTGCACCCCGCAAATAATCGCCCTTTCCATTACTACTGCAGCAACGGTACCCACCGCTGTCACAGCGAAATCACCTGCCAGACCGCTTTTGTCGGAACCCGTAGCGAGACAGAATACTGTATCCCCGTCATTTTGCAGATGCACGGGGGAGATGGCACGAGCCATTCCGTCATGGGCAAGAGTTGCTACCCGGCTGGCCTCCGCCTTGGTGAGTTTTGCCGTTGTGGCCACCACAGCAATAGTCGTACTCCTTAGCTGGCTAGCCGATGGGAGTTCTCCATCAAGTATCGCTCTGGTTTGGTTGACGAATGTACCGTCAGGTCTTAATGCACCAGCGACAATCCGCCCCCGATCCCAGACATCTCCAAGGGGATTAACCACCGCCAGAGCTGCGACGATTGGACCTCCTGGAATCGTCCAGGAAGCCGTACCCAATCCACCTTTCATGGGACGGCCGTAGATTTTCCCCACCGTTGCTCCAGCGCCAGCCCCAATGCTTCCTTCTGCTATTGGACCTACATTTGCTGCCTGACAGGCGGCATAACCCATTTTGGCATCCGGCCTACGGGCACCTTTAGCATAAATAATGTCAAAGATTACTGCTGCTGGCACAGTAGGCAAAGGACCTGCATCAGTCATGAACCCAATTCCCTTCTCGGTCAACCAGTGCATTACCCCTTCTGTTGCAGCCAATCCAAAATAACTGCCGCCAGTGAGGAGGACAGCGTCCACTACATCTGTACTTGTTCCAGGACGGATAGCATCAGTTAGCTCCGTTCCCGGAGCACCTCCCCTTATATCTACCCCAGGCACAGCCCCTTTTGGGCAGATAATGACGGTACAACCTGTTCGGCCACTTTCGTCCTCTGCATTTCCCACCAGAATGCCGGGTACATCAGTAAGTCCTCCATGTCGACCTTTCTTTTTACTCATTCATCCACCTTCCAGTAAACATATTTGACTTGAAGGTCTTTAATCTCTTATTCAGAAATAGGATTGTTTATCACGCCCATAAATAATACAACATCTTCTGGTGAAGTAATGGTATAGATAAAGGGTCGATCTAAAATCATTTCAGCGTAATCCTCTGATGGGGCTGGTGCACTGGTTACCATACTAATTTGCGTATAGGCTGCCGCTTCGCACCCCTTTTCATTAATGGATATATATGTTTCCTGCAATACTTTGGAAATATAGGCACTGGTTGCAGTGGTTAACCCGGAGAAATCAGCGTTTGGTTCAAAGGCCTGTTTCATCCCCATATTTTTCAAAACATCATTTAAAGGAAGCTTTGTCCCATAAGCGAACTTAGGGATTTTGAACACAACCCGGCCATGTTTTCTCACATTTTGCCCCTGTGCAGGATCCAATAGCTGATTCACTTTTTCCGGAGTAGAGAGTAAGTCATACACATCTACCCCTTTGTCAGGCAGGTAAAAATTCATGGATGAGCCATTCTTAAATTCCAGGCTAGAAGAGAGAAAACCTTCTCCACGGATAAACTCATGGCCCATCAACGTATCATTCATAAAATCAGTGGTGACAGTTTGTCCATTAGCAAGAGAAAAGGAATCTTTTTTCGTTTGAGTTTCAGAAAATTGATTCACCCATTCATCGTAAAAATAAAGAGTATTGATTATCGCCAAAATTTGTTGTGAATCCGGCGGACTGGATCCCTGCAATAAGCCATTTGTATTTTCTGAAATCCATTTGGAAATCAAATCTCCTGTTTTTGCATCAGCAAAATCAACAGAGTATAAAGAGGCATAGTATTTTTTTGTAGCAGAATCAAGGTACTCCTCATTAAAAGGAATCCCTTTGGCTAACCATAATGAATTGGCCAAATGTAACTTTCCTACTTTATTATCTGTGTATAGCAACCTGAACAGATTCCCCGTTTGGGATTCCAGCTGGGTTACTCCTAAATTCTTCATTTTTAACACAGAAAGAATTTCATCCTGGGTCTGATTTTTCGCTGCAGAAGCGGATATGGCCAATGCCATATATAGACTAATAGGTGAATAGGTTATATTGGTTGATTTCTTTTCTGACTTAAAAATTTCAGTGGCAGATGCAGCTGCAAAGTTTTGCAGTGCTGTTTTATATTCTGCACTGACAGGGTTCTTATCTTTCACTGATTGTTTCCCTTTATAATCCTCAAAAGCAACACTTTTCGGATACTCGGCCTGTGCCACAAGATGTGGGTCGAGAAACTCATTTATTACATTGTTACATCCTAGTAAACTTGCCAGCAAAACTGTACTTATAATTCCTATTGCTACCCTTTTCTTCACCATGATTCTTCCCCACCTATCCTGGATTGCCTATCATCTACTCATTAGACGTAAATTCAATGTCATCTGGCTTTCATAATCTTACTATTTGGAGGATACCTATGCCTTTAAGCAATGGATACGGAGTTGTCATCGGTTCAGTAAACAGTCATTTTATTGAACACCCAGATTCCCAGGGACGTTGGCCCCATTATCATATTATCGTGAATACGCCAGCAGGGAAATATGAATGTGTGATTAATTTAAAATCTAGGACAGCGATAAAAATTCAATATAAACACTACGAGTATCTAAATAGAAATAGATTTTCCACCCTATTGGAAAGGCCTAACGGATTTCATCCCCTGGCCTCCGAGCCTGGATCAGGCGCCTTAGATGTCATTCGCCATAAACATATCAACAACAGCATTTTTTGTTGGTTACTGCCTGAGTGGATTCGAAAAAAGTTTTTTAACAGTTATGAATGCAAATACTGGGAACCGGAGAATGGAAATAATGTGATTGAGTTAATGCAATCTTGCCTAGCAGGAGTTACTAGAGTTTATATTTTCGGGGAACCCTATGAAACAGGGCTAGGGATTCATAATGTTCATATGAATCAAGGGGATCCCATCACCAGTTCTTTTGCAAAAGAAAATGGAATCTGGCAAGATGGAGGGGTGATGTTTGAGTATGATTCCCCCCTGCCTCGCCTGGCCATTTTGTTGACCAAATTTCAAACTCAATCCTTGCAAACGGATGAAAATGGACGGCCAATATAACTCCGTCCCTTTTTCAAACCTTTTACTAGAAATTATGGAGAAGGTGATTTTATGAAATCAACAGATAAATTCACAGACAAAGCTGAGGTATATGCAAAATACCGTCCTAGTTACCCCCATGAATATATTGAATATTTAATCACTGAAACTGGGTTAAACGAGGATTGTATTATTGCAGATATTGGCTCGGGGACTGGAAAATTAAGCAGGCAGCTGATTGAAAGGGGATTATCTGTAATCGGTGTGGAACCAAATGATGATATGAGAACCGTAGCGGAACAATCGTTGAAGCCGGATTCCCGTTTTATTTCGATTAAGGCAACGGCTGAAAACACAACTATAAATGATAATAGTCTAGATTTAGTTACGGCAGCACAGGCATTTCATTGGTTCGACAAAAAGAAGTTCAAATTAGAATGCCAACGGATTTTGAAACAGGATGCGAAAGTGGCCCTTGTATGGAATAGCCGGGATGGGTCGAGCGAAATAAACAAGGAAAGTGCTGAAGTTTCCCAAAAGTACTGCCCCAATTTTAAAGGTTTTAGCGGTGGGATAGAGGAAACTCCAGTTGCATATCAGCAATTTTTTAAAGATGGAAAGTATGATTTTAAGAATTTTCGCAATGACTTGCAATTTGATTTTAATGGATTTTTGGGCAGGTACTTATCCGCTTCCTATTCCCCAAAAAAGACCGACAAGGAGTATAACCCCTTCATTGTTGCATTATCGAATTTATTTGAAAAATACAGCAAAAATGGAAAAATAGTTATTCCAAATAATACAAGAAGCTATTTGGGCAAAGTGTAATTATTTCAAAATTCCGCAATCGGGCACGATTGCGGAAAATCATTAGCCTAATTCCTCGGTAAAAATGCAGAGGAATTAGACTTTTTTTACATTTACTATCTTTCTAATGCCATATTAACTGATTCAATAGCATGTATTACTGTTGTATTAAATAATGGGGCTTCTGAATCCTCTGGTTTTATTAATAACCCAATTTCTGTGCAACCTAATATTATTCCCTCAGCTCCATGATCAACTAAACTCTTAATAACCTTTTTGAAATAATCCCTCGATGGTTCCAGAATCTCCCCTAAACACAACTCTTCAAAAATCACTTTATTTATAATATCTCTATCCTTTTTATTTGGTACTAAAACGTTGATTCCATTAGACTCTATTCTGGATTTATAAAAATCTTGCTCCATCGTATATTTAGTGCCAAGCAACCCTACCGTACTAATCCCAGACTTTTGAATTTGCTTCACTGTTGCATCAACAATATGTAAAATCGGCAAACTAGTTTTTTCTTCAATTAATTCAATCACTTTGTGCATTGTATTTGTACATATAATAATAAAATCAGCACCCCCTTTTTCCAAAGACTGTGCTACATCACCTAATAAATTTCCAGCCCTTTGCCAATCGCCTACTGCTTGAAAACGTTCAATCTCTTCAAAGTCAACACTATATAAAATACATTTGGCTGAATGTAATCCACCTAATTGATTTTTAATTTCTTCATTAATTATCCGATAATATTCAACAGATGATTCCCAACTCATCCCACCTATTAGACCAATCGTTTTCATAAATACCCCCAATTTATTTGGAATATATTACTAATCATATGTGAATCTTATATCTTTAACAACTACTTTCACAAATTGGATATGGTGAAAGAGTTGCAATTAATCCTTGTATAATATGAATAGAGGTGATGATTGTTTGATTCCAAAAATAAAAAAACATGGGTTTTACTTATTAGCTCATGAAGAACTTTGTAAAACGTGTTTTGAACCGTTGATTCTAATTTACAAAAAAAGAATGACTGAGCTCTCTACAGAGAATATGTCCATGTTTAAAGAGCTGTTTTATAAACAGCTCACCAAGGGACAACGAGGTTTCTTTTTTAATGATAACTAACGTATCGAAAGACCATCAAACCCAACATTTTTTGTTCCAGAGGATGCACTTGTAAAATCTGTTAATTTCACTTAACCACTTAATTGTTGCATTCCTGAAAACAAACCAAAAATCGAGTTCATTGAAAAATCCCCTTCAACCTTTATTGAAAAAGTCATTTTCTTCGGGAATGAGAACCAGTATTTTAAACTATTATTCAAAGATTCATAATGGTCTTTTTTAAATCGAAGATATCCAACTTACTAAAGGAAAAGGTTAATCATAAAACAACACAACAAAAGGAGCTTCTTCGCTCCTTTTATTGTGTTGTTAAAGTACCATCTTTACTTTTCTTGACATTAATTTCCCATTCAACATCATTTTTTAACCGTATACAGGAATCCATTATAAAGCGTAAGTCAATATCACCTTTTTTATATGCAACTTCATAGGCATCAAATTTTTTGCTTATAAAATAACGAAATACTTTATCTTCAGAGATACCTTTTTCTTTTGCAATTTCAACAATACTTTTTTCTTTTCTTAATTGCTTAAATTCTTGTTTAGTCACACCTAAAAAACGATATAAATCCTCAAAATCTGTTTTATAAATAAACATAACCTTTCCTTCATTCTTACCATCATCATTATTTACTTTTGCAAAACCAGGTGTGGTATTAACAGAGAAAATCAGAAAGATAAAAAGAACAGTAAAAATTATCCATCTTCGTTGTTTATGCATTAGCGCTAACCCCTTTTTAAAATATCCTTCATATTTTCTCTCCTTAGTCACCGAATTATTCATTTAATTATCCAAAACCAACTAATATTCCCTTTATATGAATTTATTGGATATAGCAACATAGTTATAATTGCTTAGAGGAAGTAAGAATAATTAATAACAAATAATGGGATTTTAATAGTAATGATTAATTTGGAGGGAGTCAAGGATGAAAAAGATATTGGTTATGTTTGTAGTTACCTTTATAACGACAATGTGTTTACTTTTTCAAACAGAAGCAACAACAAATTCCCATCTAGAAGTAGGGAAAAATTCATTAGTTAATGAAGACATAAATAAAATTAAGAAGAAAGTAGATTTTAATATATTAAATTTGCAAAGTAATGATGATTGGAGATTAGAAATAAAACCATTTTTTATTAGAGATACAAAAATTATACGAAATATTATATTACATTATTTTGAAAAAAATAGCGATAATTTGATTGTTAGCATTGAACAAATGAAAGATACAGGGTTTTTAAAACTGCCAATAACTGAAGAAGCAAGTATTTATTATGTTAATGGGAATAAGGCATATTTTGACTCCTGGAAGGACTCAATTAATAGTAAAGCACCTGTAGGCGGAATATTACAGTGGGCACAAAATGGTACTTTTATTCAAATGATGAGTGCTGTTTTAACAAAAGATGAGATGGTAAAATTGGCTAAATCATTAAATTAACAAATTAATCTCATATCCCCACGTTAACAACTTATAACGTAGGGATTTTATGTTTGCTATAAAAAGAATCGGCTTTATTTCTTTTTTGATACCCGTTGACCCGATACTTAAAAAATAAAAAGGCGTTCCTTCTTTTATTAATGCATCGACACCGTTAGCTTAACAAGATGAACCTTATAATTACTTACTACGAATTGGCAGGAGTACATTTTCAATAAAATGATATACCTTTTCTTCGCCTTCACTTCTTGATCTGACTGTAAAAAGGAGCCATTCATTAGGGGAATTTGAAGTTCTCTTGTAATTCTGATCCAATATCCTTGCTTCATCAACACTTGTAGGTTCGTTAAAATAGATATTCCAAGTACCAAATTCATTTCGAAATCCGATGGTACTGATTGCACTATGTTCTTCGTCCCAATAATCAATATGCCAGTGTCTACCTTGTAAATGTTCATCTATCTCTTTTTTATAATCTTCGTAACAAGTCTCAATCTCAATAACTTCCATGTCTTCACTAATTTGATCGTTAGGAATAATAACGGACTCAGGTACAGCATCATTATCGTAAAGAATACCTGCGATTACATAAGCTAAATCTTTTTTTGCCTCCTTAATTGCTTTATCCTTTGTATTCCCTCTACTTAACGGAAATTCCCACCCAGTATCACTAAATAAGGTTGGAAAATATACTCCGAAGTCCCCATCCTTTTCTCGACGTATAAAAGCTGGATATTTCCAATTAGTTGTACCCATAGTTAACCCCACTTTCTTAAAAAATTTTCATTAAACTATTCTAAGCGTTTACTCAATAATAAAAGGCATCAATGGCTTTGATAAATCTTAATGTTGACTATTGAATATATTTAAGAGAAACCCTTATAGACTGAGGTTTCCCAATTATTTTTGAATATGCACCTATTGATACTTAATAATTTTTGTAACTCCATATTCTGTTAAAAAATTTTTATGACTCAGCTCCTCTACCCATTTTTTATGGTTTAATTGATAAGTTCCATATTTATCTTGATAAGTAAAACTTCCAACATTAATCACAATTGGTTTATGTTTGATATAAGAGCACATATCTTCTTTTTTCATATCGTTTAATATGTAAAAAAAAACCTCTATATTTTTACAGAGGTTGGTTTTTTGATTCTTCATTACTTTTTTATTTAAGTGAACTAACAATGTCAACCATTTGATCATAAGGTAAAAATCCATCAACTGCTACGGTGATATCTCCAAAACGGGTTTTAAATATTTTATCTGCATCATCAGGTCTAACTGAATAGTACCAATCGTGATTTCCTATAGTCACCTTTTCTTGCTTTACACCAGGAATATTAATAGGGTCTTTACCTTCCTTAGAATTATCAACATTACTTTGCCATATATGAACGGGACCGTTAGTTGTATCAAAGAACAGATCAACATGTTCTAAAGAAGTACCCTGTCTAGCATTGGTCATAAAAGCACCATTAAGTTTATCTAAAGGTAATTTATCTGGTACAAGAACTTTAAATGGGGCATGTTGTTTTATCTTAGCTAGTCCATCTTGGCTAGTCTCGTGGGCTGAAAGTATATCCTTATTGTCTTTGGTTATAATTGCTTGTGGAGTATTGTTTACAGATGGTGTATTCGTAGGTGTATAAATCAAAGCATTTGTTTGCGTAATTTTCTGCTTTTCATTTGAGCCAACAGCTTGTGCATTTACTAAAGATAGGGATGCAACAGCAACCAACGTAACCACACCTAGTGCAGACCAACGATAGGATTTCTTGTTAAATTCTTTAATCATTAAAATCCTCCTTTTTATGTTCCTTTTATTTCTACTTAAATTCGCCAGACTAGGCATTTGATAATAATTAGAGTAATGTTCTAAAAGACTTATTACTGTATGACCATATAAGATTTTTTCCTCTTCCACCATAAATGTGAGAGCATAAGCATCACATGCAAGTTCCTGATCTTCCCTCATAGAAATATAAGCCCACCATAAAATGGGGTTAAACCAATTTATGATTAGTAAACCATGCATTATCCAATTAAAAGCAACATCCCTTCGTTTGATATGAGTTAATTCATGAACAAAAATATGTCTCAGTTGTTGATCAGATAGACGATTGACATATACACTTGAGAGTAATATTTTAGGTTTAATAAAGCCCAGAACCGTTGGACTTGATATTTTTTCATTTAAAAGTAGTGGGATTCTTTGCGAAACAGACATGCTTTTTTGGCAATTATGAAAAATTCCAATAATTCTTTTGTCAGTAATAACGGGGTTTTGTTGTAAGTTTTTAAATAATCGTCTGTTTACAAAATAAGTTACCAAACTTAAAACAAGAATGCCCAATAACCAAAGATATAAAGCAACAGTATGAAAAGAAATTCGATTATTCATTTGGTTATCATTTTGAGTGGGTATATAATTGTTTTCTTTAAGAGTAAGTATAGCAGGGTGTCGTTCATCTCCATTGGCCCCCTTTTTTCCTAATATACCCGTTTTTTCTTCTTCAGATTGGTTTACTAAAGAATCAAAGGACTGGCTTTGAACTGAAACACCAAAACCATATGAAAGTATTGAATAAATACTATACGAGCTATCTGGTGACCATGGAAGTAGCAATCTCACAATTAAAATCATCCAAAGTAGATAGTACCACCTTGGGGTTAGCTTGTTTCTAAGCAAGGTTCTAACAATTAGGATGAGTATCGTTAAAATGCTTGCCATAATAGACGTTTCAATTACCCAGTTAAACAAACGAGATAGATAGATGTTTGAAACAATATCTATCATATTTACTCATCCTTCCTTTGACTCTCTTCAACTTTCTCATCTAAAATCCGTTTCAGTTCACTAATGTCTTCTGGTGATAACTTTTCTTCCTTTAAAAAATTTACAAGTAATGGCTTAAATGCTGTACCACAGAATCGTGTAAGCAAGGAATTTGTTTCTTCTTGAAGACAACTTTCTTGAGAGATCAAAGGATAGTACGTATACATACGTCCTTTATCCTGTTGATAAGAAACAGCTTTCTTTTGGACTAACCTGTTAATCAGTGTTCGTATGGTTTTCGGCTTCCAATTCATCTTCGACTCCAACTTTTCAATTACTTCATTTGCAGTTTGAGGAGATTTTGCCCAAAGAACTTTCATGATTTCCATTTCAGCTTCAGATATTTTTGGTAATTCTTTCATGGTATAAATAACCACCTCCGATATTACATATGTAATCTTTAATATGATATTACAAATGTAATCCTAGTATGTCAATTAATATTTTAATATTCTGATAATTATATCGACCTATAGAACATCTTCGTATTTTTTCCAGTACCTTAAGAGTCAAACGCTATTTTATTTTCGCATAATTCATTACAAAAAAATCTTTTTCACATTGAAGATTTTCAAATATCGAAAGAAAATATGATAAAATTAATCCTCTTTTGGTTTTTTAATAATGTTCTTCCAATTTAAAGGTAGTTCCTCTGTATGTAAATGTTTATACTTTACCAATTTGGCTGTACTAGGAATCAACGGAGTTATTTCAAAGGTTAAGAGGTCTTTTCCTACAGGATTATGAAGCCCGACAACAGGAATAACTTCAAGAGTGATACTAAAGTTGTTTTGAATCTTCTTGAGGCTGCGAGTATTCAGCCTTCGTTCCCAACGGTAACATGACAATCATTATTAAAACTACTATATAAGAAATAATCTTCGTTTTTTTCATATTGAATGTAACCTCTTCAAAGTAACATTTGTTTATGATATATGTTTCCTTTTTCACTTCCCCTTAATGTACGCAACTAATAAAAAAGAGTAACATCAGTCTGGATTTCGTATTTGTGATCCCTATATAGAATACTTTTAAGATCAAAAACAACAAAAACGGCATCCCCAAAAGGATGCCGTTTCATATTTAGATTACTATTTAATTACACTTGGAATATCCGCAAGCTTCACAGTGCTTACAACCTTCTTCAGCAACTAATGCTGCAGCGCCACATTCAGGGCAAAGGTCTAAGCCCTCACGGTAGAAATCCCCATCTTCATCCGTTTCCGATGCTTTGCTTCCTGCCTCTTCACGGGCAGAAGCCACTACATTTTCTTCTTCCCCATCCAGATAGAATTCCAGGGCTTTTGCCATGGCATCTGGAATGGAATCCACCCGGTTTGGACCGAAGCCAACGGCACCGGAACCGCCAATGCCTTTTAAGTGTTTAATTAAGAGACGAGCTTTGTTGCCATCTGGCAGTTCCCCAAAGCGAAGGAACAGGGTAGATACCCGGCCTAAAGCTTCAGACATGGCGAAAACGTCACTGCCTGCTTTCCCTACGTTAACGAAGATTTCAAACGGTTTGCCATCTTCTTCATTTACCGTAATATAGGCTTTCCCTAATGGAGTTTTCATTTTAAAGGTAGCCCCATTTAAGCGGAAAGGACGGCGGCGGTATTCTTTCGTTGGCGGATTTTCATCTAAATCCACTTTGTCTAAGGAAACATTCGCTTCTTTTTCTTCTTGTTTCACTTCTTCTTTGTTGGAACTGTCATCTTTTGTAGTCAGGACTTGAACATCCCGGCTGCCATCCCGATAGATGGTAACCCCTTTACAGCCCAAATCAAAAGCCAGTTCATAAAGTTTCTTCGTATCTTCCACCGTAAAATCATGGGGTGCATTGGCTGTTTTGCTAATGGAACTATCCACCCATTTTTGAATGGCGGCTTGCACACGGATATGGTCTTCTGCAGATAAATCCATGGCACAAACGAAATAATCAGGAAGAATTTCTGATTGGTTTTCATCCATCCATTTTTTCGCAATAGGCACATATTGTTTATCAAAACCTAAACGGCTCTGGCGATAATATTCAAAAGCATAAAAAGGTTCAATGCCTGTTGAAGTTCCTACCATAGTTCCTGTACTTCCCGTTGGCGCCTGCGTAAGAACCGTTACGTTCCGCATGCCCTTTTCCCGAATGGTTTCTCTTAATTCCTCATCAAATTGTTTCATGAAGCCACTTTCAAGGAATAAATCCGCATCAAAAGCAGGGAAACTGCCTTTTTCTTTGGCAATTTCAGAAGATGCCAGATAAGATTCACGGGCAATAAAGTTGTACAACTGATCTAAGAACTTCATGGATTCTGGACTGCCATAACGGACTTTCAGATCAATCATCATTTCCGCCAATCCCATGGTGCCTAAACCAATGCGGCGTTCATTCTGCTGGTTGGCTTTATTCTCTTCAAAGTGGTATGGCGTTGCATCCACCACATTATCAAGGAAACGAACGGAATGGCGAACTGCAGTTCCAAGCCCTTCCCAATCCACCTGTCCATCTTTTGTAAATTTAGAAAGGTTAATTGAAGACAGGTTACATACACCCCAACCAGGAAGGCCCTGCTCTGCACATGGATTGGTGCATACGATTGGATTGAAGTAGTAACTATTAGACATCTGGTTATAATATTCCATGAATACAATGCCAGGCTCTGCTGATTTCCAGGCAGATTCAATAATTGTATGCCAGATTTCCCTTGCTTTCACGGTTTTATAGACTTTTACCTCTTTGCCAAGGGAAAGCCATTTATCCAGGTTTCCATCCCAAACTTGATCATATTCTGGGTCATTGGTATCAGGGAATTTTAATTCCCAATCTAGATCTTCTTTAACAGCTTTCATAAAACCATTGCTTACGGCCACAGATAAATTGGCATTGGTAATGGCACCCATGTTTTGTTTTACAGTAATGAATTCTGGCAGGTCTGGATGCCAGTCATTCAACATGAGCATCAATGCTCCCCGGCGGGAGCCTCCCTGCTCAATCAATCCTGTGGTATGGCTAAATAACCCGCCCCAGGATACAGAACCACTGGAAGCACCGTTTACTCCTTTCACAAGGGCTCTCCGTGGACGTAAGGATGAAAGATTAATCCCTACCCCACCCCCGCGGGACATGATTTCTGTCATTTGGGAAAGGGTTTCCATAATCCCTCCACGGCTATCCTTTGGCGAAGGAATCACATAACAGTTATATAAAGTAAGCTCATCATTAGCACCTGCCCCTGCGGCAATACGACCTCCAGGAACCAGTTTCCAATCTTCTAAAAGAGAACGGAAATTTTCAGTCCATTCTTGTTGTTTTTCCGGTGTAGCTTCTACAGCTGCAATGGTACGGGCCAGTCGATTCCACATTTCCTCCGGTGTCGTTTCTAATGTTTTCAATGTTTTATCAGCTTCTGCCGTAACCTCTTCTCCATTGCGAAGAACCACTGTTAACAGGTTACCTTCCCGTTTGGATACAACTCCTACTTCCTTCTTGGGAAACTTAGGATCATCCTTGGTCAAAACCAGTACTGTATCCCCTGCTTTTACATGGTCGGGATTGGGATCTTTTAACGCATATCTATCTAAAAAAATCTTCTCGCTAAGTCCCT
>CAMLDI010000038.1 GCA_946478845.1 uncultured Paenibacillaceae bacterium
ATTACATTTCCATTAAAGTGGACCGGGAAGAACGCCCTGATGTGGATACCATCTATATGTCCATCTGCCAGGCTATGACCGGGCAAGGAGGGTGGCCTTTGACTATCATTATGACCCCGGATAAAGAGCCCTTTTTTGCGGGCACCTATTTCCCTAAGACTTCCCGCTATGGCCGGGCTGGAATCATGGATATTCTCAGCCAAATTCACGAGAAATGGGAAGAGGATCAGCAGCGGGTCATTAATGCAGGAAAAGAAGTGGTGGAAGCTGTCTTAAAAGCACAAAAATCCCGCAAATCTCATGGGACCCCTGAACCAGATCTTTTAGAGACTGCTTATCAACTATTTGCTGATGAATTCGATAAAAAATATGGTGGGTTTGGCCATGCTCCCAAGTTTCCTACGCCCCACAACCTGTTATTTTTGCTTCGCCATGGGGTTTTGCAGGGAGAAAAGAATGCTATAAATATGGTGAAAACCACACTGGATGCCATGTATCATGGGGGAATTTTTGACCACATTGGGTTTGGATTTGCCCGTTATTCCACGGACAGGCAATGGCTGGTTCCACATTTTGAAAAAATGTTATATGATAATTCCCTTTTAGCCTATGTTTATCTTGAAGCCTATCAGGCCACAAAAGAGGAGAAATATAAAGAAATTGCACAGCATATCTTTGAATACATCCTCCGCACGATGACTGCAGAGGAAGGAGGATTTTATTCCGCTGAAGACGCAGATTCGGAAGGGGTGGAAGGTAAGTTTTATGTGTGGCGCCCGGAAGAAGTGATCCGGGTCCTTGGAGAAGAAAATGGAACCCATTTTTGCCGGTTGTATGATATTGGGGGAGAGGGCAATTTTGAAGATGGCACCAGCATTCCCAATTTAATAGGTAAAAAGCGTCCTGAAGGGGAGGAAGCCCAATTTGCGGAAGGGTGCAGGCAGCAATTATTTGCATCCCGGGAGCAAAGGGTTCACCCCCATAAAGATGATAAAATATTAACAGCATGGAATGGATTAATGATTGCAGCCCTGGGGAAAGGGGCTGTGGTATTACAAGATCAATCCCTGTCTGAAGCCGCCAGCAAGGCTCTATCCTTTATCAGAAACAAATTAATTTCCCCGGAAGGGCGGTTAATGGCCCGGTATCGGGAAGGAGAGTCTGCCTTTCCCGGCTATCTGGATGATTATGCCTTTTTAATCTGGGGTTGTATTGAATTATATCAGGCCACCTTTAATGAGGAGATCCTGGCTTTTGCGGTCTGGTTACAGGACGAACAAAATCGTTTGTTTTGGGATGAAGAAGAGGGCGGATACTTCTTCTATGGCCAAGATGGAGAAGATTTAATTAGCCGACCGAAGGAGTTATACGATGGTGCCATGCCTTCGGGAAATTCCATTTCCGCTTTAAATTTGGTACGTCTCTTCCGTATGACAGGACGTGAAGATTTCTACAAATTCGGAGAAAAACAATTGGCTGCTTTTGCAGGGGAAGTAGCCCGGTATCCCAGGGCCTTTTCCGCCTATTTGCTTGCCTTGCAATGGTTTGTAGGGCCTGCTACGGAAATCTTCTTTTCTTCTGAAAAGAAGGAGGAGAATGGCAGGGAAATGGTGAAAGAAATGTATAATCACTATTTTCCATGTATCATTTCAGCATTCGTAACTGAGGAGGGGATACAACAATACGGGGACCTATTTCCTCTCTGGCAGGATAAAAAAGCCCTCAATGGTCAATCCACTGCATATGTCTGCCAGGATTTAACCTGCCATAAGCCGGTACACAATGTAATGGAACTGCGCGAAATGTTCAAAAAGAATTCCTCTCCTATGGTATAATCATATAGTAAGTAGATTAGAGGGAGAGTGAATACGTTGCGTAAGTTGTTGTTAGTGTTTCTTCTCGTGCTCTTTTCGGCAAATGTAGCCCTCGCTGATGCTACTGTTGGTGAAGTAGTCATCACTCTTGGCGCTGATTTGCAGAAAGAACAGAAAGATCAGATGCTCGGGAAGTTTAACGCACCAAACGCGAAGATTATTACCGTCACAAACGCTGAAGAACATAAATACTTAGATGGTCTTTTGAGCAAAAGCATTATCGGCACCCATGCTATTTCTTGCGCCAGAATTGAAATGGCTCCTGCTGGTACAGGAGTTGTTGTGGAAACAAACAATATCTCCTGGGTGAGCAAAGCCATGTATGAAAATGCCCTAGCAACAGCAGGGGTGATGGATGCTAAAGTTCAGGTCGATGCACCCTTTAACGTTTCCGGTACCGCAGCTTTAACAGGTGTAATGAAAGCTTTTGAAACTGCCACAGGGGAAAAGTTAGATGAAAACCGTAAAGTAGTAGCCAATGAAGAACTGGTAACGACCGCCCAAATTGGGAATGAAATTGGCGATCAGGAGAAAGCAGCTGAATTGCTGACACGTTTGAAAGTGGAACTTTCCAAACAGGCTGCCAAATTAACAGATAGCCAATTAGAGGATATGATTATTAATGTATCAACAAATATGGGATTGTCCTTAACACAGAATGAAATTGATGCATTGGTTAGTATTTTGCGGAAGATTCAAGCTTTAGATATCGACTGGAACCAGGTGTTAAATCAAGTTTCTAGTTATAAAGATGAAATCCAGGATTTCTTAAATAATAATCCAGAAGCCAAATCATTCCTGCAGGAATTTTTAAGTTTCTTTCAGGGATTATTGGATAAAGTATTAAACTGGTTGAAGTCCTAGAGAATAGAATAATATTGGAGAGAGAATCCGTTGGAGAATGAAGATCCATCCTTTTGAAAAGTTGATTCAAAAGTGAAGGAAAAAAACTATAGGAGAGATTTGTATGGCTCAACGGGTAGCCACAGAATACAAAAACGTTGTCCTTGAATTAAAACCGACGGAGTTGCAATCTTTCATTACCCTTTTTAGCAACCCGGAATTTAATCCGGAAGTTCGCATTTATGAAAATGGCGAGAAGGAATTGGTTCTTCATGATAATGGAGAGGAAATTCCCTTTTCTTTTAAATGGTTAGGGACCTGTTACTATTTTGCAGGGGAGTATACCATTCGAAACTTAAAATTGGCGAACCAAATGCGCTTGGCTGTTCGCAAGTTTAAAGGTACAGCCGTTGCCCATCGGATCTTTCCCGATTTTACCATGATTTATACGTACCGGGACGGTAACGTGATCCGAATTATCGAAGAGAAAAAAGGGGTATTGACCCTGGTGTTTGAATATAAAGATACCGCCGGGGAGTTGCAGCGATTGTATGAATCCAGGGGAGCAGAAGATGAAATAACCTGGATTCGCTTATACATTGATCAGTTGCTAGATTTACGGAACCGGACAGATGTCTTAAATACAATTCAGGAAATCGACCGCCGACTCCTTGAATTAACCCAACAATTATTTGTGCTTGAAGCTTAAAACTAGTTTTGTCCATCCGGTGAAAAAGGATGGACTTTTTTTATCATTAGGAACATTTTTTCATTGTTCATTAAATCCTCAATAGATATGATAATAGGGAGTGCTTTTTAGGTAAGTGGAAATTAATACGGAGGTTAAAAAATGATCGATTTGCATAGCGCTAAAATGAAACGAATGAGCCCTGAGGGTATCCTGGATTTTATTAAAGACGGAGACGATTTGATTCTGCCTCTCGCCAATGGGGAGCCTATTGTTCTCCTCGATGCTCTGGAACAACATCATGAACGCTTCCAGGGGGTTCGCATTCATCAAATGCATACTATGAAAGAACGATCTTATATTCGTGGAGAATTAAGCAATCATCTCCGCCACGTTTCTTATTTTTTAAGCGGTGCTACCCGCAAGGCTTTTTATGCAGGGACAGTAGAATTGGTACCTAACCATTTTCACCAAATGCCCCGTATTTTACGGGAGAATACAAAAACATCCATGATTATAGCTAATTCGTCCCCAATGGATGAACATGGATATTTTTCCCTTGGCACCAATGCAGATTATACATCAACCTTTATTGGCAAGGTTCCTTTCTTTTTAGAAGTGAATCCCCATATGCCCCGCACCTTTGGGGGAAACCAGGTTCATATTAGCCAGATTTATGGCTATACAGAAGTGGACCATTCTTTATTTGAATTGCATCCCCCCATTTTAAATGAAAAAGATAAGAAAATTGCATCTTACATTATGGACCATATTCCTGATGGGGCCACTTTACAAATTGGCATTGGCGGGGTTCCCAATGCAGTGTTGGATGGCTTAAAAAACCATCATAATATTGGAATTCATACGGAAATGTTGACAGATGGCCTTGTTGATTTAGTTGAAAAAGGAATTATTAATGGGGTAGAAAAAAGTCTCCATTCAGGAAAGGTCATCGGAACCTTTGCTCTTGGGACACAACGCCTGTACGACTTTTTGGATGAGAACACCAGCATTGAACTGTTGCCAGTTGATTATGTGAATGACCCCAGAATTATTGGGCAGGAAGAAAATATGATATCAATTAATGCAACCACAGAAGTGGACTTCTATGGACAGTGCGCATCGGAAACGGTGGCTGGACGATATTATAGTTCCAGTGGAGGGCAGGCTGACTTTGCTCAGGGTGTGCTTTATTCTAAGAATGGAAAAGGATTTATTTGCCTTTATTCCACGGCCAAGGATGATACCATTTCTCGCATCCGTCCCCAATTAGCTTCTGGATCTGTTGTTACTACATTGAAAAATGAAGTGGATTATGTGGTGACAGAGTATGGCATTGCCCATTTGCGGGGAAAAAGTTTAGGAAAACGAGCAGTTGAATTAATCCGAATTGCCCATCCTAAATTTAGAGATGAATTAACCTTTGAAGCAAAAAAAATGGGGTTACTATAATATTGTTATGTAAAGTAAAATTTAAGAAAAAAAAGCAGCCATACATTGGCTGTTTTTTTCTTAAATTGAAAGTATATCACCTGATTTTCTATTGTTTTATTAAGATGGTATCTTTATTCTCAAAAGGAGGGTGTTTTATCTTCGACGTGAACTTTAAAAGAGCCATCAAATTCAGGGTGGAGGATAATTCGCATTTCTTTGGAATCATTCACCATTTTTAAAAGGACAACTAGTTCATCTTCTGTGATTATTGTGTCTTTTTGCGTCTTTAATCTCTGCAGCAACTGTTCGTAATACGCGGCATTTTCTTCTAGCTCGCATTCGCAGTGATAAGTATAGACCCCGCATTCTGAGCAAATAATCTTATTGTCCACGTAGATAACCCCTTTCATTGCGTTTTCAGTATTTCCTGAATGTTGTTTATATTATAACACAGCTTGTCAACCTTTCCCTATAAAAAGGTGAGATTTCTTTGTCTATTTCTCTAAAATTTGGGATTAAAGGAGGAGTTTTGTTGAAAAAGGCTGTTTTTTTAGACCGTGATGGGGTGATTAACGACAACGCTCGACCAGTTAATCATTACTCCCAATTTAAATTTATAGAAGGGGCACTGGATGGCATCAAACAATTAGCAGAAAAGGGATATGAAATATTTGTGGTGACCAATCAGGGTGGGGTTGGATTAGGCTATATGAAAAAGAAGGCCCTTGATGAGATTCATGATTATATGGTGAAAAAAGTGAAAGAACAGGGTGGCCACATTACTGAAGTGAAAGCCTGTATCCATCGTCCTAATATGGGTTGCCATTGCCGCAAACCGGAAGCAGGCATGATCTTGGATTTAGCACAAAAACATCAGATTGACCTGCAAAAAAGTTATATGATTGGGGATTTTTATACAGACATTTTGGCAGGGGCAAAGGCAGGAGTGAAAACCATATACATAGGGAAAGAAAACCTGCAGGGAAAAGCTCCCCAACCTGATTACTTTGCCTTTTCTCTTGCAGATGCCATAAAAAGAGTGGAATAATTTAACCGAAGTAACTATTATCGCTTATTATATAGTAGGGGAAAATAAATTAAAGCCCCGGAGGAGGATGGGTTCCATGAATCACGATGAACAGGAACTTTATCGTCGGTATAGTTTGCTGCCCACAGAAGAATTGGAGGACATACTATACGATATTGAAATATCCGCTGCCTTAACCCTTGGCATGAATGTTTCTACTGATCGCCTGCATAAAACTGTGTTGCGTAAAATTTTACAGGAAAGAGGCGTAAAAGTTTAGGTTAAAGGAGGCAACAGATGATGGCATCACTCCATTTATGTCCTTCAACCCAATAAGCCCGTGAAAGTTTTTCCTTGAAATAGGTGGAATTTTCGCGGGCTTTTAATTTCTCCCATTGAGGAATTATGATAAGATAAAAACCAAGAAGTAAATCTTTCCGCAATAAAGGAGAACGGGACATGTATCATCGTACAGAAACGAGACCAGTTCGTGTGGGTAATCTAACCATAGGGGGAAACAACCAGGTTATTATCCAGAGCATGACGACAACGAAAACAGCAAATGTAAAGGACACTGTAGCCCAAATCCATCGCCTGGAAGAGGCAGGTTGCCAACTGGTACGAGTAACCGTAAATTCCATGGAGGCTGCTGAAGCAATAAAAGAAATCAAGAAAGAAATCCATATTCCTTTAGTGTCAGATATTCATTTTGATTATAAATTAGCGTTAAAAGCCATTGAAAATGGGATTGATAAAGTCCGCATTAACCCAGGCAATATTGGAAAAAGGGACAAGGTTGAAGAAGTGGTGAAAGCCTGTAAGGCCTATGGGGTGCCCATCCGCATTGGGGTGAATGCCGGTTCACTGGAAAAACACCTCTTAGAGAAATATGGGTATCCTACAGCGGAAGCGATGGTTGCCAGCGCCCTGCACCACATCGCTATTCTGGAAGAGCTAGATTTCCATGAAATTATTGTATCCTTAAAAGCCTCCAATGTGCCATTAGCTATTGAAGCTTATTTAAAAGCTGCTGAATCCTTTAATTATCCTCTTCATTTAGGGATTACCGAGGCTGGAACCGTCTTTAATGGCGCGATCAAAAGCGCTGCCGGATTGGGCTCTCTTCTATCCAGAGGTATAGGCAATACCATGCGCATTTCTTTAAGTGCCGATCCAGTTGAAGAAATTAAAGTGTGCCGTACTTTATTAAAAACCTTTGATTTGACTTCGGATGAAGCCACTTTAATTTCTTGCCCTACCTGCGGGAGAATTGAAATTGATTTAATATCTGTTGCCAATGAAATCGAAGAATATATTGCAAATATTAAGGCACCTATTAAAGTCGCTGTGTTAGGATGCGCGGTCAATGGCCCAGGAGAAGCAAGGGAAGCGGATATTGGCATTGCCGGGGCAAGGGGTGAAGGATTGTTATTCCGCCATGGAAAAGTGGTGCGAAAAATTCCTGAGGCTGAACTGGTGGCAGAGTTGAAAAAAGAAATTAACCAATTAGCGGCTTACTATAAAGAGCACGGGCAATTACCAGCCCATAGCGAGAAGTAGATGGGAATTCCTATCTGCTTTTTTCTGCAGATAAGCGTTTTTTCTTGAGTATAAGAACCCGTCACTTTTCTTACCATAAGGAAAAGAAAGGAGGGGCTTGATGTGAATGCTGTTTTTTTTGCAGTTTTCTTGTTTCTTCTTATTATGATTATTGAAGTTTCTACTATTCTTTTGGAAGCTACGGGTTTAAGAAAAGAAGTGGCTCGTTTTCAGGCTATTTCTTTATTAACAGGAACAGGGTTTACCACCTCTGAATCAGAATTAGTGATTGATCATCCTATTCGGAGAAAAATTGCATCTTTTTTAATCATTTTTGGAACACTTTCTTTTGCAATTATTCTTTCTTATGTTATCAGCTTTTTTGTAAATAGTACCATTTATTTGAGTGATCTTGGCATTGGGGCGGCAGTACTTTTTTTAGCCATTCTCATTATTCGCAGTTCCATCATTCATTCT
The DNA here is from genome assembly GCA_946478845.1 of uncultured Paenibacillaceae bacterium. The sequence continues at coordinate 7,883 of CAMLDI010000038.1, forward strand.
TTTCTTTCTCGAAAGATTGGGTCCCAAATTGAAAAATATTATGTGCACCATAAATCTGTAGAAGAAGTATTTCATCTTGATGGAAAGAATGCAATGTGCCAATTTATTTTAAATGAATCCCATAAAAAAATAATCGATATCCCATTAAAAGAATTACAATTGGCTGAACAAGATGTGAAAATTTTGAATATCCATCGAAATCGCCAATCCATTAAAAATCCAACAGGTTCTACCGTTCTTTTGCCGGGAGATGAAGTTCTTGTATATGGGAATGTTGAACGCATTCATGAATACTTTTATGTAGGGGACAGGAAAGTTTAAAAAGGTAGGATTGATTGATTATGTTGGTAAATGGCTTGTATGAGAGATATGTTCCGGAAAGAGCGTTTGAATCCATTAATAACCATGTCCGATGTTATCGGGGGGTAGACCAAATTCTAAAAAGAGATGTTCTGCTCTTGATCTGGGAAGAGAAAGAGGGCCAACCTTCCATGACACCGCCCCGAAAACAGGGGATGATGTTGCAACTATTGGATATGGGCAAGAAGGATAAAGAAAATTATCTGGTTTATGAATATGTTCCTGGATTGCCTTTGTCACAGGCCGTAGAAGGGAAAAAATTAAATATTCGTGAAGCTTTAGGATTAATTATACATATTGTTGAAATGATGATTGACTTTGCGGATGAGGGGCGTTGCAAACCTCTTCTTCATTTGGAAAATTTCTGGCTGACGGAACAGGGAGAATTAAAAGTTCTTAATTTTTGGGAGGATTGTGCTGAACAAGGACAGGAAATCACCGCTCTTTTCAGCTTATTCCATCAATTGATTTTTGGAAAAGTGGCTCTTAAACTGCCAGGGCGGCAAATGCTTGAAGAAATCTCCCTCTCCTATCAGGGAAATCCATATGTCATTCGTAAGACATTAAAGGCTATTTTACATAAAGAAGAAGAAAGAGAAGCAGTGCTTACTCCTGCATTCCTCAAACAAATTCATAATGACCTTACATCCCTGTACCAATTTATAAAGAATACGGAAGTTAAAACGGGTGAAAAGAAATTTGAAATTGAACAACCTTCCCCTAAAGAAAAGAAACAAAAGCAACCGGTCGGCCGGAAAATAAACAGAAAACAGGTAGGCCGGTGGATTATTATAGGTTTATTTGTTATGGGTGTACTCATTGGAGGGAAAGTACTCTATTCCACCATTTCTGAATCGCTGAATAAACAACCTCCAACCCCATTCCAAATTGAAGTTCCTAAAGTAAAAGGGCTTTCCCTGAATGAGGCAGATCAAGTACTGAAAGAAAAAGGGTTATCTTATCAATATTATTATGAGGAATCATTTTTTTCCTCTCTCTTTAGAAAGTCGGGGATAGTCATTAAACAAAAACCATCCTCTGGGGAATATATGTATCGCAGCGATCTTATTGAGCTTTGGGTTCTCGAATAAAAGGATTTTAGCAAGATTCGTGGAAACTCATATTAAGATGTTTGTTTTAAGTAGGTTGTTTGATCTGTTATAAGGGGGATGGAACAATGGCAGCATTGGAAGGAGTTAAGGTTTTAGATTTAACCCGTCTTTTACCCGGGCCTTTAGCATCCATGTATTTAGCAGATTATGGGGCAGATGTTACTAAAATCGAAGACCCTTTTCTTGGTGATTATGCAAGAGATTTAGAACCGAAAATTGGTGGGGTTGGTTCCCTTTATCAGTTAGTGAATCGTGGGAAAAGATGCATGGATTTAAATCTGCAAACCGAGGAAGGGAAAGAGATTTTTCGCCAATTAGTGATTCAGGCAGATGTGGTTCTTGAAGGGTTTCGTCCGGGAGTGATGGCCCGCCTTGGTTTAGATTATGACACCTTATCTGCCTGGAATCCACGTATCATTTATTGTTCTATAACTGGCTATGGGCAAGATGGGCCCTATGCGCGAAAAGCAGGCCATGATTTAAATTATATTGGATATACCGGGCTTTTATATGATTTATTGCAGGGAAATAGGGGAACGCCTGTTTTGCCGCCTATTCAAACAGCAGACATTGGGGGTGGCACCTTCCATGCAGTGATGGGAATTTTAAAAGCATTGATTGGCCGTGAGAAAAGGGGCACAGGGGAATATATTGATGTGTCCATGACTGATGGGGTCTTTCCTTTTATGTTGCCACCCCTTGGTTATCGTATGGCGGCAGAATCCAATCAACAAGAAAGAGTTTTTAACCCTATTACTGGTTCCCTTGCTTGTTATTTTGTTTACCAAAGTAAGGATCAACGGTGGTTTGCATTAGGATCCCTTGAAGAAAAATTCTTTACCCGTTTTTGTCAGGTTGCCGGTTTAACCCATCTAGTGCAAGACCAATGGACCATACATAAACAGGATGAATTAAAAAAAGAAATCCAGTCTTATTTCTCATCCTTGACAGGGGAGGAAATACTGGATTTATTTTCCCAGGAGGATGTGTGCCTAACACCTATTCTCTCTATTCAAGAGGCCATAGAAGATCCCCATATTAAAGCCCGCAGGGTATTTCAACGGTTTGCGGAAAACCAGTCTCTGCTTACAGTGAGAAATCCTATAGCAACACAGGAAGGGGAGCTTTGTAACCAGACCTTGCCGCCGGTAAAAGGAAAGGATACGAAAACCATTCTACGCGAATTGGGAATAAATGAAGATAAGATCGCTGAATTAAGAGAAAAGCAGATTATTTAATCTGAAGATTCAGGGGAATCAAAAGGTTCATCCTCATCTCTGCCTTCTTGATTTGCATCCGAAATAGTGCGGGTATAGTTGCCTAATAAATGATGGAAGCGATCCGCTTCATGGCAGAAGTGGCCTGCAAGCATAGGATGGATGCGGCTTTTTACCTTTCCTTTTATCACCAGTTGCTGAATTTGTTTTTTAAATTCACAAAGGGATCGCACATTTTCTGTGCTTAATCGGATAAAGCGTTCCATCTGGGGAATGAATTTCCCCTGGGGACGCATAGTATCCAATTCCACAGCATGGAGAAGCAATTGCTCAAATTGAAAACTAAATTCCATAAATTCTGCCTGTAATTCTCTTTCCGTAGGATCAAGCATTTGACAGAGGATTTTCGTTTGATCCACCATCATTCTGTGATAAAAAATCATCTCTTGCATCATTTCATCGGGGACAATTTCCTGGTTGTTTACATGGATACGGTGCAAAATATTCATCACATATAAGGCTTCACGACTAAAAAGATCAATGTGAAGGGGATAATGGTTAGTAATCAGTTTGGAATCTAGAATAAATTCAAGAAGCTTTCGTTTAAATCCCCAGAAATGGGAGACGGATTGGTAAAAATCTTTCGGATTGGTTTCTTTAGCGTTTTTTTCAAACTCATCAAACAGAGTAAAAAAATTGTCTGTTTCTTGAATGGCTTGTGGTTGATCTATTGTAAAACCAGATCGAAGGATGACGGCATGTTCTTTTAAATTCCGGCTCCAATATCGGATTTCATCCACAGATCGTTGTGTGAGATTGCCTGGCATGGGTTTCCCTCCATAACACCCCGGATTTTATTACAAAGCTATGTGATGAATCTTAGGATTAGACCTCAAGTGTATAGAGGAGGAAAGGATTATGTTGAAATCAAAGGAATTTGCAGAAAAAGTAGTCATCGTCACTGGGGGAGGGCATGGAATTGGCCGTGGAGTTGCCAGGATGTATGCAGCCGCCGAAGCTAGCGTCGTGATTGCTGATGTCAATGGAACGGCTGCGGAGGAAACCCGTCTTCTGATTGAACAAGAGGGTGGAAAAGCAATTGTCATTCAAACGGATGTGCGAAGACCGACAGATGTTGCAGCATTAATGGCTGAAACCAAATGGAAACTTGGAAGAATTGATATATTAATCAACAATGCAGGGGTTTCACGGAGGAAATCTCCTTATGAATTAACGGTAGAAGATTGGGATGATATTCTTAATCTGAATTTACGGGGAGTCTTTTTTTGCGCGCGAGAGGCAGCCAGGGTTATGAAAGACAATGGAGGAGGAGCCATTGTGAATATTGCTTCTACCCGTGCCATGATGTCAGAACCTCATTGGGAAGCTTATGCTGCTTCTAAGGGAGGAATATTATCTCTCACCCATGCACTGGCTGTTTCTCTTGGTCCTGATAAAATCAGGATTAATGCTATTAGTCCAGGCTGGATAGAAACGGGAGACTATGCCCTTCTCAGTGATGGGGACCATCAACAACATCCTGCTGGCAGAGTAGGGAAACCGGAAGATATCGGGAAAGCCTGTTTCTTTTTAACTGCTCCAGGCAATGATTTTATAACAGGGACAAACCTGGTTGTTGATGGGGGAATGACCCGTAAGATGATTTATTTAGATTAAGAGGATTCCTTTCGGCTGAAGATAAGGCGAAGGATTTGATACAAGGCATACATGCCAAAATACCCCCCGGAGATTATGAAAAAGGGGTTTAAAAGGATGCCGTGAATGGTTGTATTATAAACCTTTTCTTCTAAAATGGTATCCAATACATACAGGGCTACTGTCACGGAGAATAGATAGAGGCTGATAAAGGCCAGTACATTATAAATGGGTGCAAAAACCTTTGACCATTTTGTAGACCATAACATGAGTAGGGGAAGAATCAATGTAGACAGGAAAATTGGGATTTTTAAATACATGTGAACCACCTCATTTAATAGGGTTGGCGAGGAGAGGGTGGGTTATACCTTACCTGGGCATTATTAGTAAAATTAGGTGAGTTTTTTTAAAAAGATGGGAAAACTATTAAAAACTTGAGTAGTAGGAGTGATTTTCCCAATGCCCCGGATTGTATCAGTAGGTACGGCCTTGCCTCCAAATCGCTTATCCCAGCAAGAAATTCGAGAATTTGTACGCCACGTTTTTCAAAACGCTTTTAGAGATATTGACCGCTTGCTCCCTATCTTTGAAAATGGCCAGGTGAAAACCCGGCATCTTTGTATGCCCTTATCCTGGTATGGAGAACCCCATCATTTTTCGGAAAAAAATACGTTGTATAAAGAATGGGCTTATCGTTTAGGGATGGAAGCCATTCGTGATTGTTTGACCCGTGCTAATGTGGATGTCACAGAAATTGATCATTTATTTTTTGTTTCTACAACGGGAATTTCCACACCCAGTATGGATGCCCAGTTGATGAATGGGCTAAATATGGACCCTCACATGAAACGGACGCCAATCTGGGGGTTAGGTTGTGCAGGAGGGGCTGTGGGGTTAACCCGGGCTTCAGATTACCTGCGGGCATATCCAGAGAATCGAGCCCTTCTTGTGGCCGTAGAAACCTGTAGCCTTACCTTTCAACACCAGGATACCTCGAAAAGCAACTTAATAGGCACTTCCTTATTTGCCGATGGAGCGGCTGCTGTGCTTTTGGAAGGAAAGCAATGTCCAGGGGGCAGAAAAGGGCCAATCATACGTTATACATCCAGTACTCTCTGGAAAGACACTGAAGACGTAATGGGCTGGGATGTAAATGAAAATGGATTAAAAGTCATTTTTTCCAGAGATATCCCTATGCTCACAGAAACCTTATTAAAACCCGCCATCATAGAATTTCTCACACTACATCAATTATCCATTGGAGATATCGCCTATTTCATTACTCATCCTGGGGGATATAAGGTGATTGAAGCTTATGCTTCCTCTTTAGGCCAACCATTAGAACGGTTTTCCCATTCCCTTGGGGTATTAGGGGATTGTGGCAATATGTCTTCCGCCTCTGTACTATTTGTGTTGCAGCGGTTTTTGCAAGGAGGAATGGAAAAGGGGAAATATGGCATTCTAACTGCCCTTGGGCCAGGTTTTAGCAGTGAATTATTACTGTTGGAGGGAAATCAGGAATGATTTTTTTTTATATCCTCTTTTTTGCCCTGGTGGTGCAAAGGGTAGTCGAGCTGGCCATTGCGAAGAGAAATGAAAGATGGATTCTCGAGAAAGGGGGGCTTGAAATTGGCAGAGAGCATTATCCCTTGATGGTGCTTCTTCACACCGGATTTTTTCTTAGCCTTTTCCTTGAATCCGTTCTGAAAGGATATCCTCTTTCTCCCATTTGGCCTATGTTCCTCTTCCTGCTCCTTTTAACCCAGTTATTGCGATACTGGGCTATTCAATCATTAGGCCCTTTTTGGAATACCCGCATTATGGTTTTGCCAGGAGCTGCACCTGTAGTGAAAGGGCCTTATCAATATTTTCGCCATCCTAATTATTTAGCGGTCATTATGGAATTTGCCCTTATTCCCTTGCTTTTTAATGCCTTTTATACCTGTATTATTTTTTCAATGTTGAATGCCTGGTTATTAAAGTATCGGATTTCCCTTGAAGAGAAAATCTTAATGTCGTCCACGGATTACCAACTGAGAATGAGCGGAAAACGTCGCTTTTTGCCTCTTCTTTGGAGAAAAAGTCAAAAGGACTAAAAATTATTAAAATTTAAAAAATTAGTATTGATTTTTGTTTCTAAATCCTTAAAATAAAAGACAAACTTTAAGGGGTTTTAGGGAGGATGGAAGAATAATGGGGGGAAATCGATTCGCAGGGTATGAGAGAAAAGATGTACTTAAAGATTTAACAGCCGGCATCATTGTCGGTATTGTAGCAATCCCCCTAGGTATGGCTTTTGCCATTGCATCCGGGGTAAAACCGGAATACGGGTTGTACACCACTGCGATCGCTGGGATTTTGATTGCTATTTTTGGTGGATCCCGTTTTCAAATTGGCGGGCCAACAGGAGCGTTTATTCCGTTGTTGCTGGCAATATCAACGGCTTATGGGTATGAGAATTTATTAATCGCAGGCCTTCTCGCTGGAATTTTCCTGTTATTCATGGGATTATTCCGCTTAGGTGGATTGATTAAGTACATTCCTCGCCCTGTTACCATTGGCTTTACTTCTGGGATTGCCATTATCATTTTTACAGGGCAATTGCCAGGATTTCTTGGCTTAAAAGACATTGAAAAACATGAAGCGTTCCATGAAAACATGGTAGAAATGCTTGATAAAATTACTACATTTAATGGTTATAGCATATTAACCGCTTTCTTGGGGTTAGCCCTATTGTTTTGGATTCCTCGTATTAACAGAAAAATTCCTTCTCTTTTAGTCGCATTAGTTATTCCTACACTGATTTCCCTTTTGTTCTTTCCAGGTAAAGTTGAAACCATTGGAAGTGTGTACGGGGGCATTCCCCAGAGTTTGCCGCCTTTTAAATTGCCAAGATTAGAAATTGATAAGATGTTGAATTTAATTGGGCCTGCCTTTGCCATTGCGGTATTAGGGGGGATTGAATCCCTTCTTTCGGCAGTGGTTGCTGATGGAATGACTGGCAAACGCCATAATAGCAATCGTGAATTAATTGGACAGGGGATTGCAAATATTATCACCCCTATGTTTGGCGGGATTCCTGCAACAGGAGCGATTGCAAGAACGGCAACCAATATTAAAAGCGGGGCTGTATCTCCCTTGTCAGGAATATTTCATGGGATTGTTGTTTTAGGCACGCTCTTGCTTTTTGCACCTTATGCGGCTTATATTCCTCTGGCTGCTATGGCTCCCATTCTCATGATGGTGGCCTGGAATATGAGTGAGCGCCATGAATTTCTTTCGATTTTGAAAATGAAAACAGGGGATTCTCTTGTTTTAGTGATCACCTTTATTCTTACTGTATTTTTTGATTTAACCACAGCAGTAGAAATTGGTCTCTTGCTTGCTATGGTTCTTTTTGTAAGCAGAATGGGAAAACAGTTGCAAGTGGAGAAATCCATTCCTGATCACGAAGGGAAGAGAGGGAAAATGTCTTCAAATCCTCAGGTAAGAGGAAATGAATGTCCCCAATTTGGCATCTACACCATTGATGGTCCCCTCTTTTTTGGAGCAGCACATCAATTTCATAAGGATTTAATCGATTCAAAACCCCAGGTTCTTCTATTGCGTATGGGAAGAGTTCCGTTTATTGATGCCACTGGCCAAAATCACTTAGAAATCATTGTTGAGAATTTTCAAAAAAGAGGGGGAAGGGTGTTAACTTCAGGATTAAAGGGACAACCTTTATCCGTGTTCAAAAAAAGTGGCCTTTATGAAAAAATTGGCGGGCATGATTATGTATTTCCCCATACCGGTGAGGCTTTAAATTTAGGGTTGTCTTTAATAAATAAAAGATTATGCCAGGGATGTCCCCATCGTACCTTCAAAGAATGTACAAAATTCGCGGCCCATCCTATTAAAGAAGCCCAATAAGCTAAGAAATTATAAAAATTTGCAGGAATTTCCTCCATGTTTATAGAAAATTTGTAATATTGAAAGTTATGTGGATTTAAGCGGTTGAAATAATTTATTCGCAGGGTGGGGTTGTTTCGAGAAAGGAGGAATGGCGGTTGTGAGTCCTACCATGAGCGTCCTTCAAACGAAATTTTCAATCCCTCAGGTATCTCCTTGGATTTTATTTCGCCCTAGATTGGAGAAAAAGTTAAAGCAAATTGCCAGAATTCCTTTAACTTTACTTCATTCTGGTCCGGGATATGGAAAAAGTACAGCCATAGCAGGATATGCCTCATCCCATTCTGGAGATCTATGCATGATCACATTGGACGAAAAAGACAGATTTCTGCCAAGGTTTATGGCAAATCTGATTTTTTCGCTACAAACCCGATTTCCTCACTTTGCGGATGATATGAAGATTCAACTCCTTCAAGATATACTTCAGAATCGTTTTTATTCTGATGAGCAAGTGGATTCTCTTTGCGTGGAATGGATTAATCAAATCCTTGAGTTAAAGGGAAATGTGGTCTTAATTCTGGATGATTGGCATCTCATTGAACCTGAAGAACAAGTTCGGCGCTTTATGACTCAATGGATTCTCCATTTGCCACAGAATATCCATTTGGTGATTTCTTCCCGCACCCGTCCAGGCTGGGAATTTCTTGCCCGATGGAAGGTGAAAGGAAATGTTTTAGAAATTTCGGAGAAAGATTTAGCTTTTTCCCGGGAGGAAATCCAGGTTCTATTTTCCGATTTATATGATTGTCCCTTGCCTGATGAAGAAATTGATACCATTTATCGTTTAACAGAAGGTTGGACAATTGCTTTAAATATGTTCTGGTTACATTTGCGTGACGGAGATTCTTTAGAAACCTTTGATCCATCTGATCGCTTAGATGGAATGGATGATTTTTTCTCCTATTTAGCAACAGATGTTTTCTTTAAACAACCTGAACATATTCAACAGTTTTTATTGAGAACATCCATTCTTCCTGTCTGGGATCGAGAAGCAGCTATCATGGTTTGCGGATGCCAGAATGGGGAAGAACGAATTGAGTGGCTAATGGAGAAAAATTTATTTGTAACCTGTGCAGGAGAAGGAAAATATAGGTATCATGCTCTTTTTAAAGATTTTTTAATTAGAAAGTTAAAAGAGGATGCCAGTGCTTTTAAGTCTGCCCATCAAGCAGCATCCATCTATTATGTGGAACAAGGCCTCTATGATAAAGCCTTCTTTCATTTTAAGGAAATAAATGATGTAACAGCCATTTCATTTGTATTAAAAGAGAAAGGTTTCTTTTTTATCCAGCAGGGTTGGCTTGATTTAGTCCATGAAATGGTTAGTTTTATTGGCGAACGGAGAAGGGAATGCCACTATATGTTTGATTTTCTTAGTGGGGAAGTATCCCGTTATCGAAATCAATTCAATAAAGCTTTGCAATATTATGGGAAAGCTGTGGAAATCGCCCGGCGTATGGGGGATGTCCATGGCATTGTTGCTGGATTGGAAGGGCAAATAAGGGTATACTTGGATACCATCCAACCAGCGAAAGCAGAAAATTTATTATCAGAGGCAATTTCCCTCATGGGTGAGGATTCTGAGTTAAAATTAAGGCTGTATCGCTTAATGGCAGAAAACCTGTTAAATCGAGGGTACATTCGTGAAGCTGAAAGCTGGTTTCAACGTTCTGTACGGATTGATTCTTCTGAAGAAAAAGATGATTGGACCGCCCGCTTTTATCTTAGAACAGGCAGGTTACAGGAATGTAAAGAGATTCTCATGTCCTATCTGGATGAAACAAAACATTCCCGGAGAAATTTAACGAATTCCCATAGAGAAAACACACTGCTTCTTTCCATTCTGGCCGCTTTTTATGGGGATGGAGAATTGGCCCACTATTGTGCGGAAAAAGCCATGATTTTAGGCACAGAAAATAATTCTCCCTTTGTGGAAGCCTGTGGATGGATGAGAATTGGCCATGCTGTGCAAATGAAAGAGCAATTTGAGTATGGGACTGTGGAACAATGCTATCGCATTGCCCTCTCTTTAATGGAAACCATTAATGTGTCCCGGGGGAAAGCTGAACCCATGTTAGGACTGTGCCTTTTATATGCCCAGCAAGGGGCTTATGAGAATGCCCTGGAATACGGGGAAAAGAGTTTGTTTGAAGCAGAAATTGTGGAAGACCGATGGTTTGCTTCTCTGGTTCGTTTAAGTATGGGGATTGCCTGGTATTGCGCTGCCGAGGTCGAAAAAGCAAAGGAGATTTTTTCCCAGGCTCATGGGGATTTTGCCGAAATAGGAGATTCCTATGGTCATTCTGTTTCTCTTTTGTGGCTTTCCCTTCTTTCTTTTGAAAGGGGAGACCATTCATCTTTCCTCATATATATGGATTCTTTATTAAAAATGGCAAAAGAGAATGACTATGCCTTTCTCTTTTATCGAAAGAGCATGTTTAGTCCTAAGGATTTACAACGGCTGGTTCCTTTGTTGCTTGAAGCAAGACAAAAGGGATTATATGAGAATTATGTACAACAAATCCTGCGCAAAATGGGATTTCATGAACTATCCACCCATCCTGGCTATACCCTGCGGGTGCAAACGTTGGGAGGGTTTAAAGTTTGGTTGGGGAATCAGCAAGTGGAAGAAAAGACTTGGCAAAGGGAAAAGGCAAGGTTCCTTTTTCAACTTTTATTGACAAGGAGAAATCAATTGTTGTCCCGGGAAGAAATTTTCCACATTCTCTGGGATGGAGTAGATGAAGAGACTGCTGCCAGGGATTTAAAAGTAGCATTAAATGCTTTAAATAGAGTACTTGAGCCAAAGCGGCGAGCACGGAGTTCTTATTTCTTTATTCGCCGCCATAATGGTGGATATGGATTAAATCCCAATTCCGGATATAGTCTGGATTCGGAACTCTTTGAAAAAGAAGTGTTACAAGGATTAGGAGAAAAATCAACAAAAAAAGCCATTTCCCTCTTGAAAAATGGGTTGAAACGTTATCAGGGAGAATTCCTTCCTGAGTTGCGTTATGAAGATTGGGCCCGTGAAGAACGGGAACGGTTATTGCGGCTTTTTCTCCGTGGGGCCGAACGGTTAGCCAATTTATTGTTACAGGAGAAACGTGAAGAAGAAAGCATGGAATGGGCACAAAAAATGCTTGAAATCGATTCGTGTTGGGAAGAAGCGTATCGCATTTTAATGATTGGAGCCTATCGCAAGAAAAGGCGCTCAGAAGCCATTCGCTGGTATAAGAAATGCGTGGATGAGTTGGAGAAAGAGTTGGGAGTCTCCCCCATGAAATCTATTGTGGAATTGTATGAGAATATCCGTATTGAAGAACCGGTGTAACTGCATTGTAACCCCTCTATGTAAATGTTAAGTCAAGAGAGCGTTTTCACAATTCTCATTTTACATTGAGGGGGGACTGGCGTGCTTGATGATATTCTCATAACGGAAAAATTGACAGTTCGTTTGGGCGGTATATTGGCACTCGATGATGTGAGTATACAGGTACCCCAGGGAAAAACCTATGCCATTGTTGGCAGAGAGGGAGCAGGGAAGTCTGCCTTCCTTCGCCTTCTTAGCGGGCATTTAAAACCAACGGATGGAATGATTGTGTACAAAGGGAGTGAGATATCCACTTTAGACCCATTAATTCGTATTCGTTTAGGAATTGGCTCTGCCTTTGCTCCAGGGTCCATTGAACCTCGCTTATCCTTATTAGAAAATGTAAAATGGGCCGTGCAAAACACAATCGGAGTACGTTATCAATTGATTCGCCACTATAAATCCTATGATGATTCTGAACACAAGGCCTACGAATGTTTACGGCAAGTAGGGTTAGGGGAGAAGTTTTCAACATTAGCTTCAGAATTAAATCATGGAGAAAAGAAGAAATTGGAAATTGCAATTACTATGGGTTTGGATCCAACATTGATGTTGCTTCATGAACCCACCGCGAATATGACGGAAAAAGAAGTTGAGGAAATCCTGGAGATTTTGTTGCAGATCAAAGCTTCAAAGGAAGTAACCATAATTATGATTGAAAACAGGGCCTCAATACTAAGGGAATGTTGTGATGAAGCCCTCATCTTTGAAGAAGGGCATTTTATTGCGCAAAAAAAACCTACAGAAATTCTTGAATGTCCTTTTACTCCCTATTTAGATGATGTTCATTTTGATTCTGTAAGAAAGCTTGGTTAAATGTACCACTAAAAAAATCTGTAATATAACAATAATCAAGAAGGATAAGCTGTACTAACTGTCGAATAAAGTAGAAAAAAAGAAAGATAGAGTGCAATAGGAGGAGTATTTGTGGAGTTTTTTGTATTATTCCAGGAGGCTGAAGGGATTGGTTGGATTACATTGAATCGGCCGAAAGCATTAAATGCATTAAATGCATCGATGGTAGAAGCCATTGAAAAACAGTTGGCAGTATGGAGAGAGGATTCAGCCATTTCCCTCGTTTGCATTGAAGGCGCTGGTGAAAAGGGGCTTTGTGCAGGTGGCGATATGCGTTCTTTTTATGATGAAAAAGATGGGGATATTGACCAGCATGCCCTGGATTTTTTTGCCACAGAATATCGGATGAATTATGCCCTGGATACTTTTCCTAAGCCAATTCTTGTTTACATGGATGGGATTGTTATGGGGGGAGGCATTGGCATTTCTGTCTATGCCAAAAATAGAATTGTAACAGAACGAACCCGGATCGCAATGCCTGAAATGAATATTGGCTATTTTCCAGATGTGGGTGCAAGTTATTTTCTGAATAAAACCCCGGGACGAATGGGGAAATATATGGCTTTATCAGCGAAAACATTTTCAGGCAGCGATGCTATTTATCTTGGGTTAGCGGATGTTTATATGCCATCTGATAAATGGAAGGGATTAAAGGAAGCCCTTCAATCAAGAAACTGGGCACCTTTATCTGCTGGTGAAACGAGTGCCTGCCTTTCTTCTTTATTAGAATCTTTTACTGAAGCAACACCAGAGCCTTCCAGGGTTGCACAGGTACAAGAAAAGGTGGATTATTATTTTGCAAAGGAAACCATTTGTGAAATTATCGATTCTTTAAAACAAGGTGCGAAAGAAGGGGATGAATGGGCAGAAGAGACCTATACCCAATTAAAAAGCAAATCTCCCAACTCTCTTGCTTTAGCTCTGGCACAATTAAAATGGGGTAAAGGGAAAACCTTAGGGGAATGCCTGCGCATGGAGTTAGATATGGATATGCAAATTATTCATACCCATGATTTTTATGAAGGAATCCGTTCTGTACTGGTAGATAAAGACCGGAATCCAAGATGGAATCCGGCCCAAATTAAAGATATTAGTGTTAAGTGGATTGATACGTTTTTTATCAGCCCCTGGTCGCCACAACAACATCCATTAAAGGATCTCGTGTAAACCAGATAACCAGGCAATAATTCGTTTATGTATTTCTTCACCTGACCTCTCGGGTAAGAGGTTTAACTCAAGGGCCAAATCGTATAAACGGTCCAGAGGTTCCCGGGGGTCTTCTTTTTTTGCTTTTTTATCTTTTAAAAGTTTCCAACTGTTAATGACGAAGTCTTTTCGCTGGATGTCCAAGGCTGAAAAAGCATGATGCAATCGTTCCACATCTTCAAGGAATGGAACTCCGAATCGTTCCTGTGGTTGATGTCTCAATAGGGCGATTTCTACCTCATACATGGGATATGTATTTTTATCTGTTCCAATCCAGGGTGTTTCTAAAAGGACAGGTTTGTTTCTTGCTGCTTCATGATGGACAATGTAATCGATGGCATCAAAACCAATGAGGCCTGCCCCTAAGGGAGCATGGCGGTCTTTTCGGTCTCCCCGGAAGTTTTTGCTGTCATTAATATGGAATAAAGCTAACCGGTCTAACCCTAAAATGCGGTCAAATTCCTCCATTACGCCATCGAAATCCTCAACGATATCATATCCCGCGTCATGGGTATGGCATGTATCAAAACAAACGGTTAATTTCTCGTTAAGTGTAACTTTGTCCATAATTTGTGCCAGCTCTTCAAAAGAACGGCCCATCTCAGACCCTTTCCCTGCCATGGTTTCTAAGGCAATGTTGATTTTTTGCCCATCATGGAGCACTTCATTTAATCCCTCGGCAATGCGATGAATGCCATAGTCAGGATCTTTGTCCACATAGGAACCGGGATGAAGGACAATGTTTTTAACGCCAATATATTCTGCCCGTTCGATTTCTTCTTTTAAGAAACGCACAGCCAATTCAAAAGTTTCATTTTTGGATGAAGCTAAATTGATAATATAAGGGGCGTGGACAACAATGTCTTCAATTCCATGGTTCAAGGCTAATTCGAGGCCTTCTTTTACAAATTGTTGTTCCATAGGTTTGCGCTTGGTATTTTGCGGTGCACCTGTATAAATCATAAATGCGGTGGATCCATAGTGAATAGCTTCTTTAGCTGCATTTAATAAACCTGTTTTCGAAAATGAAACATGAGAACCAATCTTTAACATATTCCCCCTCCTCATCGACTTATTGTATATAAAATTGAAGGGTAAGCCAAGGGGAGGATCGGTTTTTCTTTAAAAAAAGTATTGTATCACTGCAGTAATTAAGGTAAAATTACTAATTCAAAGTGAATTAGAAAGTGGGATTTTTACATGAATAATGGAAAAACAACGACAACTGCAGGCTCAATGTTTCGCAATAAAGTAGTTGGCACCATTCTTCTGTCCGTATTATTATTACAAATTGGTATTTGGGTACGAAATTATGCCATATTGTTGCATGTGATGGAAAAGACCAATGGCAATGCTGTGGCAGTTTCCTTAATTTCGGTCGCTGAATTTGCTCCAATTTTCTTATTTTCAATCATTGGAGGAACCTTTGCGGACCGTTGGCGCCCAAAAAGAACCATGGTATGGTGTGATTTCTTAAGCGCAATCTCCATTTTTATGGTGTTATTGGCACTTGTGTTCGGTACCTGGAAAGCCATTTTTTTTGCTACCATTGTTTCATCGATTTTATCTCAGTTTTCCCAACCTTCTGGAATGAAATTATTCAAGTTACATGTTCCGGAACAATTCATTCAGATGGGCATGTCAATGTATCAAACCATCTTTGCTGTATTTATGATTTTGGGTCCGATTATCGGCACCATTATTTATCAACAGTATGGCATTAATGTGGCGATTGTCATTATGGGGATTGCTTTTTTACTTTCCGCCGGAGTGTTGCTGTTATTGCCAGAAGATCCTGTACCTGAAAAGAATGGGGCAAAAACTTCTATCTGGCAAGAAATGAAAGATGGCTTGCGTTATGTTCTGGGGAATCGTTCCCTGTCATTATTAGGGGGATGTTTTGCGGTGGCTGGTCTTGCCCTTGGGCTAACACAACCTCTTACTGTTTTTCTGGTAACAGAACAGCTAGGATTGCCTAAAGAGCAACTTCAATTATTGATGGCAGCCTTTGGTGTGGGAATGATTCTTGGGGGCGGATTGGTGATGGGGATTTCAAAAAAAGTTTCCACACTTATGCTTTTAATCATCGGATTAGCTGCAAATGCTCTTGGGTATGTGGTCTTGGGGATCTCTACGAATCTTTGGTTGACCCTTTCCGTACAACTAATGGTTGGCCTTTTTATGCCTTTTATCCATATTGGGATCAATACATTTATCTTACAAAGCACTTCTGCCGACTTCGTGGGGAGGGTAAATGGCATTTTAACTCCATTATTTATGGGGGCCATGGTCATTACTATGAGCATCGCAGGCTGGCTGAAAGAATTCTTCTCCCTGGCCACACTTTTTGAAATGGCTACTCTCTTATTTGGTGTAGGGATTATTATCATGTTGCCTTTACTCAAGCAAAAAGTGCATGAAGAAGAAAATATTTGAAAAAACTATAAATAAATCAGAAAAAAATTCCTCAATTCTTAAATCATGTCTTTATCTTTTTGCTGATAAGTTGTAGGATAAAATTGCAAGATAATGAAGGAGTGAGAATACATGTTAAAACAAGAGGTGCATCGGGCATATAATTTTAATGCAGGTCCGGCCGCTCTTCCTTTAAGCGTACTAGAAAAAGCAAAAGGGGAAATGATTGATTTCGAAGGAACTGGCATGTCCGTTATGGAAATGAGCCATCGCAGCCCGGCTTATGACAAAATCCATAATGAAGCAATTGCCTTATTAAAAGAATTAATGGGTATTCCTGAAGAATACCATGTATTGTTCTTGCAAGGGGGAGCTAGTACCCAATTTGCAACGGTTCCTATGAACTTCCTTGGCCAGGGACAAAAAGCTGGATACATTATCACTGGTGCCTGGTCTGAAAAAGCGATTAAAGAAGCAAAAATATTTGGTGAAACCTATGAAGTTGCTTCTAGCAAAGACACCAACCATAATCGGATTCCTGGAATGGATGAATTAAAAATCCAACAAGATTCCGCTTATATTCATTTAACTTCTAACAACACCATCTTCGGAACAGAATGGGCTAGTTTCCCTGATACAGGAGACATCCCATTAATTGCTGACATGTCTAGTGATATTCTTTCCCGTCCATTTGATGCTAGCAAGTTCTCTCTTATTTATGGGGGAGCACAGAAAAACCTGGGCCCATCTGGCGTAACTGTTGCAATTGTTAGCCCACAAATGATGGAAAGAGCAAACGCTGCTAATGTTCCAACTATGCTTCGCTATGAAACTCATGTAAAAAATAACTCTTTATATAACACACCACCAGCTTATGGCATTTATATGCTAGGCCTTGTGTTAAAATGGGTTAAAGAAATGGGTGGCGTACAAGGGATTTATCAATACAACCAAAAGAAAACCGATTTAATTTACAATACCATTGATGAAAGCAACGGTTTCTATATTGGCCACGCAGTGAAAGATGCCCGTTCTTTAATGAACATTACATTTAACCTGCAAACCACAGAATTAGAAAAACAATTCCTTGCTGAAGCGAAAGCTGCTGGTTTTGTTGGCTTAAA
>CAMLDI010000039.1 GCA_946478845.1 uncultured Paenibacillaceae bacterium
TCACACACCTTAAAAATTTAAAAAAACTGTCTTGACATCGTGTAGCACCATATTTTCCTGAACAGTTCCTAAATCTTCGGTAGATTTCATATTTTTTACTTTATATTTCTCATTGTCCTTTATGATTTTATCATTAGAAATATTTTTTATTTTGATTGTTGATAATGACTGAGGAGTGGCATTAACGGCTGGTGATAATACTACTGGAAGCATCAGTGCTAAAATCACAGTTATTCCAGCTATTTTTTTGGATATTCGCATAAACTTCCTCCCTAAAATCAAATTATAAAAAATACGAAATAAATATGTATTTAAATATTCCCCCTTTTTTTAAATATAAAAAAGATAAAATATCTCCTTTCTATGATTTAATTTTAGTGTAAATTACTTGTTTTATTTTTAAATAGAACTTTGTTACATTTTTGAGAACTTACAATTTTTAACTATATATTGCAAAATTAAGGTTTTAAACGTATTTTTACTTAATTCATAATAAGATGCTTAAATGCATTAAATGGGTATTAAAAAGAAATGTTTGCCAATATTAGTGTTGAGTCTTTATTAGACACTGAACAAAATAGAAAGACCTTAACTAAGTGAAAATCACGTAATTAAGGTTTTTCTATTGATAAAAGGATCCTTTTTCATAAAATTCCATCCTCCAGTATTATTTTATATAGATATTCTTTGAATGGATTTAGCTTACTCGGTCTTTTTTCTTTTTTTTAGTGGGGTATCAGACTAAAGGTACTTGCGAAGTTTCTTTCTTTCTATCTATTTGCAACTTTCTAGTAATATCTGAGATACTCATTCCTTTTTCACATAAGTCTTTAATCATACAAAAATCCCCCCTTGTTATCACAGAACAAACGACTTTTCCAAAAAAAATTACGATGGTTCTAAATAAAAGAGCCGTCAAAATTTTGACGGCTCTTTTATAATTAGATTGAAAATAACCATAATCACCACTAGAAGAAGAATCCAGTATTTTTCCTTAAAACTATCATTGAGCAAACTTAAGACGAAAAGGTCTTTCGTATACTTCCCTTTGGTCATAAACTCAAAGGCAAAATAGGCAAATGGGATTAAATAAGCGGCAGTTAAATTTCGAGTGAAATTAGCTACTGTCAAACCAAGCATGCCGAAAAATAAAACAGAAATCCATATTCCTATAGCCATGGACCAAAGGGGAAAATCTCCCCCCTGGAATCTAGCAAACACCATAATGCTTAAGATGAAAAGAAAACTGAGCAGCATCATCATGAATAAACGCAAAGAATAGATCCAGCGATGATTGAGCTTTTTCACATAAACCACTTCTTTACATCCTGCTCGATCCTCCATCATGGGCAAAAAGGGAAACAACAGAATCCCTATCAAGGATAAATATAATTCCCCCACCTTAGCCAGATCTTCCTTTGGAATCCATTCAAAACTAAATAGCACAGGGCTTAACAAAATTAAAGCTAGAGCAGTCAGCAGGTTAAGATTTAACAGAAGCTTTAAATTGTACTTTACGAGAGCCACTTCCCACACCTCTTTTCATTGACCACACCCAGGCTGCCAGCATGACTAATCCTAAGGAAAGGAACACATAAAAAATCCGGTTGATAGCAATAGCATTAAACCAGCTTAAATATTCCTCTGTCATGCCAAGGCCATTAAAACGAACCACCATTTTTGATAATCCATATTCTCCTTTTAACGGAAGCATAGATTGAACCCATAAAATAAATTGCAAGGGAATAGCGATTATGCCATTGCCAAAAATCACAGATACTAGCATGCCCAGAGCAATGCTGAACATGGCGGTTGGCACAATCCAGGCAAAGGTATATTTATAGAAAGCCAGATAATCAATCACATAATTCTGGGCATTCGCTACATTCACATAATAGATGGTCGTTGCCGTGGCTACTACTAAATAACACAAAGTAACCAGGGTTAGGATCCCTAAATATTTACTGAGAACATAAGTGATAGAAGATATTTTCCGGCTATAAATGATCTCATAGGTCCTTGTCCTCTTGTCTCTTGTTAATACAAAGGCCCCCAGAAAAATGGGAAAGATCCCTGCTGTAATTCCCATATAATCAGCAAACAACCGGCCAAAGGCCCCTGTCACCTTATCTTTTTCAATGATATCCTGATAATCTTCCTTCGCTTCTTCATAAGTCATGGGACGGTGTAAAGAATCATCTCTCCACTTATCGTTATACGTAGTGGAGCCGCCTAATTTTTTATCCAGATTCCTTACAATGGTTAAAAACTCATCGTAAGATACTGCAATTTCACCCTGGGGTGCCAATTGATTCATGGCTTCTTTAATGAATTGCTTTTGTTCCGCTGACAACCTTACTTGTTTATTAATCATAAAACCATTGGTTAGGATTTCTCCCATTTGATAATCTCTGGCCATCCAGTCATAGACCGCTTTCATTTTGTCCTCCTGGTTCTCCATCTTGACAAACCCATACACTCCCTGACTATTGGCAACTGGCGATTTGGGAATCTCCATAGATGGGACAAACTGGGTCAAATAAAACAACAGGACAATTCCGAAAAAAAGATAGAAGGTAATCCCTCTTAATTGATATTTCATTTCTTTTCCCATTAACGGAAGCAGCATGATTACACCCCCTTCACCAGTTTCATATAGGCATCTTCAATGGAGGGCTGAACCTCTTCTGCCCGGGCAAAGGGTTGGTCTTGAGACAGCAGGCGAACCCTGATTTCTTCCCCTTCGGAAACTGTAGAGATTACAGGATATTCCCTGCGCAATTGCTCCATTTCTTCTCTAGGAATCAATCCGGACCAGACTCGGCCTTTTGCTTTCGCAATCAGCTCTTTCGTTTTGCCATGGAAAATGACTTTCCCCTTTTGCAAAATGGCTAAATTTTCACAGGAAAATTCAATATCCTCCACAATATGGGTAGAAAGAATGACGATACGATCTTGCGCTATATCACTTAATAAATTACGAAAACGAATTCGCTCTTCCGGGTCCAACCCTGCTGTAGGCTCGTCCACGATGAGAATCTGAGGATTGTGAAGCAGGGCCTGGGCAATGCCCAGCCTTCTTTTCATGCCTCCTGATAAAGCTTTTACTTTCACTTTAGCATAGGATTGGAGATTCACCTGTTCTAGTAATTGAGTGATGCGTTTCTTCCGTTCAGACTTTGGCTTAATGCCGGAAAGGAGAGCCAGATAATCCATCGCTTCATACACAGAAAGAGTGGGATACATAGAAAAATCCTGAGGCAAATAACCTACCATTTCACGTACTTTTCTTTTTTCCCCAATCTCGATTCCGTTTAAAGTGAGCTCTCCACTGGTTTTAGGGAGTAAGGTTGTTAAAATTCGCATCAGCGTTGTTTTCCCCGCTCCATTGGGACCTAACAAACCGAACATGCCTTCACTGATTTGGATATTTATATCATCCAGGGCCCTGTGGGAACCAAATTGTTTATTTAAATGAGAAATTATTATTTTCATAGAACACCCTTCTCTCTACATTGGAATCCTGTATATATTCATACACTTTGCCTAAAGACAGCAAAACCACGCCAGAAATAATAATAAAAAACAGTGTATCTTTAACAAGGAAATAAACAGGAATGAGGATCAGTAAAGCCACAAGGAAAAGAATCAGACCAACCTTTATTTTTTCTCTAAAGAGTTGACGCTGCCGCTCCTTCACCATTTCTTCTTCAATTTGTTTATATTCCATCACCCGCACCTTTTCCCATACTCCATCAATGAAAGAATCCATGGCTTACACCTCACTTTCTATTAAGGATTTCAGTTTTCTTCTGGCGCGGAATAATAGCACCTTTACCTGGGCCAGATTTTTACCCATAATTTTTGCTGTTTCTCCATAGCTAAATCCTTCAAAATCCACAAGGTGCAAAACAACCTGATAATCCTTTTTCAGCTCATTCATTTTTTCCCGAATCACATGGTTCTTTTCCCGGGCCAGCACGATATCTTCCAGATTATTTCCTTCTGATTCCGGGATTTCATCCAGGGGAATGGCTTTCTTTTTTCTAATAAAATCAATGCATTTATGCTTCACGATACTGAAAAGGTAGGTTTTGAAGGAGTATCCTACTTTGTATCGCTGACGGTACACATAGATTTCCGCAAAACTTTCCTGCACTATATCTTCCGCTATAAAGGGATCGTGTACATACTTTCGTGCAAAGGAAGTGGCACTGCCCCTGTATTTCATAATTAGTTCTTCAAAACAACCATGATTGCCGGCAATAAAACCGCTAATTACTTCCCTTTCTTCATGCACTTTTTCACCCCCTGTGGTGCCTTTACACTACTTATTCGTTTAGTATTTTAAAAAGTTACACACAAAACCCCCTGGAAATATAATCCAGGGGGTTTTGTTCACCCATTTATTTAGAGGGCCTCCTCTAAGTTACGGAGGGGCTCAACGTTATTTAATTCAGGTTGCCGTTTCACCGAAATTCTTTCAATCCGGTTCTCATCCATTTTATCAATGACAAATAAAAAATTGCCTTTTTTGACGATGTCGCCTTTTTCCGGCTTTTTCGCCAGAACAGAATACATCCATCCGCCAATCGTATCAACAACGCCATCGTCAATTTCCGTACCTAATAAATTATTGATTTCTTCAATCAGGACTTTCCCTTCCACAGAGTAACCTTCTTTGGTCTTTTGAATTGGGGGCAATTCTTCACTATCAAATTCGTCTTGAATTTCCCCAACAATTTCTTCAATGATATCTTCAAGGGTAATTAAACCTGCCGTACCGCCATATTCGTCAAGAATCACAGCAATCTGGGATCGTTTCTTCTGCATCTGTTTTAAGACAAAACTAATTTCAGACGCTTCTGAAACCATGATAATCTCCCGTAAAATGTTTTTCACCGAGAAGGAATTCTTATTGTAGTTAATTTGCAGATATAAATCTTTCACGTGCACAAACCCAATGATATGGTCTTTATCCCCTTTGGAAACAGGATATCGTGTATGCTGCTCCCGAGTGATTTTCTGTAAAATGCTATCATTAGATTCGTTAATATCAATGGTAACCATATCTACACGGGGTACCATAATTTCCCTTGCCAAACGGCCTGAGAAATCAAAGATATTATCAAATAACGCCATTTCAGTATTATCAATGTACCCGCTTTCATGGCTCTGATTTACCAGAATTCGAATTTCTTCTTCTGTATGGGCAATGTCCCCTTCTTTAGCAGGCTGAATTCCCATCCATTTTAAAATGGTATTCGCCGTACCATTAAGAACCCAAATAAAAGGGAACATAATTTTATAGAAAATAATCAAAGGTCCTGCTACTTTAAGAACCGTTCCTTCCGCCTTTTGAATGGCTAAGGACTTCGGTGCCAACTCCCCTAATACGATATGAAGAAAAGTAATGATGGCAAACCCAATCACGAAAGAAATAGAGTGAATCGCTAATTCCGGTACACCAAGAGAGGTTAAAGGCTTCTCAAGCAAGCGGGCCACTACCGGTTCCCCGATCCACCCTAAACCTAAAGATGCTAAGGTAATGCCAAGCTGGGTAGCTGAAAGGTACGAATCTAGATTATTGGTAACTTTCTGTGCTATTTTCGCCTTCCCATTGCCTTCCTCAACAAGCTGAATAAGACGGCTGGAACGAATCTTCACCATCGCAAACTCGGCTGCCACGAAGAAACCATTCAGAAAAACAAGAAAAATCACCAATATTAATTCTAAAATCACTATACCCGAACTGTCCAATTAGTTGTCCCTAAAAAGGGACTCACCTCCCATTATCAAATAATTGAATTCTCCCCCAGAAGCTGGTGCAATGTATGGATTAAGGAACTGCATTGCAGAGTAACTTTTTGAGTGAGAACTCGATATTGTTTTTCATTTAATTTTGACAAGATTGGCGTTAACTCCAGAATGTTTTCTTCTAATTGATGAATCCTTTCACAGATCTCATTCATCTTGTCAAATGCTTCTTTGGCAGGAATCCTATTCTCATCAAGCCATTCCAGTCTCTGCTTGATTTCTTCTAAGGACATTTTCCCCTTTTTATATAATTCGATTAACTTCAAGCGCTGTAATGCCTCTGCTGAATAATGGCGATAGTTAGATTGGTCCCGCTCAAAATGAAGCAATCCTAATTGCGTATAATAATCAATGGTCCTTTTAGATACATTCGCTGCTTCTGCCAATTCTCCTATGCGATACAATTTCCCAAGGGCATTTCTTCCTTTCAATTTTGAATCTAGGTATGCCTATATTAAAAAGTATACAGTAAAACGTGATGGTAAGGAAGAATAATTATTGGAAATGCAAACACGGACTCCCAAAAAAGCAGAATCCGTGTAATGGTTTATTATATACATGTTGGTTTCTCCATAAAATAACGATCCATGGCCATAATCATGGCGCCCATTCTTTCTCGATCAGGTTTGACCATACGAGAGACCCCTGCCTCCCGCAGGGTTTCGGCGGTTACTTTACCTACTACACCCGCAATTACTTTTTCATTAAAAGCCTCTACTAATTGATCCTTAAGTCCCTTTTCATTGCCATAGTGAAAAAGATTACGCACCTGGACAGCACTGGTCAAAGCTACCCCATGGATTTCACCCTCCAGGATTTCCTTCACTAATGTATCAAGAATGCCAGGGTCTGGCGTTAAATAACGATATGGATATAATTCGTCATACTGAACCTTTTCTTTTTCGAGAAATTCATTTAATTCTGGAATGGGTTCACCATATAACTGTATCGCAATACGTTTTCCTTTTAAATGATGGGACCTTAAGGTTTTAATTAAATTCATGGTGGTGCCATCTTCATCCCGAATGAGTGGAGATAACCCCAGGGATTTAACAACATTCTGAGTCTTATATCCCCGTAAGGCAATTTTCGTTTTGCGTAATGCGGTTTTGGCCTCTTCTCCCAGTCCCAATTTCTCCGCTACTTTTAGAATGGTTTCTGTCCCAGCTCCAGTTGTTAAAACCACCCAATCATATTCCCCTTGTATTAAACGATGAAGATAAGGTTCTAATTCTTTTTCAGTGGGACAAGCCTGTCCTTGAGTAGAACGGACGAGAGGAATTCCTCCCCTACTTTGTACAAGGGAACTAATTTCTTCAAGACGTCGTGTCCCTGTAAGGACAACCTTTTTTCCATGTAATCCTGACATTTAGCCCTGCCCCTCCTGTGTTTATAAAACACACTTTGCTCATATGAATTAACTGAATTAAATCATGTTTCATCTGGAAGTGTCAAGAATAAATATATGTGAAAATAGCAGAGTTATGATTACATGTGGTATAAATTCCCACAATTTTTTTATGCTATTCAAGGTAAATCAATTAACATGACAGATGCTTCTTTTTTAGCGTAGACTTGAATCTGGTGAAGATCAGTAATTCGTGCAGCATCCCTTTTTTTCAGTACTTGCTCCCCATTTACCTGAATCTCACCTTCCATTACAAAAAGGTAGATTCTACGGCCTTCTTTTTGTTTAAACTTCAGGGACTTTCCTTCCTCTATTTCGGAAAGATACAGGGTGAGATCCTGGTGAATGAATGCCATTTCAGGTTTCTGTTCCTGAGATACAATAGGCAACCAATTGTTTCTCATTTTTTGCAGGTCATAAGAAACTTGTTCGTAGGAAGGCGTTAACCCCAATTGATTTGGAAGAAACCAGATTTGAAGCAAGTTAGTTACCTCATCACTGGTTGGATTCCATTCAGAATGGCGCACTCCTGTTCCAGCGGTCATTCGCTGGATTTCCCCCTTTTTAATGATAGAGGTATTGCCCATACTATCTTTATGTTGCAATTGACCATTCAGGACAACGGACACAATTTCCATGTCCCGATGAGGGTGCATGCCAAATCCTGTTTCCCGGTCAATTAAATCATCATTAAAAACAACCAATGGTCCAAACTGTGTATTAGTAGGGTCGTAATAATCAGCAAAGGAAAAACTATGCCAGGTTTTTAACCAACCATGGTCTGCTGATGCCCTGTTTTCTGCTGGATAGATTTTAATCACTGTGATTCACTTCCCTTTGATTTATATTGAAATAAAATATCTTGAATTCGAGATAATTATATGAGGATATTAAATAATCGTCAATGGGTAAATGTGTTAAAAAAACTTCGTACAAAAAAATGGTTTTAGGGAACAACCCTAAAACCATTTTTTAAAATTTTTCCTCTTTTATTCGCCACCTTTAATCCACAATTCTAATGGAAGACCTACCAGATCCTTTCCAACCCATTCCCTGGCAATATTATTAGAAGGTCCCATTGCAATACCTGCTCTGGCATCCCGAAAAAGCCTTTCAATGGTTCCCTTCTTATATCCATATCCTCCGCTGATATCCAGAGCATTTTTCGTGGCGCGGTTTGCCACTTCAGAAGCATGTACTTTATATTCTGTTAAAGACAAATTTAAAACGCCTTGCTCTTTTCCTTCATCCTGTAAGATATCCAATTGTTCTGCCAATTCCCTTTGCCACGGTTTGAGACTTTCAATCAATATTTTAGCCTCTGCTAATTGTTGCCGGATTACCTGATAATCACCTAAACGATGATTAAAATCCTGATGGATGGTCCTATTCGCATAATCGATAACCGAGTAAAGGGCATTCTGTGCTACACCTAACCAGGAAGAACCCAGACCAATTAAATAAATTGGAGATACACCATGGAGTAAAAGATCTTTACCCTGTCCCTCAAATCCAAGGAGATCTCTTTTGTGGACTTGAACATTATCATAAATAATCGGTCCACTATGATTCCCCCGTACACCTAATGCTTCCCAGGGTTTGGCATGAATCCCCGGGGATTTACCGTCCACAATGAAAAAACTAATGTCTGTGGCATCTTCAGCACCGGGACTCCGGGTTTGGAATACATAAAAATCCGCCTGCCCTGCACTAGTGGTGAAAGATTTCTCCGCATTTAAGTAGTAATAATCCCCTTCCTTTTTCGCTTCACTAAAGTTATACCACCAGTGGCCACCAGAAGCCTTCTCACTGGTAGAATATGTTCCAATCAATCCCTTATCAATGGGTTTAATCCAACGTTCAAATTGATCCTCATTGCCATATAGGGTTATCGTTTGAATGGCACCTACATGCATCACATAAACAAGTGCCGTTGATGCACACGCCTTGCCAATTTCCTCAGCAGCTATTGCAAAAGCAACATGGTCTAATCCAAGTCCATTATATTTTTTGGGAACAAGAACATTACCCCAACCCTCACGAATTAATGCCTGCAAGTTTTCCCTTGGAAAGTCTCCTTCCTCATCAATTCGCTCTGCATTTGGCCGTATTACATCCTCTACAATTCTACGAATCTGGCTGCGAATATCCTCATAATAAGCTTTGGACTGTTTATTAAAACGAATCGAATCAAGTGTATTTAATGACACTTAAAAATTCCTCCTCGTTGATTTTACTATTTTCCAACGCCAGCTGCTTCTTTCAATTGATTTTCTTTCTCTCGCACCAAAGGTATCACCTGATCGCCAAAAGCCTGTAAATCTTCTTCATAATTCAAAAAGCCAGTTAACACAATATTAACGCCAATTTTTTTCAACTCAATAATTTGATTAGCAACCTGTTCTGCTGTACCAATTAAACCTGTTCGGAAACCATCATTGTATTGGACAAGGTCTTCGAAAGAGGAATTTTCCCACATTCCTTCTCCTTCAGGAGAGGCCTTCCCAGCAAATTTCACCTGGCTGCGGAATCCTTCTACTGCTTCATGATCCGCATGGGCAATAATACTTTTTAATACACGGCGAGCTTCTTCTTCAGTTTCCCGAACAATTACAAATCCGTTAACACCAAATTGGAGTTCCCTTCCCTCAAGGGCAGCGAGTGCACTCACTTCCTCAATCTGCCTTTTCAATCCATCTAAGGAGTTTCCGTTCATAAAATACACATCAGAAACCCGGCCAGCCATTTCTTTAGCTGCTTTTGAATTCCCCCCTTGAAAGATCAAAGGGACCTTGACAGGTTTTGGTTGAAGGGGTGCTTCATTAATTCGATAAAAATCACCTTTAAAGGTGGTCTTCTCCTTAGTCCACAAATCCCGAATGACTTGAATAAATTCTTCAGAACGTCGGTATCTTTCATCATGGTCTAACCATGGCTCCCCATACCCATTAAATTCCTGCTTAAACCAACCGCTCACAATATTTATGGCAGCTCGTCCATTACTAATGTGATCAATAGCAGAAATAATCTTAGCAATAACCCCAGGATGCCAAAATCCAGGCAGAACAGCAGAAATAATTTTCAAACGTTCCGTAGAAGCCGCTAATGCAGAAGCAACAGCTGTAGCTTCTAATTGTTTCTCAGCACCATAACTAGCAAAAAAGCGGGTTTGCACAAGAACATACTCAAAACCTACTTTTTCTGCGATTTGGGCATATCGCTTATTGGCTTCAAAAGACCAATCTGTTTTTTGCGGAATATTAGATATAACCAGACCGCCACTTACATTCGGTGCCCAATAAGCAAATTGAAGACTCATGGAAAAAACCTCCTCTTTTTGATTATGGGATACTTAAAATTAAGAAATTTCTTCTGTAGGCAAACCCTCCCCTCAAAGAAAAAAGACTCCCATCTTCCATAAGGAAAGAAAGGAGCCTCTAGTCTTCTAGTCGGCTGAATAGATATAAGGTTTTTCTTGACCATAGGCTATTATAATTAAACCCATGTGTCAAGTATGATTTTTATAGTTGACACATAGGTATTGTAAATAATACACTTACATCAAAATTGTGCTGACCGGTCAACCGGAGGCTCTCAATCAAATAGGCATGAATAAAAACATGCCCATTTGTTTGGGGGCCTTATTTTTATTAAGAAAAAGAAAGGAGCTTTATTAATAATGGCCATTACCTATGAGAATGTTGTAGTTCATAACTTGCTAAAGGAATTTGCCAGTACAGCAGCAGAAAGAGACTTTATCGGAGGGACAGCAAAGCATGAAAGAGATCTATTGCGAAAAAGTGGACTTTTAAAGCTACTCATTCCAAAAGAATTCGGAGGTCATGGGGAAAATTGGATTACCATTCTTTCTATAGTGCGTCAAATGGCACAGGTAGATGGCTCCCTGGCTCATCTATTTGGTTATCATCACCTTTGTCTTGCATCTACTTCTTTATTTGGAACGACAAAACAAAGAAACTATTATTATCAGGAAACAGGAAAAGAGCCACTATTTTGGGGTAACGCTTTTAATCCCCTAGACCAAAATCTCCTTATAGAGACAAAAGGGTCCCACAACGTTTTAAATGGTCATAAGACTTTTTGCTCAGGTGCCAAGGACTCGGACCGTCTATTAATCTCTGCTTTCTGCAAAGATAAGAAAAAACCTGTTTATCTTGTGATTCCAACCAGTAGAGATGGAGTCCTGATTCATGATGATTGGGATAATATAGGACAGCGTCAAACTGATAGTGGGTCCGTTACTTTTCAACAGGTTAACGTATGTCAGGAAGAAATTTTACACTTCCATGAACAGGACTCTTCTCCTTTTTCAAGCATTCGTCCCCTTATTGCTCAAACCCTTTTAACTCATGTTTTGCTAGGGATAGCTGAAGGTGCTTTTGAACAAGCAAAGGAATATACAAAGACCATAACCCGCCCCTGGATTTCTTCTCATGTAAATCATGCCTTTGAAGATCCCTACATTCTTCACCATTATGGGAATTTAGCCATAAAACTGAAGGCAGCTAGTGCATTAAGTGAAAAAACAGCCCTCGCTGTTCACCATGCATGGGAAAAAGAGCGAAATCTTACATTTGAACAACGAGGTCAGTACAGTGTCGACATCGCTATAGCAAAATCTTATGTAACAGAAGCTAGCCTGGAAATAACAAGTAGCATTTTTAAAGGAATGGGGGCTAGATCCACTGCAACTAAACATGGTTTTGATCGATTCTGGCGAAATGTTCGCACCCACACCCTCCATGATCCTATAGATTACAAAATACGAGATATTGGCCATTGGGCGTTAAATAATCAATTTCCTGAACTTACCCCTTACTCATGATAAAGTTCTTCTTCATTTGATACCCTTCTTGTTCAATCAGTATGATAGGATAGTCCTATGAACAGGTTTCTCTAATGAAGGAGATATTAAAGATGATCATCGTTTGGCAGATTGCCTTTATTACACTAATTTGGGGTTATACATGGGTCGTGATGAAAATCGGGCTGGACTTTTTTCCTCCCTTTTTGTTTTCTACACTCCGTTTAATGATTGGCGGCTTTCTTCTCCTACTGGTTCTTAAATTTTTCAAAGTTTCCTGGAAACCGGAGAAAAAAGATCTGAAGCCTTTGTTTATTATGGGACTTCTGATGTCTACAGGTTACTTTGGTTTGCTTACTTTTGGAATGCAATTTGTCAGTTCCGGGGAAACAGCAATACTGGTTTATCTCATGCCTATTCTCGTTAGCTTACTGGCCCATTATTTATTAGGGGAAAGGTTGACTCTTCTGAAAGGTATTGGGCTTATTAGCGGTTTTATTGGCCTTCTTTTTGTTATAGGTCCCCAGGCTTTTTCCTTTAAAAACAGCGAAACCCTCCTGGGACAACTTCTTATTTTGCTATCTGCTGTGGTATGGGCATTCGCCAATATCTATAGCAAAAAACAATTTGGAAATTACAACAAAGAGAAAATGACCGCATGGCAAATGATGATGGGGTCCTCTCTTTTATTCGTCCTTTCTCTGTTTACGGAAGATTTTTCAACTGTGCAATGGAATGGATTAGCCATTGCAACGATTCTGTTTACGGGAATTCTATCTTCAGCCGTTGCATTTGCCATATGGTTCAGGGTCTTGGATAAAATTGAAGTATCAACAGCCTCGATGGCCCTCATGTTAGTCCCCTTTTTCGGGCTGATTTTTGGTTGGTTACAACTGGGGGAAACATTAAACCTTTATCAACTCATTGGTTCTACTTTAATTTTTCTTGGAATTTTTCTGGTTTCCTTTCAAAATTACGCTAATACCCAAACTTAGTATATACGTCAATAAACCAGGTACAGAATTTTGTAATATAACAGATGTATTAAATTTTGCATTATTATAATACACATGAAATCAGTAGTATTTTAAAGCATTTAAAAGATAATCCCCCTTTTATAAGCAAATTTCGACATATTCAAGGTTTGTCTTTTGTTTGACTGTGTATTTATAATTATCGAAACAAATTCAAAAATCAGTCACAAAAGGAGTCTTGACATCATGTTAGCCAAACCCGCACGATTATCCCGGGCTGTAAAAGCCAATATGGTTTTGCCCCCGGATACGCAACACCATCACACCTTATTCGGAGGCCGCTTAATGCAATTGATTGACGAAGTTGCTGTTCTTTCAGCAACAAGGCATGCAAGAAAGCCCTGTGTCACAGCGTCTACGGATTCGGTAGATTTTCTTTCGCCCGTGCGCGTTGGAGACTCCATTTGCTTAGTCGCTTTCGTAACCTGGACCAGCCATACATCCATGGAAGTTTTCATTA
Organism: uncultured Paenibacillaceae bacterium; assembly: GCA_946478845.1. Next base: position 13,545 of record CAMLDI010000039.1, read on the forward strand.
AAGCTACTGCGGAAAACTTAATGTCCGGTGAACGCCGCATTGCCGCTCTCTCCTTTCAAACCCTAGTTGCCGTCGATGAAAATGGAAAACCCGTTCTTGTTCCAAAAGTAATCCCGGAAACGGAAGAAGAGAAATATCTGTTTACCACCGCTCCCTACAGGGCAAAATCACGAAAAATTCACCGAAAACAAAGCAAATTATTGCAGGAAACCTTAACACGCATTAATCCTACCCATGTAGAATTGGATTACCAGCTAAAAGGAATTGCTCAAGCGTAAGATAAAACGCTTTTTATATCAAAGGACAGGATCAATGATCTTGTCCTTTTTTCTTATTAATCTGAAGGATAACTCCTGTCAACTGGCTCATACTAAAAAGAAAAAAGGTGTGGCCATATGACAAGAGTTGTGATTCTTGGGGCTGGTTTTGCCGGACAAACCGCCGCCCTTTATTTACGAAGAGAACTTGGCAAAAATGATACAGTAACCGTCATTGCTCCCTTTTCTTATTTTACCTACTATCCTTCCCTGGTTTGGGTTGGAGTGGGAAGAATGGCTGAAGATAAGCCTATTTTTGATTTGCCTCCAGTTTACAAACGCCATGGAATCCAGTTTGTTAAAGGATGGGCAAGAGAAGTGTATCCTGACAATCAAGAAGTCATGGTGGAAAAAGAAAATGGGGAAACAGAAAGAGTCCCCTATGATTATTTGGTTAATGCAACTGGCCCTTACTTAAACTTTGAAGGAACTCCGGGGTTAGGGCCTCATGGAGGATATACCCAATCCGTCTGTACTATTGGACATGCAACTCAATGCCGGGATGCTTATCGGGAGCTTGTTCAGCGCATGGAAAAAGGGAATCATGTAAACATCGTCATTGGAACAGGACACGGCATGTCCACCTGCCAGGGCGCTGCCATTGAATATATCACCAATTTGCATCGAGATCTTCTGCGCCGAAAAGTACGAGACAAAGCTAAAATTATGTGGTTATCCAATGAACCACGTTTAGGTGATTTGGGTGTTGGCGGCATCTCAGCCAAAAGCAAAGGATACATTATGGATTCAGAAACCTTTGCCAAATCTCTTTTTGCAGAACAGGATATTTATTATCAAACCCAGTCTGCTGTTACCAGTGTGGAACAAGGAAAAATACACTGGGAGAACTACGAAGGAGAACAGGGAGAAACGGAGTTTGATTTCGCCATGTTAATTCCCCAGTTTAAAGGAAGGCCCATTCGGTACTTTGACGCTGAAGGCAATGACATTACGGGGAAAATGACCAATCCCCTTGGCTTTACACTTGTTGATGGGGGCTACGGAAAACCATGGGAAGAAATCAATGATAAAGACTGGCCTTCCACATACCAGTCCCCCGTGTATAAAAACATTTTTGCTGCAGGCATCGCTTTTGCCCCACCCGGCCCTATCTCTAAACCCTTTGTCAATAAAAATGGAACGAATATTAGTGCGGTAGCTCCCCGTACAGGGATGGCCTCAGGAATTACAGGGAAAATTGTCGCCTACAACATTTTGGATATGATTCAAGGGAAAGAACCCACTCATAGGGAGGCCTTATCCGGAATGCCTGGGGCATGTATTGCTTCCATCGATAAATCCACCTGGAACGGTTCCGCTGCCACAATCCTTATGTACCCAGTGGCCCCCAATTACCGGCGGTATCCTGAGTATGGAAGGGATTTAAATATTACTTCTATGGAAATCGGCCTGGCAGGTGCATGGATGAAACGATTATTGCATACCGGCTTTATTTATAAAATGAAAGGATTGCCAGGCTGGTCCATGATTCCTGAGTAAAGGGGATGAAAAAATGATTCAAGCCAATGAAATGAAACCTACGAAATCAACCCTTTTTTGGCGGCAATTTATTCCTTATCAATTCATTCGCTTTGTTGCTTTAATGACCAAAATCATAAAAACCGCCTTATTCCCTCCCCATGAGGAAGCACATTAGATTAAAAGTAAAAAGAAGCTGACCAAAAGGACACAGCTTCTTTTTTCCCTTACGCTAAAATTTCCTTCGCAATGACCATTCGTTGTATTTGATTGGTTCCTTCATAGATTTGCATAATCTTCGCATCCCGCAAATATTTCTCTGCTGGATATTCCCGAATGTACCCATTCCCGCCAAAGATTTGTACGGCATCGGAAGCCACCTGCATAGCCGTATCTGCAGCAAAACATTTGGCATAGGATGAGTTAACGGCTGAGGGCTTCCCTTTGGCCAAAAGATAAACCGCTTTATGCACCAGGAGTCTTGCCGCTTCAATATTCATGGCCATATCCGCCAGCATAAACTGAATGGATTGGAATTGGGAAATGGCTTTGCCAAATTGTTTCCGTTCTTTTGCATAGGCCAGAGCGGCATCATAAGCTCCCTGGGCAATTCCTACTGCCTGGGCTCCCACCATGGGACGGCCATGGGACAAAGCTTTCATGAATATTTTGAAGCCATCCCCCTCATTGCCAATGCGATTGCTAACAGGTACAATAACTTCTTCAAAAGTAACGGATGCTGTATTGGATGCCCGCAACCCCATTTTTTTCTCCTTCTTCCCAATAAGAACCCCATCCAGATTCCGATCAACAATGAGCGCAGTAAATTTATTATCCGAACCTTTCTGCTTTGCCAATACGACAAAGTAATTGGCATAGCTGGCATTCGTAATAAAGCATTTATCTCCATTCAGAATGTAATGGTCTCCCCTGAGTTCTACGGTAGTAGATAACCCAGCCACATCACTTCCCGCACCAGGTTCAGTGAGGGCAAAGGAAGCAAACTGCCCCTCATCTGTAATACGATGCAGGTATTTCTTTTTCAATTCTTCACTGGCCCCAATTAAGATGGGGTATGATGCAAGGGAATTGGCTTCTACAGACGTGGCGATTCCCGCACATCCCCTGGCGATTTGTTCGACGATTAAACTATGGGTAATTTTATCGACCCCGGGACCGCCATAGATTTCCGGGACGGCAAAATTAAATAGGCCGCATTCCCGCAGCTTGTCCATCACTGCAACGGGGAATTCCTCTTCTTCATCATATTTGCTGGCTACAGGCAGGATTTCTTCATTGGCAAAATCCCTGGCTAAACGATTGATTTCCATTTGTTCTTCATTTAATTCGAAAAACATGGTACTGTCACCCCTTTACCCTTTGATCAGCATTTTCCACGAAACCTTCCAAAACCTGGCGTATAGAATCAGGAATAGGAACCGCTTTTATGGGTTCCATGGCGAAATTGGTCCAGGCCCGCACCACATACCCTTTCGCAAGCAAGGTATCCCCCCGATAAAATTCATGGGATAACCGGATTACTTTATTCCCTACTTCAAGGACTTTTGTCACCAATTCGATTTCATCCTCAAAATAAGCGGGGGATTTAAATTCACAATGGGTTTCAAGAAGAGGCAATCCTATTTTTTCATCGATATATAATTTGGAAGAGGGATAGCCGATCGACCCGAAAAATTCATGTCCCGCTGTATCCATCCATTTATAATAATTAGGGAAAAAGACGATTCCCGCTGCATCTGTATCTCCCCAGTTCACTTTTAAAAAATGGCTGTGTTTCCCCATATCAAGTCCTCCCATCCATTAATTAATTAACTAATCTGGTCTTCAAGCAGCTGTTCCTTTAACTTCCCTTTCATAATCTTACCACTGGCAGTAACAGGAAAATCATTTACAAAGATAATTTTGCCTGGGACTTTATAATTGACAAAATAAGTTTTTATATATTCTTTGATTTCTTCACTATCCGCTTCATTTCCCGGCTTTAATTTAATGACGGCACATACGTATTCCCCTAAGACAGGGTCAGGCAAACCAATGACTGCCGCTTCCATAATTTTTTCATTGCGATAGAGAATCTCTTCAATTTCCCTGGGATAAATATTAAAACCGCCGCGAATGATCATTTCCTTTTTTCTTCCCACAATACGTAAATATCCTGTTTCATCCAGAATCCCAAGGTCCCCGGTATAATACCATCCCTCAGCATCTAGCGCTGCTTTGGTTTGTTCCACGGCATTATAATAGCCTTTCATGATTCCTGTCCCTCTGCAGCAAATTTCTCCCACTTTTCCAAAAGGCACGTTTTCCCTGGCATCATTGACAATACGAACCTCAGCCCCTTTTACCGGACACCCCACCGTTTCTAACACATTGATTTCTTTTTCATTTTCTAGTTTTGTAATGGTGACCGTTGCTGAAGTTTCCGTGGCGCCATAAGCTACACAAATATTTAACCCCAATTTTTCCCGTATTCCCTTAATCACTTCAGCAGGGCAAGGGGAAGCGGCGATATATCCTGTCCTTAAGGAAGAAAGATCATAAGTCTCCAGGTCAGGTTCGTTCAGTTCCAGGATAAACATCGTAGGAACCCCATGATGAATGGTAACCCTTTCTTGTTCAATAAGTTGCAAGGCATGTTTGGCTTTAAAGCGTTCTTGCAATACTAATTTTCCCTGACAAAAAAGAGAAGCTGTAAAACAGGCCACCATGCCAAACACATGGAACAAAGGAACAGCGACAAGAAATACATCCTGGTCCGTAGAATCATTACATTCTGTGACTGTTTTTCCGGCATAATAAATATTTTCGTGGGTTAACATAGCACCTTTGGGAAAGCCAGTGGTGCCTGATGTATAGAGGATACAGAACACATCATTCCTGGGGTCAATATCAACGATGGGAAGAGATATAGCTTGTTCATCACATAACAATTGGTTGTAGGTTAAACAGTTTTCATAGGTAAAGCGAAGGGTGATAATCTGGTCTACATAGGAAGCAACAAGGTTTATGCCAATATTCTTTTCAAATTCTTCACTAACAAAAACCAGTTTCATTCCCGAGTTTTGCACGATATATTCGACTTCATGGGAGCGATACCCTGTATTGAAAGGAACAACAATGGCACCAATTTTCGTAATGGCCAGATAAAGAACAATCACTTCGTGCCAGTTGGGCAAACAAACGCCTATACGATCTCCCTTTTTCACTCCCATACGATAGATAGAAGAGGCAACTTTCTCCACTTCCCTATGTAAATCACGATAGGTTAAGCGTCTGGTTAGGTCGTAAACGGCCTCTCCTTCTGGCCGTTCCCCACAGGTTCTCTCAAACAATTGTGAAATTGAAACAAGATTATTTTCACTTCCCATTCCCACACCTCTCCTCTACAATCGTTCCCAAATTGCTGCTATGCCCTGACCGCCACCAATACACAGAGAGGATACACCATATTTTTTGTTTCTTCTGCCCAGTTCATAAATTAGAGATAAAGATATTCTCGCACCTGAGGCTCCCAATGGATGCCCTAACGCAACCGCCCCGCCATTCACATTGCCGATTTCCGAACTAAACCCTAATTCCTTCTGGCAGGCTAAATATTGGGAAGAAAAAGCCTCATTAATTTCTACTAGATCTAAATCTTCTACTTGTAAATCTGCTTTTTTCAGAGCCTGACGGATGGCATCCACAGGACCCATTCCCATCAATCTCGGCTCTACCCCTACCGTTCCCCAGGATACCAGGCGAGCAAGGGGTTTTAATCCTCTCTCTTCTGCGTATTGGGCAGAAGCAAGCACAACAGCTGCACCTCCATCATTAATCCCGCTGGCATTCCCTGGAGTAACAACCCCACCTTCTTTAAAACGAGGAACCATTTTATTTAATACTTCTAAACTGGTATTACGAGGTTGCTCATCCTGATCAATAGTCTTCGTCCCTTTACGCTCCTTTACCACAACAGGCACAATTTCTTCTTGAAAATATCCTGATTCTATAGCCCGTAAGGCTCTTTGATGGCTTTGAAAAGCATGGATATCGATTTCTTCCCTTGAAATATTGTATTTTTCCGCTACATTTTCTGCGGTAATGGACATGGTACAATCACCATATGTGTCATAGAGGGCTTCCCATAAATAATCCTGCATGGCTGATTCCCCTAATTGAAGCCCTGTGCGCGCTCCCCTTACTACATAAGGAATCTGAGTCATGTTCTCAGCGCCCCCGGCCAGCACCACCTGCGCCTCACCTGTTTGAATCAAGCGAGCCCCTGCGGTAATCGCCTCTAGCCCGGACCCACATAACCGGTTCACAGTTAAGCCTGGAACAGATTTGTCTACACCGATTTTCAACCCCACATGGCGAGCCAAAAAAATGGCATCAGGGCTGGATTGAATTACATTTCCAAACACCACTTGATCAATTTCATCAGGCGTAATCCCTGCTTTAGCAACCGCTTCTTTCCCCGCAATGGTTCCTAACTCAATGGCGGAAACATCTTTAAAAGCCCCGCAAAACTTGGCAAAAGGTGTGCGTGCCCCTTCTAATAAAACCACATCGTTATTCTTCATGACTTCCACCTCATCTTCCCACAAAATTTGGTTTTCTTTTTTCCGCAAAGGCTTTCATGCCTTCTTTTCGATCCTCACTGGCAAAGGCATTGGCAAAACAAGCAGTTTCTAAGTACAAGGCACTATCTAAATCAGAATTGGCTCCTGCATTGACAGAGGTTTTCATCATGCTCATGGCAATCACTGGCTTTTCCGTTAATTTCAATGCCCATTCCTGCGCTGTCTTTAAAACCTCTTCCTGAGGTACGACCCGATTAACAAGGCCATATTCATAAGCCTGCTGGGCTGAAATCATCTCTCCAAAGAAAAGCATTTCTTTGGCACGGGCCTGTCCAATGATGCGCTGTAAGCGCTGGGTTCCACCCCCACCAGGAATAATGCCTAAATTGATTTCTGGCAAAGCAAATTTTGCTTTTTCCGAACTAATTCTTAAGTCGCAGGCTAAGGCTAACTCGCAGCCTCCGCCAAGGGCCAGGCCATTAATGGCGGCAATCACTGGCTTAGATAAGTTTTCAATTTTTTCGAAAGCCTTGCGAGAAACTCGGCTCATTTCTGACATGGCCAGAAAATCCAGTTGTACCATCTCATTAATGTCCGCACCGGCTGCAAAGGCCTTTTCTCCGCTACCGGTGATAATGATCGCCCGGACGGCGTCATTTCTTTCTAGCTCTTCCATCAGGAGATTTAACTCCGAGAAGAGTTCTTTATTTAAAGGGTTGAAAGGGGGCCTGTTCAGGGTAAGGGTAACTACCCGGTTTTCAATAGATATTCCTACTAAACTATATTGTTTCATCGGGTTTTCGACCTTTCTCCCTTTTGGTCCTGAGTATGGTCATACCAGCCTGCTCCCGCTTTCTTCCCTACTCTTCCTGCCTGTACTAAACGCCGTAAAGATAAAGGGGCTGCAAAGCGGTCATCTTTAAATTCTTCATAGAAGTAATCCATTACAAACAAGCCAATATCTACCCCGGCAAAATCCTGTAAAGTAAAGGGACCCATGGGATAATTAAGCCCCAGTGTAACCGCCTTATCGATGTCTTCGATAGAAGCCACTCCTTCTTCCGCTAAACGAATAGCTTCAATAAACTGGGGAATCATAATGCGATTTACGATAAATCCTGGAGAATCCTTCTTCACTTCAATGGGTTCTTTCCCCAACTCTCTAGCAAAGGACATTAAAGCAGCGATGGTTTCATCACTAGTTTTGAGCCCTCTTACTACTTCTACTAATTTCATGACTTGTGGTGGATTAAAGAAATGCATACCGGCCACTTGCTCTTGTCGTTTTGTTGCTTCGGCAAGAACAGTAATGGACATAGAAGATGTATTGGTTGCCAGAATAGCTTCTGGACTGAGAATCACATCAAGGCGAGCAAACAAGTCCTTTTTCGCATCTAAATCTTCAATAATCACTTCAATGGCAATATCCGCTGCTGCAAAATTTTCGAGGTCAGTGGTTGGTTGAATGCGTCCTAACACTTCAATGCTTTCTTCTTCCGTCATTTTTCCGCGATTAATACTTTTATCCATGAATTTATTCATTCGATCCAGGGCTCTAGTTAAGATCCCTTCATTTAAATCCCAAAGAATCACTTGAAATCCCCTTAAGGCTGCCAGATGGGCAATGCCGCTTCCCATTGTTCCCGCACCAGCTACACCTATTACCTTTTTATTTAATGTCATTGTTATGCCTCCTTTTATTTATCTGAATATTCCAACTTATTAAATTATAAAAGAGGTACTATCCTAAAAAAACATCCACCGTGTAGGAATAAAAAATGATTTTTCCTACACGGTGGACGAAAGGATTATTGGTACAGGTCATATAATTTATAAGCTAACATCACATTAAAGCGTTCTTCTACATCTGCCAAATCTACATTTAATAGGTTCCCGATTTTCTCCAATCGGTACTTCAAAGAACTGCGATGGATAAAAAGAGATTCAGCCGTTTCTTTCAAATTTCCATTCCAATAGACATAGGCCCTCAGGGTATCAAATAAATCTCTTCCCTTTTCCCCTGAATCAAGCAATGGTTTTAAATACTTATCACAAAATGCCTTCACTACAAAGGGATCCTGAATGTTATATAAAACCGTATAAGACCCTAAACAGTCAAAACTCATAAACCCCTTATTAGGAAATCGATCGGATACAATGCGAAGGGTTTGTAATGCTTGCTTATAACAAGAATGGTAATCCTCCATTTCTCTTGCCCAATCGCTAATACCCATAAACACCTCACTTTTTTGAAATTCTAACTTAATGATTCTTTTTATTCGTCCATAAAGATCATTCCAATAATCGTTCTTCACTTTATCTTGCCTCTCAGGAACAAAAATAAGATAGTTCCCTTCCTTTCGAGCCAGTACCAATTTTGGATCCCACTGAAGTAAATGATCCCGTAACTGATCCACGACCCATGTTTTTTTACCTTCTACTTCTATTAAATTAGGTTCATCTTCCCCCGTTATAAAAGTAACGACACTAATCTTATGTGGTTCAAAAAGATTTAAATTAAACAAATTACAGTACTCTAATACTTTCCCCTTATTCGTGATTTTCTCAGCAAATAATTGATCAAGAAAACTTCCTTTTACCTGTTCCTTCACTTCCAATACCAATTTCTGCTTAATAAACTGGATCGCAAACACATTTAACGCCTGGTTAATGGTAATGCGAAGAGTCATATCCAATTGGCTATCATTCATTCTCAAACATAAATACCCTAACCCTTCTCCTCCTCCCACTATGGGCCAAATCCCAAGGGAATCTACCATTCCATGCCGAATCCAATGTTCCCCCTGTATCATCAATCTCTTATTTTTCTCTTTTTCAATTAACTCCACCATTTGTTGTAGATGATCTGTCTCCTCTTCTCTCAGAAAATAAGAAATAGGCCGCATAAAACGGTCCAACAACAGGACAGAACAATGCAACAAATGGGATAATTTTTTTGTAAGTCCTGAAAACTCCTCCCCGACCAAGGTTTGTTTTACTAATTCCTGATGGTGAACCATCATTTGTTCTAATCTATTTTTATCCTTTTGCTCTCTTCGATATAACCTGGCATTTTCAATAAGTACTGAAACATGGGAAGATAATAGCCTTAAAAAATTTAAATCCTCTCCATCAAAAGGTGTCCCTTCTTGTGTTCGAACCACGTGAAGAATACCGATGGTTTTAAGATTCACAACCAGGGGTACGGTCATTTCCTGCCCCCCAATCTTCTCTAACATAGGAAACAAATCTGATAGTTGAAAGGTATCCCTCATATCAATAACGATGGGTACATCCAAAGAACCAAATGCGGGAGGTTGATAAATGAGGCAATGATTCCATTTATCATAAAGGTATACACAGGCAGATTCTGCATTGGTGCCTTTTCCCGCCTGTTCCACAATTCCTCCTATTAAACTCTCTGTAGATTCTCCTAAATAGAGATTATCCTTTACCCATTCAATGCCTTTAATTTTCCTCTTTTCATTCTCCTTATGTATTGCCAAATCAATTGCAATTGCTACATCATTTCCAAACTCGATAAACATTTTATATATATCTTTAAAAAGTTGAATGGGACTGCGAAAACCGATAATACAAACCCCGTAGCTTTCCGAAGTGCCTTCGTTAATGGGAACGGTAAACCAGGCCGAAAATTTTTCCGATTCAATGCTCTTTTGTAATGTACACCCCTTTGTATCTTCTCCAATATCACTGTCACAAATAGGATAAATAAAAAAACGTTCTGAAATAGCGGTTAATTCCATAGGAAAACTCTTTTCAAAATGAGGGCTTGTCCCTTTGTGGCTTCTATTAAATAAATACTCGCTATCTTTTAGGAGAATAGAAACATAGTCGCATGTAAATTGGT
>CAMLDI010000040.1 GCA_946478845.1 uncultured Paenibacillaceae bacterium
AACTGGTCGCCAATATATTGATTTAATAGTCCAATGACTTGACCGATGATTCGTGCTGATTTAATATATTCCTTGATTTCTTGCTTTTTATGTAAATTACGAGCTGTATTGATAATATTGTCATCGTAAAAGTCTTCGTCAACACTATGTATTCTATCGTTTTTCCATATCCTGAGAACATCTTGTTTAGTGGATAACTCTTTCCATTCTTCTTCAAATTTTCTCCGTTCCTCTTGAGACAAAGGTTGGAGTTCCCTATTTTTTTTATAGATTAATCCAATTTTTTTAGGTGGAATTTCTCCAGTATGTAAAGGGGAGTAATCAATATCTGGAATATGAAATTGATTTTTATATTTTGTTGTTGTATCCATTAAAATAATATTGTTTGGTTTTTCCCTCAGTAAATATAAAACAAATCTTACAGCAGTTTGTTCGTGAGAGTTATCCCCGTACCAAATAATAATTGGTACATTTTTTGGAATGTCTTTAACCTTGAAGAGTGTATTACTAAAATCATTTTGGTATTTTTCTAAATATTCTTCATCTAAATTAATATGATTTTTTAACCACTTGTATCTTTGAGTAATACCAATTTTCTCATGCAGTTTCCAAACTGGTCCAAAAGAAAACAGGTCTTGAAAGGAGATCACTTTTTCCTCCTCTATTAGTTCCATATCCTGTAAGGCAATTTTCAAACTCCCTGATGTTGAATCACCGAATACAATATGTACAATCTTATAGCTGCCTTCATTTTCATTAGTGGCTTGGTTAAATTTATAATTAAGAAAAGCCTCACATATTTTTTTAAGGTCTTTGATTAATTGTTCCTCTGAATATTTTGTTTCTTCAACCATATTAATTCTTAATAAAATTTGAAATAAAAGTGATTTCACTTCATCTTCATTAGAACTTCTGACTAACTCTTTTAACTCATTAATCAATTTAGTCAGCCTCCCCTTTGTTGAATAACATTAATATAAAATCCTAAAATTTATTTATTTTTCACCAAACATAATACTATTAACCTGACTCTTTAGTGAAAAAACGTTCTTTCCGTTTTTTGTAATTTATAAATAATAAGCTAGCGTAAATGGGGTACGGACGGAAACCAAAATAAATGAAATAGAGTGGGCAAAGGTTAAGTCTAAGGGTACCTTACAGCAATTGGCATTACTATTTTAATCAAAACCGTACAGAAGCTTGGGTTTTTTATGCGTATTGTCGATATTCCGGAAGTGATTGTCATACATATTGCCAAAAAGGCACACTTGCCTTTGCCTACTAAAGAAGAGTGGAAAACGTATAGTGAAACGAGAACTGCCAAACGCCACTTCCGTTTTGTTAGGGATTATCTTCAGCTTCGACCATTTGATTATGAGGCACATCAAATTGTAACCGATACAATGAATAAACTAGCATTTAGCAAAGTGAACACTGTTATTTGTCTCGACAAATTAATCCTTTTACCATTAATAAAACGTTTACATTTATTTAATTAATAAAGTGACCATGGAAACTAGTAATAATACCGTCACTCATCTAATTAAGTTTCAATTCCCCTATAGCTATCATTGATTCCAGTATAAGGTAAACTTGATGAGCATCCGCAGGATTGCGAAGGTCTTTTCCAATGGTGCGTTCTATTTTTTGGATTCTATAGGTTAATCCGCCCATGGATAAAGAGAGTTCCTTCATCGTTTTTTCCAGTTTTCCTCCATTAGATAAGAATACATAAAGGGTTTTAATGAGATCTAAATTTTTTGGACCCTCGTGATTATAAATCGGACCCAATATTTGTTTAGCTACCATTTTGATACCATTGACGTTTTTGTAATTAATTAATACTCCGAAAATTCCTAATGATTCAAACATAACGATTTTCTGATTTAAAGTCATTCTCTGTGCTAACACCGCTTCATCGTAATACTGCGATGCCACTTCTATTTGATCGCCTAGCGTGCTAATCCCGACTTTAAATTGACATGTTTTAAATATTTTTTCTAAATAGGACACAAACTGAACCATTAATTTAGATATGTCTTTCTGGTCAGAATCGTTTGTAATAAGTATAACAATGTTCCCCTCACGCTGGCCAATTAAAACATTTCGCTTATAATCGTTGAAAAATAAAAAGGCCTTACTTAAGATTTGTTCGTGATGTGATAATTCATTGTCCATCTTAATCTTTTTATAATTATAACCTATCACTACAATATAAAATGACTTGCCAAGATCTAGATTGACATATTTTCCTCGATTAAAAATTTCTTTACTTGATAAAAATTGTCCATTTAACAACTGTTCTAAGAAATTCCCCTTCATTCTCTCAAAGGCTTCGAAGTGTGTCATCTCATTTAATAGCAATAAAGAAATAGCATTCGCAACCCTCTCAAGGATCATAAAATTATCTATTGTACATTGATTTCGGCCTTGAATATAGATAAATGTGCAGTATCCGATAATCTTTTTTTGTACAATAATCGGTGCAATAAGACGCTCATGCTGGTCCATACTTATGATATTATTTTTTAGCATAGAAACTAATTTATAGCTATTTTCTTTAAATAAGGAATTTAGATTTTTATTTTTATCCAAATAGTAATTATAGTCCATTTCCAAATTGCAAAATTCTTCTTCTTTCAAGCCCGAATATACGGATGTGCGAAAGTTCAAATCATGAATAATGACCGGTATATCGACAATTTCATAAACTGTATCAGCGATAGACTGCAGGTCGTTCCCATTAATTACTTCTTCCGTTAATCTTTTGTGGATATTAGAAACTTTAGTAATGTAATTGTGCTGTTCTAGCAGCTGTTCGTAAGTATATTCAAGCTCTTTTACGATTGGGGTTTCATAATAATATTGCAGCTCATCCTGGATATCATCCTTCCATTCTTTCTGTGACTTCAGGACCCATTTGCATTCGCTATCACCCATTCCAACACATGAGATTTCCTTTGCTATGACAGGATGATTGCATACGGTCGATAGATAACCGTTTAGGTAACCAACATTCGTATAACATACCGGTGTTTCCGATACACCCAGGCGTTTGATATGTTCTTCTGATTCATAAGAACCGATCCATGTTCCTTCCCCTATTACGGATTTCACTTCTTCTATGTTAGATTCAAATTCAAAATCCGCCTTATATAGGATTTTCCGTATATAGCCATTCTGTTGATGAAGGACTGGCCCCATCATTAGCAATTCTTTGAGAGAAGACCCCTTGGCCATCTCCTTTTTCGCATCACTGACTCCCATATCCCAGCCGTAACGAACCAAAAAGCCCTTCATTCGATTTATCCCAATATTTTTGATAAGCCCTTCCCTAAGGATTCCAAAAGCGGAGGAATAAACAGATATCATACGATCTTGCTGAATAATTTCATTACTCCCCGATTGATCCAATACATTAACATTCAGGTTGATCATACCCTTTCGTTAATTATTCTCAATATCGCTCTATAAATTTTCTGAATTATTGAATTTTATAAAAAATTCTAACATGTTAGAAGGGCCCCGTCAATAGAACTGCAGGGTGAACCTTGACTCCTAATGACCATAAAAAATCACTGATAGGAAAGGTATTTTCAGAGACTTTTCATCTAGTTCTTTGATCTTGAAATACCTATAATTCAATTACAGAAACGGTTTAAAGCGCTATCAGTTATCTAAACCGGTTTGATTAACTTTTATCAGCAGGAGGAGGGAAAAGGTAAGTGACAACTATTTTAACTAAGAAAATTCAGACAGGAGATTATGAAACTTTCCTTTGTGAAGGTAGCGGAAATCATAGGGAAACTGTCATATTTCTACATGGGGGTGGCCCAGGAGCAACCGCACTGTCGAATTGGAAGGATATTTTACCACTTTTTAGTCAGTACTACCATGTACTTGCCCCGGATATTCAAGGGTTTGGTAGCACGGACCATCCGGCAGACCCGCCAAAAGATATGTTGGGATGGATGCGCCTACGGGTAGACCAAATATTATCGATAATGGATGGAATGGGTGTTGATAAAGCCCATTTGGTGGGGAATTCCATGGGAGGGGCTCTCGCACTCAATCTTGTGATGAGTGCGCATGAACGGTTCGAACGAGTAATCTTGATGGGCAGTGCGGGCGGACATGCCGAGCCGACACCCGAACTTTACAGAATGGCAAATATTTATAAAGATCCCAGCATGATTGCACTTGAAAATCTATTTCGATGGTTTGTATACGATGAAAGTGTCCTTGGTGACAATCTGAAAGAAATCATTCGCGAACGTTACCAGGATATGATGCGTCCTGAAGTTCGAAGATCTTATGTATCCATGTTTGGCACCCCACCAAATATGACTATACCACCTTCGGCTCTCAAACGAATGGATAAACCGTTTTTCCTAATTCATGGACGGGATGACCGTTTTGTACCTGTAGAAGCCAGCATTGGAATGTTAAGACATTTGCCGAATGCTCAACTGCATGTTTTTGATCGTTGCGGACATTGGGTGCAGGTAGAACGAAAAGAACAGTTTGTGAAGCTCGTATTGGATTTCTTAAGAGGAGAGTTATAGACATTTTAAAAACTTTAAATAAAAGAAGAAAAGGGTGTTTGAGCAATGTCAATCATGAGAATTGGCAGGGTTGAACTGCGCGTGATGGAATTGGATAAGGCTACAGATTACTACACTAATATCCTTGGCCTGGAGGAAGTCGGACGAAGTGAAGGCAGGGTTTACCTTAAAGCTTGGGATGAATATGATCATCACAGCTTAGTATTGTTGGAAGCGGATTCAGCCGGTTTGGAAACGATGGGGTTCAAGGTGGAAAGCAATGAGGAGCTGGATAAATACGAAAAGAAAATTCACCAATTTGGATTAACGCTGCAAAGAATATCTAAAGGAACTAGAATTGCAGAAGGACAAGCTATTCGCTTTGAATTGCCGACTGGCCATCTATGCGAGCTTTATCATGATATCGAGCAACTAGGAAGCAAGGTGGGCAGAAAAAATCCACATCCATGGCCGGAAAATTTGCGCGGGATCTCACCGCATAGAATGGATCATATTGCGATAACCGGAGAGGATGTAAATAATGCAACGCGGTTCTTTGTCGATGTGCTTGGTTTCGGGCAAAGCGAAAGAATCGTAGTAGAGAACGGAGAAATGGAATTAGCAAGTTTCCTGTTCGCCAGACACGGTGGCAAAGCGCACGATTTGGCGTTTATCAAAGGCCAGGATAAAAAAATTCACCATGTCGGTTTCCATGTAGATTCATGGGATGCCGTGTTAAGGGCGGCAGATATTATTTCGAGAAATAATGTACCTAGTGCTTTAGCGCCTCAGCGTCATGGCATTACCAGAGGCTTAACCACCTATTTCTATGATCCGTCAGGAAATTGCAACGAAGCATTTACAAACGGATATATCACATATCCTGATTTTCCGACTATTACCTGGACGCAAGATCAGTTGCCGAAAGGTCTCTTGTATCATAGCAGCCAAATCAATGACGAATTTAACAATGCGGTAACATGATGCACCAAATCACTGTGCAATATTTGGAAAATATGGAGTATATCTGTAGCGAGGAACAAGACATTTTGGGGGCGGCCACTCGTTCCTTAGTGCGGATTCCTTCGGCTTGTCGGGGTGGCGGATGCGGCTTATGCAAAATTAAGGTGATCGAAGGTCAATTTGAACGGGGTAAATGTTCGAAAAACGCATTAAATGATGAAGAGAGAAATAAAAACTATAGTCTGGCCTGCAAAACTTATCCAAAGAGCGATATGGTCATCGCCATCGAATCTAAAATGAAAAGTAAGTAAAAAGGTGTTTGATGAAAATAATGTTTTAGACTGATCCGATAAAAAAATCAGCGGTGGACTAGGACGAGAAAATAAAGTCTTAGACTACCGCTGTTGTGTCTGCCGTTATTTTTTGAGGTTTTCTTTCATTAGAGAGACAATCTTTTCTTCATCCCCCCTCGAAATCTGTTCCAGTTGATTAATAATAAGTTCCTAGTACTTTATTTTTCAAGTCTAAAACATTATTTTCAGTGAACAAAAGGGATTCAACCACAGTACCATGTGGTAATCCCCTTCTTTTTTTGACCTTTCGATTTACATCGGTTCTAAAATAGACTAGAACCAGGACAACTACTAAAACAACATTTCCGAGTAGTTAATTATTAACCGAAAGTCTCTGCCACTCTGAAATATTCAATGGCTATTCTCAGGTTTTAAGCCGTTTTCTTTTCTCTTGCTGATCCAATGACCATCCAAATCCGACAGTACCAATGACATTGCTGTCATCGTCAAAGACGGGATCTAATAGGAATACCGACTTTTCCGAGATCCAAAGTTTTTCCCGATTTATAATAAATGAGTTTGTGCAAATCACAAATGACAATCATGACATCTTCAACTGCAAACATTTGCTCGAGTAACGGCCAAACTTTTGTTATGGATTTCGACATATAAGCTCCTCGTATTCACTCGGTATTCCCTTTTACCCTAATTAAACAAAGACTTTATTCGGGTCTAACCCGCAAAGCGTTCGACCGTAGGTTTCCATTTGGGATGAAGGCAAGATCGCCCCATGTACGTACATGGACCAAAAATCGCGGAATACCCTTTGCAGCGGGCTGTTATCGTAAATATAAGATCCCCCGCTGGCTCCTATCAGGATTTGGATAGCTTCCTTGCAATATTCTACTGCAATCCCCATATCTCCGTTGACTTTAACCCTAGACACAACATCCATGTATTTGCCACTTTTTGCACAAGACTCAAGTTCATCTGCCACGCGATAAAAATGCATCGTAGCAGAATCGATTTTCAACGACGCTTCTGCCAACTGCAAATGAGTGACTGGCGCTTCAATTTGCTTGTCATATAACGTAAAAGCGATTCTGCGATTTGGAAGCCTTTCCATGAATAAATCCATTGCCGCTCGTGCAAGTCCCAAGGACGGAGCTGACAATGACAGGTTTAATGCAGGAAAGAGCGCGGTATTGTATTCAGGCAGATGACGAAGATGCTTGGATTGAAAATTCCCGTTTTTCGCATCCGATAACGATATTACCCGGTGGTCCGGAATAAATACATCACGCGCAATAATGCTATGGCTTGACGTACCCCGCATCCCCATGGTATACCAATCATCGAGAATCTCCAATTCTTGAAAAGGCAGCGTAACCAAGCCACCGTCTATGATGTTGCCCGCTTCATCGACAATCGGCATGCCCAAGTATGCCCACGTCGCATGAACGCTTCCAGAGCAAAAATGCCATACCCCGTCTTCAATGAGGTATCCCCCATCAACTCGCCGTACATTGATCTGTCTAGGCTCGAATACTCCGGCAAAAATAACATTCTTTCCAGATCCGTAAATTTCCTGATGGGTTTTCTCAGAAAACGATTGTGCGATCATTAATTCCCGAATATTGCACAGCGAATAAACCCAGCCAGTCGAACCACAGCCTCGAGTAATTTCTACAAGACACTCCAAATACGTTTTAATACCCGCTTGATGACCACCATACTTTTGGGGTCGAAGTATTTTGAAAAGCCCCTCGTTTTCCAATTCCTCCATTGTACTTTCAGGCACTCTTCGAAGATCTTCAGTCTCCTTGGCCCTCTCACGCAATTTCGGAACAAATGATTTTGCTTTTTCTACCAGTTCTTTGTTTACTTCTAACACCTTCTGTTCCATCGGTCGATTTCCCCTTTTCGTCGATTTAAACACATTTAATCCTTTTTTATAGCGCTTACAATGTAAATACTAATAAAATAATCGAGGCCTATCTAGTGTAAAAACTAATGAACTTCTCCCCCTTATTTCCGAGAATTTTAACGGAACGAACCGCAAGCGTAGGATGAATAAGGAAATAAAGACTATACTCGTAATTGAACCAAAAAATCTTAAGAAAAGACTTTTTGAAGTTCTGTCGGAATTAATATAATTTCATAAAGTATAATAACTTCCCTGACGTTAGCTGTCAGGGAAGTTATATTATAATTGGCTATATCAATTATGATTGGAGAGTTATTGGGTGCAAACAAAAAAAGTTTATCTTTATGTATTTAATACAATGTCAGACTGGGAATATGGATATTTAATTGCTGAACTAAACTCAGGAAGATATTTCAAAAAAGATTTAGCACCTTTAAAAGTAGTTACAGTAGGAACTTCTAAAGAAATTATTGCTACAATAGGCGGACTAAAGATAAAACCAGATATTTCCTTTGATGAGTGTACTCTTCAGAGTAAAGACCTTATAATTTTACCTGGAGGGAATACTTGGGGTGAAGATATTCATCAACCTATTTTGAAAAAAATCGGCGAAGCTTTAAAGCTTGGCACTATTGTTGCTGCAATCTGTGGTGCAACTGAAGGACTGGCGAATAATGGATACCTAGACTCTAGAAAGCATACAAGTAATAACTTAGAGTATATTAAAATGGTCTGTCCTAATTATAAAGGAGAAAAATTTTATGAGATGGGACCTGCAGTATCTGATGCGGATTTGGTTACTGCATCAGGAATAGCTCCTCTGGAATTTGCGATGGAAGTACTAAAAATCTTAGATGTATTTGCACCAGATACATTGCATTCATGGTATAACCTAAATAAGACTCATAAGCCTGAATACTTCTTCCAGCTAATGAATTCAATAAATAGATAAGCCCAAAAATCAATCATTTGCTGCCTTTTCCCTGGTTACTTTAATCTTTTATTAAAAAACCGGGAGTAAGGAGTGAATAATAAAGGATGAGATTCGTTTTTTCTTTTAATAATATTCCGTTAGAGAGGTCTATTTTATAGTCTTTATTTCGGATTTTAAGTAAAAACTCGTGCGTCCCATATGAATGAGACGCCTTCAATTAAGTTTAACAATTGTCAATTTCCGCCTGGTTCTTACCCTCTTTAGATAAAACCCAGCCACCCAGGCCAATGCCTCCAAGAACGACCCAAAAAATAACCTGCCAGGCCGTTGATTCCATAAAGTGATTTGAAACCATATTGATTTGTGGATGAGCTAATGTGTATAAAGAAAGCTTTACCCCAACCCAGGCCACAATCATGTACGCTGCTGTATCCAGATGGGGTCTATTCTTAAGAAGTTCTACGAAATAAGTAGCTGCAAAGCGAATAATGACAATGCCAATCATCCCGCCTAATAGAACGACAATGAAATGCCCGCTATCCATGCCCCCGATGGTTAAGAAATTTGTAGGTGGTAATGATACCGCTAATGCAACAGCTGCTAAGATGGAATCAACAGCAAATGCTAAATCGGTCAGTTCAATCTTGAATACCGTACCCCAAAAACCTGATTCCTTCTTACCTTTCTTGTGTTCATCCTGTTTTTTGAATACAAATTTTTTTAGCAAATGATGCATTGAGATATATAAAAGATAAACAGCCCCAATGGCCTGAACCTGCCAAACATTGACCAGAAATGAGATTAAAAACAGTGTGGCAAACCGTAAAATAAAGGCGCCGGCTAATCCATAAAATAATGCCTTTTTCCGTTCATCCTCTGGCAAATGCTTTACCATCATTGCCATCACAAGAGCATTATCCCCTGCTAATATTCCTTCAAGGACAACAAGAACAAGCAATACCCAGCCATACTCCATAAGCAATGTTAAATCCATTTTTGATCCTCCTATGCTAATGATCTTTCCCTTATCCCTCTCGTTAGCCATAGGAAAATAAAAAGACCTATGCCAACGAAAGGCAAAGGTCTTGCTGAGCATGTTTGTTTAATAACCGTACAGTACATGCGAACAAAGCCGATGGATATAAATCCATGAAATGACGACTTTGTTTTCAGGAATAATCCTGAACGCTACTCCCCTTTGAAGGAAGACTATTTAGTTATTATAGTCTATGATTAACATCCTTTTTTGTGACCCGAATCTTCATTCAAATGTAATTTTCTAAGTGAATGCAATTTTGCAACAACAAACTTTTTATCTATTAACATACACCACATTTGCTTTGTATTCATCATAAATCAATTGGACATTAGGGGGAATTCGTAAATAAATGAAATGTTGCCCTCTATTTAAACCTATCCTTTCACCAAACCATTTCCCATCTGTAAATTGAACTATTGTAAATTCTTTTTGAAATTTAACAATATTGATGTCCTTTTGCTGTGGAATAAATGCCCGTAACTTGTTGCCTTCTAGTGCAGTTTTCAGAGAACCTACTTTTTCAGAATAATCCACTCTATCAAAAATAGTTTTTGTTTGGTATTGGACTATGTCTATTGTATGATCATTTGACAGTTTCTTTTCAATAAAAATATTAACGTTTTCAGGTTCCCCTTCAAAAAGGATTTCAAGTTTATTATCATGAAAAGGATATTGAACTGTTCCTATTTTGTATTTATCATAGATAGAATCCAATTTGCCGGCATATAAAGCACTATGCAATCCTGCTGCTTCCTTTTGTGAATTAATGATTTCATTCTGGTTCATTTCATACTTATATAAATTTCCTATAGGCAATAAATAAAAGACAACAAGGGTAAAAAACATAATAGCTATATATCCACCTGTTATCAAAAGTGTCCGTCTTCCTGTCATTTTCTTACCTCCATTCTATTAGAAATCAGAATGGTACAACAAAAAAGACTGGCTATCATAAGGAAAACTTTCAATATAAAAAGAATAATCGAATGCTCTTGATAAAATAAATTAAATATCTCTTCTAAAATACTGGTCTTTCCATCACTGCTTATTTCAAAAAATATAATTCCTAAAAAGAACCCTGGCAAAAATATAAAGAAACCTTTATGCAATTGAACCAGTATGCCAAAAAAATAACCTACTACGCTTAGTAAAAAAATATATAAAGAAGTAGAAATCATCCCCAGAAATAATTCTAAAGGGTGAGGCAATAAAGTACCGCCAATACTATTTTCACTTCCAAAATATAAAAACATAATGAACTTAAATACATTTCCAACCAGTAACGATGAAACCCCGCCTACTAAACTGGCTGTAAACAAAAAAAGAAGATTAGACAGATTACTAGTAAATCGATTGCTTACAAAAGCAAAATCAGAATGGCGGTAGGCCTTTTTCGTAATGGTAATGCCAATAATAAACGCCCAAATCAAAGTAAAAGCAATAATCATATCACTTGAATAACATTGCACTATGACATGCATGGAATTCAATGTTGAGCTTGAAGTTCCTACCCCGCCTAATGAAAATAAAATAGCAATCATGTGCATGGAAAGCAATGCACTAAAGGCTCCTGTATATGACTTAAGCTTGTACAGAAACTGTTTTTTTGTAATTTCCCATACATTAGTTTCTATTAAAGACATCATCAATCCCCCCTTTGCTTTTTCCTGTCAAATAGACACATAAATCATCTGTAGCAACGGATGATACTTGGATTCCCTGCATTTTAGCCCGTTCCAAAACACTTTCAGGAAAATCATTTTTAACCACAAGATAGATACTGTCTTTCCCTACCCTTTCTTCATAGAAAATCTCTTTATACTTAGCAATGTCATTGACTATCTCCGACTTTCCCCTCAGTCCAACTGCGTACTCTTTCAGATCTGAAATAGACATATGAATACGTTTTTCCCCATTATGGATGAGCAATACATCCTCCAATATGTCTTCAATCTCATCTAAAAGATGGGTAGATAAAATGATAGTACGGGGGTGTGCAATATAATCTTTTAATAATGCCCGATAAAAATCTTTTCTCACAGCTGAATCCATTCCTGTTGTAGGTTCATCAAATATGGTCAATGGACATCGGCTGGCTAAACCTATGATCATATTAAAAGTGCTTTTTTTCCCTTTTGATAGACTGCGATAAAGTTGATCTTGCTTAAAATCGAAGTATTCGAACAAACCTAGGGCCAGTTTCCAATCCCAGTTTTTATAAAAGCTGCTGGCCGAGCCTAATAAATCCCCAAGACTTAAGAAGGATGGCAAAGGCATGTTGTCATCTACAAAAATTAGATTGGAAGAAACTTTGAGGCTATTAAAGGGATTTTCTGAAAAAACTTGAATTTCCCCCGAGGTTTTATGGATAAAACCAGCGATAATTTTCAGTAAAGTTGTTTTCCCCGCTCCATTACGTCCAATAAGCCCGGTTATTGTGTTCTCTTCAATGGCAAATGAAAGGTCATGTATAGCTTTTACCTTCCCAAAGGTTTTTGTTAGGCTTTTACACTGGATCACATCCATCATCTTCCCTCCCCACCAGAATTCCTCGCCGCTTTAACCATGTGAATTAACTCATTTTCACCCACATTGAGACGTTCTGCTTCCTGCACTAATTCCAATACCAATTTTTTTAAAGTAATATTTTTCCGTTTTTTAAGGATGAGTTCTTTTCCATTGGGAGAAACAAACATCCCTAACCCCCTCTTTTTATATAAGATGTTTTCATCGGCCAAAATTTTTAATCCTTTAGCAGCTGTTGCTGGATTTATATTAAACATCTCTGCAAGCTGATACTGAGAGTAAACTTTTTCATCTTCAGCAAGGCTTCCAGATAATATTTCAGTCTCCACCCAATCTGATATTTGAATGTAAATTGGTTTCGTTCCATCAGAATTCAGCATCACACTTGCACCTCCTTTATACTTCATGTAACATAGTGCATTACTGATGTAATGTACTATGTTTAATATACCATATAATCAAGATTTTTTATTAATGACAACTACCACTTTATGACTTTCCCTTTAATAGTTTACATAACAAAATTATAGACAACTAAAAACCCCCATCTGCTGATGAGGGTTACGTTTTTAATCGACGAACTGTTTAATCATTTTAATACTCTGGGTATGGAAAACAACTTCTTGCATTGCTCCATCCCTTCTTTGATAGACCAGGAGGAATTGCCTAAAAAACGGATCACAATCCCATTTTTCTCTAACATGCTGCACCCGGCATAAATCCCCTTTTCCTCCATTGCATAAAGACAATCTTTCGTTGCTTGAGCCTCTTTCCTACCAATTTCCTCAGAAAGCACCCATAAGGTACCCACATGGGTATAAGGGCCAAGAGGGGAAAGGTTATTGTCTCTCTCTGGCTCCAAACAATAGGAATCCCACACAGCCCACTCCCCATCCCAATAAACGGATAATTGGCTGGAAAAACGCTGGTAGGCAAAGCATTCCCCGTAGCCTAGCCTCCCTGGAGCAATAATCTCACTTAAAAATGCTGCCCCTCCTGATGCAATATGAATTTCAGTATCACTTTCATGGTTCGCTTGTTGTAAAGGAATGATGGGTTCAGGAAAATAACAAAGAAACCCGCCACCCTGGACAGTGAATCGTTGGATTTGTTTGCTTTTCCCAACCTTTGGGGAAGGATGCAATTTACTTGAGGATTGATTGGTTAGGAAAACACAGGCACCTTCCCCAACTTTACAGTGGATTTCTTGCAGGTCTCCATTAAATAATCCGGGAGAAGAATCCATGAGATAAATCAAGAGACGGTCCTGTTCATCCCGCAGGGGTTTCGCTACTTTTAATGGGCTTTGTTGGGAAGAAGCAATGAGTTGGCTTTTTCCTGCAATGGAAGCTATTTCTCCTTTCCACCATCCCTTTACCCTCATGAGGATTTACCCATATCATCGGCTAAATGATATTGTTGTTTAATCCACTTTACAATTTCCTCGACCCCAACACTGGCAAATAAATTAGTAAAGACAAAAGGCTGGTCTCCTCGCATTCGTTTCGTATCCCGTTCCATGACTGCAAGGCTTGCCCGAACGTAGGGAGCCAAATCAATTTTGTTAATCACCAGCAAATCAGAACGGATAATCCCTGGACCTCCTTTACGGGGAATCTTCTCCCCCTGGGCCACATCAATGATATAGATAAACAAATCTACCAGTTCCGGACTAAATGCCGCTGCCAGATTATCTCCCCCGCTTTCAATAAACACCATATCAAGGTCTGGGAAGCGGTTTTCCAGCTCTTCCACCGCATCAAAATTCATGGATGCATCTTCCCGAATGGCTGTATGGGGACAACCTCCTGTTTCGACACCAATAATCCGATCCTCTGGCAGAACTCCTGAATCCAATAAAATTTCTGCATCTTCTTTTGTGTAAATATCATTGGTAATCACAGCTACACTATAGGTCACTTTTAATATCCCGCATAATTTTTCAACAAGAGCTGTTTTTCCCGACCCTACAGGGCCACCTACACCAATACGCATGGCCCGGCCTCCTTGAAAAGAATGGTGTTGCCAATCATGGTGGTGGTGGGATTGTCCCTGACACATGGTTCTTCCCCCTTTTTTCCTTATGACATAAATAAACGGGAATAAAGATGTTCATGGCGCATGGATTGAATTTCCTGAAATACATTACGGGAGGCTAACTCTTGCAAGGAGACAGGATGATCGAGGATTTGCTGCGTTTCTTCCTTTATATATTGGATTAATGATAGAAGCAATTTCTGCCCCTCTGTCTGACCCATTGAAAACATGCGGATGGCATTTTGCACCAGGCTATTAACACTCATATATAGATAACTTTCTACCGTGGTATGGGCTTTAAGTTCAAGATGGGCACACATTCCCCCATGGACAATGGCAGGATTTCCAAAACAAGCCTTTTCCTTGATTTTACTGGCATATTTCTTTAATGAGCAATCAGGATAAAGCTCCAATACTAGATACAAGTACCGTTTCCCGATTTTGCATCCCCCTTCCCGGGATTCCCTGGCTAACCGGGAAAGGGTCAAGCGGGTATCTAGCTCCCATAGCTCCTCTTCTCTTTCCCCGGCTTTAAACAGATGAAAAGCCAAATGAACCCCCTGGCCTTCCATAGGGGACAGATTCCCGTGAATATAGGCCTTTAACCACTCTCTTAACTCTTCAACCCCTCGTATACGGCCTTCCTGTACTGCAGTTTCAAGGCCAAAAGAGTGGGAGAAGGCTCCTGTAGGAAAAGCAGAATCAAGCAATTGAATGAAAGGAAGAGAATATCCCATTGCACCCCATTCCTCCTTAAAACAAAAAATACCGTTGTGCCATGGGCAATTTTGTTGCTGGTTCACATGTCACCTTTTCTCCATTCACCCTTACCTCGTACGTATCCGGGTCTACCTGTATCTCTGGGGTGATTTCATTTCCTTTCATATCTTTCTTCCCAATATTGCGGCAATTTTTCACAGGAACAACCCTTCTCTCCAACTTTAGTTCCTCTTTGATTCCCCTGGCATAAGCGGCCTGGGATACAAAAGAAAGGCAGCTGGCTGTCATGGCTTTCCCGTAGGCACCAAACATGGGCCTTCCTGCAACCGGCTGGGGTGTGGGAATAGATGCATTGGGATCTCCCATGGAGGAATAAGCAATCATGCCCCCTTTAATGACCAGTTCCGGTTTTACTCCAAAAAAAGCAGGATTCCATAACACTAAATCAGCCAGTTTCCCTTCTTCTATGGAACCTACATACTCTGCGATCCCATGGGCAACGGCTGGATTAATCGTATATTTTGCAATATAACGTTTCACGCGAAAATTATCATGGCTTCCATCTTCTTCAGGAAGAGGGCCCCGTTGCTCTTTCATTTTTGCGGCCGTTTGCCAGGTACGCAAAATCACTTCTCCTACCCGGCCCATAGCCTGGGAGTCAGAACTCATCATGCTAAACACCCCTAAATCATGAAGAATATCTTCTGCTGCAATGGTTTCCGGACGAATCCGTGAATCCGCAAAAGCTACATCCTCGGGGATATTGCTATCTAAATGATGGCACACCATTAACATATCTAAATGTTCTTCAATGGTATTGATGGTAAAGGGACGGGTTGGATTGGTGGAAGAAGGCAGTACATTAGGTTCAGCTGCCATCTTAATTATATCCGGGGCATGGCCGCCCCCGGCCCCTTCCGTATGGTACGTATGAATGGTCCGGCCCTTAATGGCTTTAATGGTCTCTTCCACAAATCCCCCTTCATTAAGAGTATCCGTATGGATTGCCACCTGAACGTCATATTGATCTGCTACTCGTAAACAAGTATCAATAGCTGCGGGAGTGGAGCCCCAATCCTCATGAAGCTTAAGTCCAATGGCCCCAGCCTCCACCTGTTCCGCCAGGGCTTCTTCTCCCGAAGCATTGCCTTTTCCCAGAAAGCCTAGATTCACAGGAAAAGCTTCTGCCCCTTCCAACATCCGCCGAATGTGCCAAGCTCCCGGTGTACAGGTGGTGGCATTGGTCCCGGTGGCAGGCCCTGTTCCGCCTCCAATCATAGTGGTGATACCTGAATAAAATGCCGTTTCAATCTGCTGAGGACAAATAAAATGGATATGGGAGTCAACCCCTCCCGCTGTTACGATTAACCCTTCCCCTGCAATAATTTCTGTAGAAGCCCCAATCACCAACTCAGGATGAACTCCATCCATGGTGTCAGGGTTCCCAGCTTTGCCTATGGCCACGATTTTTCCGTCCTTAATTCCAATATCCCCTTTTACAATTTTGTCGTAGTCCAAGATAATGGCATTGGTAATGACCGTATCGGGAACTCCCTCCTGACGGGTAGCCAGGGAGGATTGGCCCATGCCATCCCGAATCACTTTTCCCCCGCCAAATTTGCATTCATCGCCATAAACTGCATAATCTTTCTCAATTTCTATCTTTAATCCTGTATCTGCCAGATAAATTCGATCCCCTGTAGTGGGTCCATAAAGAGAGGCATAGGTTTTCCGGGATAATTCAATAGGTTTATCGTTGTATGTTTCTTTCCCATTCACCAAACCAACAGCACCCTGAGTTAACCCTCGATGTCCAAACATTTTTTGTTTGCCGCCAATGGCAACCAAAGTTACTGGCCGTTCTTCCCCTGGCTCAAAACGAATAGCAGTCCCTGCGGCAATATTTAACCTCATCCCTTTTGTCTGTTCCCTGGCAAAATCAAGAGCAGGATTCACCTCAAAAAAATGATAGTGGGAACCTACCTGAATAGGACGGTCCCCTCGATTCATAACGTGAAGGGTAATCGTCTTTCTTCCTCGATTTATAGGGATAGGCTCTTTTCTTAATTCATACTGTCCGGGATTCATTCATTTGCCCTCCTCCCTTCACACCAATAGGATGGTGAACGGTCACTAGTTTCGTGCCATCTGGAAAAGTGCCTTCAACTTGAATTTCTGTAATCATGGAAGAGATCCCATCCATTACATCATCTTCATACAGAATGGTTTTTCCCCATTCCATTAATTCAGCCACACTTTTTCCATCCCGAATCCCTTCAAGAAGTTCATAGGTAAGAATGGCAACGGCTTCAGGATAATTGAGCTTCAATCCTCTCGCCTGGCGCCGCCGGGCTAAATCTGCACTGACTACAATCCACAATTTTTCCTTTTCCCGTTCAGACAAATGCATCCTCTAACCTCCCATCCAGGTACTTCAACCAAATTTTATTAAGTTAACGGTTTTACATCTAGGACGTTGTTACATTACCTTTCATTATATTTTCTTTCTTTTGTATCCATGTGTACGGCTTTTTCTTCTTTACCTATTTAAATTAGATAGTTAGAGAACTGCTGAAAGAATGATGATTCATATAACTAACATTCCGTTAGCGAGGGTTACTGTTTAGTAGAAAAACTAGAAAAAAGGCCGTTTTTCTAGTTTTTCCTAGCAAATTAACGGCCCAATTACATTTAATTGCTTATTAAAACTAAATCGATTGAATCTCTTCCTGCCCCAAATCCACGTTGAAAATAAATCAGTCCTTTATCCTTTTCCCAGGTAAAGGATTCATAGAATCCAGTCTCCACTCGATTATTATAAGAGTGATATTCACGAGTATTTCCTTTTACTTGGATATATTGATGCCATCCACGTTCATCTTTCTTTAATGAATCTTTCATCTCTTGATCCTGGCATACAATAACACTATCTTTTGGAACTTCTTCACTTATTTTTATTTTTTTAAGATTTGTCTCAGTTGGTGTTAATTTATAAATTTTATCTTTTTGAGCGCAAAAATAACCTAAACTCAACGGGCTAAAACCTAAGCTTACGTCATTATTCGGAATTCCATCTATAGAATCAAGTTTCAACTCATACCATTTTCCATATTTTAGATTTGCCACTTCGATAAGATGTAATGTTACGTCTTTTTTAATTATGTCATCGAACATGAATGTTCCTTTATAATTTATTTTGGTAACACCACTTTTAGAGAAAAAAGACGGTGCTTGTGTTTCTAGGTGTATATCCCCAGGTTTATTCGTGTTTTGACCAGAAGACGTATTTTGATTTGTTGTGGTATTTGGACTTGGGGCTTTATTCGTATTATCAGTAGGAATAGTGTTGGCAGATTTTACACAACCAGAAATCAGAAGCAGACTTAATGCAATAATAATCAGTATACCTTTTCTCATAAATATCCTCCCCCAACAAAAAATGTAAATCACTCTATTATTATAGCATGTATCAAATCCACTTTTATGTCTGAAAAGGAATGATTTTATGAATAATATGGAGTTAGCAGGATTTATTGAACAAGATTAAAAGAAAAATCATAATTTACATAATAAGCCTTATCTTTATCAAAGGAGAGTGAATAATGTTTTCTAAACTTCCCTTTCTGTCACAAACTCCCATTGCCGTTGCATACACTCCTGATTCAATATTAAATAGCAGTCAAAAAAATGTACCCTTTCAATTAATTAAAAATAGAAGCCGTTATAGTACTTGCACAGATGTATCCTGGTTTAATAACGATCAGAATTTAGCCGTTTTGAATTTCGCCATCGAAACCCTTCATATCTATCAATTCGATCCACAGAAGCAAAGCCTTACCCTGATCCAAACCCTAAACAATACAAATGGTATGCAATTAAGCTGGCCAGACAAATTCGCATTTTCTCCAGATGGGTTATATCTTGCAATAACGAATATTAGAAGCAGTACGGTCAATATATATCGCATAAAGCCCAAAACACACTTGATTGATCCCATTCCAATTCATATTATCAAAAATCCCATTTTCACACTCTTTCATGGGGTTCAATTTTCTTCCGACTCGAAATATATCGCTTGTACGACAATTGAAAAGTTAGGATTAATTTATATTTATAGAATAGAAAAAAATACAGATGGTTCTCTCCATTTAGCTCCTACACAAATTGTGCAAAACCGATATCCACCGTCAAAACCTAAATCTCTACATTTTTCTAGGGATAATTCATTAATGATTATTTGTTACTCTCCAAATGCAGACAGTAAAACTTCCCTCCAAAGTTACGGTGAGTTAGCAATCCACACCTTTGACAATGTTAATGGCACCATCAGCCAACAACCCGTTTATGAATTAATTGGAACCCCTGAACTTTGCAATCCTGATGATGTCGCTTTCTCCAATGATGATTTATCCTCCCTCATTATTGTTCCATGCCAGGGAAATGATACTATTGTTTTTTATTCTTTTGATAAAATCAATCATAAAATTGACCCCAACTTCTTTTCCTTTACTAATCCTCATTCACAGATTAGTTTCCCCCATGGCCTTTCTCTTACCTTAAATAATAAATACCTTGCCCTTTCAAATTATGGAGATGATAAAGTTACCATCTATTCTTTAAATAAGGTTTCTCCTTATTAAATAATGAATGTATGTATATTCGTCCTGATACTTTTCCCCTTCTTCCCCAATGTGGAACACAAAAGGTGAAACCAATTTTCCCAAATGATATGAACCAACCGGACATCCTGTTTCCAGAGAAACCAGGTTATTAATGTCAACCATGGTATTCACCTGATACAATTCCTTCTTATTTAATATACGGCGAATTAATGATTCCTGAAGACCCTCGATATCTGAACTGGCCAAACATCAAAGGAATTCACATAAACAATAGTATAATTATTATTTATATTCAGACGATTAAATGGTATAATCATAGGCATTACAGATACCCATGTAGGTATATTCTAAGCTTAAGAGAGGGATTTTATATGTTTCAAATATCAGATGCAGCAAAAGCAGCACTCCAGGATCGATTAAATGAAAGTTCTAAACCATATTTCCGCATGCAAATGCGCCATAGCTGTTTCATGAAATTAAAACTGACGACTGAAGAAGTGAAAAATGAAAATGATATTGTAGTCGAGTTGGAAGGTTATACCTTTGTTATTAATAAAGACCATGTTCATTACTTCCAAAACAAAAAGCTAAACTATCTCCCTGATCAACACGGGTTTAAACAATTTGAAATTGTATAAGTAGTTTGGCAATTTATTTTAATGTTGCTCAGTTTGTTTATTTTCCAATTTTATTTTGGGCATATGCAAAAAGTCACCATCCTTCTTATTCTTTTAGTATTTTTGCTTTATGTAGATTATAGGAAGAAAATAATGTTAAACAAGATGCAACATTTTGTTGATTAATCTCGTCAATGAATAGTATTAAGAGTCTGTTTATAGGGATTTAAAATTGTTTTAACAAGTGAAAGGAGTTTTTTTCGATATGTTTGCCCGGTTTAGTAGAGATATGGGGATTGATTTAGGGACTGCCAATTCACTGGTTTATGTAAAATCTAAGGGGATTGTGGTTAGAGAACCCTCAGTGGTGGCCATTAAGAAGGATACAGGTAATATATTAGCAGTTGGCAATTCAGCGAAAAGCATGATTGGGCGTACACCAGGTAATATAGTTGCGATTCGTCCCATGAAAAGCGGAGTTATTGCGGATTTTGAAACCACAACAACCATGATTCGTTATTATATGGAGCAAGCACAAAAAAATAAGGGCCTTTTTAGCCCTAAACCCAATGTAATGATTTGTATTCCTTCAGGCATTACTTCTGTAGAGAAACGGGCCATTGAAGATGCCACCCGCTTAGCCGGTGCGATGACCGCCTACACCATTGAAGAACCCTTCGCTGCAGCCATTGGCGCCGATTTGCCTGTATGGGAACCAACTGGAAGTATGGTTGTAGATATTGGCGGTGGAACCACCGAAGTGGCCATCATCTCCCTTGGGGGGATTGTCATTTGTAAATCCATTCGAATTGCCGGAGACGAAATGGATGAAGCAATCATGAAATATATTAAGAAAAAGTATAATTTATTGATTGGTGAACGGACAGCTGAATTATTAAAAATTGAAATCGGCTCAGCAATCCCTCCACTAGAAAAAGAAGTCATGGATATTCGGGGCCGAGATTTAGTATCTGGATTGCCAAAGACTGTTGAAATCACTGCTTTCGAAGTAGCAGAAGCTCTCCGTGAAACCGTGCGAAGCATTGTAGAAACCGTAAAAGTTGCTCTGGAAAAAAGCCCTCCAGAACTTGCCGCAGATATCATAGACCGGGGGATTGTCTTAACAGGCGGTGGCGCTTTACTGCGCAATCTAGACCAATTTTTATCAGAAGAATCCTGTCTGCCAGTAACTGTTGCAGAAAATCCCCTTGATTGTGTTGCCATCGGTACGGGACGTGCTTTAGAACATCTCCATCTATTAACATCCAAAAATGGAATCACTGCACGTACTAGGAGACTGGTTAAAAATAAATAATTATGTTTTTGTATATGTACATAAGAACTCTGGCATCTAATCGCTAGAGTTCTTTATTTTGAATAGTTAACATTTAATCATTCCAATGGGCTGGCCGTTTCAAGTAATAGGGTAATTTTGTTTCTTTGTTTCCTTTTGCTGAGTTCATTTGCATTTGTGTAAGAAATAAACTTGTAGAAAGGTTGGCCCCACTTAAATCAGCGTCACGCAAATCTCCCCCGATTAAATCAACGCCTCTCAAGTCTGTATTTCGCAAATCGGCAGCAATTAAATAGGCCCCCCGCAAAGTAATACCCCGCAAATCTTTCCCTTTCAACTTTTTCCCTATCCAATCAACACCTCGAAAATCCCTTGGTTTTTTAAAATCGGAAACATTTATGTTTTTCCGAATAAATTCACTTGTTTCTAACAACAATTCATTTACAGGCAGTCGGTATGACGAAATATCTAATGACAATAATTGATCAGCGTCAAGCCTTATTAAATTTTGCAGCTGTTTTAATTGAACCTTTAATTTCTCAAATAAGGTGGTGAAAATCTGATAGGACATAGCCTCCGATACATAGGCTATCATTTCATATAGTTGATCCATAATGGGAAAAACGCGAAACATTTTCTCACGAACATGAGGGTTTTCCCGCCAGTCTTGCCCCTTGAAAGTATACTGAGAAACCATTTGCCCCGCTCCTAAACAATCAAAAACGGTACACCCCTTAAACCCTTTTTCTCTAAGATTGCTGTGAATTTTACATTTATAATCAGAATGCAAATTAGGACAAGGTTCTCCCCCTTCTTTAGAAATTGGGAAATCACTGGATGCAGCAATATTCAGGGCTGTACAACATAAACCAAAACAATTAGAACAATCTGCTTGTAAGCTTATTCTTAATTTCTTGGCTGTTAAATGATCAAATCTTTTATCTTCAGACATTTTACTTCTCCCATTAATAAAAAAGTTTTTCCAATACTCCTTTTTATAAATTAAGCACTAATAAAAGGAATTTAGCAAGACTCCTTACGTTTCAAAGTAATAAGAAGAAAACAAAAAA
>CAMLDI010000041.1 GCA_946478845.1 uncultured Paenibacillaceae bacterium
CAATAAAGGTAAAGTTTTAAAACTGACTTCAAGCTTTGCTAGCTTGTAAAAATTTTCACCGATAAGAAAGTTTCACTTTCTTTCGGTATAAGGTCAACTAAGCGATTGCCGGCGCCTTGCAGGCTTGGCACTAGCTAAGTTTCCCTAAAGAAATTGATTAGGATCGCATTCTAGCTTTTTCACTGTTCAGTTTTCAAGGAACTTCGTTACCATCTCTCAATGGCAACTATATTAGTTTACATCTTCTAATCTAGTTTGTCAACAACTTTTTTCAAGTTTGTGTTGCTAGATTTTGGTGTGTTTCGCCGTTTCAGCGGCGACAAGAAATAATATATCACATATCGTTTTTTATAGTCAACACTTTTTCAAAAAAAATTTAACCTTATTCTAAGTATAGAAAGCCTGGCTAGCGCCAAACCTTTAAGCGACGATAGCAGTCCCGGTTCCCAAGTACACGAATATAAACATTTATTTACTATTGTTTACAAATAGGTTTTAGAGGAAGTTTCATAACCGATTGAATATGGTCTTTGTGGCCATGAACATTTTCAAAATGAACACCGCCAACGCCCATTTTTCTTAAAATTGATTAACTATATTCACAGCCAAAAGAGGAAATCCCTATATAAACCTATAGACCATAATATTTCTTTTTTCCCCCGCCCCATTCTCACCGGGCACTTACACAATCCATTAGATAACGTCCCACATAGTATAGAAAATCAGCAATGAACCTACGGAATGGAGAGGATTCCTATGTATAGAAGATTCCAAAAACATACATATAGACCGGAAGCTTATGAAAGAAATCGAAGGGTACTGGACATGAAGGCAGGAGATGTGAATGGGGACGGAATTATAGATAAAGTATATTTGTACGGTAATGTACCAGAAGGTCCAGGAGTATTTGCAGACAATATTACCCTTGTCATTCATGATGGTCGCACCCAAAGAGTGACAACGGTCCAATTCCAATCCAATGCAGGATATAATGCCAGGCTTTTTCTTGGTGATTTTGACAAAGACCATGTATTAGACATATTAGTAAGCATTGATTCAGGAGGTAGTGGGGGATATGGTTATTTCTATATGTATTCCTTTAAAAATAACCAGCTGCGGGAAATGTTCAATGTGGAGAAATATAATTCACAATATACATTCAACGTGGCATATCAAGACTTCTACAAAGTTCGTGTAGATAGCCCCAACCTTCAAACCCCTTTTATCATTGACATCAGCCAAAAGGGCAAGGACTATCTATCACAATATTATCTTGAAAATGGAAAACTTAAAAAACCAACCAAAGGAGAGGCACTTGCCTTAGGGGGTTTATACCCAATTGTTAAGAATGAAAAAAATACAGCATATGATTTGCTGGCGTATCAACGAATTATCGGCACATTCAATGCCGACACCTTAGGATATATTGAAAATCACTTAACATGGAAGGATTCCCAGTTTATTTCCTCAAGATTATCCTTGTCGGTCCCGGGTAAACTGAGATGAAATGATTTTGTCAATTAAACCGTATGTTTTTGCTTCCTCTGCGTCCATAAAATAATCTCGATCTGTATCCATTTCAATTTTTTCGATGGGCTGGCCTGTTTGCTCAGAAAATTTTTGATTAATTTGGCTACGCAATCTTAAAATTCGCCTGGCGCTAATCTCTATATCAGATGCCTGGCCCCTTGCTCCCCCAAGTGGCTGATGAATCATAACTTCACTATTTGGAAGTGCCATTCTTTTTCCTTTCGTCCCACTTGAAAGTATGAAAGCAGCCATAGAAGCCGCTATCCCTACACATAGAGTGCTGACATCAGGTTTTACATGCTGCATCGTATCATAAATTCCCATTCCAGCTGAGATCGAACCACCTGGAGAGTTAATATATAGACTGATGTCTTTTTCCGGGTCATCTGCCTGTAAAAATAACAGTTGCGCTATTACACTGTTAGCTACCTCATCTGTAATTTCCCCTGTTAGAAAAATAATGCGGTCTTTAAGCAACCGAGAATAAATATCGTATGAACGTTCTCCCCTGTTTGTTTGTTCTACTACGTAAGGAATTAGATTCATCTGTTTTCCTCCCAATTTTTTATTAAAAGGTACAGTCAACTCGATATCTTTTTTCTAATTCTGATAATTGATTGTTTACGTATTGTGTTTTTATTGAGATTTCAACGTATTTTTCCTCTGGAATTGTTTCGTTGAGTTTCTTTAATTGAGAAATGACTTCCTTATCAATTTTTACATTTTCCATTTCATTTTCTGTCACTAAATGCAAGGGGATGGAACTTATAATTTCTTTTGTTTGGTTCTGAAGATCCTGATAAGCCAGACAAACTTCGATTTTCGTTTTCTCACACGGAACTTCATCTTGGGTATAAATTTCAATGAAAATATTCTGCTCATCACAAATACTTCCCAATAAAATGGAGCCTTCATCATCCTCAAAATAACCGTTTAGATTTTCTAACCGATGGATATGATCAGGTAAATGAATGGTTAATTGTGCATGTTTTAAAGTCGGTGAGGAGATGGGATGAATGCGAACCCATAGATGATTCATACCTTCTTCATTTTCCATTTTTGATTTAGCTAATCGGATATCTAACATTAGTTTTGTTCTCCTTTTAAGATTTGAGAAACCGAGTTAATAACCTTTTGCTTAAGTTCTGCTGAAATCTTCGGGCTTAGGGTAATAAAAACATCATCAGTAATCCTGTGTGTCTCATTTTCCAAAACTACTTTTGATTGATAAAGGGGCATTTGTTCACTAATTTTTTCAATGGCTTCAAGGGAAAGGGCCTGAAGTTTTGCCTGGATAGAAGCCAATGATTCCCCAGTCTTCGCAAGAGTAAGAACTGCACGAATGTAATGAAGGTGTTTATCGGTATAAACCCTTTTGTTTCCATCGAGTTCTAAGGTGGGGATGATCCCGATCTGGGTGTAGTACCTTACTGTACGTAAATTTATGTTTTGTCCTTCATTCTGTAAAATGTCCGTAATTTGCCTGGCAGTATAAGTATGCACATGAATCACCTCTCATATACAGTTAACTGTTACACTAACACTTTGATGTTATAGTTACATTATACTGTAATCAGTATGAATTATTCAACTAAAAAATAGAAAATAGGGCCCCATATACCCTATGGGACCCTTACAGCCACACCCTTCATCCACTTACCCTTGCACCAGTTCCAACCCTACCCTGAAAGAAGCTTCCGTCTTTTCCATTACTTCCTCCACCGTCACTCCTTCCTGGAGTTCCACCAGAACCATGCCATCCTGATCAAAATCAAACACAGCTAAATCTGTAATCAAGCGATGGACTACCTGTTTCCCTGTCAAAGGCAGGGTACACTCCTTTTTCACCTTGGATTCTCCCTGTTTGTTGGCATGTTCCATAATGACCACGACCCGTTTCGCTCCATTCACCAGATCCATGGCCCCTCCCATGCCTTTGATCATTTTTCCAGGAATCATCCAGTTGGCCAGATCCCCTTTTTCCGAAACTTCCATGCCGCCAAGGATGGCCAGATCAATGTGGCCTCCCCGGATCATGGCAAAGGATTCAGCACTGTCAAAGTAAGAAGCCCCAGAGACAGCGGTCACTGTTTCTTTTCCCGCATTAATCAAATCCGGGTCTTCCAACCCCTCATAAGGATAAGGGCCAATGCCCAACAATCCGTTTTCCGACTGAAGCATCACATTGTAATCTTCCGGAATTTCATTGGCAATCAACGTAGGAATCCCAATCCCTAAATTCACATTCATTCCATCTTGAATTTCTTTTACAGCTCGTTGCACAATGCGCTGGCGGCTATTGCTCATGTTCACCCCTCCTTATTAGGCTTGTAGTACTGTACGGCGTTCAATCCGTTTTTCGTAATCCGTCCCTACCAACACCCGTTGCACATAAATCCCAGGGGTATGGATTTCATCAGGGTCTAGCTCCCCGATTCCTACCAATTCTTCCACTTCCACAATGGTGATTTTTCCAGCCATGGCAGCAAGGGGATTGAAATTTCTAGAGGTTTTGCGGAACACCAGATTTCCATAAGGATCCGCCTTCCAGGCTTTCACCAGGGCAAAATCCCCGACAATGCCCCGCTCCAACAAAAAGGTTTTCCCGTCAAAGGCTTTATGTTCCTTCCCTTCTGCAATTGGCGTTCCCACCCCTGTTGCTGTATAAAAACCAGGGATTCCTGCCCCTCCGGCACGCATCCTCTCTGCGAGAGTTCCCTGGGGCACCAATTCTACTTCCAATTCCCCCCTTAAAAACTGGTTTTCAAAAATTTTATTTTCCCCCACATAGGAAGAAACCATCTTCTTAATTTGCTTATTAGCTAAGAGAAGGCCAAGCCCCCAGTCATCTACCCCGCAGTTGTTGCTCACAATCGTGAGGCCCTTCACCCCTTTATCCCGCAAAGCCAAAATGGCTTTTTCCGGAATGCCGCACAATCCAAATCCTCCTACGATTAAAGTAGCACCATCCTGAATATCCTCAATGGCTTCAGCAAAAGATCCTACTACTTTTCCTTTCATTCGCCGTCCCACCTTCCTCATATTCTATTAAATTCCTTATATTAAACCGGGTACACCGGATGTTTTCGTTGGGAAAAAACAAGATATTTAGAGGAATAGGCTTCAAAACGCTTCACCAATTCATCCCGCAGCCCATTGGCAGGCACGATCCCATCAATCACCATTTCAGAAGCCAGGCGATAAATGTCAATGTCCTCTTTGTATTCCTCCCGTTTTTCGTTAATAAAAGCAGCACGCTCACTTTCCGGCAATTGGGCAATTTTATTAGCATACACTGCATTTACTGCCGCTTCCGGACCCATTACTGCGATTTGCGCTGTAGGAAATGCAAGGCAACAATCAGGTTCAAAGGCGGGGCCTGCCATAGCATAGAGTCCTGCACCGTATGCTTTCCGTACGATAATTGAAATTTTTGGCACCGTGGCTTCAGACATGGCGGAGATCATTTTGGCCCCATGGCGGATAATTCCCGCACGTTCTACTTTCGTTCCAATCATAAAGCCAGGCACATCAGCAAGGAATAAAAGCGGGATATGGTAAGCATCGCACAGGGTAATGAATTTTGCAGCTTTATCCGCAGTATCGTGGAAAAGGACTCCACCTTTCACCCTGGGCTGGTTGGCAATAATCCCTACAGGTTTGCCATTCATGCGGGCTAATCCGGTGATTAGTTCGGCAGCGAATAATTTTTTAATTTCAAAGAAGGATCCTTCATCGATGATGCGGTCAATGAGGTCGTACATATTAAAAGGCGCGTTTTGATTTTTCGGAATGATTTCTTCCAGGGATTTTTCAAAGGATTTGGGAGAACGGCTTTCTTTCACCGGTGGCTTTTCAGAATAGTTGGCAGGGAAGAAAGAAAGATAGTCCCGGGCCATGGCGATGGCTTCTTCTTCGGTTTTTGCCAGCACATCCCCACAACCAGAAACAGAACAATGCATGCGGGCACCGCCCATTTCTTCCAGGGTTACCTTTTCCCCGATTACCATTTCTGCCATGCGGGGAGACCCTAAGTACATGGAAGCATTCTTGTCCACCATGATGACAATGTCACAAAAAGCGGGAATATAGGCGCCACCGGCAGCAGAAGGGCCGAATAAGAGACACACCTGGGGCACTTTTCCGGAAAGCTTCACCTGGTTGTAGAAGATGCGCCCTGCCCCTCTTCGGCCAGGGAACATTTCAATCTGGTCAGTAATGCGGGCACCCGCAGAATCTACCAGGTAAATAAGAGGGAGTTGCAATTTTTCTGCTGTTTCCTGGATGCGGATGATTTTCTCCACGGTCCGTTTTCCCCAGGAACCTGCTTTAACTGTGGAATCATTGGCCATGACACAAACCATTTGCCCATTGATTTTCCCCATAGCCGTCACGACCCCATCTGCAGGAAGGTCTTCTGCCAGGTTGTTGGCAAACAAAGCATCCTCAATTTCAAAGCCAGGGTCAAACAACAGTTTTAAGCGATCCCGAACAAAAAGCTTGCCCTGTTCCTTGTTTTTCTCGTGGTATTTTGCCTCTCCGCCTTTTTTGATTTGTTCTGCACGATCCTCAAGGCGAAGCTCTTTATTTTGCAAATCCATTGTCATTCCTTTCCCCTCCCATATCTGTTTTGGTTATGTTTTATTCACCGGTAAACACCGGTGGGCGTTTTTCTTTAAAAGCTTGCAATCCTTCCAGTCTGTCCCTGGTTGGAATGGTGATTTCATACGCATTTTGTTCGATGGCAAGACCTGTGTTTAGATCCACTTCAAATCCTTTATCAATGGCCAACTTTGCCTGAGCCAGGGCAATGGGACCGTTCTTCACAATTTGGTGAGCCATCTCCATGGCCTTATCCATTAACTCCCCGGGGGATGTTTGGTATTCAATTAAGCCAATGGCTTCTGCTTCACGGGCATCAATCCGCCTTGCGGTAAAAATCAATTCCTTGGCTCGTCCTTTTCCAATGAGGCGGGGCAAGCGCTGGGTGCCCCCGGCCCCAGGAATAATCCCAAGGGAGGTTTCCGTTAAGCCAAATTTGGCTTTATCAGAGGCAATGCGGATGTCCGCTGCCAGAGCCAATTCAGTCCCTCCCCCGAAGGCCACTCCATTCACTGCAGCAATCACCGGTTGGGGCAGATTTCCCAGGGCATTCATGTTCCTGCCAATAAGAGAAACAGTTTTACGCACCTGGATAGGGTCCATGCCTGCCCGTTCTTTTAAATCTGCTCCTGCACAAAAGGCTTTCTCTCCAGTCCCTGTGATGATGACACAACGGACTGTGGGGTCATATTTGATTTCTGCAAGAAAGTCTTGCAACTCATGAAGCATTTGCAAGGAAAGGGCATTGGCTGCCTCTGGCCGGTTTAAGGTAAGGATGCCAATTCCTTTATTATTCTTTTCAAAAAGAACCACAGGTCCCATAATTCCCCTCCTCATGATTTATTGATTCACTCGATTTCCTTTGCAGGCTTGCAGGGCATGGCTTGGCAGGGGACGTCCGATTTTTTCTTCCATAAACCGGGCTGCCTGCAACAGGACTTCCCTGTTTACTCCCGTTTGAATGCCCATGCCATCCAGCATATACAGCAGATCATCGGTGGCTAAATTCCCAGAAGCGCCAGGGGCATACGGGCAACCTCCCAGTCCCCCTAAGGCCCCATCAAAAATGGTGATTCCCATGTCCATGGAGGCGAGAATGTTGGCCATGGCCGTTCCCCGGGTATCATGGAAATGCATTGCCAGCTTTTCAACTGGAAAGGCCTTGAGGAGAACCCGCAACACCTCCTGCACCTGGCGGGGATTGGCGACACCGATGGTATCCCCAAGGGAGAGTTCTTCAATGCCCAGGGCAAACAGGGCTTCCGATACCTGAACTACCTGCTCCACAGCCACATCCCCTTCATAAGGGCAGCCAAAGACCGTGGACACATAGCCTCGCACCTTTTTCCCTGCCTGGAGGGATTCCTCTACAATCTCCTTTAAAATGAGAAAGGTCTGTGCAATGGTTTTATTAATATTTTTTTGATTGTGGGTTTCACTGGCAGACATAAAGACCGCCACTTCATCCACATTAGCCTCCAGGGCTTTCTCTAACCCTTTACGATTGGGCACCAGAGCGGAATAAGTCACTCCAGGCACCCGTTGAATCCCTTTGGCCACTTCCAACCCATCAGCAAGGGCAGGAATCCATTTGGGATTCACAAAGGAGGTAATTTCAATATGGGATAAGCCTGTCAATGACAATTGATCAATCCAGGCTATTTTATCTTCTGTGGAAATAAAGGCTGTTTCATTTTGCAGTCCATCCCGTGGGCCTACTTCCTTAATGGTCACTGCCTTTGGCCACTTCACAGTGGAATCCGCCCCCTTTGCTGTTTTTTTGTCCATGGTTACTCCAGAACAACGAGGACATCTCCTTCATTAATAAAGTCCCCTTCATTGACTTTCACTTCTTTCACAATGCCATCGTTTTCCGCAGAAATGGGAATCTCCATTTTCATGGATTCAAGAATGGCTACATCCTGGCCAAATTCTACGGAATCACCTGGTTGTACAAGGACCTTCCACACGTTTCCTGCCATACTGGATAAGATATGATTCATGGATTTCTCCTCCTATTTTTTAATAGATGATTGATTGCTTTGGATATATTCCGCAACAAAGTTTGTTGTGGTATCTCCTGCTAAAAAAGCTGGATGGGATATGACTTCCCGCAACATAGGAATGTTGGTTTTAATGCCTTCCACCTGATAACGGGCCAGGGCGTATTCCATGGCAGTAATAGCTTCCTCCCGGGTTTCTCCTTTTACAATCAATTTGGCAATCATAGGATCATAATAGGGAGTAACCAGAGATTCTTCCCTCACTGCCACCTCATGGCGAATGCGGGCACCCTGTGGCAGCTCCCATTTTGTAATTTTTCCTGGTGATGGGAAGAAGGTTTTGGGATCTTCGGCATAAATGCGAACTTCAATGGCATGGCCTTCCCGCTTCACATCCTCTTGCTTCATTTCTAAAGGATGGCCAGCAGCAATGAGAAGTTGTTCTTCTACCAAATCCAATCCTGTAATTTCTTCAGTTACGGGATGCTCTACCTGGAGTCGGGTGTTCATTTCCAGGAAGTAGAAGTTTTTCTGTTCATCCACTAAAAATTCAATAGTCCCCGCATTGCGGTAGCCTAAGGATTGGGCCGCCTTGACCGCACATTCCCCCATTTTCTGACGGGTCTCTTCATCAAGAAAAGAAGAGGGGGCTTCTTCTACCACTTTTTGATGGCGCCGCTGGATGGAACATTCCCGCTCCCATAAATACAACGTGTTTCCAAAGTGGTCTGCAAGGATTTGAATTTCAATGTGCCGGGGATTTTTCACATACTTTTCTACATACATAGCCCCATCGCCAAAAAAGTCGGTCGCTCGCTTCTGGTTTCCGGCGAAGGCTTTCCGCAACTCTTCTTCACTTTTTACAATCTGCATCCCAATGCCGCCACCACCGGCAGAAGCCTTCAACATCACCGGATACCCCATCCCATTGGCAACCTGTACCGCCTCTTCCATATCAGCCAGAGGATATGTAATGCCAGGAACCACAGGTACCCCTGTTTCTTCCATGGCTTTGCGGGATTCAATTTTGCTCCCCATGCGGGAAATGACTTCGGGGGAGGGACCGATAAAAACGATCCCTTCCTCCCCGCAGCGGCGAGCAAAAGCAGCATTTTCCGAAAGCAGGCCATAACCTGGATGAATCGCTTCTGCCCCTGTTAATTTTGCCACTTCGATGATTCGTTCCCTATTTAAATAGCTTTCTGCCACCCGGGGGCCTCCCACAAGGTAAGCTTCATCGGCCATATACACATGTGACGCTTCCTTGTCTGCCTCAGAATATACCCCTACAGTACGGATTCCCATGGCTTTACAGGTCCGCATCACACGAAGGGCAATTTCTCCCCGGTTAGCAATGAGCAATTTTTTAAACATTACGATCCCTCCCCCAAAAAATTATGCTTTTTCCTCCTGGCCTACACTGATTAAATCCATGGCCTCTTGGCGAAGCTTAAATTTTTGAATCTTTCCTGAGGCTGTCATGGGGAACTCTTCACAAAACTGGATATAGCGGGGAATTTTGAAATGGGCAATTTTCCCTCTGCAATATTCCTTCATCTCTTCCTCTGTAGCACTTTCCCCTTCTTTCAGGCGGATCCAGGCCATGACTTCTTCTCCGTATTTAGGATCCGGCACACCTACGACCTGCACATCCATGACTTTGGGATGGGTGTATAAAAATTCTTCAATTTCTAAGGGATAGACGTTTTCTCCCCCACGGATAATCATGTCTTTCAAACGGCCGGTAATGCGGCAATACCCTTTTTCATCCATGACCGCCAAATCCCCCGTATGGAGCCAACCTTCAGAATCGATGGCCTGTGCTGTGGCTTCTGGATTCTTGTAGTAACCTTTCATCACGTGATATCCCCTGGTGCAAAGTTCCCCCTGAGTCCCACGAGACTCCTCATCACCGGTCACAGGGTCAATAATTTTCACCTCTACATTCGGCAAGGCCCGACCTACGGTAGTTACACGGATATCAAGAGAATCAGTAATTCTCGTCTGGGTAATGCCTGGAGAAGATTCTGTCTGGCCGTATACAATGGTTATTTCGCTGGCTCCCATCTGCTCTACCACTTTTTTCATCACTTCAATGGGACAAGGGGAACCGGCCATAATTCCTGTACGCAGGGAAGATACGTCAAAGGTTTCAAATTCCGGATGGTTTAATTCGGCAATAAACATGGTGGGCACTCCATGCAAGGCGGTGCATCGTTCCTGTTCAACAGCCCTGAGAACTGCTAATACATCATATTCCTGCACAGGGACCATGGTGGCACCCACTGTAAGGCAGGTCATGGTTCCCAGGACACAACCAAAGCAGTGGAAGAAAGGGACAGGAATGCACATCCGATCCTGATGGGTCAAATTCATGCACTCGGCAATGTTGATAGCATTGTTAACAATGTTGTTGTGGGTTAGCATCACACCTTTAGGAAAACCGGTGGTCCCAGAGGTATACTGCATATTAATGACATCGTCCGGATCAAGGGATGCCAGGCGATTGTCCAATTCTTCATCGGACACGTCGTTAGCCATAGCCATAATATCGGACCAGAGAAACATTCCGGGATAGGGTTTGTCCCCCATGACAATCACATTTTTCAGAAAAGGGAGTTTCTCTGAATTCAGTTTTCCTGGCTCTGCTTCTTTTAGCTCAGGCACAATATCATAGAGGATATCGATATAAGAGGTTCCTTTAAAGGATTCCATTAATATTAAAGTAGTAGAATCAGACTGTTTTAAGAGATATTCCAACTCTGTGGTCTGATAATTGGTATTTACAGTTACCAGCACAGCCCCCATAATTCCTGTTGAAAACTGGGTGGTAAGCCATTCCGGGGTATTGGTGGCCCAGATGGCCATATGCTCCCCTTTTCCAATTCCCAGTTTCATAAACCCTTTCGCCGCTTCCCGGCACAGGTTATTAAATTGTTGATAGCTATAGCGCAATCCCCTGTCGGGATAAACCACTGCCTCATGTTGCGGACGCT
This sequence comes from uncultured Paenibacillaceae bacterium, assembly GCA_946478845.1. The sequence goes on from CAMLDI010000041.1 coordinate 11,132, forward strand.
CTGTTGCCACCTGTTGCAGCAATTTGCCAATGGTGATTTGTAATGCTTCAGCCATGTAAAGAAAACACCCCTTCTTCAATTAATAAAGAATTCATCTATTCCTAACAGCCGATTTGCTGAGCAATCACCATACGTTGCACTTCAGAGGTTCCTTCTCCAATTTCCAAAAGCTTGGCATCACGGAAGAAACGCTCTACCTGATATTCCTTCATATATCCGTAACCACCATGAATTTGCACCGCCTGGTCGCAGGCACGCATACAAATCTCAGAGGCAAATAATTTTGCCATGGCTGCTTCTTTTTTAAAGGATCTGCCCTGGTCTTTTAACCAAGCAGCTTTATAAACCATATTGCGGGCCAGTTCAATATTCATGGCAATGTCCGCCAGCTTAAATTGAATAGCCTGAAAATTGGAGAGGCTATTGCCAAACTGCTTTCTCTCCTGGGCATATTGAAGGGATTTTTCATAAGCTCCCTGGGCAATTCCTACAGCCATAGCCCCAATGCCAATTCTTCCTCCATCCAGGGTAGCGAGGAATTGTTTAAATCCGTTGCCTTCTACTCCTAACAGATTTTCTTTGGGAACCCTTACATTTTCCAGCACCAGTTCTGTGGTATTAGAAGAATGTAGGCCTAACTTTTCGTAATTATCGATTACCGTAAATCCCAGGGAATCTGTTGGTACGATAAAAGCACTGATTCCTTTGGTGCCTTTGGAGCGGTCTGTCACCGCAGTCAAAGCCAGATTTTTCGCATAGCTGGCATTGGTAATAAAACATTTGGCCCCATTGATGACCCATTCATCTCCATCAAACACCGCTGTTGTTTTTGTCCCTCCGGCATCAGACCCTGCATTAGGCTCCGTTAAACCAAAAGCCCCCAGATATTCCCCTGTACAAAGAGGGGTTAAATACTTTTGTTTTTGTTCATGGGTCCCAAATAAATTGATGGGAGCACCCCCTAAAGAAACGTGGGCGGAATATGTAATGCCTGTGGAACCACACACTCTGCTCAACTCTTCCACAACGATGGCAAAGCTGATTGTATCGGCTCCTCCACCCCCATATTCTTCAGGAAAGGGAAGGCCCATTAACTCTAAATCCCCCATCTTTTTGAAGATTTCCAGAGGAAACTCCCCTGTCCGATCCCTTTCGTCTGCACCGGGTGCCACTTCTTCATCTGCAAAATCCCGAATTAATCTACGAATCATTCCTTGTTCTTCTGTTAAATCAAAATGCATCCGGAGTTCACAACCTTTCATTATTTTCAGAATCTTTATATAATTATAATGATTTGATTCTTTAAAACCATGTGCAGAAGAGAGAAAAAAAGGCGGAAATTTTGTGAATTTACACAAAAAAACAGGAGATAAAAGGGCTTTTAGCGAAATCAAATTGATAAATCAAACAAATTTCTACCTTTTTTGTGATATTGCACAAAAAATTTTCTAAATTTTGTTGCAATTCACAATATAAATCGAACCATAAAGGATGGATGATAAAAATGAAAGACACATTAACCCACCGCCAGCTGCAATCGTTAATGCAGGTCTCCAATGTATTAAATTCGTCCTTAGATATTGACACCATTATGGATTCTATTATGAGTCAAACCATTTCTGTGGTTGATGCCGCAGACGGGGGCTCAGTCTGGTTGTATGATCCAAAAGAAGATTGCTTAATCGCACAGCGGGCAAGAGGGTCTTTTTACCCTCATATCTTCAGCAAAATTCGTCTTAAACCTGGAGAATCTATGACAGGCAAAGCCTTCGCTACGAAGAAGTGTATTATTTATCGGAACGCCAGAGAAGTAAATGATGGACTATCCAATATTTCTCCAAAAAATCTGAGTTATTTAGAAGAATCCGTTCCTAATTTCCCCTTTACCTCCGTGATGTGCACTCCCATTCTCGTTAAAGGAGAAAGTGTGGGCATCATTACCCTGGATTCTTTTCGTTCCTCTCTTCCCTTTACGAAGGAAGATGTGAAACTGGTGAAAGCCATTTCCCATCAAGCAGCCGTTGCCCTGGAAAAAGCAAACCTTTATCAAGAAAAAGAGAAAACCGTAGGGAAGCTGCAGCGTTTAAATCATATGATTACCCAGAAAAATGAATTGCTTTCCCGTACCGTTGAGATTCATAACACCCTGGCTGAATTGGTACTCCATGGAAAAGGACTCCATTCCATCATTAAATACATACACCAGACCATTGGGCAGCACGTGGTATTGTTCGATGAAATTGGGGAAGTGATTGCCAGTGCCTGTGACTCCTCATTATCCAGTGAGGTTCACCCTTACATCAAACAAGAAGTCAATCTTATTCTGGAGGCCAAAACCCGTGCCGTAGTGGAACTTATGGTCAATGGAAAAACCCATCAATTGGTTCTCCTTCCCCTGGGTTCTAAACCTCTCCTGGGGGTTCTCTCCATTCTTTCTGAAGTGGAAATTGGCGAAGTGGATATCACGGCTTTAGAACATGCCTGCACCGTCATTTCTTTAGAACGGGTAAAAGAACAGGCCATCTATGATACTCAGCAAAGGCTGCAAGGAGAGTTTATTAACAACCTCCTTTCTGGAAAAATGGATGAAACCCTCATTCAAAAAGCAAAACATTTAAACTTTGACCCCAACAGGAACTACATGGCCTTAATTATTGATTTAGCGAATCTCCGCCAAAAACAGGAACCCCAGATGGATGGGATTATGCGCCATTTCATCAAAATTGCCAGCCAAATTTTCCTGGAAACCTGCCCCAAAGGGATGGTGGTGCGGAATCAGGATCAAATTGTGGTTCTTCTATCCTTTAGCACAAAATTTTCTTCTGTCTCGATGATGTATCAAACAAAGGAGGCGATAGGGAAGTTACAAAGGGAAATTAGTTTAAAACACTGGGGAGGAGATATTTCTATTGGCATTGGCAGAGTGAAACCGGGGTTATTTTATGTTCATAAATCTTTGCAAGAAGCCATGAAGTGTTTGCAATTTATTCGGAGCTACCGTTTCGAAAATAAAATTCTGAGCTACACAGACCTGGGTGTGCAGCGGTTAATCCTGCAAAACTCAGAGGATGAATTAAAAGATTTTATTCAGGAAGTATTGGGGCCCCTTATGGATTATGACCATACCCGAAAAGGGGACCTTCTTACTACCCTTTTTGTTTTTTTAGAAAGCAATCAAAATGCAAAAGTAGCAGCAGAGACTCTCCACGTCCACCCCAACACATTGAATTATCGCATTAAACGCATCGAAGAAATCCTTTCTATTGATTTAACGGATAGCAAACAGCTCTTGAATGTGCATCTGGCCATCAGCGTGTATCAGTATATTAAAGATATAAGCGCTTTCTCTGTTTATTGCTTGACTTTACCTTAAATTTTTTAAATTTAATCAGGGTGATTCCCGCTGCTTCAGTATCTTTTATTAACTGTTCCTCAGTCACATCACGAAAATATTGATCAAGAATTTCATTCCATTTTTCATAATTGCTCATAGGTCCCCAACTCTCCCATAGGAAATATTGCGAATCAACAAATTATCTTTTAAACAGTAGTGTCTTTCCGTGGGAAAATGCATGGTTGCCAAATTATTCAGTTCCAAATCTTTTTTCATTTGGGGAGGAATATCATTCCTATAGGTTAGGTCTACCATGGTCTTGGATAACAGTTTCACATTTAATTTATGGCTTAAAAAATCACAGAAAAGGCTATCTGTATATACCTCACTCATTAACCCATATTTCCGTACAGTTTCTTTAAATTTTCTGCGGGCAACAAAAAATAAATCCTGGAGTTCAAGGGAATCTAAATTCATATAGGTTTCTTCAACCAATTCCACTTCTACTTTCAGAACAACAGGTTTATAGGGAAGAACCGGCGGATTTTTTTTATTTTGCTTTTCTGTTTGTTTTGTTGCCCAGGCAAAGGCTGATTCCATATCATCAAATAAATAAATGCCTTTTCCTAATAAATGATGAGTGCCATTGGAATGAATAAAATGTTTTCGCGCCATGATATTTACGGCAGCATAATCTAAGGTCCCATGATATAAGAGCATTGATTACCGTACCTCTCAATTACTTAATTTGTTTTTATCATCCCCAGGTCTTAAAAAACCTATGTAAAAACCTTTCCAACATAAGATCTGATAAATAAAAAAGTACACCACCAATTTATAAGTGATGTACTAATTTTAATATTATATGTGACATTAAAGACAAGTTTATTTTATAATCTCTTCGCTCCCATGTATCTTGGGCCCCAATAACCATCACTTAAACTATCAATTTTTACCCCACGGCTGGATGTTGAGGAAATAAACCGACCACCGCCAACATAAATACCTACATGACTCACGCCACTGCCACTAGTGTTAAAGAATACTAAATCCCCTGGAGCTAAACTAGTAACTCTAGTACCTTTATTAAACATAGCTGCAGAAGAATGGGGTAAATACACACCAAGTTGTTTAAATACATATTGCACAAAACCGGAACAATCAAATCCTGATGGACTTGTGCCGCCAGATTTATATGGAACACCTATGTATTGTTTTGCCGTTGCTACAACCCCGGCATAATTCCCGCTACTAGATCCTTCTGATCTGGAAGAATATTGGGTATGTGTAACAGTTGCCTTTTTCTTTCTTTCCTGCGCTTTCGCTTCTTTCGCTTCTTCAGCTTTCTTCTTCTCCGCTTCTAGTCTTTCAGCTTCAGCTTTTGCAGCTGCGATTCTTTCTGCTTCTTTTCTCTCAGCTTCTGCTTTTAGAGCCGCTGCTTTCGCCACTTGCCCTTTTTCAATTTTAGCTTTTGCGAGTTCTGCTTTATGATCAACAGTTTTATAATTAATGTTTATCACATTTGTTGTAAAAGCTTGGGTACTTTTCGCCTGCATTGTACCAGCTGCTTTGGCTTGGGGCATATTAAGTATAATCATATAGGCAAAACAGGCTACTACTAGAATCGGTTTACTATACTTCTTCAATAGTGAAATCCTCCCTACCTTTTCGACATATTGCTAGTTTAGCAGAAGTTTTTTGTCGAAAAAGAAGAGTTGGAAAAAGTTTCAGAGTATTTCACTTTTTTGTGAACATTTTGTGAAGGGTGTGCTTTTCGGGTTGACTTTAGCAACAAATTCCTGATGCAATCATTTCCTATGGTAATCACAACGAGATAAGACAAAGAAAGAGCCTCTATCCAAAAAGGAGAGAGGCTTTCTAATTCTACACCATTTCTAAATTCTTTTTGCACCCAAATATTTTGGTCCCCAATAGGAATCATATAAATGGTCAATTTTCACACCTTTACTTGTTGCGGAAATAAATCTGTTATTTCCAATATAAATTCCCACATGACTCACACCGGCGCCACTGGTGTTAAAGAACACCAGGTCTCCTGAACGTAAATCCGTAACCCTGGCACCCTCATGAAACATATCTGTTGAATTGCGAGGCAATAATAAGCCATGCTGCTTATATACAAATTGCACAAAACCGGAACAATCAAAACCTGATTGACTTACACCACCTGAGGCATATGGAACACCTATGTATTTTTTAGAAGTTTCAACAACCATAGACCAATTGCTTCTGCGTGATTCAATTGACCGAGAAGCAAGTTGATCCCTCTTTTCCTGTTTTGCAATGACAGGTTGTGTATTGTTTTTCCCAGACTCTTTAACGGTGTTCTCTGATGATACAACTACAGGTACAGGGACAGCTTTGCCTTCTTGGATGCTTTTCTGTGTTTCACTTTTAGCCTGATTGCCTAGTGCTGCAACATTGGGAATCGCAGGTAGGATCATATAGGCAATACAAGCTAACACAATCGTTGAATTGCTATATCGCTTCAAACGAGATCCTCCTAACCTTTTCGACGTAGTACTAGTATATCAAAAGAAAATTGTCGAAATTTTGCAAACTGATAATACACGAAAATATTTTGAATTTCTGTGAATATTTTATGAATATTCCCTTCGAAGTATTGACAATAAAAAAACCTCTAACCCAATTTGGTTAGAGGCGTTTTGCTCCCATGTATTTAGGGGCCCAGTATGAATCTTCTAAATGGTCTACTTTTACACCTTTATTGACTGTTGTTGAAATAAATCTCCCATTTCCAATATAGATTCCAACATGGCTCACCCCAGTGCCACTTGTGTTAAAGAACACCAAATCCCCTGGCACAAGGTCCTTGACTGTGGTTCCAACATTAAACAAATCCCCGGTAGAACGAGGCAAAGAGATACCATGTTGATTAAATACATATTGAATAAAACCTGAACTATCAAAACCAGTTGGACTTACCCCACCTGGGACATATGGCACACCTATGTACTTCTGCGAAGTTTCTACTACCTGGGACACATTTTGCCCGTTTGCTCCAATGGAAGTGGAAGACTGTTGATTTTGATTGCTAATGCTTTCACGGGTAACCCTTGGGGTTTGCATATTCACCGATGCTGATGCAGGTTCCCCATTCTCTCTATTGCCTGATGAAATAGATTCCTCTTGATTTTTACCTTGCAGAAATCCTGATGCTATCACATTATAAATCGCAGGCAAGATCAGGATCACTAAGGCAACAAAAGCTAATAGTATAATGGTTTTTCTATTAAACTTCAAAACAATGATCCCCCCAACCTTTTCTACGTACTATTAGTATAACAAAAGTAAATGATAGGATATGGTAAAATTGAACATAAGACAAAATATTTTTCATATTTTGTGAATGATTTGTGAACGTATTCAGCTTAATATAAAACAATTAAAGCAATGCCCACCATAACCAGAAGAATTCCGGATATGGTTTTGAAAGTAATCCCTTCTTTATTTTTAAATAAGAAATAACTAACAGGTGTTACCAGGACTGGTGTTGAAAGAGTAATCAGGTTTGCAATGGAAATAGGGATGTAAGCCATGGATGCAATGACTAAGATTTGGGCTGATATGGTAAGGACACCGCTCATTACATACAAAAAGATACCTTTCCGATCTGATTTTTTTAAGTCCGACCAAAAACTCCGGGAGTTTTTATTGGTGATGACATGAAGCATAAAACCCATAAAGGCACCAAGGATTCCCCCAAGAATCGGTTCATTCCAGGTTTGAATGGCTGCCCCTCTAATGACGTTCCCTACTGCATAAGATAAGGAACTTAATAATGCGATGATTCCCCCTGAATGCAGCAACCCTTTCCAAAATGAAAGATAAGAAGAAGGAGTCTCTAATCTCCCTACAGCCACTTTCTTATTCTCACCTTGTTGTGAAACATGAGAAACGAGAAAAAGCCCCAGGAGAATAAGGATAATATTTATTACATCCAACCACCCCAACTGCTCATTCATAAATAACCAGGCAATAATGGTCGTGAATAGAGGATTGCTTACCTGAAAAGCACTCGCTCTTGTAGGGCCTAATTTTTCAATAGTCTCAAAGAATAACCAGCGGCCCAGATATGTACTAAACAAACCTGTTAACAAAAATAGAAAAAAACCTGTCCAATTCCAGTAGACGGGTTGGACTGTAAAAAAGTTTACCTGAATAACAAATAAAAAAAGTGCAAATAGCACATTTACGCCTACCGAAATAAGAAAACCCACATGAAGATTCATGCGGTCGGTAGCTAATTTCGTAATAATAATATTCGTAGAAAACAAAAGTAAAGCCCCAATGGCTAACAATTCCCCCATAATCAATCTAAACTCCTCTAATTGTTATGACTATAATTTATCATAAAAGTTCCGGCACTTCTAACCCCATAGCAAGTTCCCTCAGTTCAAAAAGAACAGATTCTGGCATAGGTATTCCCTCTCCTAAACGCTTCACATATTCCCTTCTTCGTCTTTCTCCAGGATAGAGGATCTCCTCTATTCCTTCTGCTAATGACACCTCTTTCAATTCCTGGATAAATTGTTGGACAAGAGTATGAAAGATAAGCGGAGACATAAAGGGACGAATATCAATGAGGATAAAGAAATGGCCCACATTGGCCGGTCCATGATCATCTGCAAAAAGGGATTGGACATGGGGGCCATAGGCTGCACCAGTCAAAATGCCTGAGAATATTTCTACAGCCATGGCAAGTAGAGACCCTTTTACTCCTCCTACTGGCAACAACGCCCCTTCTAATGCTTCTTCTGCATTCGTCGTAGGAATCCCCTCTTTATTAATGGCCCAGTTAGAAGGGATTGGCTGATTTTCCTTTGCTGCCAGAATAATTTTTCCCCGGGAAATGACACTGGTGGACATATCAATGAGAATTGGTGTATCTGTCCCTGTAGGAATGCCAATGGCTATGGGATTGGTTCCAAAAAAGGCCTGTTTTCCTCCAAAGGGCACAATCCCCGGTGGGGAATTAGTAAAGGCAATGGATATTAATCCTTCTGCACATGCTTTTTCACAATAGTAAGAAGCTGCTCCCAGATGGTTGCTCTTTTTCACCCCTATGATCGCAACGCCTATTTCTTTTGCTTTCACCATTCCTTCATAAATTGCCCTGGTCGCCACCACCTGCCCCAACCCATTGTCTCCATCTATCAATAAAATGGATTCCGTTGGATTCTGAAATGAAATTTGTGGATTGGCATTGATGCGACCTTCTTGAATTCTTTTGCCATAGACAGGAAGACGGCTGATGCCATGGCTATCCACTCCCTGGAGGTTTGCATGAACAATAGCTTCAGAAGCTATCCGACTGTCCTCTTGTGAAAATCCTAAACGTTGAAAAATCCTTTCACAAAAATAAATCAGTTCTTTATGTCCAAATACAGGTGTCATCCACTCACCCCGGGCTTTTTCTTCTACCCTATGCATCTGTCCAATTGGATGTGCTTTTATGGTCAGGAAAATTTTTCTATATCAACCTTGTAATACGATGTATATGGTGATACGATGTATGTAAAGATATTCTTTAAAGGGAGGTGTGGTCTATGGATAAAGAAATTATGAAAGGCAGCATTGATATATTACTTTTATCACTCTTAAACAACAGGGATATGTATGGATACGAAATCGTAAAAACATTGAAAGAAAATAGCAATGATTTATATAACATGAGTGAAGGCACCCTGTATCCTGCATTAAAACGGTTAGAAAACAAAAATTGGCTCCAATCTTATTGGGTAAGCACTGAGTCTGGTAGCCGAAGAAAATATTACAAGATTACAGAAGACGGACAAAAAGAGTTGAATAAAAAATTAAAAGAATGGAAGCAAATTAATCATCTCATTAAAGTTTGTTCGGAGGGAATGGCGTGAATAAACACTTTGAATCCTATATCCAAGAGATTGTGAATGACCTGCATTGCAGCAAAAAAGAAAAAGAGGAATTGATGGACGAGATCTTAGACCATCTCACTTTGCTAAAAAATGAATTTATGGCACAGGGGGTTACCGAGGAAGAGGCTATTAAGAAAGCCCTGGAGATCTTTGGTGAACAAAATCACATAAAACAGGGATTGCAGGCATCCATATCCCCTTTTTATAAATTCTTGAAAATCGGTACATGGGTTTTATTTTGTGTGTATTCTTTCATTTTATTTTTTAAATTCTTTATTGAAAGGTTACCAGCTCTTTTAAGTTTTAAAGCTTTTTATTCAGAAGGTTCTACGGGTTCTTTTTATATTTCACCAAATGGTTTATTTGATATTGAAACATGGAGTCGAAATACTAATCTCATTCCTTTTAAAAATACCATTACATACATCACTGGCTCCGAACATTACAACTTTAATATAATTCTCGATAATACGTTAGGCAATATGTTGATTTTTCTCCCTTTGGGATTCTTTCTGCCTATCTTATTCAAGAAGGTCATTACCCTCCGTAAGGTTATCTCTGGTTCCATTTTGATTAGTTTTACCTTTGAAGCGTTACAATTTTTCTTGCAATTAGGCCAGTTTGATATCGACGATATTATTTTAAATACCCTGGGAAGCATTGTAGGATATTGGGTGATTACAGGACTATTCACTTTATATCGTAACCGCAAAAAATTTCCCCTATTGTTCAGAAAGGCTTGATCCAAATTTTATTCAACCGCTCCACGGTAGGAATGTCAGCGGGTGCCCAGTTCAAAGAGGATAACTCTTGCAGGGGCACCCATTTTAATTGGGCATGTTCAAAGGGATAAGGTTGTCCCTCAACAATATAGGCTTTATATGTCAGTAAATTGACAATCACTTTTTCATACTCATGATGAATGTCTGCCACTTGATCCCCCACTGCAATGGTGCATCCCAGTTCTTCCTGGATTTCCCGAACTAAGGATTCTTCCGGTTGCTCCCCTTCTTCTATTTTTCCTCCAGGGAATTCCCATAATCCTCCGTTGCTCATTTCTGGTGCACGCAAAGCACACAAAATTTGCTTTTGCTCATTATAAATTACCGCCCCTACTACCCTTACTTTTTTCTTCATATATACATCCCCTCACTTAAACAAATAATTATTTTCTCCTTTGTTTGAATATATATACCACAATACAAGCAAAAGGGGATTATCAATGGTTAAAAAGAATCTATTTTTCCTGTTTTTCTCCACCATTATTTTCATTAGTGCAGTAATTACTGTGTTATCCTATTCCACACGGTTTGATTCACCTATACTCATTCATGTTCCAATGATTAAGCAAAAACCTGAACTTTATAACGGCTGTGAAGTCACCACCCTTGCCATGCTGCTAAATTGGACAGATGTTTCTATTGATAAAATGAAACTAGCAAAAGAAATTCAAAAAGAAAATACGGATCTCTTAAAAGATATGGATGGAATGATTCTATCCTGGGGTGATCCTAACGAAGGTTTTGTTGGAGATATCACGGGTTTGGAAATGGGTTATGGTGTATATCATAAACCCATTGCTTCACTATTAAATAAATACTTACCGGAAAAAGCTGTTGACCTTACTGGTTCCTCTTTTAGTAAAATACTTAAACATGTGAAAAAAGGAAAGCCTGTCGCTGTATGGTGTTCTTCTGGTGGGATATAATTTAAAAGAAAAACTGGTTTATGTCAATGACCC
>CAMLDI010000042.1 GCA_946478845.1 uncultured Paenibacillaceae bacterium
AAAATTTAAGAAATTGATTAGGATCGCATTCTAGCTTTTCACTGTTCAGTTTTCATTGTGCTTGTCACTGTTGTTCAGCAGCGACTTTTATACTATATCACGCCCTATTATAAGCAGTCAATACTTTTTTTGAAGAAATTTTTAACAACATAAAAGAAAATTTGGCTAGTCCCAAACCTTTAAAGGTAATGGACTTAGCCCAAGAACAAGCATCTTACTTTTTTGCTGGAAGGAAAATTCCTTCAGGGTCAACATCCTTATATAAAATATCGATTTCTTCGTAAAGTGGGAGGCGCTGTCTCTCCTTTAAAATTGAGAAAAATTAAGTTCAAATCCAGTGTTCTCCTGTAACATTTCTTTTGTAATACCAGGATGAATCGTATCTACATACATCATTCCCGTCTCCTCATTAAAACGGAATACAGCCATATTAGTGATAACTGCAGAAGGACCACCAGAAAATTTCCTTCCATATACCTTTTTCCGATGTTCCAATGTTCCTTCAGGCCACTGGCGTACCATCCATCCTGGAGAAGTAATATAATCCACTTCTTCTTTAAATCTGCGCTTTTCTTGAATCATAATAAAAACAGTACGTTTAGCAAGAGAATTAATATCTGGATTGCCACCGCTTCCAGGAAAGCGCATATCCGGGTTTAAATAATCACCAACGACAGTAGTATTCACATTTCCATATTTGTCGATTTCAGCCCCTCCGAGAAAAGCCAAATCAATGCGTCCACGTTGTAATTGATTAAATACATCAAAAAGCCCTGAAGCAACCGCTGCACCAATTACACAACGAGGGTCACCCACAGAAGACGGAAGAGTTTTCCCTCTGGAATCAATAGTCCCCGCTTCATAAATCAATTTGGAATTTGGGGCATTCACATGTTGAGCCAACATAATGGCTAACATTGGCAACCCCGTACCGGCAAACACTATCTCACCATCTTTTACTTCCCTTGCCGCAGCTACAGCAAGCATATCAATAACGGAATATTCCCCAGGTTTAACATAATTGCAACTCATTACTTTGACCCCCTTTTCACTCTGGTGCTATATTTCAAATGAGAATTGGCTTGCAAAGTAATTAGATTAACTGCTCCCACTTTATTTAAATATTCCTCATGGCTTTTCACACTAAATACCCATTCATCCAACCAACTTTCTAAAACTTCCTTTGTTTTTGAAGCGTTTGCAAAAGTACGAATCATTTCTCCATCTACATCATAATAGCTTCCTCAGCAATAACAATGACTTTATCAGACGCCTTTATAACTTGTTCATCTGAATAAGTTTGCCCGATTAAACGAATTGTTCCTTCTTCCCCTACCTGTGGGGCATAAATAATACATACATTTGGCCGAGCTGCAGGCACATGAATAAGTTCACCCTCATTGAAAAAAGGATCCTGAGCAAAATCAAATTTTTTTGCAGGTATTCTATCGTTGCTGCCATTGCGTAACCCTGTTTTTTCTAACATATCATAGGCAGGATTCAATATATCGGTTCCTCGAGATGCCCATGTTGCATATAGGGGATCCCCATAGAACCTGCAGTCATACGATATAACATTTGTTGGTGGCTATAATCTTCGGCAATAATTGTTTTTTCTTTTAATCGCCGATTTAAACAATATGGAACTTTTCCATATAATTCATGACCAACCCAGCAGGACTCCCATATATCTACCACACCTGCACCAATTAACATTTCTGTATGGGTTCCAGAACTAACTTCAATTACATGTAAAAAGTCCATCACATCATTAATTGAAAGCGCAAATAAAAAAATGCCTCTTTAAATAAGGCATTGGGTAGACCCTCACCCACTCACTAAAAGAAAGAAGGGCGGATTAAAGCCGCCCTTCTTTCTTTATTAATTCAATACTTTCTTTTGTTTTTCCATTTGCCGCAATTCAACGCGACGAATTTTTCCAGAAGTTGTTTTTGGCAAATCGATGACAAATTCTATTTCCCTTGGATATTTATATGGAGCTGTCGTATTTTTTACATGTTCCTGTAATTCTTTCGCAAGGGCATCACTGACATGTTCATGATGTACTAAAACTACAAATGCTTTTACAATGCTGCCTCGGACAGGATCTGGACTAGCTACAACTGCGCATTCTTTAACTTCAGGATGTTTAACTAAGGCATCTTCTACTTCAAAAGGCCCAATCGTATATCCTGAACTAATGATTATATCATCAGAACGGCCCTCGAAGAAGTAGTATCCATCTTCATCTTCTTTTGCCTGATCCCCTGTTAGATACCATTCCCCACGGAAAGCTGATACTGTCCGTTCCGGATCATTAAGATACCCTTTAAATAAAGCAGGAACGCTGCGATGAACAGCAATATCCCCTACCTCACCCCGTTGTACAGGTAGTCCATCTTCATTAATAATGGCAATGCGATTCCCTGGAGTTGGTTTACCCATTGAACCTGGTTTTACCTCCATTCCTTTTAATGTGCCAATAAGCAATGTATTTTCTGTTTGTCCATAACCATCCCGCACAGTTAAATTAAAGTATTTTTTAAAGGTGTCAATAACTTCTCGATTAAGGGGTTCTCCAGCGCTTACTGTGCTATGGAGAGCGCTTAAGTTATATTGATCAAGTCCTTCTTCTTTTGCAATAATTCGATATTCCGTTGGAGTGCAACAAAGAACATTGACACGATATTTTTCTAATAGATGCAAGTATTTTTTTGGCTCAAAGCGTCCATAATAAACGAGGCCTGTACCACCGGAACCCAGTGTAGAAATAAAAGGACTCCAATTCCATTTGGCCCACCCTGGACCAGCTGTAGCCCAAACAATGTCGCCATCACGGACATCTAACCATAGTTTCGCAGCAATTGCTTGATGTGCAAAAGCCCAACTATGAGTATGAATAACCCCTTTAGGATTTCCTGTAGTCCCTGATGTATAGTTTAAGAAAGCCACATCATCTTTTTTGGTATTACAGATTTCAAATGTTTCTTTCTTGTTTTCCATAACATTTTCTAGAATGGTCCAACCCTGTTTCTCTTCACCAACAATAATATATGTTTCTAAAGTTGGAACATCTTTACGAATTTCATCGATGTGGGAAGCTAATGTATGGTAAGTGACAACCGCTTTTGCACCAGAATGGGTTGCACGATAAAGGATATCTTTAGGCATTAACATTTCAGAACCAGGCAAAATCACCGCACCTATTTTTAATACAGCCATATAGGTAATATAAGCTTCAATTATTCGAGGTAAAACTACGATAATTTTATCCCCTTGTTTCACGCCTAATTCTTTTAACCCATTTGCTAGACGATTTGAAGCTTTACTTAACTCAAGATAGGTATACTGTTTTGTTTCCCCTTCTTCATTTTCCCATAAAATCGCAATCTTGTTAGGATCTTTTGCATGTTTTTCAATATCATTTACCATATTGTAAAACTCTGGTGCAATTAAATTAAGCTCAGACACTCCGCTTCCTCCTTTACGATATTTTTATTTAGAAAACGTTTACATCCTTTATTTTCGACATTAATTAGAAAAATTCCTGTTTAATTGTTTGAATTCGCTAAAGAAAATAAATTTTCTTTTATTTTATACCTGGTACTAATACTTGATGTTAGTATCATATCACAGATCTTTGATTTTTGTCGATATTTTTGTTTTAATTTAGCCCCAAGCTTTTAACGCACAAAAAGAAGGCAGCGACTAAATCGCTGCCTTCCTATCCAAAATATTTACTTACTAATACTGGCCACCGCCAAGTTGACGTTCAGCCATTTGTACTAAACGCTTTGTGATTTCTCCACCTACAGATCCATTCTGGCGAGAAGTGGTGTCTGCACCAAGAGTAACCCCGAATTCTTGAGCAATTTCATACTTCATTTGGTCAAGAGCTTGGTTAGCTTGAGGTACCACAAGGTTGTTTGTGTTACCACTATTATTATTCGGCATTGTATATTCACCTCCTTACGTGGTGTACTTTTATAATGTCACGTAGTGGCGAAATACATACAAGAAACAGCTATGTAAATAGTGGAAAAAAATTATCCAAATTTCAACATCCTACTTCTCCACCACCGACCCAAAAGAAGCAAGATAACCGTGAGCAGAAAAGGGAATAGCCAGTTCAAATAGTAATAATCAGTTGAAATTATTTTTTGTACAGTTTTTTCATTAATGATCATGGATCCACCTGTATGGGCAAGAATGGCTGCTCCACAATAAATTAAAAATGGTAAGCGATCCATCAAAGAAGCAATAAAATTACTACCAAACATTAATAAAGGAATGCTAAAAGTTAATCCAAAAATCACAAGAAATAAATTGCCATGGGCAGCCCCGCCCACAGCCAATACATTATCCAGGCTCATAATAAAATCGGCAATAATAATGGTTTTAATGGCAGCCAGAAGGTTTTTTTCAGCTTTAATATCTGATACTTCTTCCCCTTCTGATATTAATAATTTAAAAGCAATCCAAGTTAATAATATACCTCCAAAAGCTTTTAGGTGAGGAATTAACAGTAACCAGGTAGCCAGGGCTGTGAGAATAATCCGTAAACCAACGGCTCCAATGGTGCCCCAGAACACTGCCCGTTTCCGTTGTAATCCGGACAATCTTCGGCTTGCCATTCCAATTACAATAGCATTATCTCCACTTAATACAACATCTATAATAATTATATTAATAAAATTAATCCAAAAAGACATATCTATTGCTGCCTCCTTTTCCTTAGAAAAATCATATTCGGAAAAGGGACACGCTATGAATAAAAAAGAGATGCTATGAATCAAATCAATGCCAGTTCCTCGCCGACAATGATGTTATACTGACGGGAAACCTCAATCCGGGCGCGCCTTCAAAACATCTGGGTAAAAAATAAAGGATGCGCAGAAAAGAAAGCTAACGCTTTCCTTTCTGCATAAGTCAACTAAGCTGTTGCCTTCGCAAGCTTGGCACCAGCAAGTTTCCTTTACAGTTGAAGGCTTTTTTTCGCCCTTCTTTCAGTTTCCCTCGTATCGGCTCGCAAAAAGGCAACTGATTTGATTCATTAGCATCTCAACCATTGACCTTACGGTCTTTTTATGAAAAAGGAGTACCATCGGTTAACTCTCAAACTTATAAATACCATTTAAAAAAGCGTTCGAGTTGAACTCAAACGCTTCCTTTTACACCTATTTATACAAATACAACGGTTTTGTTTTTATGAACGAGAATGCGGTCTTCCAGGTGCCATTTAACGGCTCTAGCAAGAACAATCCGCTCAATATGACGGCCTTCCCTTTTTAATTCATGAACTGTATCACGATGGCTAACCCTGGTAACATCTTGCTCAATAATCGGGCCTGCATCCAATTCATCTGTTACATAATGGGCTGTCGCTCCAATAATTTTAACCCCACGTTCATAAGCCCGATCATAAGGTTTCCCACCTACAAATGCAGGCAAGAATGAATGGTGAATATTAATTACCCTATTGGGAAAATACTCTACAAAATAAGGGGACAAAATTTGCATATAACGGGCAAGAACAATAAAATCCACATTTCCTTCCATTAAACGCTTTTGTTCCTCTTCCGCTTGTTCCTTCGTATCTTTTGTAACAGGAATATAATGGTAAGGGATTCCCATTTGTTCTACACTGTCTCTTAAATCCTCATGGTTACTAATGACCATGGAAATCTCTGTATTTAAGTCACCAGCTTTCCATTGCCATAAAATTTCATTTAAACAATGGTCTTCCTTAGAAACGAAAATTACCATTTTCTTTGGCCTGCTCGCTGAAGTAATTCGCCAATTCATTAAAAACTTTTCTCCCACAAGAGAGAAAGCGTCCCGTAATTGGTCCAATTTCTTATCCAGGTCCTCTAAGTAGAACTCAATACGCATAAAAAACATGCCACCTTCAGGATCCTGTGAGAATTGGTCTGATTGGAGAATATTAGCCCCTTTTTCGTATAAAAAGCGGGATACTGCAGCAACAATACCGGGTTGATCCGGGCAAGCAATAAGCATCCTTGCAACGTTTTTATATTTTTCCTGGAATCGGTTCATGATCTCCTTCGATGTCATTCTCTTCCTCCATGCTATTGGGTAGTGTTATCTGCTATTATAGCATCTTCCAGA
This sequence comes from uncultured Paenibacillaceae bacterium, assembly GCA_946478845.1. Next base: position 6,130 of record CAMLDI010000042.1, read on the forward strand.
AAAAAAATTGATTATTCTTCAAGTAAACGGAAAAAACGTTGTTCTTGTACACCGCCATCCGTAGCAAATACTCCACAACGGGCAATGGTTCTTGTTTTACTGCCTGGTTTTTTTATGCCACGCATGGTCATGCACATATGCTCTGCTTCGATAATTGCAATAACTCCTTTTGGATGAACCACTTCTTCAAGGGTTTTAACAATTTGATTAGTAATCCGTTCTTGAACCTGTGGTCTCCGGGATAAAATCTCAACTAAACGAGCAAATTTGCTTAGACCAACAATGCGATCTTCAGGAATATATCCAATGTGAACTTTGCCGAAAAAGGGAACAAAGTGATGTTCACACACGCTATAGAAGGGAATATCTTGCACAATTACAATATCGTTAGTTCCTTCAGAAGGAAAAGTTTTTCCAAGTACTTCAGCCGGATCTTCATTTAACCCACTAAAGATTTCTCGGTACATTTTTGCAATTCGTTTGGGAGTTTCAATTAATCCCTCCCGTTCAGGATCTTCACCAATTAATTTAATAACTTCAAAAAAATGATTTTCTAATGGGTCCATTGGCGTAATACTGGACTTAACTGCTTTAGGGCGCATGGCTACTCACTCCTAACTCAATAAGTAATGAACAGATGTATAAGCAGTGCCAGTTTCTGTTCAGATACTGTAAGTATAGTGATTTATTAAATATTTTCAAGATGATAATGTTCTTTATTAATTAAAAAAGAGGTATCATCGGTACGCCTCATACTTATTTACGCATATTTACGCTGGTTTAAAATTAACTGCTGTAAAGCCTGGGCTACACCATTTTCATTATTCGAAGATACCACCAAATCCGCTTGCTTTTGCACTTCTTCAGGAGCATTGGCAACAGCAATGCCCATTCCTGCAATGGAAATCATATCAATATCATTATAATAATTGCCAATAGCAATGGTTTTGTCTATGGGAACTCCTAACAAATGAGCAAGATTTTTTAATGCCATTCCTTTTGATGCATGCCTGTGCAGAATATCAATAAATGTTGGGCCACTGCGAATTGTTTGCAATGAAAGGTGCATTTTTTGCAAATCTTCCTGGGCACTGGTAATAATGTCTGAAGTGCTAAATAAAGTAAACTTCACTAATTTATCCTTCACATGGCGCACATCATCTACAATTTTCGGCACCATACGGTATTTATTATATAAAGCACGGAGTTCCTCTGAATCGATCTTTTCAGTATACATGTCAAAAGCTGTACAAAAATCAGTATGAATACCTGTTTTTTTACAGTAATCAACCACATTATAAAGAGAATCCATAAAAAAGCCCTTCTCATTAATGATTGCCTTTGTTTCTGAATGTGTGGTAACAGCACCGTTATGGGTAATCAGAAAACCATCTATTTCCAATTCTTCCATGATGGGCAATACGCTTTTAGGCGCTCTTCCAGAACAAAGAACGATTTCAATGCCAGCTTTTTTTGCTTCATGGACAGCTTCTTTTGTTTCATTTGATAAAAGATAATTATCATCTAACAACGTTCCATCAATATCAATCGCTGCCAGTTTAAAATTCATATTTTCACCTTCCCTATCTTTATCATACCATAAGGAACACTAGGATTGTGCCAGGCTTTTAAGGGCTGGCGCCAGGTTTCCTTTTTGATGTTATGATGAATTTTTGTTATTATTTCTGGTAAATGACCTTATATGTGGAGGAAATAATGCAATGAAAGTAGCTTTACTCACAGGAAGTGCAACAGGTTTAGGAGCAGTCATTGCCCATCATTTAGCGATAAAAGGGTATGCAATCGTCATCAATTATCGACAATCAAAAGAACAAGCCTTTAAAACCCTGGAAAAATTAAAAAATCTAGGTGCATCAGATGGAATTGCCATTAAAGCTGACCTTTCTGATCCCTATCAAACGGAGAATCTTATTAACACCACACTGTCCACCTTTGGACATGTGGATGTTCTCATACATACAGCAGGCCCTTTTCTTCGGGAAAGGAAACCTTTAACAGAAAATAGTTATACTGAATGGTTTGACATGATTAACGGCAACCTATCCAGTACCTTTTTTTTATGCAAAAATCTCATTCCTGCTATGCGCAGACAAGGATTTGGCCGGATTATTACCTTTGGTTATGACAGGGCTGAGCAGGCAACAGACCAATATTATCGGGGTCCTTATGCCAGTGCAAAAACTGGTTTGGTCAGTTTAACACGAACCCTGGCCATTGAGGAAAGACCACATGGTATCACGACAAATATGATTTGTCCAGGGGATATTCGCAAAAAAGAAAAGGATGCCGCTATTCATGGACTTTTTTATAATAAACAAATCCATTCAGAGAATCCTTGTCGAGCAATTATTGATACTGTTGATTTATTTCTCTCTCCTGCTTCCCAGGAATTAAATGGAACGATTATTAGTGTAAATGGAGGAAAAAACATCTTTCATGAAATTGACCTTCCAAATTTCCCTAAAGAAGAAGCTTCCTTCTCAAAAGGAACATGGGTTCTTGTTCACCCCTGGGATCTTAAAAAAGGGAAAATAATTGGGATTTCTAAGGATTATTACGGAAGAACTTTATTTACAATTCAAGATGAAACTGAGGAAGTAAGAGGAGAGTTTACTCACTATCAAATTCAAAAAATTAAAAAAGAGGATTTTCTTATCTAAAACAGAAATAATAATAATTAAAATAAAAAGAGCAGCCACTGCCATGGCTACTCCATTTTCATTACTAACGCTTCTCCTTCAACCACTTCTTTTCCATCCTGGTTAAGGAGATTTGTTTTTAATTTGATGATTTTCTTATCATCTTTCTTTTCAATTACTTCCGCACATGCTGTTATGACATCCCCAATCTTTACAGGCCTTTTAAATTTCAAGTTCTGTGAAAGATAAATGGTATTTTTACCGGGCAATTGTGTTCCAAGGACCGTGGAAATCAAACTTGCTGTTAACATACCATGCGCAATACGTTCCTTAAAGAAAGTTTTTCGAGCGTATTCGTCATCGATATGAACAGGATTTACATCCCCCGTGAGGCGTGCGAAGTCCAAGATATCATCACTTGTGATTTCCTTGCTAACCTCCGCCCTGTCACCAATTTGGATCTCATCATATAATTTCTCCACTACATTTTTTGATCTATTAATTAAATCCATGCATCCCTCACCTATTTTCTATAAAAATTCCCGGCCATGGATAGCATGTCTGTGTGGAAGGAATTTTCCCTTTTAAGGGTTGATTATTTGAAGAAACTAAATGCATAATTTTTGTTTGCCTCAAAAGTTTCCACAAGACCTTTTTGAGTAGATTTCACTTGATCAACAAGGTTATCGATTAAAACAGATACTTCTTCACGAGTTTTTTGTTGTTGCTCGATTAAGTTTTTAATTGTTGATTCGAATTGATCTTGGGATTTGTTAAAAACGTTGATAGAAGCTTTTCCTGGAGTGAAGGAAAGTTGTTCTAAACGGGAAGAAACTTCTTCTACGCGTTGGTTCCATTGCTCAAAAGTTTTAAGAGCTTGATCCCCACCAAAGCTTTTCACGTTGTTGTTAATTCCAGCTTTGATGTCTTCAACAAATTTTTTGATTTCATTTTCTAATTTTTCGAGGTTTTCCAAGTTTTTACTTACGATTTCTTTTTGATTTTCGATGGCTTGAATAGTCAAGCTTTCGATTTCAAATTGGTAAGCATTCACTGTTTTTAATCCATTTAACCAACCATCCCAAATCGTGTCCACAATGTTAAGAGTATTGCTTTGTACAGGTTGAGATGCAGATTCTGCGGGGCGTTCAGCAACAGCTACTGCTGTAACTTCTTTCTCAGCTTTTTTAATCGTTGCCATTTTCAAAACCTCCTCAAATTTTTGAAAATTTTTATGGTGATCGCGGCTTTATGCCGCAGATTCCCCCTAATGGGTTACTTCTTTGTGTCTTTTCCTCCTGGATTTTGCATCAAACTCGAAGGCATGAAGAAATCAGTGTACATATTGAAAAACTGATCCAACATATTTTGGTATTGCTCCAGCGAATCTGCCCAGGATTTTAAATATTGTTCTCCTGTTTCGGTTAAAGAGTAAATTCGTTTCGCTGGTCCTCCTGTGGAGGTGTCCCATTCAGATTTCACCATATTTTCTTTCTCTAGCTGTCTTAATGTTCGATAAACATTCCCCTGGTCAATGGATTGGAAACCGAATTTAATCAAATGTTGAATTAATTCATATCCATGAACATTCCAACCGCGAAGGGTTAGTAAAAGAAAAGGAACCATGAAGTTTTTTGGTAAACCTGCTGGGATCTTTTCATCTTTTTTTTGTTTATCTGACATGTGTATCACCTACAAATGTGTAATGTTGCTCTATGTGTAATTTACACCTATGGGATGAAAAAGTCAATTATTTTCTAAAAATTTAGGTGCAGATATTTTTAGTATCATTATAAATAAAAAAATTAAACATTCTTCCATCCCTCCTTCCAACTTAAATTTTGTCGAAAATGAGAAAAATGTCTAAATTAATCGAATTCTTTTATTTGTTTTTCTAGTTTAAACTTACTATAATTTTACATGAATCACGTGAATACATTATTCACCATCATTTTTCTGCAAAGTTTACCAAACGACGCGGGGAAGAATTTGGAGAGGAGATGAAGAAAATGAGTCAGCAACTGTCATTCGACCCATTTAAAATCTGGAAAGAATTTTATGAGAAAAGCGAGTCTCACTTTGGCAAGATCTTTGATGAGGCTATGCATAAAGAAGACTTTTCTGAATGGATGGGCCAATTTTTAAACCTTTATATTCAATACCAGAACATGGTTAAGCAATCCACTGAAAAGTATTTAGAGGCTGCAAATTTTCCTTCTCGTGCAGATATTTCTAATCTAGCTTCCTTGATTGTGAATCTTGAATCAAAAGTTGATGATTTAGAAGATATCGTTGAAACAGGATTACAAGGAAAATCTGATGCAACCGATGTAACTAAAGAAATCAATGAAATTAAGAGCAATATGAGCAGTATTGAAGGTAAACTTGAACAACTTTTAGAATTGGTGAAAAAACAAGGGGAACAATTTGCACTTGTATCCAAAGAAACAGCTTCCACTCAAGAGAAAAAAACTCGTGGAACGAAGTAAGGGGAAACGTTAGGCAACAGTCATTGTTAGGAATCATTAATTGAACCACTAAAAAAACAAAAAATTTGAGGGGTGTCTAAAACATGATCGACTTAAAAGGACGCGTTGCAATCGTAACTGGAGGATCTCGTGGTATTGGTTCTATTATTGCTAAAGAATTAGCAAATCAAGGTGTATCCGTGATTATCAACTATAACAGCAGTTCTGAAGCTGCTGATCAAGTTGTTCGTGAAATTGAAGAATTAGGTGGACAAGCTTACGCTAGCCAGGCAGATGTTTCCGACGCTGCTCAAGCTCGTGTACTTGTGGAAGAAACCATTAATAAATTTGGAAAAGTTGATTTCTTAATTAATAACGCTGGAATTACTCGCGACCGCACTTTCCGCAAAATGGATGAAGCAAACTGGAGAAAAGTTATTGATGTAAACTTAAACAGCGTTTACAACACTACTTCTGCTGCTCTTTCTGCAATACAAGCATCTGATGCTGGCCGTATTATCAATATTTCTTCTATAATTGGACAAGCTGGCGGCTTTGGACAAACCAACTACTCTGCTGCTAAAGCTGGTATGCTTGGATTCACTAAATCCTTAGCTCTTGAACTTGCAAGAACAAACGTTACTGTTAACGCTATCTGCCCAGGATTTATTGAGACCGATATGGTTAAAGAAATTCCTGAAGAAGTCCGTCAACAAATCGTTTCTAAAATTCCACAACGCCGTTTTGGTTCTCCAGAAGAAATCGCTCGTGGCGTAGTGTACCTCTGCCAAGATGGTGAATACATCACTGGTCAAGAGTTAAATATTAATGGTGGCCTTTATATGTAATTTACATTTATTAGTCATTATTTTTTAAGTGTCAAATAACCTATAAATATAAAACTTTTTTAATTTGGAGGGAATGGAATGTCAGCTCCAGTTATTAAGGATTGGGAGGATATTCTGGAAGGAATGCCTCAAGATCTAAAACGTTCTTTTCAACGTTTGAAACGGGCTACAGAAATTTTAACGACTGAACCCGAACCGCAGGTAGGCCTTACTCCAAAAGAAGTTATCTGGTCTAAAAACAAAGCCAAGTTATATCGTTACGCTCCATCGGCTGAAAAAACACAACGCGTTCCACTATTGATGATTTACGCTTTAATTAATAAACCTTATATTCTCGATCTAGCTCCAGGCAATAGCATGATCGAATATTTAGTAGGAAGAGGATTTGATGTTTATTTAATCGATTGGGGAACTCCCGGTTTAGAAGATCGGAATATGAAGCTTGATGATTATATAATGGACTATCTTCCTCGGGCAGTAAAGAAAGTCCTCCGCACTTCTGGTGCCGATGAGATTTCTTTACTTGGCTATTGTATGGGTGGAACGTTAACATCCATTTTTGCCTCCCTTCATCCAGAATTGCCTATTCGTAACCTTATTTTCATGACAAGTCCCTTTGACTTCTCTGATGCAGGTCTTTTTACGAATTGGTTGGATGAAAAACATTTTAATCTCGATAAATTAGTCGATACCCTTGGAATTATTCCATCGGAAATGATTGATTTCGGAAATAAAATGTTAAAACCAATGGTGAATTTCTACGGACCATATGTGAATCTTGTTGACCGTGCTGAAAACGAAAAATTCGTCAATGGCTGGAAACTAATGCAAAAATGGGTGAACGATGGAATTCCATTCCCAGGAGAAGCTTTCCGTCAATGGATTCGTGACTTCTATCAGCATAATAAATTGCTTAAAGATGAAATTGAAATTCGCGGCAGAAAAGTCAGCCTCTCTAATATTAAAGCCAATGTATTAAACATTGCAGCTGAACGGGATCACATTGCACTCCCCCAACAGGTTGAAGCCTTAATGCCAGCAATTTCAAGCCAGGATAAATCCTATGTTGTAATCCCTGCTGGACACGTATCTGTAGCTTTCGGCCGTCAAGCAATCGGAAAAACCTATCCAACTATTGGAGATTGGTTACAACAACGTTCAAACTAATTAAAAAAGGGATGTCGCCAGGTCTTTACCTGGTGACATCCCTTCATTTTAGTCAAAAAAATCGAATTCTTCCTCTACTTGTTTTGGCTCAATCCATATGGATTCCGTATTTTCCACTGCCCAATTCACAAGATTTTCTACGTCTAAATTAGCCTCAGCCTTTTCCGCTATCTCTAATTTAGGACGTGTTACTGGCGATTTTGGCACAAAAATAGTACAACAATCTTCGTATGGAAGAATAGAGGTTTCATATGTGCCAATTTTATGAGAAATCGCTATAATCTCCGTTTTATCCATGGCGATTAAAGGACGTATCACAGGGGTATGAATAACATGGTTAATGGTATACATACTCTCCATGGTTTGGGATGCAACCTGTCCTAAACTCTCTCCTGTTGCAATGGCAAGTGCTCCATGTTTTTCTGCCAATTTTTCAGAAATTCTCATCATAAAACGTCTCATAATCGTTATAGTATAACTCTCAGGACAGAACTCCCTAATCTTCGTTTGAATGTCTGTAAAAGGAACAATATGTAATTTCATACTCCCTGCATACTCGGAAATAATACGGGACAGGTCAATCACCTTTTGTTTTGCTTGTTCTGAAGTAAAGGGATAACTGTGAAAATGAACCCCCTCAATGCGAACTCCCCGTTTCATGGTCATCCAACCTGCTACAGGGCTATCAATTCCCCCAGAAAGCATTAACATAGCTTTTCCACCTGTTCCCACTGGTAATCCGCCATTTCCAGAAACATTCTTACAGGATAAGAAGACCCCATCCTGTCTGATTTCCACTTGCAATACGACATCAGGTTGATGGACATCTACTTTTAAATCCTCAGAATTCTTAAGAATATATCCACCCACTAAATGGTTCATTTCCATGGACCGATGAGGAAATTGTTTATTTGGCCGTTTCGTTTGCACTTTAAAGGTGCGAGGCATTGGGTCTACGTCTTTTATAACCTCTAAAGCAGCCTGTTGAATCTCTTCTAAATTAAAAGATTGGAGGAAACGTGTTGGACTAAAGGAATGAATGCCAAATACTCTTGCCAGTTTTCCTTCAATTTCTTTATAGGGTTCTCCATTTAAAGCAATATACAAGCGGCCGTACGTTCGAATGACCTGAGCTTTTGGATACACTTGTAGGGCTTTTTTAATATTTTTAACCAGGACTTTTTCAAAATCTCCCCGATTTTTCTTTTTTAACGCTAATTCTCCATAACGAATTAAAATATGATCATATTGCATAATTACACCCTCATTATCTTTGCTAATTTTGGCACTGTTTGTTCAATCGCTTCAATAAATCGATTGACTTCTTCTATTGTATTATCCACTGAGAAACTCACTCGTAAAGCACTTTTTGCCCGATCTACATCCATCCCTGCAGCCAATAACACTCTGGACGGTTTATCATTTTTAGAAGAGCAGGCAGATCGAGTCGAAACGTAAATATCGTAATCCTCCAATGCATGAACAATCACTTCTGATTTCAGTCCAGGGCAAGAAAAATTCACAATCTGAGGTGCTCCTTCCACATTGGTAACTTCTGGACTATTCACAATACAATAGGGCAATTGTTTTAATCGGGCAATAAGATGGTCACGTAACCCACTCATATGTTTCTGGTTTTTTTCTAAATTTAGTATCCCTTTTTTCATTGCCCGAGCCATCGCCACAATTCCTGGCAGATTCTCAGTACCTGAACGTCGTCCTTGTTCTTGTCCTCCACCGCTCATTAATGGAGAAAGAGTAACCCCCTGTCTCACATACAAGAGGCCAGTACCCCTAACCCCATGGAACTTATGGGCAGAAAGGGAAAGCAAATCAATCCCCCATTTTTTTGGGGCAACAGGAAGCTTCCCAAATCCCTGCACTCCATCAACATGGAATAATACTTTCGGGTATTTAGACAAAAGTTTGGCAATATCAGGAATGGGTTGAATTGAGCCTAATTCACTATTTACCTGCATAATAGACACAAGAATGGTATCTTCTCTTAAGGCTTTCTTTACATCTTCTACTGAAACGATTCCTTTTTGGTTCACTGGCAATACTGTTATTGTATATCCTAATTCCTCTAATTGTTTACAGGTTTCATAAACAGAAGCATGTTCGATTGCACTGGTAATAATATGTTTACCCCGTTCCCGGTAAGCTAAAGCAACCCCTTTAATGGCACTATTATTGCTTTCTGTTCCCCCAGAAGTAAAAATGAGTTCTCTAGGTACCACACCAAGGCTATCTGCAGCAATTTGCCTGGCTTGTTGCAATAACTTCCCTGACTTTAATCCTAATCGATGCAAGGAAGAAGGATTACCAAAAAAATCCTGGGCTACTTCACTAAAAACCTTCAATGATTCAGGGTAGGGTTTGGTCGTTGCACTATTATCAAAATAAATCATAGTTTCCCCTTACTTTCATTCCTTTTATAAAGAATATTTCCAAAAAATATCTTATCACATTTTTCTTATTTTCAAAAAAAAGCCGAATCCAATAAGGATCCGGCTTTTGGGGCTATAAAACTAAAAGAACGGATTCAATATAAGAGTAAGGACCACCACAAAGGAAGATAATACCATAGACCAGCGGCCCATTCGGACTGCTCCCCTTTTCGAGGCAATAAAACCGGTTAAAAAACCGGAAATGCCCAGGATAAATGGCATTGTAAAAAAGGATAAAATGGATAATACAATCCCAATAACCCCTGTCATCTTTCCTTTGGATTGAGGAACCTGGACATTATCCATGAATTCGTTAGCCCCCACTCCTTTTTCTTTACAATTTAGGATCCGCTTTTTGGTTCAAACGTCTGACAACAGGTGGTACTTGAGGTACGAGCAACGTCCTGGTGCATATCACCTATTTCCCCAAATTCAACATTCAGGTTGGCAGAAGCATGGCGATCAATTTCAACCATAATTTTATCGGCTGAACATTTATTTCCTTCTGCCCAATAACGACAATTTGCTACACTACATTTTACCTGTGTCAATGAATATCACCCCTTATAAATAGGGTGTCTCCCTAAACACCTGAGATACAGTCCTTATTTTGTTAAAAGATATTTTAAAGCGATTCCCGCAAATAATTTACTGCCTACAGCAATCATTTCTTCATTAATTGTAAATTTAGGATGATGGTGTCCATAACAGGCTTCTTCTTCTCCGCCAATTCCAATAAAAAAATAGGCTCCTGGAATCTTCTTTAAATAATAGGAAAAATCTTCTCCAGCCATACTAATAGGTGCTGGAACAACATTTTCTGCCTGTACAATTTCTCGTCCTACTTCTTCAACAATCTGGTTCATCTCGGGATAATTAATAACAGCAGGATCCCCTTTTACATACTGTAAAGTTCCCTTTGCACCAAAAGAAGCACAGGTGCCCTGTACCAACCGCTCCATCATATCCATAATCTGTTCTTGTACATCTTCTTGAAAATAACGAACGGTCCCCTGAATAATAGCCTTTTCCGGAATAATATTATACCCCTCACCTGCATTAATTTTACCAACACTAATCACTGAAGGATGCAGGGGATTCACCATGCGACTGACTACACTTTGGAGTTGAGTTACCACATGAGCAGCAATCACAATAGGATCAACTGATAAATGGGGCATAGAACCATGGCCCCCTTTACCCTCAATTTCAATGGTAAAAAAATCTGAGCCAGCCATGATTGGGCCAGGTACTGTACCAATTTTTCCGGATTCAAGGTTTTTCCATAAATGAAACCCAAATATTGCATCCACATCATCCAGGGCATTGGTTTCTACAATCTCGCAAGCCCCACCTGGGACAACTTCCTCGGCATGTTGAAATAATAAAATAATTTTTCCAGGAAATTGCTTATTTAATTTCATTAATGCTTGTGCTGCTCCTAATAAAGCAGCAGAATGGCCATCATGGCCACAGGCATGCATAACCCCTTTATGTTTAGAGGCGAAAGAAAGGCCCGTTTCTTCTTTAATTGGCAATGCATCAGTATCTGCTCGTAATACAACGGTTTTCCCTGGCATTCCACCATCAATGGTAACCATTACGTCTTTGCCTGTACACGTCCATGGTGTTAAACCTAAGGAAATCAATTTTTCTTGAATAAACAGTACTGTCTTAGTTTCCTTATGGGAAAGTTCAGGATATTGGTGTAAATGACGGCGGATTTCAATAATTCCAGCTTCATTTTGCTCAACTATTTCATTAATTTCCTTCTGTAATGCGTTATAATTGAAAGAACCCAATTCCCCTTTCACCCCATTCCTTTTAATCCATAGTAGACTATCCATAGCCAAATGAAAAGAGGTGAATCATACTTTTGAACCATAAAATCATTGCCATTACAGGAGCTAGCGGCGGAATTGGACAGGCAACAGCACGCCTTTGCGCCAAAAAAGGATGGACCATTGTGTTGCTTGGACGAGCTGAAAAAAACCTAAAAGAATTACATTATAAAATAAGCAGGTATAATTCAGAATCAAGATACTACCTCTTAGATGTAACCTCTCAAGAAAAAGCCACAAAAACAATTAAAGAAATCCTTTCCGATTATAAAAAAGTTGATGCCTGGGTTAATAATGCAGGGTTTGGCATCTTTTCCTCCCTGGAAGAATCAAATCTCCATGATTATCATGGAATGATGGAGACGAATTACTTTGGTACTGTTTATTGTACAAAAGGGATCCTTCCTATCCTGATCAAACAAGGGTATGGAGCCATTATTAATGTAGCTTCTGTTGGAGGATTGATTGCTACCGCAAAATCAGGAGGGTATTCTGCCAGTAAAGCTGCTACCATTCAATTTACCCGTTGTATCCGACAGGAAGTTCGGGGAACAGGGGTTAGAGTTTTTAGTATCAATCCCGGGCCTGTAGAAACACCCTTTTTCGACCATAATTTGGCTTCCCGCCAATATCGGGATAAAGTAAAATCTTTTATGATTTCACCTGATAAAGTAGCACAGGCCATTGTAAAAGGGATAGAAAAAGGAAATCATGATATCATTCTTCCCTGGTATATGGGGATTGGCTTCAAGCTCTATCATCTCTTCCCCCGCTTTTATGAAAAAGTAATTTCACCTATTGCTGACAAAAAATAAACCCGGGCATATCCCGGGTTCTCTCTATTGATTCATTAAAATATACTCTTGTGATAATTTGTCGAAATAAAATATCTGAAAATAGATAAAAATCCTTATATTCTGTTAAAAAATCTGCTATTGTTATTTATAGGGAATTAATAATTTAATTACACGAGGAGGAAATTGAGTATGCATGTCCCAATGCTTATTAATGATTTTCTAAAACGAGCAGTGTATCTTTATCCTCAAAAAGTAGCCGTCATTGAGGGTGAGAAGAGGATTACATATAAAGAACTGCAAGAACGTGTAAATCGCCTTGCTAATACCCTCCGTTCTTTAGGTGTAAATAAAGGGGACAGGGTGGCCTATTTATCCCCTAATACACTGGCTATGTTTGAAGGTTTTTATGCAGTCATGCAAATAGGAGCCATTATGGTGCCTCTGAATACCCGACTAATCCCTGACGAATATAATTACATCGTAAACCATTGTGGCGCGAAAATATTCTGTGTGGATGCAGACCTGAATCACCAAATCAATCCCATCAGAGATCAATTAACCAATGTAGAACACTTTATTTTATTGCCTAATGAAAAACGGGCCACAGAAGAAGGTTGGCTGACCTATGAACCCCTATTAGCAGAAGCATCCCCAACTTATTTAGCAGCAGAAATGGAAGAAACAGACCCTGCTACAATTCTTTATACTAGTGGTACTACAGGGCGTCCGAAAGGGGTAATCCAGTCCCACCGAAGTTTATATTTCAATGCTTTAAATACAATTATTCATGTAAGGGCAACTGACCAGGATGTATTGTTGCACACTCTTCCTATGTTCCATGTGAACGGTTGGGGCACTCCTTTCTCCTTCACCGGAATGGGTGCCACTCACGTGATGTTAAGAAAAATTGATCCTTCCCTCATTTTTGACCTGATGAAAAATGAAGGCGTTACCATTGCATGTATGGCACCAACCGTATTAAATATGCTATTAAATGAACCTAAAGCAAAAGTCACTAAATTAGAGCAATCGGTCCGTGTAACCATTGCCGGTTCTGCCCCACCTCCTTCTTTTGTGAAAGCGGTTGAAAATGAGCTTGGTTGGGAATTTATTCAGGTTTATGGCATGACGGAATGTGCCCCCTTCTTAACTATTGCCCATGTGAAACCACACATTGCAGAAGAAGGAGAAGACAGGATTCATCAGGTAAAAGCAAAAGCCGGATTAAACATGATCAATGTGGAATTGCGTGTAGTAGATTCTGAAGGAGAAGATGTAGTTCCCAATGGACAGGATGTGGGTGAGGTTATTGCCCGCTCTAATGTGGTCATGGATGGGTACTGGCTACAGCCTGAAGAAACAGCGAAAGCCATTGTCAATGGTTGGTATCATACGGGAGACATGGGAACCATCGATGAAGAAGGCTATATCGAAATTGTAGACCGGAAAAAAGATATTATAATCAGCGGTGGAGAAAATATTTCATCCATTGAAGTGGAAGGCACCTTGTACGAACACCCTGCTATCCTAGAAGCAGCCATTATTGCCATCCCCCATGAAAGATGGGGGGAAATTCCCCATGCTGTGGTGGTATTGCAAGATGGACATGAAGAAGTCACTGAAAAAGACATCATTAATTTCTGCCGTGAAAGAATGGCTCATTTTAAATGTCCTAAATCTGTTCAATTTATAAGGGAATTGCCGAAAACCGCTTCTGGCAAGATTCAAAAAGTAGTATTACGTAAGCCCTTCTGGGATAACCAGGAACGAAAAATAAACTAGATTTTCAATCTTCTTTACAATAAAAGGACCCATTTAATGGTGTCCTTTTATTTATGTTTAGAGTTTTGCCAGTCCATTAACAAATAATATTGAAGGTTTTGATATTGGTTTTGTAAATTTTTATACTTTTGGGGTATTTCATTATAAATATTCCCATGTGTATCTATAATCATCTTATGGCCGAAACCAGGAAGGCGATCTCGATAATAGCTTAGAAATTTATAATATAAAGGAGTATTTAATCCGGATAATTCAAAAATATAAGTGCCTAAAAAAGAAGGGCTGACAATCTTGTGGTATTGTTTTGGTTCCTTTCCATAATTAGTCCAAATAACTAGGGGAGTTGTTTTCATATTTTTCATTTTATTTTGCGTGACAAAATCCGTTTCATTATAGACTTTTAAATAAGGCAAATGATCCCCAAAGAAAATAAGGATGGTCGGTTCGTTCATTTTCTTAAAATGAGCCATTAAATCCGAAATTTGTTTATCTCCGTCGACTACCCCATTGGTATATACCTCCAGGGTTTCTCTGGCTGGAGCAGAGATGTTTCCTGCAACCTTAATTGGGAAAGATGGATAATTATGATCGGTTTTATAGTACGTTCCGTGATTTTGCATTGTAACTGCATAAATAAATACAGGTCTATCAGATTGTTTTGTTTCTTCAACAATGGATTTTGTTACCTCACTATCATCTACAAAATATCCTCCTTTTTTTTTGCGGATTCACAAATTGATCCAAACTAATAAAATTTTCAAATCCCATATTTTTGTATACTTTATCCCGGTTCCAAAAGTTTTTGGTATAAGGGTGAATAGCAAGTGTATGATACCCTTCCCCTAAAAGAATGCTGGGTAAGGAGGGAGGGCACTGAAAAAGCCCTCCTAATTAATATGAAAAAGGTATAATACCCCAGG
>CAMLDI010000043.1 GCA_946478845.1 uncultured Paenibacillaceae bacterium
GTTTTATGTTTCGCCTTCTTCAGGCTCAACAGACTAAAGTCTATAATAAATAAAAGCCTTCCCAATTTATTGAGGAAGGCCTACATATAGCTTTATAAAAGCTTGGTACTGGCAGTCCTCATTTGTTAAACCGCCTTTATCGAATAAGTGAAACGCGTATTAGTAAACGAGTGTAATTATTAACGTAAGCCTATTTATGACCTCACGCGTAGAGCCGCAAGGGTTTTACGATTGTTTGCGTCCTATTACATCAGTTTACATCGTTGGATGAATATTTCGGTGAGGCAGAGCCATTGGGTTAATGTATCAGAGCCATGATTTTAATAAAGTAAAGCCAGCGTGTTAATAGAGAGTGCCATCAATATATGATGGCTTCTAGAGGTCCTGCCAACATTTTAACGAAAATATACGCTAAGCAATAACTTAGTGTCATCTCATGCCAACTGAATAATTAACGATGACTCCTTTATCAGTACGCCAAATATCTTTAATTTTCTGTTCCTTAATATCGTAATAAGATAGAATACTTTCCTTAGGTACTTCCAAAGCATTATTACCGTTTTGACTATTATAAGAACTTGATAAAAAGAAGAATCCTTCTTCTTTTTCATCGTATTTTACTGCTCTTATTTTAAAATACTTTTCTGTACTTTTAAGCAATGGTTTTATTTTTTTTGTATTAATATCCATTTCTACTACATGGGATATCGGATTATCATGATTTTCATCATAACTAAACAACACTAAGTTTTTATCAAATGCTAATGAGGCCCCACTAATAAATTTATCGATTAATGTAATTGGTTTTTCTTTATTTCCATTGACATTATAAATATCTATACTGTATTTAGGAGGAAGTAGCGTAGTTTGCTTTTCATTAGCTTCTTCAAGTTTCTTTGTATCTTCAGCCTCAGAAAAGGACACTACAAGTACTTTATTATTATTTGGATTATAATTAAAATCGAAAATATTTTTATCCTTATCAGCCTCATCCCAAATTTTCAACTCATTTGTTGCTATATTATATGTTGCAATATGAAAATTACGATATTTATCCTTTAATAAAACTCTCATAAAAATAATTGCTTGCTTTTTATCTATTTGTATAAAATCTACATGACTTAATTTACTTGTTAATTGTCTTATTTGCTCGGTTTGTAAATCCATTACAAATAATTGCATTGTATTGTCTTTTGCTTTATCGGCAAAAAACAATTTGTTATGGGATTCTGAATAAGCAAACGAAGTGTAATCTTTTATATTCTTCTTTAGTAATACCTTATTATGTTGTAACCTCTGATCATATTGATAAAATGTGAAGGTAAAAAGCTTAGGGTCAAAGAAGTTTATGTATAACTTTTGAGTGGTATTATCATTTTCATTTAAAAAAACTTTATCAATTGTAAATAGTTTATAACCAAACATAATTAATAAAAATACAACCATTACCAAAAATGAAAATTTTCTCATTATCTTCCTCCGAAAAGTATATATAAATATATCCTAGTGCATCCTCCTTTATGGAATTTACTTCCTATAGTTTATCCAGTTAGGAGAATTTGAAGCAAACAAAAATAGTCCTTGCAATGTGCAAGGACTATTTTTACCTTATTATTCAATTCAATCATTTTCCGTTTTGTGTAGATGCTGGTGTGTTTTTTTCTTTGCCAACTTTCGAATTCCAATCCTGTTTTGAACTGCAAGCACTTATTCCAAAGATAATCATAAAAATCAATAAAATTCCCGATAGTTTTTTCAACAATGGAACCACCCTTTGGCTTTAAGTTTAATATAAATTTTACATTAGTAGAAACTAAAAACATATATGTGAAATTACATAATTGTTACAATTCACTAAAGAAAACTTGGCTAGCGCCAAGCCTTTAGGCGCAGGTGATAGCCTTAGTTGCACTTATGCAGATAAGATAAAATTTAAAAAATCTTATCTGCCAAAAAAGAAGAATCCCTTTTTTGAACATATGTTAGTAAAACCATTTCCCTAAGACGTGACTTCTTTACTTCTCATCACACCAGATGTAATCATCACAAAAATCACAGCTAACACAACCATTAATACAATAGCAACAATCGGGTATAAAACAGGGTATCCGAACAAATTAATCGTTCTAAAATTATCAAAGAAAAATTCAACATTCATTATATAGATAAATGAAAAATGAAATACATCCTCGAGCCATTTTGGCATTTTCAGCATCTCTACTACAAAATATGGAAGGGAAAAAATTGCTCCGCTAAAAATAAGTGATATCAATGATTTCTTACAAAGTGAAGAAACTAACACAATCAATAAAGCAAAACTGAAGGATGCAAATAGGTGTAAACCTAATTGTATCAAATGGAATTCTAACAAATTGAAACCAAATGGTGAAAAGAAATATTTAAAATAATATTGAATGGCTGTGTTCCAGCCTTCATTCCCATATTGTATAACATTCCAGATGATATTAAAGAATTCCCCCGTTAACACAACAACAATTGTATAAATAAGGGAAGCCATCACTTTTGAAAGCATGAGTTGCTTTCTCCCGTTTTTTGAGCTCAAGATATAATTATCAACACCTGAGCTATATTCTTGTGTATAGATGGTTGAGAGACCGATTAAAAGCATGGCACCAGTAATAAAAATCGAGTACACACTGGCATAGTCTATTATTTGCTTAGGTCCTTTATTAAATGAAAAATAAGATAAATCTACCTTTTTAATCATTGTTTGTTCAAGTTGTGAGTTATAGTTATTTTCTTTTTCTAGTTTTAGTATTCTTTCTTTGAGTCTACCTTCTATAGATTTGATATACGCGATTGTTTCGTAAATCCCTAATTTGGTATTGTCAATATTAGAAGTAATTTGTCCGAATTCCAATTCTTCTTTTTTTTCCATTAATATAGCATTCTCTCGTTCAGCCAACTGTACCTTTTCTTTCGTTAACGTCCCTTCCCACTCTTTATATAAATTTTTTTCTAAATCAGATGCACTATTAAAAGTAAACCCCGTAGAGAATGCCACTAATAATATAAAAGTAATATAAATAATTTTCTGCTTGAAAATTTTGTATAGCTCAAATTTTAAAAGCTCCATGATTGTTCAACCTCCTCATCGAAATAATAGAGATATAAATCTTCTAAATTTGGCATCTCATTTTTTGCATTGTGATGAGGTTTAGAATCACTCAAAATACGCAATTGGAATTGGTCTTGATTGCGTGCAATATTACCGACCTTATACATAGCTTGAAAATGGCTAATTTCAGCTTCATCAACCGTTACTGACCATACTTTTTCTTCAATACCTTTTAAAAGTACCTGTGGTGTTTCTTTTTTAATTAATTTACCTGCTTTTAATATCAAAACTTCTTTTGCAATAAATTCGATATCCGATACGATATGAGTCGATAACAACACGATTCTGTTTGTTGAAATTTTAGACAAAAGATTTCGAAAACGAATTCTTTCTTTTGGGTCAAGTCCCGCTGTTGGTTCATCGACAATTAATATTTTCGGATCATTTAATAAAGCCTGCGCAATTCCAACTCTACGCTTCATACCTCCCGAGAATTTGCCTACTTTTCCTTTCCGGTGATCAGAAAGCCCGACTAGTTCCAATACTTCATTTACTTTTTCGTGAGCTTCCTCTTTCGATAACCCTTTTAAAGCTGCAATATATTGTAAAAACTTCTCGGCAGTAAAATTTTTATACAATCCTACATGTTGAGGTAGGTACCCAATTAAATCCCGATAACGGTGATCCATTAACATGATATCTTGACCATCAAAATAGATTTTTCCTGAAGTAGGTTTCATTACGCTAGCAAGAATCCGCATCAGGGTTGTTTTGCCTGAACCATTTGCTCCTAAAATACCGTACACACCTGTTGTAAACTTCAAATTGATATTATCTAGAGCCTTATTATTTTCAAATGATTTTGTTATGTTCTCAATGGTTAAATTCATACGTAATACCCCTTTTATAGATTCGTTGCATCTTCGTAAAGACTACGATTGTTGCGAATACAATAACTAGAATATAAAAGGCAACTGGTATACTTTCGATTTTTTCAATCATATTAGCCTGGCTTATAAAAGCACCAAAAGAAATCCATACCAATAGTCCGGCTGTTACGGCATATATATGGCGAAATTTTGTAACAACTACTAGCATAATTGCAGTGATAACAGTGAATGGTGTAACCCAATAAAGCACTAATTTCCATAACCATATCTCTGGATAAAAAATAGAAATACACATAGTAAAAGTAAGATTAATAAGGAAGTTAAATCCACCTATAACGAACATTCTGGATAGAATAAGCTCCTGTAGACTATATTTAAATGACATTTCAAGCTCTGCCATACCTGATTCCCTACTTTTAAAAACTTCAAATAAACCAGTTAAAATTGGAAACGGAGCAAGTATCAACATAATAATGTACGGATTTTGTCCAACGATGAAAACTGTAGAAAGACTAATCAACAAAAACAAACAATTTGAGATCCAAAATAATGGACTGATATAGAAGACCTCATGTAAAGCATTCTTTAAAATTGAATAAATGCTTCCATAAAAAACTTCAAAGTTGTTTACTTTAACAGGTACGTATTGTCTTAAAGAATTAATGGTCATCATCATTTCAGTTTCGCTCGGATACTCAACATCATACTCATCTAACATAGTACCTAATTCTTTTTCAAATTCGAGAAACACATTGTTTATATCAACATTATTGTTATCTAAATCTTTGTTGCCCATTTTGATCACCTCCCTTTAGAAGTGCTGCTACTTTTCCTAAGCCTTGTTTTAGCCTGGATTTCACTGTGGATTCACTGGCATTGGTGACATCAGCAATTTCTTTAGTTTTCATATGATGAAAATATTTTAGAATGAGAGCTTCCCGTTGATATTCAGGCAAACTATTAATTGCTATCTTCACCTGTTCTCTCGTTTCCTTCCGTTCAAATATATAAGGCACACTTTTCTGTTTACTTTCGATCGTCTCAGGTAACTCTATTTGCTTTGAGGTTTGCTTATATTCGGCACTTCGCCAATAATCTCTGCAATGGTTTACCGCTATTGAGTAGAGCCAGCTTTTAAAGCTACCCTTGTTCGAAAAGGAGTGGATTCTCTGAATCATTTTTATAAAAATCTCTTGCGTTAAGTCGTATGCCATTTCCTTGTCTCCTACTTTCCGATAGACAAATGCATAGATTTGTTTATAGTATTTTCTCGTCAAAACTTCCATTGCAGCTTGACTGCCATTAAATATCTCTTTAATCAATAACTGATCCTCAGGCATTTTTACCACCTCATTCACTAAGACGAAGTTTTTAAAAAAAGGATTTAACTTAAAAAAATTATTTTAACAAAGTAATCTCAAAGGAGATTTCATATCAGTATTTTTCTACACTTTGTTCTGATCTACTTGAACAATTAGTGTTGGAAGTCCTGATGTACAAATTACTAGATAATCAGAAAAATGCCCCCCTTGGCAACCAAGGGGGCTGTTTTTGGTTCCTTAAAGTATCATTTTTTGAGGTGATTTTCTTAAAAATGTGTTGTTGATGGGGGACAAAAACGTATTCCATCTAAAGAAGTATACATATATTAGAAATAGATAATGGTACATGTCCAAATGAGTAAGAGCCGAATAATTAAGCAAAGGGAGTAAAATTTATGAGTGATAATGATTATAAAGAAAGATATAAAAAATACAAAGAAAAGTACTATCATGAGAAAAATAAAAATGAGGAAGAATGGAAGTCTAAAAAGGATGTAAGCAATCCTATTGTTAACGTGAATGTAAACTGTTGTGATCATAAAAAAGAAAGTACAGGACCATCAGCTTTTAGGGCTGCTGCTTCCACTTCACAAGCAATTGGTCCTGCAGACATAACACAAATTATGTATCCAGATCAAGAGTTTGATTTGAACAATGAATATGACCCAGGTACATCAACATTTGAGCCAAAACAAGATGGAATATATTTAATAATTGCAAGTCTTGCTTTTGTTCCTGATGTTGCTGCAAATTATAGTGTAAGAATGTTTATCGTTATTAACGATGTAAATGTTGCAGCTGCTGATAACGATTTTTTTGGTGCACCTTTAACGAATAATAATCACGTGAGTGTTTCTACTATCACCAAATTATTTAAGGGTGATAGGGTACAAATTTTTGCCCAAGCTATCATTGACGGTAATACTGATCCCGACCCATCTTTCAATCACTTTGAAGCAGCTAGATTTAGATTATAAATGAATGGGAATAAATATTTCTTTTATTATATCTTGAATAGTAGTAGGAGACTGTAAGATATGAAAAAAATCGATTGTCTATAAAAGACGATCGATTTTTGTTTTTTTGTATTTAATTTTACGCCTCTTCTGCATACAAATAGTTTTCTTTTTTATTAAATTGTTTCTCCTTTTTTCCATGCAAAAAATAATAAAAAATCATAGACAAGAAAATTGTTCCCACCATGGTCATATAAAGCCCCCGATATCCTGTATAAGGGATAAGAAAACCCAATAAATAGGGCCCAATGCCAAAACCAATGTCTACACAAATAAAGTATGTAGATGTAGCAAGGCCTAACCGATTTGATGGGGTTACTTTAATTGAGACAGCCTGGGCAGACGAAGTATAATTTCCATATCCAAGCCCGATAATCGCCCCTGCCAGTAGTAATGTCCATCCAACATGTACCTGGCTTAAAAGGGCCATTCCCCCGGCAAAAACCAGAAGAGATGGATAAATTACAAAATTAGCACCCTTCCGATCAAATAATCGACCTGTAATAGGCCTGGAAAAAAACACCATAACGGCATAAACAATAAAGAAAAAGCTGGCTGCTTCAATGAGTTTTAACTCTTTCGCATAAAAATTGATAAAAGACAAAACACCTGATACTACCAGAAACACCTGATACTAATTGTAGCATTTAAAATATTCATCGTCAGGGAGGGTTACTGTTTTAGAAGAGTATATATATATATAAAAGCTAGTAGTAAGACTGCAGCGAGAAAACTTAAGATGATTCGGCGACTTGGCTTTGGAGAATTTCGCAAAATGGATATGCCAAGTGGTACTAACGCAATACAGAGCCCGCTCGTAAAGATGACTTGATACAAGTCACTGCCTTTAAGAACGCCGCTATAATGTGCTGCCATACTTGCAAGTGCCAAAGAACGAAACCATCCAAGCGTTCCAGACCGATATGCACCAATGGCGAGAATCAACCAGCCCAGGTTATCGGTAAATACAAGCGGATATAAGATATACCATGATGTATAGGAGTCAGCGATAGCTTTGGTTGCAGTCTCTAATCCTTGAACATTAACTAATTGAAATGCCAGATAATTTATTCCCTCATGAAAAAGCCATACGAAAAGTCCGGTTATGGCCAATAAACCACCCCACATAGCCCAACCTGGCTTTTTAGCACCAATTAATCGGGTTAGTGTAAGAAACGCAGGCCACATGAGGATAAAACTTATAATAAAAAAGTTATATGATGTTGTCATAAGAAGAGGATGCTCTGTATAGGCTGCAAGCTGATGTGGAAAAAAGTAATTGAAGTTTATTTTCAACAGATCGCCAATAAGTAGGAAAATCGGGCTGATAATCAGTGAGATTCCGCCTAGCCAGTGTCCAGGAAAACTAAAACTATCATTGTTTAATATGTTATTTGTATCTTTAATCATTGCATATTCCTTTCTCGTTATTGATTAACTTTTGTTATAATATCTATATCATAACATTTGATGATGAACTGGACTTGAATCCGAGGGGCGATTTTTTCAAATGGATACCCTTCCTCCAAGGGGAAACCAGCTACAAGCGGAATCTTTTTTGACCGTTCAAGGCACGTTGAGAGTATAATTCTGATGACGAAATGTAGTTTAGAGGGCAAATGAGGCGGGTCAACCACTATAGCAGTGGCTTTGGAGCAAAAACAGGGCTGAAAAAGTGCAATTTTCAGCCCATAGACGACATTGAACAGATAGCGCCCGTACCCCTCCAACCATTAAACTGAGCTTCTTATACTACTTTGTTTACGTTGTTTTTTCAATCCAGTTATATTGTTTTTTAAGAAAAGAAAAAAGGATAATTCCCTACGTAGAATACGTAAAGAACTATCCCAAATTATTTTCCAGTTTTGATAAATCAGCTTCCTTGCCGTTTATAGACCTTTCTTCCCAAAGTCCAAACTTTCTCAGACATGCTTCCAGGCTCTGTATTCTCTAAAGCGTTTTGAAAATCATACATATGGGCATCAATAATATCCAAATGGTGCAGCATTTCCGCTTCAGGAATCATGGGACTTTTTGGACTTCCCCACTCGCCTTTATAATGATGGCTTAAAATCAAGTGTTGCAAGAGGAGCGATATTTCTTCATCTGCACCAATTTCTGAAGCGATTCTATCTACCATTTTAATGCCTTGCACAATATGCCCCAATAGTTGACCCTCAATGGTATAATCTGAAACAATACCTAATTCGTTAGCTTCCATTTCTTTTAACTTGGCTAAATCATGGAGAATCACTCCTGCATACAGTAAATCTTTATCAAGGAATAAATAGATTTCTTGCATTTTTTCAGCTGACCGAAGCATGGTCATAATATGATAGAGCCATCCACCGCGAATTGAATGATGATTTTTTTGTGCAGCAGGGTAATAAAGAAGTTTGTCTCTATTTTCCTGAATTAATTGATTGATAATATATTTAATATCTGGGTGTTGAATCTGGTCTACATAGTTCAGGATTTCCTTTAGCATATACTCCGAGTCAAAGGGTGCTGTCGGTACATAATCAGATAATTCTACTCCATCCTCAGCCCTTGCAAGGCGAATTAATTCAATGTTTAATTGTAAACTATTATTCCATTCTTTTATTACACCCCGAACTTTTATTAATTTGTTCGCCTGATATAAATATTCCTGTTCTTCTGTAACTTCCCACAATTTCCCGTTAATTTCCCCTGTTTTATCACATAATAAGAAATCAATATACTTCTTATTATTGCTAGCTATTTTCATTTCGCATTTTTTTACGAGGAAGAATCCAGTGATTTGATCTAAGTTTTGCAATTGACTAATTGTTTTCGTCATTTCTTCTCCCCCTACTTTAATTATTTTTATTGATTTTACTATATATCAGCATAACAATATGATGTTCTATTAAGGGGAATAATTTATTGCAAAAAGAATGAAATTTGCTCCCCTGGTATTCCCCTATCATTATTTACTATCACAGATACGTTAATTTCCTTAGTTATAGGTATTCGCATAATTTAGTTAGACAATCCTCAAAAGGGTTTACATCTAAATACAATATTAGGAAAATCAAGATGATAAGGAGTGGTAAACTTGTCGCGACGTCGACGTCGTTCTTGTATGAAACAATGTATGAATGAAGGAAACACATTCCAAGATTGTTGGTTAAGATGCAATCCTCCTGTTATGATGCCTTCCTATCCCCTAAATCCGTATTACCCTTATAACCAATACTATCCTCAAAACTCATATTATCCTCAAAATCCATACGCCCCGCAAACCCCGTTCAAATATCATGCTAGTATGCAATGCCCATACGGCCCTCCTGGGACTGGCGCTTGCTGGTGTGTTTATGATCAACATGGCAAT
This sequence comes from uncultured Paenibacillaceae bacterium, assembly GCA_946478845.1. Next base: position 9,663 of record CAMLDI010000043.1, read on the forward strand.
TGGCATATAGAATGCTTGCAGTAACTATATTCCAATTTTTATCATTTAAACCTCACTACTGTTAAAAATATATTGTTCTTTTTCTAGCACTTGCTTCAACTCTTCAATATATTTATTCTTAGGCTAAAGAAACCAATGGCAACCAGAGGTGTACTATGAAAAATAAAGACAAGTTTACATTAACCAAAGAAAAAAGAAACTCAATGATTTCGGAAATACAAGCTTATTTTTTAAAGGAGCGAGACGAAGAATTAGGTAATTTAGCTGCAAATCTGCTATTAGATTTTATAATAGAAAAATTAGCTCTCGAATTCTACAATCAAGGTGTATACGATTCTTATAAATACATGAATGATCGAATTGAAGAGGTATTAACAATTCAAAAATATTAAATTAAATCCCCTTGCCACGAAAGCAAGGGGATCAACATTTAACTTAATAAATAGGATTGCTGTTTCTTCTTCAACTGATCAAACAACTTCTCTACAGTACCTATTCCCACTTTTTCATACTTCGCTAAAATAAGTAATTCCTTAGGCAACTGTGCCACTGTTTCTATTTCATCTTCATTCAATTGCCGCAGCAGATTTGGAATTCCCGCAAACTCTGCAGTAGTTAAGGGTATTTTAGACAGTTCTTCCGTTACAACAATGTAATCAGCTTTGAAAAAGAAGAACAATTCTCCAGGACGATTAATGGTAAGTTGTCTACGTTTTTTCTCTTCCTCTATAAAGACCTTTAATTCTTCAAAGAAATTTTCATCATTCTTTTCATTATATCGTTTCACATGTTTGTGTAAGCCATCTAAATTATTTGGCAATTCGCTCATAATCCGGGCCTGTTGTTCTGCCCCAAGCCTAATAAGAAAGATTTCAGAGGATGGAAACCGCTGAGGCAATAAGAATGCATCCCGCAAAAAGTAGGGTACTTCAAGTTTTCTGTCTTTATAGGTTATGGTACGAATGGTCGTGAAACCTGGTGGTTCTGGTTCCGCCAACAGTACTTCTTGTGCCACAGCCGTTTCCAGATGGACAGGTTCCATCTCTTTCGGCCCTTCCATAGATGCAATAAGAAGTTTTTCTAAGGTTTTGAGCCGTTCTTCAATTTCCGTAATTTCATAGGATTGTTTTACCACGGGTGAGGGATCCTGATAATCCGGTATAGTAAAATCGATTGGACCATAAACTTCTAAATACCATTTCACAATTCGATAGACATCTTCCCAGCTTAATAGAGCTTCTGAAAAACGAAACATTCGAGTATCATGGGCCGCTTGATTCCCTACCTGGCGAACCCGGTGTAAAGCATCCTTAATGTCTTTAATTAAATATCCGTTATCATTCAGTAAATTAATCCTGTCTTTTAAATTGGTCCATGATTGATCAGGCAATTTCTCTGCCTGAATAACTTTTTGCAAGATGTTTTCTACAAACACCCGTGCATGGGTAAGCATGGTTCGTGGGCTAGTGAAAATGCTATTTTCCAGTTCCCTTGCTACAAAAGCAAGCTCTTTTGATATAGGTTCTAGGAATTGATAGAAGTAGGATGGTTTCTCCATTAATTAGTCCCCCGATAATGGATTTATAAATATTTATAATCCTATTTTATCATATCAGGGTAAAATTAACTTACCTTACCCGAACAGCAGTCCCCGTAGCAATAACAATAATCATGCCTTCCCGGATGGTTTCAAAATCTAAATCTACACCTATAATGGCATTGGCACCTAGTTTCTGTCCTTTTTCACTCATTTCTTTAATGGCAAGTTCCCTTCCCTCTGCTAACTTGCTTTCATAGACTCCACTACGTCCGCCAATCACATCTGTAATGCTGGCTAAAAAATCCCGCACCACATTTGCCCCAAGAATGACTTCCCCGGATACAATCCCTAAATATGCTTCAATTTCTTTTCCCTGTAAAGTATTGGTTGTTGAAATAATCATTATAAGTCCCCCTTTTTCCTTTTACTGGATTTACGTGATAAGACACTGAATAGTTTCGCTCATTCTCCCCTTTTATATCCAAGTACAAAAAGAAAAACCCCTGCAAAATGCAGAGGCCTACAATTCATTAAGTTTTTCTTGTTTTAATTTTTCCAGAACATCTATTCGTTCTTCAACGACCTTTAATTGCTCTTCTAATTCATTAATCTGATTTTCTATTCTTTCCCTGGACTCACTATCCATAGCATCTTCCCTGTAAGATGCTGAAATTTGTTCCAATTCTTCTTTTATATGGTTGTGCATTTGTTTGAAACGAATGATTCGTGGATTATAAAACTCTTCAACTTCTTTGCTTTTAGCAATGGTCATTTTAACTTCCCCCTATATTATTAACGTTGCGCCGGTTAAATTTTTTAAATATTTTGAATACGCTTACATCATAACATAGAAAAAAAACGATTGTCTATAATAGACAGCCGTTTTTTTGGAATTATTTGTATTGAAGTTGTTTAAGACTCTTTATAATTTTATTGTTACTTTCTTAGTTAGCAAATAGATGATCCCTAAAATAATTCCAATTAACAAAATCAAACCAGCAATGGATGTATAAAGATTGATTCCAATTGCCCAAATAGCATCTCTTATACTCAGAAAAAATAAGAGTAGTGCAATTGCGATAAATCCAATAGGTTTATACCGATAAAATGCTGCCCCAATCATCCAACCCAATCCATAATACATGAAAAGATTTATACTGAATACAAACAAAGTTAAAATCCAACTGTTACTGGGGTCAACAACAGGTGAAAATAGCATCCCTGTGATAGAAATAGCAATGATATTTTTATCAGTGTCTTTAACATCTTGCAACACATTTATACTATCAATTACATAAGGAGAATCTGACATCTGAATGGCTAGATGTTCAACCCCTGCAATCACTCCTGAAGCAATGACAAGTGCTAATGAAAGTCCATAGGAACCCAGAATCGCACCCTTAAAATAATCTTTTCTGGAAATTCCGTTTTTTACATAAAAAGGGAGTAAAACAGAAGCAGAGATTATCCCAATAATAAACATGTAAATATTAGAAGATATATAAGAAGTAAGTAAAAAATCCTCCAGAGGTTGAACTTTTATGATTGATGGTGCATTTTTAATCACATGAACCAACAAAACAATACTTAAAAAAGGAATGGTCCATCTTGCTTGAAACCAAAATAGGTCCATTGCAATCTTTAAATAAATGGGTTTTTTCTTCATGCTACACTCCCTCCCCTGTTAAATGAATAAATAAATCCTGAAGTGATATGGCTCCGATTTCTAATCCTTTCTCCTTTGCTTTATTTCTCTGTTCTTCATTCAATGCCCCGTAAATGACAACCCGCTTTGTATTCCCTAATTGTTGCTCATTCAATCTCTTTAACCCTACTACAAACTGATCAACCACATCAGCTGTACCTGTGATTGTAGCCCCTTTAGAGAGTAATGTTTCATTTTCTTCCTGTAAAATCAACCTTCCTTTATCGATAATAATCACTTCATCAAACAAATAATCCATTTCTGAGACAAGGTGTGTAGAAATAATGATTGTTCGGGGATGATTGTTTTGGTCTTCTAACAATTCCTGATAAAAAATTTCTCGCGTGGGTGCATCCATCCCGAGGTACGCTTCATCAAAAATAGTCAATGGACAACGGCTAGCTAACCCCATTGTTACAAAAAGTGCAGACTGCTGGCCTTTGGATAGTTTTTTCACTGCTTTATTTAAGGGAAGATTAAATCGTTTAACAAGGGACTGTGCATATTCCATATCAAAATAAGGCCGATATCTTTCTGCAAATTTGAGCATCCCCTTCACTTTTTCCGTTTCTTCTTTATTATCCTTCTCATAGATAAAAACCACATCCTGCATGATTTCTGCATTTTCAAAATGGGGCTTTCCAAAAATATTAATGGCTCCATCAGTTGGTTCCCGAAAGGCAGCAAGCAATGACAAAAGTGATGTTTTTCCTGCGCCATTTCTGCCAAGAAGACCATAAATTTTCCCTTGTTCTAGATGAAATGAGAGATTTTTCAACGCTTCCACATCATGATATTTTAGGGTTATATCCTTTACTTCCACAGCAAAAGTCATTTATTATCACTTCCTTTTACCTTTTTAATTAATTCCATAATTTCAGTATCTGAGATGCCCAATTTATCTGCTTCCTGGACTAACCCCACTATATAGTCATTCACAAATGCATTTTTTCGCTTTTCCAGCAGTTTTTCTTTGGCACCTTCTGCCACAAACATGCCAATCCCCCTTTTTTTGAAGAGAATCCCTTCATCTACTAACTGGTTCACACCCTTTGACACAGTAGCATGATTGATTTTGTAAAAGTTGACCAATTGGGTTGTTGAGGGAGCCTGGTCCCCTTCTTTTAATTGATCGTTGACAATTTGGTCCTCAATTTTCTCTCGAATCTGTAAAAATAACGGTTTGTTCTCATCAAACAGTTGACTCAAGGATTTCATCACCTCTTTTCAAATAAAATACTTTGACGGTTAAACAGTTATATACTTATGTGTATAACCATAATACTAATCCCTTTTTTTGTCAACATTTCTTTTTAAAAAAGAGCATTTGACCCCTAAAAAAGGTCAAATGCTCTTTGATTTATTACTATACAATATACATATAATTTTAAAAAGAAGGGATATTATTCATGAGGTGAATATATATGAAGAAAAATGTAGGCAGTACAGAACGATGGATTCGTGGGGGAATCGGTGTCCTACTACTTTTATTTTTTTTCGCCAATCCCCCACTAAGATACGTAGGCTTTTTAGCAATTATCCCCTTCTTTACAGCAGTCACCAGATATTGTCCACTAAATAGCTTATTAGGAATCAATAATTATAAAAAGGAAATGAATAAAGGTGAATTGAATTAATGTAAAGATACTTATTTTAAGGAGTGGGTACATGTCTGTAAACGTTTATATTTGTTTTAATAGAAACTGTCGTGAAGCGGTAGAATTCTATGCTAGGGTTTTTAAAACAGAGCCTCCACAATTAATGACCTTTGGCGAAGCTCCTCCACACCCAGATTTTACTCTTCCTGAAGAAGCAAAAAATTTAATTATCCATACCCAATTAAACATTAATGGAAGCAATGTGATGTTTTCTGATGTTTTTCCTGGCACCCCTTTTATACCAGGAAACAACATCAGCCTGGCAGTGGTCAGTAATAATATAGATGAAATAAAATCTTATTTTACGGAATTAAGAGAAGGCGGAAACGTTGTTATGGAACTTCAAGAAACCTTCTGGAGCAAATGCTATGGAAAAGTAAAAGATCAGTTTGGCATAGAGTGGCAGTTAAGCCAAGAAAGTTAAGAGAGTGTAAAAAAATCGTCAATCCCTTGAATACTAAACAACCACCTGCATCAATGCAGGTGGTTATTTGGTATTAAGGTTTAAATGCTGGTGCTTGTTGAATCCAACCTTTTTTCTCCATGAGCTGTTTTAATTGCACGGAAAGTGTTAAATGCTTTGTCAGAAATTTAGCATATAAATAGGCAACATCAGCACGAACGGATTCACTTAACCCTCGTACACCGTAAGTCAAGGCAATGACCAGGTTAAAGGACATCATATTTGCCACTTCCTGATCCGTCATCTTTGCACCGTCAGGGATATATTTAAAATCACCCTGGGGTTTTTCCGGTGTTGGTTTTGGCAATGGTACACCTTGTTTCGATAAAAATTCTTTCATTTCATTCACAACTTCAGTATGAACCTGAAGGGCCACTTTCATTTTTTCTCTTAATTCATCATCTTCAACGGTATTGATGGCAATTTGTTCATTTTGTATTGTATTTTCCCCCATGGCCGTATACAACCACATATTGCCAACTTCCAATGTATTTAAGGGCTTTTTTTCTCCATCTAAAAAAGGTTTAAAGGCATCGTACAAAACTTCAAAGTAATTCACTGCAAATCCCCTTTCAAAAACAACAACAATGATATATAAATTCCATCTTTAACATAGGAAAAAGTATATATACCCGAATTTTAAAAGGGGTTCAAAATTACATCCCCAGACTTTGCCTCGGCTTCTAGAAATAGATTCAGCTTCATATAAGCCTCTTGCCACTTATTAATCACTTCTTTCTCACTATAAACAATTTTTTCTTCTGTCAAAATGTTTCTTCCAAATCGAAATAAGCCATCTATTTGTTCATCTTGATTTACTAGTTGCAAACTCTCAGAAGAAGGGAGAAATGGTTGGGCAATGGGATAAGGAATATGAAAGGAAAAACGATATTCAGGAATGACTGAACTATTAACTTCTAAATAATACAAAGAATAATAATCCTTTTCCATATTAACTTTACAATTGTTACAATTTGTAATCCACTTTTGATTTTGAAAAAAGTAACTCCACTTATCAATCCCACAGTCCCTTCTCCATTCCTTAAATTCGTCAAAGTGTGCAGGACAAAATGTAACGTCCCATTTATCCGGGTCTTCAGGTCTATAAAATGATAATTTTGCATAAGAGGTCTGATATAAAGATTTAATCGCTTCCTTCTTCATTTCATAAAAAAGTGTCTCCCTTTCCTTATACTTATGGCTATGTTTAATAGCATTCCTGCTTTTTCTATGATGTTCTTTAGCCCAACGGGATACCCACATTGTCCAATAGGCTAATTCAAATGAGGCTGCCAAAGCTAGATCTCCATTCTTGTACCAGGATACTACGATTTTCCTCCACTCATTAGCAAATCTAGCTCGCAGTTGTTCATTTTGCTGCCGGGACTCCTTGGCTTTTTTCCTAGCCTCCATTTTTATCTTTTCTTTTTCTAACTCATGTTCAGCCCGCCATTGATTCACGGTTTCTATAGAAAGGGCTTCTAAACAACCACGGTCATACATTGGATAGGTAATCGTTCTCCCATATTTGTTAATTGTTTGGTATTCACTTACCTTTAGTTTCCCATTTTTCGTCCAACGCCTTCGTTCCGTTGTTGTACAGCCTAGCAATTGTTCGCACTCATAGGGTGACATAGCTAATTCTTTAGCAAATGTGTTGTAAAGGCTTTTTAATGCCAGTGGATTTTCCTTTAGGATTTCAATCGCTTGCTCAACTAAATAGGCCTTTTTTTTATGATTCACATCCATGGGCAGTTTAAAAAAATCAATGATTTGTTCCTTTGTAAGACATTTAAACATTTCTTTTGAAATCACTGTGATCACCTCTCACTCTTCTTTAATTTCTATTTAATATAAAATTAATAAATTTTTGGTAATTATATTTTACCATTAAAACGAACGTTCAACAAGAACGTATGTTTGTATTATATTGCACAAAAAAGATCCCTTCGATAAAGGGATCCATTTAAAAATTAAAATCTCTAAAACAAAGTATAAGTTCCAGGCCCAATGAAAGCCAGAGCTAAAGCAAGAACGAACAGGATAAAAGGATACTCTATGCCCCCTTTATCCACCCAAAATCCATTTTTAATATGCACAGAAAAAATAGCCCCCAACATCACGATGATCACCAGTGCTGCAGCAACAGGAAGCCACAGTCCTATAGCAAAAAGCAATCCTCCAATGAGCTCAGCAAGTCCCGCAAAAATAGCCATGAAAATCCCAGGCTTTAATCCAACGGACTCCATCCATCCCCCGGTTCCTTTCACCCCGTGTCCTCCAAACCAACCAAAAATCTTTTGAGTCCCATGTCCAGCTAAAGTCAATCCCACCACCAGGCGAATAAGTAGCAACCCTACATTAGCCATCTAGATATCACCTCATTTTTTTAGGATTACTACTACTTTATGTAAAGGATATAAAGAAAAAGAACATTGCCCACAGGACAATGTTCTTAGTAAATTATGTTTTCCGCTATTCTGCAATATAGGAGCAGCAATAATCAACAGGTGTATGTACTTTTAATTGGAATTTATCATTGGCAGGAACATAAAAAATACCTGATCCATTTATTTCTTCCCAATCCTCACCGTTCAATTTATATTCCAAATTCCCGGCGAGAATTTCCATTTCTTCTTTAAGTCCTGTCCCGAATTCATATTCTCCAGGAAGCATAATACCCAGGGTTTTCTTAGTTCCATCAGCAAACAATACTGTTCTGCTGGTAACTTTCCCTTCGAAATAAATGTTGGCTTCTTTGATGACAGAAACATTATCAAATTGTGACAAGCTACTCATCCTTTCAAATAATTTAACTCAACTATAATACACTACTTTTCAATAAAATAACACATCAATGCAAGGATAAGTAACATTTCTATCCAATCATAATCCTGTTCAGGATATCTTAAATTTTAATATTAACCCTTCCAATTCACGAGCCATATGTTTTAAAGAATTTGCTGAGGATGAAATCATATCCATTGAAGCCAATTGTTCTTCTGATACCGCCACAATATTTTGCGTACTATAAAATGATTCCTCAGAAATCCTGGCTGTTTCGTCAACGGATAAAGCAATTCCTTCACAACTCGAAGAAATTTCTTCTGTAATCGCTGTGATTTCCTCCATCCTATTGGCAACATGTTGGATGGCATAAAGAATAGTTTGGAACGTTCTCCCCGCTTCATTCACTACTTCTTTTCCAGCTTGAACTTCAATAATGACCCGCTCCATCGCTGAAGTAGATGAAGTAGAATCTTCTTCAATTTTTTTCAACAATGCATTAATTTCATGGGCTGATTGAGCGGATTGTTCCGCTAATTTTCGAACTTCCTTTGCTACAACGGCAAACCCCCGTCCATGTTCACCTGCACGAGCTGCTTCAATGGTTGCATTTAAGGATAATAGATTGATTTTTGAAGAAATATTTGTAATGAGTTCTGCAATTTTTCCTATTGTTTGGGTACGGCTTCCCAATTGTTTAGTAAGAGTAGCTGAATCATTAACTGATTTTTCAATTGAATCCATTTGTTGAACAGCCTTTTGTACCGATTCATTCCCCCGTTCCGATTCATGGGCCGCCTGAATACTTTCATCAGTCACAATAAAAGAAGACTCTGCAATCTTTTGTACTCCAATCACCAATTCTTCCATTGCCATGGAACTGTCTTTTGCCCCTTTCACTGAGGTCTCTGCACCTATAGCCATTTCATTTAAAGATTGGGTGACCTGATTAATTTGCATGGATGTATCAAAGGCACTAGCATTTAATTTATCGGATGAAGAAGCAACCTGTTCAGAAGCCAATCGTACCTGTCGAATAATTTCAGCCAAATTGGATTTCATCTCATTGTAACTTTGGGTTAATTGCCCAATTTCATCTCCTGAGTTTACCTCCAGGGTCTTTGTAAAATCCCCCCTACCCGCATCTTCCATTGCATGGGTAACAATTTGCAACCGTTTTTTTATATTCCTTGTATAAAACCAAAATGCCAATGCTGTAATTACCATATTCATTAACAAAACAATCAAATATAGAGGAATCATTGTAATAAAAATCTCATTCACGAAAGCCTGGGAAGTGGCGACTGCCCAAATACCTACGATTAAATTATGTTTATCTTTGATAGGCATATAGGCGATTTGATAGGATTCACCCAGAATCGTATCTTCCCCATAATACACTTGTCCTTTCCTTAACACCTGTTCTGCAATTTCCCCTGAAACTTTTGAACCAATTGGATATTTTGGATCTGTTTGTGAAGAACTGATTCTTACTTCGTTATAAAAAAGGCTAAATAAATCCCCGGTCATCGTTTTAATCTCATCTAAACCTGGATTCTTTTTCATTGGGGTATCACCTTTATAAAGTTCACCTTCACGAACATTCCAATCCCCTGGGTATTTTTTATCAATTAAACTGTAACTCATTTTAAGGTCCGATTTTACTTTTAAAGAAGCGCTTTGTTTAATTCCATCTTGCATTTGATAAAAAACAAATGAAGTCATTAACGTACAAATAGTAATTAATAAAGAAATAGCGATGATATTTATTTGTGTACTCAATTTCATCCGATAGAATCGCATGAAACTAACCCCTTTCCTTTTCCATGATGGCTATTCTTATAGTGCAAAAATAGCTATTCCAAAAAAGGAATAGCTATTATTAATTTAAATATATCATTTTTCCATTAAACTTACTATTGTTAATTTTCTGTAATTATTGCACTATTATAAATATACACAGGATTCCGCTGCAACCCAAAATAATTTTTCCCGCAAGCTAGATTGTTTGTTCCACCGCCTATGGTCCCACTTTTCCATACTTAAATCATCCCCACCATAAAGGATTTGGGCAAAAACCACGTTTCTAAACTTAGCAACAGCAAAGAAAGCAGCAGCCTCCATTTCCACTGAGATACATCCTTCTTCTTTTCGCAATTTTATTTTTTCAGGTGTTTCCCGATATACAGCATCTGTGGTCCAGGTCTTCCCAAGGATATAATCTATTTTATGTAAAGTTAACGTTTTTTCAATCGCCTTAATTCCTACCGGGCTTGCTTCTACTTCACGCCCAGGCAGCAAATAATGATAGGATGTTCCCTCATCACGGACAGCAAATTGGGGAATAACCACATGTCCCAACCCGATGGTCTTGTCAAGAACACCTGCTCCACCCACAGCAATAAATTTCTTAGCACCATAAGCAATTACTTTTTCCAATAAAAGAGGTGGAAAACAGAACAAAAAATCTTTATTAAATATATGTAAACCTACTGACTCGATCAGAAGGTTTTTGTGTTAATTATATCAAGCTACAAATGGGTATATTTTCCTATTAAACCAACTATGGTATAATAACTAAAGAGACTGAAAAGAAAAATAGACAGATTTCTACGTTTTGGTTCTGATAACAAATAAAATATTTAAAAGAGAGGAGGTTGACCATGGCAAAACAAAAAAAATTAAAACCTAAAGTAATCAAAAGAGTCCCCAAAAACGTAATACAACACGTCGTCTATGTTAGTAATGATCAGGAGCTATTCATTATTGCTAACCGGTACAAAAATGTGAAAAATTACGTTTATTCAAGGTATTCCGGAATAAACTCTTTGTTGTTGTTGA